>NZ_BAAGZD010000003.1:0-834117 GCF_054778895.1 Spirosoma fluminis
AGTGTTTATCGGCCACTAACCAGTACAGTGTTAGCGGTACAGTGTCCTTGACCAACGCCGTAGCCAGCTCACTCACCATCACCGATGGGAGCGTGAGCCAGGTGGTCTCGGTGAGTGGCGGGCAAAGCAGTGTAATCTTCAGCTTAACGGGGCTCAGCTTAGGCACAGGCTCGCATACCCTCTCAGCGAGTGGACAAGGCTATAGCCCGACCAGCCTTACTTACACCGCACCAGCTTCCTGCTCAGTCCCGCCGACGATGACTATAGCCGTTACCCAGGTTGAGTGCTCAACGGTTACCAACGAGTGTGCACTTTCCGGAACGATGGCGCTAACCAATGCCAAAGCAGGAATACTAGTCGTTACCGACGGTCAATTTTCAACCACCGTTGTCGTGGCAGATGGACAAACCAGTGCTAGCTTCAGCCTGACAGGACTCATCAAAGGAACTGGAAATCGGACCATTACTGCCACTGGCGCAGCATACGGTCCGGCGAGTACCACGTATGTTGCGCCAGCTGCTGATATAGCCCCCTGTATTCAGCCTGTTTTCACGGCCAGGGCCATACAGGCTGGTTGTCTCAATAACGCTCCTCAGGCTAATGCGCTGATTATTCTGGCTGACTTCAACCCTGCTTACATATATCAGTATTCAGAGGGCGCGGTCTTTAATCCGGAGGCATCGCTGTCAGGAGCCGCCACGGCGATCCCGGTCAATGGTGTCATTGCCAGCAACCTGGCAAATCCGGCTGCGCCAAAACAGTACACGGTGCGCGTATACAGCACAGCAACCTGTTTCACAGACGTAACCGTCCGGCTAACGCCAACAGTATGCGGTTGCCCAACCACAGCCTGCATTCCATACGTAGTGAAACAAATAAAGCGTGGGCTGCACAGAAATGAGCCAGCCACCCCATCACCGGGCGTTCCTGGAATAGGAGGCCGTTAGTCAATACGGACATTATCAGCACAGAAAATCCACCATAGGCCTATGGTGGATTTTCTGTGCTGAACGGACAAGGCCGATCGGCTTTTCAAGAATAAGCGTAGCCGAGTCAACTTTTAACTTCCTGATTTTGTTAACGTATCAGGACAGATACCATTTCCTCTGTTAACTTTGCGGCTTTATTTGTGCCGTCACGATACAACCTATTATGTTATCCATCAGCAATTTACAAGCCTCTATTGGGGACAAACAAATACTTAACGGTCTCAGCCTGGAAGTCAATGCCGGTGAGGTTCACGCTATTATGGGTCCCAATGGAGCCGGTAAGAGTACGTTAGCCTCCGTGTTGGCAGGTCGTGAAGATTATGACGTAACGGGCGGCAGCGTCTTGTTCGAAGGGAAAGACTTACTCGATATGTCGCCCGAAGAGCGGGCTGCTGAAGGAATTTTCTTGGCCTTTCAGTACCCAATCGAAATTCCGGGCGTTAGCACGACGAACTTTCTGAAAACAGCCATGAACGAAATTCGCAAGTATCACGGGCAGGAATCCCTCGATGCGGTGCAGTTTCTGAAACTGATGAAAGAAAAGATGAAGTTGGTGAACATCGACCAGTCGCTGTTAAGCCGTTCGCTGAACGAAGGCTTTTCGGGTGGCGAAAAGAAACGGAATGAGATTTTTCAGATGGCCATGCTCGAACCGAAACTGGCAATTCTGGATGAGACCGACTCAGGCCTTGACATTGACGCCCTGCGGATTGTCGCCGATGGTGTAAACAAACTACGTTCCCCCGAACGGGCAACGATCGTGGTAACGCACTATCAGCGCTTACTTGATTACATCGTGCCTGATTACGTACACGTGCTGTACAAAGGTCGCATTGTAAAGTCTGGTCCGAAAGAACTGGCCCTCGAGCTCGAAGAGAAAGGGTACGACTGGATCAAAGCCGAAGTCGAAATCTAATCGTCATTTGCTGTCATGTATCGTCATTACGTAGTCATTTTAGGAACACGAACAAGAAATGACTAGCTGACGACCTTTGAATGACCACTTAATGACAACCAACTATGACTCCTTCTTACTCCTCTTATAACGAGTTTAAAGACCAGTTACTGGCGGCCTTCCGAACCAACGAAGAACGCATGAACGGAGAAAGCAAAACTCCGCTTCATCAGGTTCGTCGGGCAGCTCTGAAGCAGTTTGAGCTGCTGGGCTTTCCGACGATCCGTCACGAAGAATGGAAATACTCGAACGTCAGCAGTCTGTTGAAAGAGGCTTTTGAGCTCGACAGCCAATCGACGTTTTCGGCCTCAGACCTTGCGCTGCTGGAAATTCCTAACCTCGATGGCAACGTACTGTATTTTGTCAACGGCGTTTACAAACCCGAGCTGTCTAAAATTATAAGCCCGGCGGAACAGGTTCAGATAACAAATCTGGCCGAAGCCCTGAAAACAGAACCTGATTTCATCGGATCGCACTTTGCGCGTTACGCCGACTACCAGGATAATGCCTTCACGGCCCTAAACACCGCGCTGGCCAGCGACGGAGTTGTTATTCGGGTACCCGCTAATGCCATCGTTGAACAGCCGATCATTTTGCGCTTTATTACCGATGCCCGCGAAGCCAACGTAGCGTCTCAACCCCGCAACCTGGTTATTGTTGGTAAGAACGCGGAGGTCATGATGGCTGAATCTTACCGTACGTTGGGCCAGCGATCAAGTTTTGTCAACGTCGTCACCGAAATTGTGCTCGACCGCGACGCCAGGATGCAGTACTACAAAGTTCAGGATGAGACGGACAAAGCGTATCATATCGGAACTACGCAGGTCAGCCAGACCGAAAACAGCCATTTTTATTCAGCAACGGTAACGCTTAACGGAAATTTCGTTCGTAACAACCTGAACATCGTGCTTGGCGGTCAATACGCCGAGGCTTTCATGTACGGGTTATACATGCCGAATGGCCGTCAGCACGTCGATAACCATACACTTGTCGATCACGCGATGCCTAACTCATACAGTAACGAGCTGTATAAAGGCATACTGGACGATAACAGCACGGGCGTTTTCAACGGTAAAATCTATGTTCGTCCTGATGCGCAGAAAACCAATGCCTATCAATCGTGTAAGAACGTAGTGCTATCGCCGGGCGCTTCAATGAACACCAAACCTCAGCTTGAGATTTTTGCGGATGACGTGAAGTGTTCGCACGGCACCACTACGGGTCAGCTTAACGACGAAGCCTTGTTCTACATGCGGTCGCGGGGGATTCCCAAAGCGGATGCGCAGACATTATTGCTTTATGCGTTCTCGCAGGATGTTTTAAGTCAGATCAAAATTCAGTCGATACGCGAATACCTGGAACGGGTTGTTACGCAGAAGCTGACGAAATAGTTGTTCACTACTAATGGCCAATGAAGAATGTAGTCGCCTTAACTTGGTTTACATTCTTCATCGGCCATTACTCATTGTTGCCCACAACGCACCTTTCCCCCACCTGACTTGTTGTCTGTATAGTACAACCTTCACGACTTCGTATGCAATCGGCAATAGATAGTACGTTAGACATTCAGCGAATTCGCCGGGATTTCCCAGTCCTCGACCAACAGATCAACGGTCGGCCGCTAGTCTATTTTGACAACGCAGCCACCAACCAGAAGCCTATACCAGTCATCAATGCGTTGACCCGTTATTATGAGGGCTACAATGCCAATATTCACCGGGGCATTCACCATCTCGCAGAGCAGGCCACTGCGGCCTTTGAAGCATCGCGCCGGGCCATCCAACAGTTTCTTAACGCCAAACACTGGGAAGAGATCATCTTTACCTACGGTACGACGGATGGCATTAATCTGGTCGCACAGACGTATGGCCGCCGTTTTCTGGGCGAAGGTGATGAGATTATTATCTCCGGGATGGAGCACCACTCCAACATCGTTCCCTGGCAGATGCTCTGCGAAGAGCGTGGCTGCATATTGCGAGTCATTCCGGTTGATGATAACGGGGAGCTTATTCTGGAAGAATACGAGAAGCTGCTTTCCGAACGTACAAAGTTTGTTTCGGTCGTTCACGTATCGAACTCGCTAGGCACGATTAATCCGGTCAAGACCATTATCGACAAAGCACACGCCGTAGGCGCGGTTGTGCTGATTGACGGGGCACAGGCCAGCTCTCACCTTGACCTCGATGTGCAGGCGCTGGATACCGACTTTTACGTCTTCTCGGCCCATAAGCTGTACGGCCCGACGGGCATGGGCGTTCTATATGGCAAGAAAGCTATTCTGGACGCGATGCCGCCTTACCGGGGTGGTGGCGAAATGATTAAGGAGGTGACGTTCGAGAAAACAACCTATAACGACATTCCTTATAAGTTTGAAGCCGGTACACCTAACATCGCCGACGTAGTGGCGGTTAAAACGGCGTTGGAATACATGGCGAATCTGGGCAAAGAAAACATTGCGGCTCACGAGCATGATTTGCTTCAGTATGCCACCGAGCAGCTCAGCGAACTGGATGGATTACGTATCATTGGCCAGGCGAAGAATAAGATTGGCGTAATTTCGTGGGTTATGGACGGTATCCATCATCAGGACATCGGCGTGATACTTGACCAGCAGGGTATTGCCGTACGCACGGGTCACCATTGCACCCAACCCCTGATGCACCGCTTTGGTATTGCCGGAACTACCCGGGCCTCCTTTGCCGTTTATAACACCAGAGACGAGGTCGACAAGCTTGTTCAGGGGCTGCGCCGGGTACAGAAAATGATGTCGTAATTGCTAACCTATTATCTTCTATGATAAGTACCGCTGCTATTGTCGAAACCTTTCGGCAGTTACCAGAAAAAATCTCCCTGGATGAGGCCGTTGAGCGGTTAATCATCTTGGATCGTTACGAGAAAGCCATGGAGGAAACAGGAAAGGGCAAAGGCCATACTAACGAAGCTGTTATGCGCGAAATGAAAGAATGGATGCAAGAATGCCGATAATTTGGACGGACGAAGCCAAAGAAGATCTGCGTTATTACATTATCTCTCACGCTCTCCATTAGCTTATGTCGATAATTGGTCGAACGGGTTAACCAAGAAGTTGTCACTGCTGGAGTTATTCCCAGAAATGGGCCGCATGGTTCCGGAAAAAGAGTTAAGCCACTTTAGGGAAATGCTGGTAGGTGATTATCGCTTATTATGCATCTATCTTCACGATATGATAACTGTTATGGCTGTTCGTCATCAAGCTAGCCAATTAGGTAAACTCTAAGCATGACTATCAACGAGAAACAGGACGAGATTATAGAAGAATTTGACTTGTTCGAGGATCAACTCGACAAGACGCAGTACATTATTGACCTGGGCAAGAAGTTGCCACCTATGTCGGAGTCGGCCAAAACGGACGAGAACCGGATTATGGGTTGCCAGTCGAAAGTTTGGGTAGATGCCGAACTGAAAGGGGACAATCTGTATTTCTATGGAGATGCTGAGCCTACCGCTCAGATTTCAAAAGGTCTGATCAGCTTATTGATTCGGGTACTTTCGGGCGAAAAACCGGAGGATATTGCCACCGCTGACCTGTATTTCATACCACGAGTTGGTATGGGAAACCTGATCACATCGTTACGGGCTGGTGGCCTGGCGTCGATGATTGAACGCATGAAAGCATACGGTCGGGCCTACGAAAAAGCGGCCTGACGATTACTCACCGAACACAGAAACGCCTACTAACAAGACACGGCAATGAACGAAGCTGAATTGAAAGAACAGGTTGTAATGGCTTTGAAAGGCGTGTACGACCCAGAAATTCCAGTGGATGTATACGAACTGGGGCTGATTTATGACATCAAAATATTCCCGGTTAATAACGTCTATATTCTGATGACGCTGACTTCCCCCTCCTGCCCTTCGGCCGGTTCAATACCTGTCGAGATCGAAGAGAAAGTTCGGGCAATCGAGGGCGTCAACGACGTAAGTGTTGAGCTGACGTTCGATCCTCCTTACTCAACCGAACTGATGTCGGAAGTGGCTAAGCTGGAGCTTGGCTTTATGTAATGCACAACCATTACCGCTCTTAAACTGTATATCGTAATTCAAAATTCATAAATCAACTATGTATCCTCCTCATTTGCTTGTCCCAATGCGGGAAGACCTGACCAGCGTTGGGTTCGAAGAATTAACGACTCCAGACGACGTAGTGAACACGATGGAGAACACAAAGGGTACCACGCTGGTTGTGGTCAATTCGGTTTGCGGTTGCGCAGCCGGAGCCGCCCGCCCAGGCGTAAAAGCGGCTTTAGCAGCCAGCGCTGTGAAGCCCGATAAAATGGTCACCGTATTTGCGGGTGGCGACGTTGACGCTACCGCCAAAATGCGGGAGTATCTGCTTCCTTATCCGCCATCATCGCCGGCGATTGGTATTTTTAAAGATGGTGAGCTGGTTCATTTTATTGAGCGTCACCACATTGAAGGCCGGTCGGCACAGATGATTGCGCAGCACCTTGAAATGGCGCTCGAAGAGTTTTGTACCCCTGCCAACGCGTAAGCGTTGTTCTGTAACAAGCAAAAGCCCCGCTGTTATGAGCGGGGCTTTTGGTTTATGTGACGGCAAAGACTTTTGCCAACAGCCGCGACAAGGGCAACAGACAAAAGACCAGCATCGCCAGCGGAAACGGAGCAAAGGCCGCTACCCAGGCCGCATTCATCACAATCAGCGACAGCACTCCTGCTTTCACCGCCATGCCGATATTTCTACCAATGGGCTCCCGGACAGCTCGCCATAACGGAGGAAAAATGTAGTAGCCGAACAAGAGTAAAAATGGCAGAGCCGTACCTAATTGCTGTCGGCGTTGGGCCAAGGCGGCTACGCAACCGATAACCAGCGCATAAAGAATACCAGCCGCCCGCAACGTTAGAGGACTACCACCGTGCACTTCGCCACGGCTAATCATCGTAATAGCTGCTATGTACACAATGGGTACGATGCCTACCCAAAGCCAGGGTAAGACCTGATCAGGTAGAATACTCACGCCCAGCAACAGGTTCAGTCCACGACAAAGACCCATATTTATCGGTCCAAGCAACGTATGGTGCTTCCCGTAGCGATCATAAACAAGCGACGCTACCGCAATACCTACTGCTAACAGCCCAGCAACCTGATTTACCAGAAGTGAGGCTAGAATCCCTACCATCAGCAAAACGGAACCGAGAATAGTCGCCGTAGTTTTGCTAACCACTCCACTCGGAATGGGCCGTTCTGGCCGTTCAATGGCATCTAACTCCGCATCGAATACATCATTAAAAACAACTCCTCCACCATATAGACATACGGTAGCCAAAGAAAGCCAGCCTACAGGAGGTGCCGGAGGTGCTTCGTTCAAAAAATAACCGGCAATAGCCATCCCCGCCAATACGTCGGCAATAGCCGTTACCAGATTAGCCGGGCGAGTGAGAGAAATAAGGGCTTTTAGTTTCATTGAGTAATTGAGTGAATAATCGAACAAGTGACTAGCTTCCGCTCAATCATCGATTCGCTTATTCGCCCAATATTATTTAATGATCGTTGACTCTTTATCAACCCGAGGAGCTTGTCCACCACGTAGTACGGAACTACCGTTATAGCGCTGGCTTTGGTCGATGTTCATCGGTTGGGTTAACTCCTCCAGACTTAGCTGACCGCTTTGCGCAAAGGCCGTGACGGCGTTCGCGAACGTAACAAGCCGGATGGCTTCCTCCGAAATACCGCGCTGCTTCATCAGGGCAGCCGTTTTAGGAACAGCCAACGGATCGCTGATACCCCAATCAGCGGCAGAGTTGATCATAATCCGCTCGGGTCCATACTGCCTGACAATCTCGACCATACGCTCATTTCCCATCTTGGTAAACGGATAAATAGTAAAACCCGCCCAAAATCCACGATCCAGTACTTCACGTACTGTCTCCTCATTGTTGTGATCGACAATGACCATGCCGGGGTCTATTCCGTGCTCAATAG
This sequence comes from Spirosoma fluminis, assembly GCF_054778895.1. Taxonomy (NCBI): domain Bacteria; kingdom Pseudomonadati; phylum Bacteroidota; class Cytophagia; order Cytophagales; family Cytophagaceae; genus Spirosoma; species Spirosoma fluminis. The sequence goes on from NZ_BAAGZD010000003.1 coordinate 7,925, forward strand.
CAATGTCCATACTGCGGCTGGTACCCTGTTTTTTATCCCGGTGGGGCGTATGGATCTGTACGGGCAGGTTCGCTTCTCGGGCCAATTCCAGCTGCGCCCGGTAGTACTTATCCTCGGCGGCTGTCTGATCATCGAACCCGATTTCGCCAACGCCAACCACGCCTTCTTTATAGATGAAAAGCGGCAGAATTTCCATAACCTGTTCGGCTAATTCTTCCTGATTGGCTTCTTTCGAGTTGAGACCAATGGTGCAATAGTGCCGAATCCCGAACTGCGAGGCCCGAAACCGCTCCCAACCGACCAGGCTTGCGAAATAATCCCGAAACGAGTCCACGCCCGTACGTGGCTGGCCTAGCCAAAAGGCAGGTTCAATCATAGCAACGACACCAGCATCGGCCATCGCCTGATAATCGTCGGTCGTGCGGGAAGTCATGTGAACGTGCATGTCGAAAAACGTCATGCCACGGATAGAGTCCATAAAATCCATAGGTTCTTCTCTAGAGTAATCAATAAACCCACCACTAAGGGTGAGCAAAGTTCGACAAAGATACGGGTACGATTTCTACATGCCTTTAAGCAAATTCTAATGCAATTCGTGTAAACCTCCGATAACTCTATTCGTTTTATAGATAGTTAAACAACAATTAACTTATGAAAACGCTTCAACAGCTAAAGCAAAAACGAATAGGCCTCTACGCAGTTCTGCTGGCAACAATTCTGGGTGGGATGACCAGTTGCCGGGAGAATGCACTAAACGATCTGAGCCCGGCAGATAACCCGGTCTATATTACCAACTACGACCGGTCGGTGAACTTCAGTCAGTATCGCACATTCAGTCTGCCCGATTCAGTCGTCATTGAGTCAAACACGGGCTACCAAACCTCGCTGGGAACGGTCGAAAGCCGCTTTATATCGGGTGTAGCCAACGCCCTGACCAGCCGTGGCTTCCAGCGGACGAATCAGGGACAAACGGCCGATCTGGGGGTTGCAGTGATTCGGGTAAACAATCGGTATACGGGCGTTGGTGTTGATCCGTACGGCTCGTACTATTCCAACTACTGGTATGGCGGTGGGTTTGGAGGATTCGGCGGCTATTCTCCGTATTATCCATCGTATTATACGTATCAGGTCAGCGATCGGTACTGGGAGATTCAGATCGTTGATCTGAAAAATCGGCCCGCAACGGGTACCAATCAACAGCCTCAGTTGAACGTCATTTATGACGCCACCATCCGGGGCACCGATGTTCCCAACGCCGAAGCGGTTGACCAGGCTTTAACCGCTATTTTTAACCAATCTCCTTACTTACAGGCAGCACGCTAACATCATGAAACGCATAATCGCATTAATTGCTCTGGTTACGCTGACTACAGCGGCCTGGGCTCAGAATACGCCAGACCGCGACGAATACGCAGGCATACTGGCTTCTCCCTATCAACAATACGTAACGTTCAATTTTGCCGCCCGTTACGGAGTGTCCGTTCCGCTCGGTGGTACGAAGGGCTACATCGACCGGATCTCGCCAGCTAACTTTGCGTTAGAAGGCGAATGGCTCTTCCCGCAGCGGTTTTCGATCGGCCTCAAAACCGGCTATCAATACAACCAGCAACGCCTGGGGCGGCAAACCTACAGCTTTGTATCGGGCAATAGCGGGCAGGAAGTATCGGCCGTACAAACCCGTACGTTAACGGTTATTCCGGCCATGGCATCGCTATCCTATTACTTTGCTGATAATGCCGCAGCCATTCGCCCCTACGTTCAGATGGCGGGCGGTGGTGCATTCGTGGATTACACGAACTTCTTCGGTACGTTAGCCGACCAGCAGAACGGTTTTAAAGCCGCCATTGCGCCTTCTATTGGGGTCAAATACTACGGCAAGCGTGAGCAGGGCTTCGGCGCTGAGATTCAGGCCCAGTACCAGCAGGTATTCTTTAATTATGATCTGTTAAAAAACAACAGCCCATCGTTGCTGCTGTCGGCCGGGATCGTCTATCGGTGGTACTAGTGGTAACGTAACGCGGACGGTCCGTTTTACATAAGTCGCTCAATGTTTGGCGGTAAACTGCGCCCGGCAGCCCGACGTTCAGCCGCGTAATCGGCGAGCGTTCTGGCCAGTCGGGCGTTTTTACGTTCGTCCAGACCGATGATTTGCGTTACGTCCTTATCTGTAAAGAAGGCTTTCATAATAAGCTGATTCCAGGCGGCTTCGTCGAAGTAATCGGCGGGGTAAGGATTCTGGAGCATAATCGCCGACTGCACATCGGCGATGTTGTTGCGAATGCCCTCCGTTGCCTGAAAACGCCAGGCTTCCGGATACGCCAGCACCGGCAAAGCCGAGTACAACGCCACGAGTTCGTTCAGTTCCCCCGCTCTGAACAGCTCAGTAATCGTTCGGACGTAACTGGTCTGATCGTCGGCAGGCAGTTGCAGCAACCACCACACGCGGGCCAGGCGATCCAGCGTCCAGCCGGTTACGGTAAAGCCGGTCCGAATACGTTCCAGGGCGAAATTAATATCCTGCGGTACGTCGATGGACCGCTTACCCACAAACCGGGGCATGGCGGTAAAGACGCGGTAGAAGTGCGACGTTTGGGGGTTTGCCTGAAACGAATCGGCCTGTTGCTGAAGGTAAGAAACTGCTTTTTGCGAATCGGGTTGCTGTTCGATCAGGTAGAACAGCGTTTGGCTCATCGAAAGAATGTTCATAGCGCAAAGGTACGAACGGTGGCACGGACAGTATCGCTATCCTGTGCCCTTTATGCGTTATAAACACGAACCAGCGTTCGTCTTACTTTAATTTCGCCTTCGGATGCGCCTGATCGTAGGTTTTTTTCAACTGCTCTAAACTCGTATGCGTATAAATCTGCGTAGCGGCCAGGCTACTGTGGCCGAGCAGGTCCTTGATGGCGTTCAAGTCCGCTCCCCGGTTCAGCAGATGCGTAGCGAAACTATGCCGTAAGACGTGCGGACTCTTCTTTTCGAGGGTCGTAACCAGGTCGAGGTGCCGTTTAACAATACGCTGGATCAGCACCGGATACGCGGCTACACCTTTATCACTGACGATCAGGTACACCCCATTGGCCTGAGCCGAGAACTCCTTTTCTTTAAACTGATTGTACTGCTGGATTAACTCGAACAGCGGCTGCGTTAAGGGCACAACGCGGTGTTTATTTCGCTTTCCCAGAACCAGTATGGTCCGGTCGTACAGATTCACGTCCGCCATTTTCAGGCTGATGAGTTCGCTTAACCGAATACCCGTACCGTACAATAATTCAAGCACCAGCTTATCCCGAACCCCTTCGAACGTATCCGGAAAATCGACTTCGTTCAGCAAGGTTTCCATCGGCTTTTCCTCGACGTAGATCGGCAGCTTTTTACTGGCTTTCAACGCCTGCACTTTCGTTGTCGGATCAGCATCGATTCGTTTCTGCCGGAGCAGATACCCGTAAAAGCTCCGCAACGTAGCGATCTTGCGATTCACCGACGATTTGTCCATGCCGCCTTCAACCAAACTCACAATCCAGGAACGGATGTGCCGAAAATCGGCCTTCTCCGGCTGGTTAATGTTGCATTCTGCGGCCAGAAACGTACTGAATTGCTCCAGATCGTTGGTGTAGGCCGTCAGCGTATGGTGGCTTAACCGCTTTTCGTAGCGGATGTGCTGCAGAAAATCGGCCGTTAAGGACTGTTCGGTTGGATTCATAAGCGGAGCGTACCTCTCGATTGAGACGTAAACAAAACTACTTTATTTTCATGTGCTTTTGCAGGAAACCGGGGGCAATAAAAAAGCAGCAGACATTACTGCCTGCTGCTCTTATCTCTTGGTTAGTCTCGGTTATACTGCTGACTGCGCATTCAACAATATCCGACTAACTGCACACCACAAATTAATTCCGGCCAGGCCGACGCTCAGATGGGTGACCTCTATTGCTCCGTGTGGTTACCGTACATCCGCTCCTTGTAGGTAGCTTTGATGATCTCGGTGCGACGCTTTACCGACGGTTTCTGGAAAGCCGTCCGCGCCCGCAACTGCCGCAACACGCCCGTTTTTTCGAACTTCTTTTTGAAGCGCTTCAGGGCCTTGTCAATCGACTCGTTGTCTTTTACGTTAATGATAAGCATGTGTTAAATGTTGTGTTTTAGCTAAAACGGGTAGCAAAGGTAATAGCTTTGCAGCTATGAAGCAAGCCATTATTGACTTAGGCACGAATACATTTCACCTGCTCATTGTCGAAAAACAGGAAACAGCCTATCGAACCCTATTCCGCGAAAGCCGACCGGCTAAAATTGGTCAGGCGGGTATCAATCAAGGCATTATCACTCAGGAAGGTATTGAACGGGCCCTGACCGTACTGACCTATTTCCGCGAGGTAATCGATCAACACAACATAGCGCCCGACCGCGTGGCCACCATCGGGACCAGTGCCATTCGGGTGGCCCGCAATCAACAGGAGTTCATCGACCGGGTTCGTGACGCAACCGGCCTGTCAGTTCAGGTTGTCTCGGGCGATCAGGAAGCTGAATACATTTACAAAGGCGTTTGGGCTGCCGGCTCTCTCGACGATCGAACCGCCCTCGTCATAGACATTGGGGGCGGAAGCGTCGAATTTATTCTGGGTAATCAGCACCGCATTTTCTGGAAACAAAGTTTTGAAATTGGCGGGCAGCGGCTTCTCGAGCGCTTTATGCCCGGAGCGCCGGACCGTTCTGATCCGATTACTCCAGGCAGCATTAACCGGTTGCATACCTATTTTCAGGATCAGTTGCTGCCACTGGCCAACGCCATTCACCAATATCAGCCCGCCGTACTGGTTGGGTCGTCGGGCACATTCGATACGCTCGTCGACATGTGGTTCATGCACGAGCAGGGCCATCTGCCCCCGGCTGACCAAACCGCTTTTGACCTGCCCGTTACCGAGTTTTACCGCGCCTACGAACAGCTTATCAGTCGTAACCGCGAGGAGCGCATGCAGATTCCGGGCATGATCGAACTGCGTGTCGACATGATCGTTGTGGCCGTATGCCTCATTGACTACGTCCTGAAAACGTATCATATTCCCGCCATTAAAACCTCAACGTACTCATTAAAAGAAGGAGTTTTGAGTAGCTTGGTCTGAGTAAACGCTTTTGGTGTTAGCCTGGATGGCCACATCCAGTAGCGTACATCTTCCCTGCCTGGACGTGGCCACCCAGGCCGTCTCTATGAAAGCTGAAACAAACGAACGCTCGTCGTACCGCAACCTGATCTACACCGCTTTAATCATTGTGGCCGTAGCTACGGCTCTGGCATTTCCGGGGCCTTTCACTCAAGTCAGTGATTTTCAATTGAAACGACTAATTGTTCCCTTGCTGCAAATCATTATGCTGGGCATGGGCACCACCATGTCGATCAAAGATTTTGAAGGCGTAATCAAACAGCCTCGGGCGGTACTTATCGGCGTGTCGTGCCATTTTCTGATTATGCCCCTACTGGGTTTCACGCTGGCTAACGTATTTAAGTTCCCGCCCGAAATTGCGGCTGGCGTTGTGCTGATTGGCTGCTCGCCGAGCGGTCTGGCCTCGAACGTTATGTGTTACATTGCCAAGGCCAACGTCCCGCTTTCGATCACGATTACAACCCTGGCGACCCTGCTTGCGCCGTTCCTGATGCCCGCGTTGATGAAGTTGCTGGCCGGTCAGTTTATCGAGATCCGCTTCTGGGATATGATGATTCACATCACTGAGATCGTTATTCTGCCCGTCGTGGTTGGCCTGATCCTGAACCGCGTTTTCCATAAGTCGGCCGTAGTAATCAATCGGATTATGCCCTTGATTTCAATGGCGGGCATTGTGCTGATCGTCGCCATCATCACGGCGGCTGGTCGCGACAGTCTGCTCACCGTTGGCTGGACGCTGGCCCTGTGCGTGTTGATTCATAACCTGACCGGCTTTTTCCTAGGCTACTGGAGCGCCCGACTGTTTGGTATGGATGAACAAAGCAGCCGGACTGTTGCCCTGGAAGTAGGTCTGCAAAATGGCGGCTTAGCCTCAGGCATTGCCGTGCAGATGGGCAAAGTAGCCACCGTCGGTCTCGCCCCTGCCCTCTTCGGCCCGATCATGAACACCACGGGTTCATTGCTGGCTACGTTCTGGAGCCAGCGGCCACCGAAAGAAGTTCCCGTAGCGCCGACATCGACTCCGCAAACAGCGACTTAACAAATTAGATCAGGTGCCCCTCCAATGGATGGGGCACTGTTTTTTAAGATAAAGTTGTATATACAACTTTATCTCTCCATGTTTACGGCATGAATCCAGAAACGTATTGTATAGCTGGCCGGCTGCGCATGCTGACCCGGATGGTAAGCGGTCGTTACAACGATGCCTTTGCAGCCGAAGGCGTTACGTTCGCGCAGGCTGGACTGCTGATGCACATTTTCGCCAAACCCGGCATCAAACAAGCTGAGCTGTCAAAGCTATTGCAGATCGAAAAGTCAGCCATGAGCCGGGACGTACAACTACTCCAACGGAACGGATGGCTAACGGACAACCGCCGGAAAGGGCTGTTCTTAACCGAAACGGGTACGCAGCTGGCCAAGCGATGCCATAAGATCTGGAAGGTGCTGAACGCGCAGGTTCACGAGGAGCTGGGTCGCGAAGCCGTCGAGGGCCTTTCTGTTTTCTCCAATAAGCTTTTACAAAAATCTAATTCTTAATCCGCCATCAATTCGTATGACAACCGAACTCTTAACCCAGCTCTGGCAGCTAAACCAGGCATCGGCCACCGGACCGATCCAGAAACTGACACCGGAGAACTACCGCAATCGCCTGACACCCGCAACCGCTTCGGCTGGCTTCATCGCCCTTCACACCGCAGAAACCATGCACCACTTTGCCAAAATGCTGTTTGGGCGGTCAGTCACCATCGATACGCAGGCATCAGGTGGTGTTTCGGACGTCGGCCCCCCGCTCGATTTGGATTCGATCCGGCAAATGGTCAGCGAGAGCTACGCCATGATTGCGGAGCACATTCGGCAAACCAGCGATGCGCAATGGGCAGAACTAATCCCTTCGCCCTTTGGCGAGACCTCGCGGATGAGCGTGCTGTCCTTTCTGATGCATCACAACTCGTATCACGCGGGCCAGATCGCTCAGGCCATAAAAAAAGGGCAGGTATTTGAGTTATACGCAGCCTGAACAACGCCATGCCACCGTCTTTTCTGCAAACGAGCCGCATCGAGTCGTTCAAAACCTGGCGCTTTCGGACGCTGATGAACTGGTATCCGATGTTCTTCGGAACAGGTGGTAAAATTCTGTTCTGGTCAGGCGATTCGCGCGAGGTTCATTTGCGGTTACGACGAAACATCTGGACGTACAACTACGTCGGTACCATCTTCGGTGGCAGCCTGTTCGCAGCCGCCGATCCGTTCTACATGCTCATGTTGCTGCGGATTCTGGGGCCACGCTACGTTGTCTGGGACAAAGCGGCCAATATCCGGTTCCGGAAACCAGCCCGCGTTACGCTCTACGCCAGCTGCCTGATCACGGATGCGGATATCGACGCTATCCGGCAGGACGTAGCGGCTAACGGTCAGACGGAGCGGACCTTCACGCTGCAATGGAAAGATGCCACGGGCACGGTTTACGCCGAAATCGAGCGGCTTTGCTACGTCGCCGACAAGCAGCACTACGAGCAACGTAAAGGGGATCGGCAACGGTCACGGTTTCCTAAACCCCAGTAAGCATGGCACTTGAGTATCATCTGGCGGTGCAACGTACCGCCCGTTATTACACCCTCGGCGAGCTAAACGACCAGACGACACACCTTTGGTTTTGCCTGCATGGTTTCGGCCAGTTAGCGCAGTATTTCAGCCGCAAGTTTACGAATCTGGACGACGGCCATACGCTGATTGTGGTGCCGGAGGGCTTGTCGCGCTCGTACCTGAATGGCCAGTACGACCGAGTTGGTGCGTCGTGGCTAACCCGAGAGGACAAGCAGCACGAAATCAACGACTTCGTTTATTACCTGAATACGTTATATACTTCTGTTTTAAGCAATTTCGATCAGTCCGTTCAAGGACGTCCTCCGCTGCACATTACGTTGCTGGGGTTTTCGCAGGGAGCCGCCACCGCCTGCCGCTGGCTATCAGCGAGTCTGATGCCGATTGATCGGCTGATCCTGTGGGCCGGCTATTTTCCGAATGGAGTAGCAGAACTCATAGATCCTGCCCGGTTAGCTGGGGTTGATACGCATTACGTATACGGCCATCAGGATGAGTACATAGTCCAGCTCGATGACACCGAAGGCTATTTACGCCGACTTCAGACCGATTTACCTCAATTAAAGCTAACCGCTTACGATGGCGGACACCGCGTAGAGCCTATGGTGCTCGCCCATCTGATCGGCAGGCCGGGCCCGCCAGATAAACGTTGAAAGCCCGAGAACGTGTAGGGTGAAGTCGTTCCCGGGCTTTCCATGCTTACGTAACGGGCTTATCGTCAGCATTTAGCCAGACCACTTTCTGTTCTGGCTCGTGTTCCTGCCCAATAATGTCTTTGTACAAGTCTGGACGCCGGGCTTTCCGGTAACGGTAACCACCTGCTTTCTGGAGTTTATCGGGTGTACAGGTAGCCACAACCACATCGTTGCCCAGTTCACGACATTCGGCAAGAATATCGCCGAACGGATCGAGAATCATCGAACAGCCATTTTTGAGTTGGTCATCGTCCATGCCAATCGGGTTGGCAAACACAACGTATATCCCGTTATCGTAAGCGCGGGCGGGCAGCCATTTCATCAGCCAGGCCCGGCCTTTCATGCCATCGAATTCCAGACGTAGCGAAGTCGAGTCATTTTCGCGGTTATGCCATAGGTTCGGATCGGCAAAACCGGCACCCGGCCGGGTCGACGGGGTCAGCATCGTTACGTGCGGCATGAAAATAATGTCGGCTCCTAACAGTGCCGTAGCCCGCACATTCTCTACTACGTTATTGTCGTAACAGATCAGGATACCACATTTCCAGCCGTAGAGGTCAAACACGACGTATTGATCGCCGGGCAGCAGGTGCGGATTGATGAACGGGTGCAATTTGCGGTACTTGGCCACCAGCCCGTTTTTATCGACGCATACGTACGCTTTGAAAAGCTGATCATCCGCATCTTTTTCGAACAGTCCGGCCAGCACCACAATGTCATTATCGCGGGCAATCTGCGTTAGGGCCTGAATACTTTTTCCGTCGGGAATAGGCTCGGCCAGCTCCAGCATCTGCTCTCTGGACAAATTTCGCGCAAACGTATAGCCCGTCACTGAGCACTCGTGAAACGCCACCACCTGAGCCCCTTGTCGAGCTGCTTTGGCGGCTAACTCACGAATGATGCTTAAGTTATAGTCTTTATCACCGCTTGCGTTCTCAAACTGAGCGGTTGCAATCTTAAGGGTTTGCATAACACAATATCGATTTTATTATAGCCAACAAAGCCATCCAGTGACCCGACCAGCCGGCGCCATCCGGAAGGCATTTTAAAGTAGTGACTAAACCGGAAGAGTTCTTCCGTTTACTGTCGGTGAATTACCGTAGCTGCGGCCTGGGCGCTGGCCAGAATCGTCAGATCGGCAATGGTAACGTGAGCCGGAGCGGTTACCGCATATACGATCGTATCGGCAATGTCTGTCGCCGTGAGTGGCGAAAATCCTTCATACACTTTAGCGGCCCGCGCCGTGTCGCCTTTGAACCGAACCACCGAAAACTCGGTTTCAACCGCCCCTGGCGCAATATTGGTCACTTTGATTCCATGCTGCGTAAGGTCCAGCCGCATGCCCGTGCTGAGAGCCTCCACGGCAGCTTTGCTGGCGCAGTAAACGGCTCCATTGGCGTACGTCTGCTTACCGGCAATCGAACTTAAATTGACGATGTGTCCCTGTTTCCGCTCGATCATGCCCGGAATAACAATCTTCGAGACATAAAGCAATCCCTGTACGTTCCCGTCGATCATCAGGTCCCAGTCGGCCGGATCACCATCCTGAATCGGCGACATACCGTGGGCATTGCCGGCGTTGTTGACCAGAATGTCGATGGCTTTCCACCCGTCGGGCAGCGTACTGATGGCCTGTTCTACGTCGTCCCGATTGCGAACGTCAAACCTGAGTGTCGTTACGGCCGTTTTCTGCCTTAGTTGAGCGGATAGTTCATCGAGCCGCTCCTGACGACGGCCGCAGAGGATTAAAGAATAGTTGAGCGTAGCGAAGGCTTCGGCGGTAGCCCGGCCAATACCGGATGTAGCCCCGGTAATGAGTGCAATACGAGACATAAAGAGAAGGCAGTAAAGACGATTCCGCAAAGATAAAGCGCATTTCAAGCCCTGCAATTTTATAAAATCAGCCGGTTGCAATTCATAGTTTACGGCCGGATTTGCATGCCCATACATTCAGATTTTTAGCTCTAAAAAGAGGGGCGGGCCGTTGGCTCAAAAACTGAATATAAACGCTTCATCATGCCGAGTCGACTTAACTATTCTTAGTACATCACGTTAGAAGACTTACCCTCCGAGCGGACACCAAGCCCCGGATGGAACTACTCAATGAAATGCAGATTAGCTTTAATTAGTGAGCACGCATCGCCGTTAGCGCTGGTAGGTGGAGTGGATGCGGGTGGACAAAACATTGCCGTAGCCGAATTAGCCAGCCACCTGGCAAAGCTGGGTTATGCAGTCGATGTGTTTACGCGCTGGGACGACCCCGATCAACCCGAAATCGTTTCCTGGAAAGAGAATATCCACATCGTTCATGTACAGGCTGGTCCGAAAACGTTTGTCCCGAAAGAAGAACTCCTTTGCTACATGGACGAATTTACGGAACATACGATTCAGTTCATGGAGCGGCAGACTGATCCTTATAAATTGATTCACGCTCATTTTTTCATGTCAGGTCTGGTAGCGGCCAATATCAAACGGGCGCTGTCGATTCCCTTTGCCGTAACCTTTCATGCCCTGGGCGAGGTGCGCAAACAGATTCAGGGGCAGTGTGATCAATTCCCACCCGAACGGCTCAATGTCGAGCAACGGGTTATCCAGGAAGCCGATGCGTTGATCGCCCTTTGTCCGCAGGACCACGCCGATCTGTGTCATTTTTACGAAGCGGATGCCGCCAAAATTTTCACCATTCCAAACGGCTTTAATCCTGAAGAATTCTACCCAATCGATAAACCATTAGCCCGGATCGTCCTTGGCCTTGACCCGACCGAGCCGGTTATTCTTCAACTCGGTCGGATTGTACCCCGTAAAGGCGTCGATAACGTAGTAAGGGCCTTGGGGTGTCTGCGCCGAACGTACGGCATGGTTGCCCGGCTACTGATTGTTGGGGGCGAATCGGATTTGCCCGATCCGGACCTGACGCCCGAAATCGGCCGGTTGCAACAACTGGCGGAGGACGAAGGCGTTGCTCAGTGGGTGACGTTTACGGGTCGGCGGCAGCGCGAAACCTTACGGTACTATTACAGCGCAGCGGATGTATTTGTTACTACGCCCTGGTACGAACCGTTTGGGATCACCCCTCTCGAAGCGATGGCCTGTGGAACGCCAGTGGTTGGCTCAGCAGTAGGCGGTATTAAACAGACTGTACTGGACGGCGAAACCGGGTTTCTGGTGCCTCCCAGCGATCCATCCGCGCTGGCCGCGAAGCTGGCCGCGTTATTGTACAGCAAGAAGCTTCGCAACGTAATGAGTGAGGCTTCGATCCAGCACGTTCAGGAACATTATACCTGGCTGGAGGTAGCTCACCAAACGGCCAACCTGTACGAGTTGATTTTATCAGGACAGCTAGCGCCCGGCAAGATGCAGCGTCGAACGGTATCACCAACCACCAATCCGATAACTACGCCGGCGATTGCCGCGTCAAAAAACTAATCGGGTTTCAAAAGCAACCTCCTCACCTATCGTGAACAGATCCATTGGATAACATGCGGCCGGCTATTTTTCTGGACAAAGACGGAACGCTTATTCCGGATATTCCCTACAACGCTGACCCCGGTTTGATTACGCTTTATCCCGAAACGGGCCCGGCGCTGCAACGGCTACAACGAGTGGGCTATCAACTGCTGGTGGTATCCAATCAGGCGGGGGTAGCAAAGGGGTATTTCTCGGAAGATGCGCTGGAAGCCGTTTTTAATCGACTGAATGAACTGCTCAGTCCATTCGCGGTGAAGCTGGATGGGTTTGAATACTGCCCCAATCATCCCGCCGGGACAGTTGAGGCCTACGCCATTGACTGCGATCGTCGTAAACCGAAACCGGGCATGTTATTCGATGCCGCCAGAACATACGCCATTGACCTGTCAGCCTCGTGGATGATCGGGGATATTCTGAACGATGTTGAAGCCGGCAACCGGGCGGGATGCCGTTCGATTCTGGTCGACCGTGGTCACGAAACGGAATGGCAATCCGGCCCTTACCGCACACCAACCAGCATCGTAAAAAATTTAGAAGAAGCGGCCACGGTGATTCTTGAAACGACTCCCCTCCGCCCAATAACAAGCCCACAACTGACGAGCACGTCATTGTAGGTGGTTACCTAAAAACTCAACGCTATGAATAACACGACGAACTTGGGCAAGGGCCATAACGGTCCACTGCGGATTCTTTGCGTTCGGCTCGATAACTTCGGGGATGTCCTGATGACGACACCCGCCTTCCGGGCGTTGAAACAAACCTGGTCTACCTGCCACCTTACCCTGCTGACTTCCTCAGTCGGGGCAGCCATAGCCCCGATGATCCCGGAAATCGACGACGTTATCGCGTTCGATGTACCGTGGGTTCGCGCCACGAACGAACCCGAGACGCGGTTCAATACGTCGGCGCAGGTGATGGATATGGCCCAGACGTTACGTAGCGCGGACTTCGATGCGGCCATTATTTTCACCGTCCAAAGTCAGAATCCGTTGCCAGCGGCTATGCTTTGTTACCTGGCCGGTATTCCGGACGTCCTGGGCTACTGCCGCGAGAATCCCTACCAACTGCTCACCAACTGGGTACCTGACCCCGAAGTTCTGGTCGCCACGCGCCATGAAGTTGAACGCCAGTTGGATCTGGTTGCAACGCTGGGCTGTCATACCGACGACAGGCGGCTGTCTTTACAACTACCTGATGGGGCGCGGGAACGAGCTATGCACTGGTTATACGAAGCCGGAGTCGACATGTCGCGCCCCTGGCTGGTCATGCATCCGGGGGTCAGCGAAGAAAAACGGCGCTATCCCGCCAGTGGATTCATTAAGGCAGCTCACCGGCTCGCCGACATCCACGATTACCAGATCCTGCTGACGGGTAGCTCCTCCGAATGGGCGTACGTCGATACAATCTGCCAGCAGATTGGCGAAGATGCGTTCAATCTGGCCGGTACGATGGACCTTGGTACGTTAGCGGGCCTACTGGCCGAAGCGCCGGTGCTCATTGCCAACAATACGGGTCCGGTGCACATGGCAGCAGCGCTGGGAACACCGGTCATTGTCCTGTACGCGAAAACCAACCCCCAGCATACCCCCTGGCAGGTGCCGAATCGCGTGTTGTATTTTGACGTACCAACCGAGCTTCGTTCCCGAAACGTCCTGCTGCAACAATTTCCGGAACCGGCGCAGCCAACGGCCTCACCCGATGCGGTTGTGGTGGCCGTAAAAGAATTAGCGCGCGAGCTGGTTACCGTATCCGTACAATAAGACCCTCGCCAGCAAAACTATTACGAATTCAAACGTCTCAACTAGACATAACGCATGTATACCCTTGGCATTAACGCGGCTTTCCACGACCCGGCCGCCACTCTGGTGAACGATGGTGTTGTACTGGCTGCCGCCGAAGAAGAACGCTTCACCCACATCAAGCACGGCAAACGGCCCGTTCCCTTTTCTACCTGGGAACTCCCGTATAACGCCATTGATTTCTGCCTGAAAACCGCGGGCATTACGTTGGCCGAAGTTGATCATATCACTTACTCCTTCGATCCGTATCCGCTGCTCGGTGATCGTAAAGAGTCTCTTACCGTTGAGATTCCGTTTCGTCCGGAAGGCGTACAGGCAGGCATACCTGGTTTCCAGAATCCATACGAAGGATTGTTTCTATCGTCTATTCTGAATGCACCCGGTCACCTGGTCGATGGCGTGCCGCTGCACCTGTCGAAGCGCTTCCAGGGCGTAACACTCGATCAGGTCAGGCAGCGGTGGCATTTTGTGAATCACCACCTGGCCCATGCCGCCAGTGCGTTTTTACCCAGCCCGTACCCGACTTCAGCGGTGCTGGTACTCGATGGCCGGGGCGAACAGGTGTCTACTACATACTGGTTGGGCGAGGGAAATCAGATGGAGTTACTGAGTGAGGTTGCTTTGCCGAACTCGCTGGGGCTGATGTACGAGCAGATGACTACGTATCTCGGCTTCCTTCACTCGTCTGACGAATACAAAGTGATGGCGCTGGCTTCCTTTGGCCAGCCGAAATACATCGATTATTTCCGGAGCCTGATTCAGCTCGGCGAAAACGGCCAGTACACCATCGCGCCCTTGAACCTGGAGCAACAGTTTGGTCCGGCCCGCGCAAAAGGCGGTCCGCTGGAAGCGCTTCACTTCGACATCGCCCACTCCGTTCAGTCGGTGCTGGAAGAAACGGTGCTGCAACTGCTCAACTGGCTGCACGAACGGACCGGTGCCGATAGTCTTTGCATGGCGGGTGGTGTGGCGCTCAACTGTGTGATGAACGCCCGGCTGCGTGATCGCGGTCCCTTCAAAAACATCTGGGTGCAGCCCGCAGCGGGCGATTCCGGAACGGCGCTCGGCGCGGCTATGTGGGTTGACGCCCAACAGCGTCTGAGTAACGAGCGGGTTTACGAAATGGAACACGCGTATCTGGGTCCGGCGTATACCGATGCCGAAATTGAGCGGTTTCTGCAATGGTCGAAACTCCCCTACCGAAAGCTCGACAACGTAGCGGAAGAAGTCGCCGAGTACCTGGCCGACGGCCACATTATTGGCTGGATGCAGCAAGGCATGGAATTTGGTCCACGGGCGCTGGGCGCCCGATCAATTTTAGCGCCACCGTTTCCGGCCGAAATGCAGGGTCGGCTGAACGATCTGAAAGACCGGGAAGATTTTCGGCCGGTTGCCCCTGTTGTGATGGAAGAATACGCAGCCGATTATTTTATAAACGCCCGAAAGTCGCCGTTCATGCTGTTTGTGAATGAGGTTCACGAAACCAGAAAACACGAAATTCCGGCCGTAACGCATACGGACGGAACAGCCCGCATTCAGACGGTTAACGAGAAGCAGAACGCGCCGTACTACAATCTTTTAAAAGCGTTTCATAAGCTGACCGGCGTTCCTATTCTAGTCAATACATCGTTTAATACGCAGGGCGAGCCGGTTGTTTGCAGCCCACGCGATGCCGTTGAATCGTTTTGGACATCGCCTTTAGACGCTTTGGTAATCGGTTCGTTTATGTTAGAGAAGACTGGTGCAGGCTGGTCACGGAGCAGCGAAGCCGTTTCAAAAGAGTTTCAGCCAATTTTTGGTTAAGTTTTTGCAGGATGTTGATTAGGCTAGTTCCGTAAGTATATCCGCTTACTCAAAGAATCTTAAATTTTGAACTTACAGCACTAGCCTGGTCGTTTTACGCAGCAGCGACGGCGACCCAACTAAATCCTCATTCACAAACAACCTTATGATCCCTGAATTTTCGGTCGTGATTCCAACGTATCAGCGGCCGGCTCTTTTGCTTAAATGCCTCGACGCCTTAGGGCGCCAGCGACTTCCGCGCGATCAGTTTGAGATCATTGTGGTCGACGATGGCAACTCGCCGGAAACTGAAACGGCCGTTGCGCTCTTTGCCAAACAAATTGCGCGGTCAGGTGGTCCGCTGGAAGTGCGATACCTGGGGCAGCCCCAACGGCGCGGCCCGGCCGCGGCCCGGAATCGCGGCTGGCGGGCGGCACGCGGTCATGTGGTGGCCTTTACCGACGACGACTGCTTGCCCGAACCCGAATGGCTTTTGGCGGCTCTGCCTTCGTTTAAGCGCGGTGCCCAGGTCATAACCGGTCAGTTGCGGATGCCGCTGCCCGACAATCCATCAGCCTACGACCGCACAGCGGCTTTTCTGGAAACGGCCGAGTTTATCACCGCCAACTGCTTCTGCCGCCGAACGGCTCTGGAGCGGGTTGGCGGGTTTGAAGAAGCCTTTGATATTGCCTGGCGCGAAGACAGCGACCTGCAATTCAAACTCATTCAGGCCGGTATTCCGATTGGAAGATGCCCGGAAGCGATTATTGTGCATCCGCTGCGCGAGTACCCCTGGTATGCGCCCCTGCGCGACGAACGGAAAAACAGCTATGATGCCTTGCTCTACAAACGTCACCCGCATTTGTTCCGCGAGCGTATCCCCACGTACCGGGGGCTCGTGTTGCAGTACTATATACTGGTTGCCGGTCTTTTCTTTGGCCTCATCGGACTCGTACTTGGTCAGGGAATGGTGGCATCCACGGGTTTAGGGCTGTGGACGTTGCTCACGGCTGACCTGGTGGTACGTTACCTGCCCGAAGACCGAATCACCTGGCTCGACCTGAAACGTGCCCTGCTGACGGGGCTGGCCACGCCGTTCCTGTCCGTCTATTGGCGACTGTACGGCGCGTTCAAATACAGAGTTCTGTATTGGTAACGCCGGGTAAAACGTAACGTAGTGTCGGGCCTTCTAACCCGACACTCTTTGTTTTAAGCTAGTCCGGGAGGTACGTCAATGTCCCGGATGCCCTTACAAACCTGAATCGCATGGCACTCAACAACTTTCTTTCTCACCCGCCGGAACGTATTGCGGTGTTCCGGGCGATCAAACTAGGTGATTTACTCTGCGCGGTACCAGCTTTCCGGGCGTTACGTCAGGCTTATCCCCAGGCGCACATTGCCCTGATTAGTTTGCCCTGGGCCACGGAATTCGTGGATCGATACGCCGATTATTTCGATGAGTTCATCAGCTTTCCCGGCTGGCCCGGTCTGCCCGAACAGCTGTTCGATGCGCAGCGCTCCGTCGAATTTTTGCAGCAAATGCAGGCCCGTAACTGGGATGTGGTGTTTCAGATGCAGGGCAACGGTACGTTGGTCAACGCCATGATCACGCTGTTTGGCGCGAAAGCGATAGTTGGCTACTACCCACTGCATCATCCCGAACGTTTTTTCCCAAATCCTGACCTGTTCGCACCCTATCCCGAACACGAACATGAAGTGAAGCGCTGGGTGCATCTGATGGCTTTTGCCGGTATTCCAGACCGGGGCTACGATCTGGAATTTCCGATTACCGGGCAGGATCGCGCTAAAGCCCGCCAATGTCTCAGTAATTACGTAGGCCCGCAGGATCAGTACGCCATTCTGCACGCGGGGGGCATATCGGGTCGTCGCTGGCCCGAACGTCGCTTTGCCGAGGTGGGTGATGCCTTAGCCGGGCAAGGTTATACAATCATACTGACGGGCACAGCCGGTGAGCAGCCCATTATCGACACTGTGCAGGCTCAGATGAAGCACAACGCCATCAGCCTTGCCGGGCAAACCGACCTGGGTGCGTTAGCCGCCCTGCTCGATGGTGCGGCCGTTCTGGTCAGTAACGATACGGGGGTGTCGCACGTAGCGGCCGCCTGTCATGCGCCGAGTGTGGTCATATTCACCTCCGCCAAACCCGCGGAATGGGCACCACTGGATGCGGCTACACACCGCGTCGTTCTGGAAAAAGAGGCCACGCGGGAGCGCGTCATGCAGGAGGTTAGCGATTTGTTGGCGCAACAGCCGTTATTTTCTGCGTCTAAATGACACAATGAGGAACCATTAGCGATTTGATTGTATTTTTGAAAGATGAAGGCATCTGTATTTAATCGTGCCTTTATTCCTTCATGGATTACTTGCATCAAACATTCAGCGTTCAGTTTACGTACAACGTTTTTTTCACGGAGCGCCTTTTCGATACAAACAACAGTATCCTTGCCGACTTTTTCACGCAGCAAGCCACGGAAGAGATACGCAAAAAACTTTTGATTGTCCTGGACTCGGGCGTAGTAAGTGCTCATCCTGAGCTGGAAACAGATATTAAGCTTTACTTCGCCAGGCATAGCACCCTCGTTGAACTCGTACCCCATATACTGGTCGTTCCGGGTGGCGAAGCGGCCAAAAACGATCCGGCGCTTATCGAAACGATTGTCGATGCCGTAGATCGGTATGGCATCGACCGGCATTCGTTCATCGCCGGCATTGGCGGTGGTTCGGTGCTTGATATGGTTGGGTACGCAGCCGGGATTTCTCACCGGGGCATCCGGCATATCCGGATTCCAACGACAGTGTTATCGCAGAACGATTCGGGTGTGGGCGTAAAGAATGGCGTGAACTATCGGGGTAAAAAGAACTTCCTGGGTACGTTTGTGCCACCGGTTGCCGTGTTTAACGACAGCGTATTTCTCACTACGCTCGATGAACGCGACTGGCGGGCCGGCATTTCCGAAGCCATTAAAGTAGCGCTTATCAAAGACCGGGCGTTCTTCGAGTGGATCGAAGCCAATGCCGAAGCACTGGCCGCCCGCGACATGACCGCCATGGATTACCTCGTGCATCGCTGTGCCGAAATGCACTTACAGCACATTGCGGGTGGCGATCCGTTCGAGATGGGTTCTTCCCGGCCGCTGGATTTTGGTCACTGGAGCGCTCATAAACTAGAGCAGCTCACCAATTTCGAACTGCGGCATGGCGAAGCCGTCGCGATCGGCATAGCCCTCGACACGATCTACTCGAATCAACTCGGCTGGCTAACCGACGCCGATACAAATCGGGTTTTGAATACGTTACGTACGCTCGGCTTCGCGCTGTATCAGCCTATGCTCGACGCCGACGACAGCGCAGGCATCCTGAACGGGTTAAGTGAATTCCGTGAACACCTCGGCGGGCAGCTTACCATTATGCTGCTGAACGAAATTGGCCGGGGCGTTGAAGTGCACGAAATGGACACCAGCCGCATCCGGCAGGCCATCGCGACCCTGAAAGAACAGGAGCCAACTGCCGAATCTCAACCCGCTTAACCAAACCACCAGACCTGCCCGGTTCGTTACCCGGCAGGTCTTCTTATGTGATGAAGACCTCTCTCGGACACCTCGGCTACTGCACGAACATACACCCCGGCGAAAGCTGGGCCGATCATTTTGCCGCCCTGCAGAAAGCCATTCCTGAAGTAAAAAAACGACTCTCGCCCGATGCCCCCTTCGGTATCGGGTTGCGGGTGTCGAATCAGGCGAGCGAAGAGTTGGAGCAGCCCGAAAACCTGGTGGCGTTCCAGCATTGGCTAGCCGACAACGACTGCTACGTATTCACCATGAACGGCTTCCCGTTCGGTGGCTTTCACCACACGGTTGTTAAAGACCAGGTGCATACCCCCGACTGGACTACCGAAGCCCGGGTTGACTATACCAAGCGGTTATTCCGGCTCCTGTCGATCCTGCTGCCGGTCGATGAGTTAGGCAATCCCATTCCCGGTGGCGTATCGACTTCGCCCCTTTCCTATCGACACTGGTTCGAGTGGGATCAACCTGCTGCCCGCGATTATATCTATTCGCAGACCACCCAGAACGTACTGGAAGTTGTTGCCGAGTTGATCCGGCTTCGGCAGCAAACCGACCGGCTGATGCACCTCGACCTGGAACCGGAGCCCGATGGCGTGATCGAAACCGCCGATGAGTTCATCGCCTGGTTCACGGATTATCTGCTGCCGATGGGCATTGAGCAGTTAACGGAGCAGTTTGGCTTAACCGACGATGCCGCCGAAACCGCCATCTGCGAGCACGTCAGACTCTGTTACGATGTCTGCCATTTCGCGGTGGGTTACGAGCAACCGGCCGATGTGCTGGCCAAGCTCAAAAATTATGGCTTGCGGGTAGGTAAAGTGCAGATCAGTGCTGCTTTGAAAGCTGAGTTCCCGGAGGATGCGGAAGCTCGCGAGGCTGTCCGGCAGGCGTTTGAGCGGTTTAACGAGCCAACCTATCTGCATCAGGTTGTCGCCCGGACGAAGTCAGGCGAGTTGCTGCGTTTTCCGGACTTACCCGAAGCCCTGGCCGCTTTCAACGAAGCCCATGTCGAGTGGCGTGCCCATTTCCACGTACCGCTTTTCGTCAAGGACTACGGCGTATTGCAGTCAACCCAGGACGACATCGTAGAGGTGTTACGGTTGCAGGCCGATCGGGCGTTCACGAACCAGTTTGAGGCCGAAACCTATACCTGGGACGTACTGCCGGAGGGGCTGAAAGCCGATCTGGTTGATTCGATCGAACGGGAAGTCAAGTGGGTAATGAATCATGTTTAATAAATGAAGAACAGGGTGTACCGGACAGCGAAATCACTCTGAGTTCTGTTTCGTTGTCTGGTAGACGATATTCATTGATCTATGCAAAAGACCGTAGTACTCGACGTAGTGGGCCTTTCGTATTCGCTGATCGGCGAGCATACGCCCTTTCTCAAACAGTGGTTTGCCAATAAGCATCAGGCGACCATTGACCCTATGCTGCCCGCCGTGACAACGTCTGTTCAGTCGACCTACGTAACCGGAAAATGGCCGAGCGAACATGGTATTGTTGGTAATGGCTGGTACGACCGCACCGACTCCGAAGTGAAGTTCTGGAAGCAGTCCAATAAATTGGTGACAGCCGAAAAGATCTGGGAACGCGCGAAAAAGATCGATCCCAACTTCACCGTCTCGAAAATGTTCTGGTGGTACAACATGTATTCCACCGCGGATTTTTCGGCCACTCCCCGCCCGCAGTATCCATCCGACGGAATGAAGATTGCCGATTGCTACACGCATCCCGGCGACCTGCGCGATAAACTGCAAAACGAGTTGGGTACGTTCCCCTTATTCCAGTTCTGGGGCCCTTCTACAACCATCAAAAGCAGCCGCTGGATTGCCGACGCGTCCCTGCTGGTCGACAAGTGGCATGACCCAACGCTGACTTTAATCTACCTGCCTCACCTGGATTACTGCCTCCAGAAATTCGGCCAGGACTTTACCAAAATCGCCAATGATCTGCGCGAGATTGACGACGTTTGCCGGGATCTGATTCAACACTACGAAAAGCAGAATGCCGAGGTAATCGTCCTTTCCGAGTACGGCATCACGAATGTCAGCAAACCGATTCACATCAACCGGATGCTGCGCGAGGCTGGTCTGATACGTTACCGCGAAGAACGGGGTCTGGAAGTATTCGACGCGGGCGCTTCACCCGCTTTTGCTACGCCCGACCACCAGATTGCCCATGTGTACATCAACGACCCCTCCGTATACGGCACCGTTCGCTCCATGCTGGAGAAAACGCCGGGTATTGAGTTAGTGCTCGACAAGGAGCAGCAGAAGCAATACCACATAGATCACGAGCGCTCCGGCGACTTTGTTGTCATGGCCGATGCGGATAGCTGGTTTACGTATTACTACTGGCTCGACGATGCCCGCGCTCCGGACTATGCCCGTTTGGTGGCCATTCACCAAAAGCCGGGTTATGACCCCGTTGAGATGTTCATGGATCAGACCAATCCGCTGATCAAGCTCAAAGCCGGGTATAAACTCGGCCGGAAACTGCTCGGCTTCCGTTACCTGATGAACGTAATTTCGCTCGACGCAACACTCGTTAAGGGCTCCCACGGGCGGATCGGTACCGCTCGCGAACATCATCCGGTATTTGTGAGTAGCCGCAACGTCGGTCCGTCTTTATCAGCTACCGCAGTGTATGATCAGATCTGGGAGATGATTTCGGCGGGTGTACCTGCGTAATTGCTGACTGATACTCATTAAATTGGGCGTAGAAACGCGGGGTAACAAATCAGTCTCCTTGCCGGTTATTGACAACGAACAACTTCATCATGAAAGCTCTTGTCGTTCTCCTGCTTCTGTTCGGCTCAGCCTGCACATCGAGTCGCCCTCCGGCGGTAAATGCTCCGGCCGATGGCGCTGAGTACTATCAGCCGAATCAAACGACATACGCGCTCCGGCCCCGAATTTATCCTGACCCGCACGGTGGCCTGGGCCATTCGCAGGACCCCGACATTCGCGTAACGGATATTCGGCTGACGGCTAGTTATACAGTACTGTACATGACGTTTGGCAAGGACCCGAACGAACGAAATAACAATTACTTTGGGGCCAGCAGCATTTCGTTCAATCCGAAAGCGGTACTGGCGTCGTCGGACGGGAAAAAGACGTATGCCTTACTGAAAACCGAAGGTATTCCCATGTCGCCCCAAACGCGGGAAATCAAGAATGATGAGAAAGTACCTTTCGTGCTCTATTTCGAGCGGCTCGACAAAGGCGTAGAGTCGTTTGACCTGTTTGAGTGCAAAAGCGACAACCAAAGCTCCTGTTTCAACGTAGCGGGCATGGGCATACACAACCCAATCGAGTCCGCCGAGCAAACGCATCCTCCGAAATAGCACTCCGGTACGTATCATCACGCACGAGCCAGCATATACCCGTTTGTATGCTGGCTCGTCTCGTTAATACGACTTCAGAAAAAGTATCGCGGTTTGCCAGCGTTTCTAGCCATTGCTTCGTCCTGGTGAACAAAGACCTTTAACCGGTATTTAACCCGTCGTGTTTAGCCCGGAAGAAACCGCTATTCAACAGCAGATGTTAACGGCAGATTTCGGGCATGATTCAACCTCGTATCAAACACTGGCTCGTAACTTCTCCCAATGGCCCGACGCGGTTGTTGTGTGCGACCTGACCACGAGCATGTATCCTTATACGACACAACTGTTTGCGTGGTTACGTAAAACGCCGTAAATCCGTCGATTAAGGGCTTTGTATTTTTTACCGACTGCGACAGCCTTGGTCAACAAACCCGTCCGGACG
This sequence comes from Spirosoma fluminis, assembly GCF_054778895.1. Classification (NCBI taxonomy): domain Bacteria; kingdom Pseudomonadati; phylum Bacteroidota; class Cytophagia; order Cytophagales; family Cytophagaceae; genus Spirosoma; species Spirosoma fluminis. Next base: position 30,783 of record NZ_BAAGZD010000003.1, read on the forward strand.
GCCCTCCGGGACAAATGTTTGTTAGCCGTGACTGGGACGCTATCAAAGCACTTCCGTTGATGCTCAGAGCCGCTCGAAACACGATTCAGAACGATGATGAGGCTGAAAATGACGTAGAAGCTTTGCTGTACGCACAGAAAACGTTCCCCAGGGCGAAGCATCTGATTCTGATTGCAGATAACATCAGCACAGTTAAAGACATGCGCCTGCTCAGCAACGTAACGGCACCGGTTCATGTCGTGCTCTGTGGAACTACCGGAAGTACGACGGAACTGCCATTTCAGAACGATTATTTCGCTATTGCCAGCCAAACAAAAGGTAGCTTGCATACGCTGGCAGACGATTTTAAACCCAGCGAATTATCGAGTAAATCCGTGATTCGGGTTGGTTCGCACTACTACCGCTACAACAGCCGAAAAAAGCAGTTTAAGCTGACCCGGTTTACGTATCGCCCGACGCGGTTTCTGGGCCTTTTCTGGTGGTAACGCCACGTTCCTGGTTTAACGGCTGCCGGAAACGTCCGGCTTTTTTTCGGTCAGCAACACACCGAAAGCGCCAGTCAGACGTTAAAAAAAGAGTGTTAGTACGTAGTAAAAGTCTGATTATGCCGTTTCTTGGAATTAAAAAACGAAACCAACGTCTCTTTCGAATCTCGTTTCTGTCGCTTACCTGCCTAACAATCAGCCTGCTGGCCATAGCCCAGATAAATCTTAAATACCGGCTGCTGAACGGCTACACGCTGAGCACCGACGCGCCCGTCAACAAAGGCAAACCCACTCTTTTTGTGTTCGAGCAAAGCGAAACCTTAGACAAGGTATTTCAACCCGCGCACCGGGCCGACCGGCCTAATTTTACCAAAGAAATGGTGGTTGGAATTGCTTTATCACCAACCAGTACCCCTCCCAAAATTTCGGTTAGTAAAGTATTTGTGCAGGATTCCGTACTGACCGTTCGTTACGTGCGTATGGCGGATACTACGCTGATCAAGGCTCCGCTCCCGACGAAAGTCCAGCCTACTTTGTTAGTGGCCATTCCGAAGCAGCGTGTTCTGAAAACCCGACTCATTGAGAATGGGAAAGTCATCCAAACCCTTCAGAAACGCGAGGCTGAGTAACGAATCGTGAATTGGTAAGATTGAAAAAGCGAACCGCAATGGTTCGCTTTTTTGTTGGGCCAGGACAGGAGTTCCCGAACAGGGTCCGCAGTTTCGGACCCTGCGTCCGGGACAATTCCGTATCTTTGCACTTATTTTCAATCGTTTCGGCGTACCGACCTTGCCAGGCGTGAACTATCAGCAATACGAATCCCTCGATTACGCACAGATCGCGGCCGAGGTGTTAACTTACTGGAACCAGAATCAGGTTTTTGAGCAGTCCGTCGCCATCCGCGAGGGGCAGCCAACATTTACGTTCTACGAAGGCCCCCCTTCGGCCAACGGAGCGCCCGGTATTCACCACGTGATGGCCCGGACGATAAAGGATATTTTCTGCCGATACAAAACGTTACGTGGCTTTCAGGTCGAACGTAAGGGCGGCTGGGACACCCACGGCCTGCCTATCGAGTTGCAGGTCGAGAAAGAACTCGGCATCACCAAAGACGACATTGGCAAATCCATCAGCGTAGAGGATTACAACCGCAAATGCCGCGAAACGGTGATGCGGTTTACGGACCAGTGGAATACCCTGACCCAGCAAATGGGCTATTGGGTAGACCTGGAGAATCCGTACGTTACGTATAAAAACGAGTACATCGAATCGATCTGGTATCTGCTCAAGCGGTTATACGAGAAGAATCTGCTGTACAAAGGCTACACCATTCAGCCGTATTCACCCAAGGCAGGAACGGGCCTCAGTTCGCACGAGCTGAATATGCCCGGTACGTACAAGGACGTTCGCGACACGACCATTGTCGCGCAGTTCAAGGTCAAACCAACCGGCAAGTCGGCCTTCTTATTCTACGACTCTGCCGATGAGGACATCCATATCCTGGCCTGGACGACTACCCCCTGGACGCTACCCGCTAACTCAGCGTTGACGGTAGGGAAAGATATCGACTACGTCCTGATCAAAACGTTCAACGCTTATACCTTCGAGCCGATTAATGTCGTGCTGGCCAAAGCGTTGGTTAGCCGATGGTTCAACGAAAAAGGGCGGGTTGGATCATCCAAAGATCCGGCTTTCGATGCGTACCTGCCCAATGATAAAGTCATTCCCTGGACCACTCTATCATCGTTCAAAGGCGAACATCTGGAAGGTGTTGAGTACGAACAACTGATGCCGTATATTCAGCCGGATCAACCGGCTTTTCGGGTGATTCTGGGCGACTTTGTAACCACCGAAGACGGTACGGGCGTCGTGCATACCTCGCCTACTTTTGGAGTCGACGACTTCCGGGTTGCGCAGGCGGCTGGCATTCCGGCCATCATGGTGAAAGATGAAATCGGTAAAGAGGTCCCGATTGTGGATCGTCAGGGCCGATTTGTGGCCGAAGTCACTGACTTCGCCGGGCGTTACGTTAAAGAAGAATATTATTCCGATGAAGAGCGTGCCGATCCGGAGTTCAAGCCGACGGACGTACTGATCGCCATCCAGCTGAAAGAAGAGAACAAGGCGTTCCGCGTTGAGAAATACGAGCACCCGTACCCGCACTGCTGGCGGACCGATAAGCCTATATTGTATTACCCGCTCGATAGCTGGTTCATCCGCACGACGGCGGTAAAAGACCGGCTGGTGGAACTGAACAAGACCATCAACTGGCAGCCCGAGAGCACCGGTACGGGTCGCTTCGGCAACTGGCTTGAAAACCTTGTTGACTGGAACCTGTCACGCAGCCGCTACTGGGGCACGCCCCTGCCGATCTGGCGGAGCGAAACCGGCGAAGAGGTGTGCGTTGGCTCGGTAGACGAACTGGTTGAAAAGAGCGAAAGCGCGAATGAGCGAATGAGTGAATGGGTCGCTCAGGGCAAAGCTGAATTCCAGGCACACATCGATAAGAACACCGCCTTCCTCTCGGCTTACAAAGCCGGTACGTATGATCTACACCGGCCCTACTCCGACGAGATCTATTTCGTATCAGAGTCGGGCAACCTGATGCAGCGTGAGCCGGACTTGATCGACGTTTGGTTTGATTCGGGCGCGATGCCGTACGCACAGTGGCATTACCCCTTCGAGAATAACGATGTATTTGATAAAGCTTTCCCGGCCGATTTCATTTCGGAAGGGGTTGACCAAACGCGCGGCTGGTTCTTTACGCTCCACGCCATTGCCGGTATGCTGTTTGATTCGGTGGCGTTCAAGAACGTAGTATCCACGGGTCTGGTGCTGGACAAAAACGGCAATAAAATGTCGAAACGGCTCGGTAACGCCGTTAATCCGTTCGAGACACTGGAAAAATACGGAGCTGATGCTACGCGCTGGTACATGATCACCAACGCTGAGCCCTGGGATAACCTGAAGTTCAACGTCGACGGCATTGGCGAGGTACAGCGGAAGTTGTTCGGTACGTTGTCGAACACCTATAACTTCTTTGCGCTCTACGCCAATCTCGATCAATTCTCGTTTGCCGGACGTACCATCCCCGTTGCCGAGCGCCCTGAGCTGGATCGTTGGATTCTGTCGAAGCTGCAATCGCTGATTCTGGAAGTTGGCCAGCAGTTCGACAGTTATAACCCAACCAAGGCCGGGCGTGCGGTGCAGGATTTTGTCAACGACCAGCTCTCGAACTGGTACGTCCGCTTAGCCCGTCGGCGCTTCTGGGCGGGCGCGTCAGACCCTTCGGTCGCGTCCGACGGCGGGATGACCACCGACAAGCAGGCGGCTTACGAAACACTGCACGAATGTTTGACGACCGTGTCGCAGTTGATGTCGCCCATTGCGCCGTTCTACGCCGACTGGTTGTATCGTAATCTGGTGGAAGGCGCTACGTCGGTGCACCTGACGGATTTTCCAGCGGCCGACCAATCCATTATTGATTCCGAACTGGAGCAGTCGATGGAGCTGGCACAGCGGGTGTCGTCGCTGGTGCACTCACTCCGTAAAGGCCACAAGCTGAAAGTACGCCAGCCGCTGAGCCGGGTGCTGGTTCCGGTGCTTAACCCAGATATGCGTCGGCAGATTGAGCACGTTACGGCCCTGATTATGTCAGAGGTCAACGTCAAAGCTGTTGAATTCGTCGATGATGCGTCGGGTATTCTGAAAAAGAAAGTAAAGCCAAATTTCAAAGCGCTCGGCCCTCGATTCGGTAAACAGATGAAAGACGTAGCGGCTGCCATAACGGCCTTGACCGACGAGCAGTTGAAGCAACTCGAAGCGGCTGGACGTTTGCAGCTTGGCGACTACAGCTTACAGCTTTCTGACGTTGAAATTCTGACCGAGGATATTCCCGGCTGGCTGGTAGCCAGCGAAGGCGGGTTGACCGTTGCCCTCGATATAACGGTAACTGACGAACTCCGCCGGGAAGGGATCGCCCGCGACTTCGTGAACCGGATTCAGAATCTGCGCAAAGACCGGGACTTCAACGTAACGGATAAAATCACGATTGCGCTTGAACGTAACAATGAAATACTGGCAACTGCCATCGAAACGAACAGCCCATACATTCAGCAGGAGGTTCAGGCTATAGCGTTGAACCTGGTCAATGATTTGAACGGCGAGGCTGTCGAAATTGAGATGGATGAGTTCCTGTTGCGAGTAAAAGTGGCCGTAGCAAACTAAGGTTTCAGCACACTTAAATAGCTTATAAAACTGTTGTTAAAAAACGCCGATCGGATATATCCGATCGGCGTTTTGTTTTTACTTCCTAATTAATGACAACAAATCAATAGAAATTACTTCAGTAGTATTCATAAACAATCATAAAAAACGCATTTGTATACCTTTTCTTGCAATGGCATGAATGTTGTAAATGATCTTATTCAAAATGGCCCTATACGTCATCGATCTGATGAGGGTTATGCCTTTTTAAAGCTCGTTTTAACCAGGGCATCTATTAGGCGTCTAGGTCAGCCGTTCTTCAGTCTATCTCAAACCGATTTGTCAGCTTATGAACTGGCAAGTCTAAACCTACTCACAACGTTGATCGACTATTTACGTACTGTCTTACATTCGTTTACCAATAACTACCAGGCCATTATGTGGCGGCTGCGCGAGTGTCCGCTCAATGATGAGCAGCTTGGCTTAGCCCTGGGGGTTAGTGGTAACGCCATTCGGAACCGACGCGCCAAGCCAGATCTCTGGAAGTTGTCGGATGTAGAGCGACTGGCCGCCCATTTCTCACTGCCGGCAACCGCCTGCGTACTGCTGAGTAAGGCTCTGCACGAGCTGCCTGGTTGTTTAAAAGCGCTGCCGGCCGATGAACGCCGAAAAAACGAGCGAGCGTTATTACTCAAGGTCAGCCAATTAGAGTCGTACAACCAGACCGACTGGCCCGTCAGGCAACTGTTACGTATGCACCGCGCCTTGATGGACGCCCAGCGGTGATCAGGTAATTGAGCGAAATGATTCCTCGATACAATTATTCGTATCGAGGAATGTATTTTTACGGTGACAAACCTGCGTCCTATGAAACCGTATCTTTACTGTCTGCTCAGTTACTTCGTTTTTTTCAGTTCGATCTCACACGGCCAGGCTCCCAAAATCACGCGGGGGCCTTATTTGCAGGTCGTAACACCAACGTCGGTTATTGTTCGCTGGCGCACCGATCAACCAACTGACAGCCGCGTTACGTACGGCACTCAATCCGGGCAATTTACGCAGCAGGCTACTCTGACCCAGTCGACCACGGAGCACCAGGTTACGCTAACGGGTCTTCAACCGGCGACTACGTATTATTACAGCATTGGCTCTACCGCAGCGGTACTGGCCAGCGATGCAACCCAGTACGTACGAACAGCGCCCGCTACGGGCAGCACAACCCCACTCCGCATCTGGGCATTAGGCGATTTTGGCGACGGCAGTGCCAACGCCCGCAACGTATACCAGGCGTATCGAAATGCGACGGCTGCTCATCCGGCCGATCTGTGGCTCTGGCTCGGCGACAACGCCTATTGCTGCGGCACCGACGATCAGTTTCAGCAGTACGTGTTCAATGTATACGGGCCGACGCTCCGCAATCTGCCCATCTTCATGACGCCGGGGAACCATGATTACGCCGACAACAGCAACAACTTCGATATTGCGTATTACAAACTGTTTTCCATGCCGACGAAGGGCGAAGCGGGCGGTGTTGCCTCGGGTTCGCAATCCTATTTTTCGGCCGATTACGGCAATGTGCACCTGGTTTCGCTCGATTCGCAGGGCAACGAGGCCGGGCAATATCGGCTATACGATACAACTGGAACGCAGGTGCAGTGGCTCAAACGCGACCTGGCCGCCAATAAACTGCCCTGGACAATCGTCATCTTTCATCACCCACCTTACAGCAAAGGGGGCCATAATTCCGATACCGAGGAGTCGATGCGGCTCATCCGACAAAATCTGACCCCTATTCTGGAGCGGTACAACGTTGATTTGGTCCTGAATGGCCACAGCCACAATTATGAGCGCTATTACCGACTCAACGGGCAAACGGGTTTAGCCAATACGTTCGATAAAACCAAACACGTAACCGAAAATACGACGGCCCGTTACGACGGTTCGCCGGGTTCCTGCCCAATTCTGACCAAGGGACAGGGCACCGTATACGTTGTGAACGGATCGGGTGGTGCCCTGGGGGGACTGTCGCCGGACTATCCTCACCCCGCCATGGTGGTGGGCTACACGCCCACTGGCGGGTCTATGCTGCTGGACGTACTGGATAACCGCCTGGATGCCCAGTTCATAGCCGCCGACGGGTCGGTTCAGGACCGGTTCACCATGATGAAGAATGTCAACAAAACGACCACCCTCACCACCGAATTTGCCGATACGCTCCAGCTGACGGCCTCCTGGCCTACCGGTCCCGATTCGCCGGGTGGGTATAGCTGGACAACCGGATCGACGAACCGAAGCATCCGCTACGTAGGAGCGCTGCCGGGTAAGTTTACAATCAACGTAGCGGACACGCGGCAATGCCTGACCGACCAGTTCGTGGTGACGGTACAGCAACAGCCGAAAATAACCGCTCTGGCCCCGGCCTCCGCCTGCGCGGGCAGTACAATCGCCGTCACGGCCACGCCCGAAAACACCACAAAAGCCACCGGTTGGCAATATGATGTGCTGCTATCGGATGCCTCGGGCAATTTCTCGAAAGAACAGATCATTGGCTCGGGAGCGCTCAACGCCTTGAACGCCACGCTTCCCACTGCGCTGGCGCCGGGAACCGGCTACCGGTTACGCGTTCGGCCGCGCGGCATTGCCTACGCCGAGCTTGTGTCGAGTGGCCAGTTCGTAGTGAGTTCAGCCCCCACCGCCACGCTGAGTGGCTCGACCACCGTTCTACAGGGGCAACCTGCTTCGCTCACGCTTAGCTTTACGGGGGAAGGTCCCTGGCGGGGTACGTTATCGGACGGAACCGCCTTTTCAGCCGTGACAAGCGTGGCTACGTTCACCGTTTCGCCCAGCCAGTCGACTACGCTCGGTGTTACCAGCCTGGAGGGAAGCTGCGGAAAAGGTACGGGTACCGGACTGGCAGCCGTAACCGTGTTGCTTCCCACCGAGACCGAAACGTTCGCCGGTGGCCAGTTGCGGATCTACCCCAACCCTACCCACGAGACTGTGCGCGTAGACATCTCGCTAACGCAGAAAAAAGAGGTTACGCTGGCACTTCAGGATGCACAGGGCCGACAGGTGTTTCACAAGTTTGTTGGTGCGGTATTGTCTGTAACCGAATCGATTGTTATGCCTGCCCCTGCCGGTACGTACCTGCTGCGAATACAGATCGGCTCCGAAACGCTGACCCGCAAAGTGGTGCACCAGTAACTTTCGTTGGTTTGAATTGGCGGACTCTTCCTAATCTTCTTCGGTCCTTTCGTATAATTGCAGAATCTTTTGATTTCAATTCCTGAATCTGCCGCATGGCTGTTCCTACCCTTTCCTCAAAATCAGAAACTCAAGCGGCCAGTATATTCGGCCTGCCCGTGATTGTGGCCGCACTGGGTTACTTCGTTGACATTTACGATCTGCTGCTGTTCGGCATCGTTCGCGTACCGAGTTTAAAGGACCTCGGTCTTACTCCCGACGAGATTTCGACCGTTGGGGCCAGCATTCTGAACTGGCAGATGGGCGGTCTGCTGCTGGGTGGTATTCTGTGGGGCGTTCTAGGCGATAAGCGCGGGCGGCTCTCGGTGTTGTTCGGCAGTATCATTACGTATTCAGTGGCCAATATCGCCTGTGGCTTTATCAAAGACGTTACGTTCATGTCGCCCACTACGTACTACGCGCTGATGCGGTTTGTGGCGGGTATTGGCCTGGCAGGTGAGCTGGGAGCGGGCATTACGCTGGTCAGTGAAATTCTGCCGAAGGAAAAACGGGCTATTGGCACTTCACTCGTGGCGGGTATCGGCCTTTTTGGCGCTGTAGTGGCGTATTTCACGGTAAAACTATTTGATTGGCAAACGGCTTTCTTTGTTGGTGGCGGACTCGGTTTCGGTCTGTTACTGCTGCGGGTCGGCGTCGTTGAATCCGGCATGTTTAAAGATATTACGGAACAAAAACATGTCAGTCGGGGTGATTTCCTGTCGTTTTTTACGAATGCCGACCGGTTTACCCGTTACCTCAAATGCATTGGTATTGGCCTGCCCACCTGGTTTGTGATTGGTATTCTGGCGACGTTCAGCAACGAGTTCGGCAAAGCCCTGGGTGTAACCGAAGAGATTCAGCCGGGGCTGGCTATTATGTGGTGTTACGTTGGGTTAGCGGTCGGGGATCTGGCTAGTGGGTTTATCAGTCAGGCGATGGCCTCCCGCAAGAAAGCGGTGGCACTACTGATGGCCATCGCACTTGTGTTCGGCCTTGTTTATCTGTACGTCGGCATTACAAGTGCAGCGGTGCTGTACGGCCTCTGTCTGGCGATGGGCTTCGGCATTGGTTACTGGGCCATGTTTGTTACGATCGGGGCCGAACAGTTTGGTACGAACCTGCGGGCTACGGCGGCTACTACCGTTCCGAATATGGTGCGGGGTACCGTTATTCTGATGACCAGCCTGTACGGGTACCTGAAGCCGTCGCTCGACATCATCAACGCTGGAGCCGTCGTGGGCCTCATCAGTTTCATTATTGGCTTTTACTCCATCCTGACCATTTCGGAAACCCACGGTAAGGATTTGAACTACCTGGAAGAGTAGAGGAATCAGGAAATAGAGTAACGGGAGGAGACAGCTTAGAGGGTCTCTCCTCTTTTACGTTTGCTCATTTCGTTTACCATGCTTCCATTTCGCTCGTTTCTGCCGCTATTCCCTCCGCCCATGCAAACCCTTTCCTCTACCCCAACCCGCGTTTCATATCGTCCGTTGCTGGCCCTGCCCGTGATCGTATCGGCCTTAGGCTTTTTTGTCGATGTGTACGATATGCTCATTTTCAGCATTGTGCGCGTGCCGAGTCTACAGTCGCTGGGGTTGTCGGAGGCTGATGTATCGAAGGCAGGTACGTTTATTCTGAACTTTCAGCAGGCGGGGTTAGTGCTGGGCGGTATTCTGTGGGGCGCCCTGGGCGATAAACGCGGCCGTATGTCGGTGCTGTTTGGCAGTATCCTCACCTACTCGCTGACCAACATCGCCTGCGGATTTGTCCAGGATGTGAATACGTATGCCTTTCTTCGGTTTGTGGCAGGTATTGGCCTGTCGGGTGAGATCGGCGCAGCGATGGTGCTGGTTTCGGAAATCTTACCGAAAGAGATCCGTAGCTACGGCTCATCGCTTGTGGCCGGTATTGGTTATCTGGGGGCGGGTGTCGCCTACCTGACGGTCGAATATTTCAACTGGCGAACGGCATTCTGGGTCGGTGGCGGCATGGGTCTGGCCCTGCTCCTGCTGCGGGTCAGCGTGTTTGAGTCGGGTGTTTTCAACCGTATGAAAGCCCAGCACGAGGGCGTCAGCAGGGGTAATTTCTTCCATTTTTTCAGTAGCTGGCCCCAGGCCATTAAATACCTTCGCTGCGTAGCCGTCGGCATTCCGACCTGGTTTATTGTAGGTATTCTGGCTACGTTCGCCAATGAGTTCGGCCAGGCCCTGGGTATTGCCGAAGTAGTGAAACCGGGGCGCTGCGTGATGCTGATCTACGTTGGGTTAGCCGGGGGCGATCTGCTGAGCGGCCCCTTAAGCCAGTGGCTGCAGTCGCGGCTAAAAGCCATCACTGGCCTGCTGCTGTTCAGTATGCTCCTGAGTAGCATCTATCTGTTCGGCGGACTCAAAACCGCCAGCGGCATTTATACTGTGTGTTTACTGGCGGGTTTCTGTACCGGCTATATCGCCATGTACCTGACGATGGTGGCCGAGCTGTACGGCACTAATCTGCGCAACACGGCCACTACGTCGGCCCCGAGTCTGGTTCGGGGTACGCTGATTCCGATGACCCTCTTCTTCCAGGCCCTGAAGCCTTCGGTCGGTGCCCTGGTGGCGGCTGGCATCCTGGGCGTTGTCGTTTATGGGCTGGCCTTCTGGTCGCTCAGCCGAATGGAAGAGACATTCGGGAAGAATTTAGACTTCGTGGAATAAGGCCCGACCGTTTATCATTTACTTAAACCGTTTCTCCCGAAGGCCAGCGCCTGAGGGGCGTTTCCGCATCATTGGGTTGACAATAAAGGTTCCACTTAATTCTTCAACTCAATGAAAACGTTCCTTAAACTCACGCTCGGCCTGGCCTTGCTGGCCGCTACTGTATCGGTTTCCTCACCGAGTATGGCACAGGATGACTTAACCTCTAAAAAAGCGTTTACCGCGGTCATGTTCCCGGCGGCCGATGCCTCGAAGCTCTGGCTGCATCTGGAAAAATACAAAGCCGACGAAACGATTAACCTTGAGTTGATGGACGCGAAAGGAAAGGTGCTGTACCGGGAAAAACTGCCTAAGAAAGGCGGCAAAACCAACTGTTTCCGGCAGCAGTTCGACATGAGCCAGATTGTCGACGGCAGGTACACCTTTCGGGTTTCGGCCGGTGCGCAATCGCAGGAGATGACCTTTAAACTGACGACCCCCACCCTGACCGAGCAGCTCCCCATTCGCCTGATCTCAATGAACTAATCACGAACCCAATCAATCCACTACCTCACCTGCGAATCAGCACGAAGTCCGACTTCGTGCTTTTTTCATTAAAAAACCGCTTTATACGCACAGAACGCAAATGATTTTAAAGGAAATAAAGCCTATTTCAAGAATTAATTGCTTTTTTACAGGCTGATCCAAAACTCTATTTCTGCGCGTTCCAATGAACCAATTGAATCTGACAGACTACATTGTCTTTCTCCTCTATTTTATCGGTGTCTCTTCTTACGGATACTGGATTTACAAACGAAAACAAACCACTAACCTTGATACCAAAGACTTCTTTCTGGCCGAAGGCTCGCTGACCTGGTGGGCTATTGGGGCCTCGATGATTGCGTCGAATATTTCGGCCGAGCAGTTCATCGGCATGTCGGGCAATGGCTTTACGTTCGGCGTTGCCATTGCCGTTTATGAATGGTTTGCGGCCCTTGCACTCATAATTGTGGCCGTGTGGTTTATGCCGATCTACCTCAAGAACCACATCTATACGATGCCGCAGTTTTTGAAGACGCGGTACAACGAAACGGTCAGCCTGATCATGGCCATTTTCTGGCTGTTCCTGTACATTTTTGTTAACCTGACCTCTATTCTGTTCCTGGGCGCGCTGGCCATCAGCAACCTGGTTGGTGCTGAGTCGTTCCACGCGATTGTGATCGGCCTGAGCCTTTTTGCCATTATCATCACCCTGGGCGGTATGAAAGTGATTGGCTATACCGACGTAATTCAGGTGCTGGTGCTGATCATTGGCGGTCTGGTCACTACGTATCTGGCCCTTACACTGGTCAGCCAGAAGTTTGGATTAGGCAACGACGTACTGGCGGGATTTACGGCCATGATGCGCGATGCCGACGACCATTTTCACATGATCTTCGAGAAACCAGGGCCGAATTCGTCCCAGGTCGATATTAATAAATACCTGACCCTGCCGGGCATAGCTATGTACCTGTGCGGTATCTGGATTGTGAACCTGAACTACTGGGGCTGTAATCAGTACATTACCCAGCGGGCACTCGGTGCCGATCTGAAAACGGCCCGTACCGGTATTCTCTTCGCGGCTCTGCTAAAAATATTCATGCCGCTGATCGTTATGCTGCCCGGTATCGCTGCGTTTGTACTGTACAAGAACGGCAGTCTCCAGAACGAAATGGCACCGGGGGGTAAGCTTCTGGCCGATAATGCGTATTCGGCTATTTTATCCTTCCTACCCAACGGGTTGAAAGGTCTCTCGATGGCGGCCCTGACGGCAGCTATTGTCGCTTCGCTGGCGGGTAAAGCCAACTCGATCTCGACGATTTTCACGCTCGACATCTATCAGAAATACATTAAAAAGAACGCCAGCGAAAAGCAGTTGGTGTGGGTGGGACGTATCGCCATTTTTGTTTCTATGCTGCTGTCGATTGCTTTGACCTGGGAAGATGCGCTCGGCGTTGGCCGTGAAGGCGGCTTTACGTTCATTCAGAAATACACGGGTTACCTAAGCCCGGCTATTTTTGCGGTGTTCATACTCGGCTTTTTCTGGAAGCGCACCACCGGTCCGGCGGCCGTTGCGGGGATTCTGGGTGGTTTTGCGTTGTCAGTTCTGTTCAACAACTACGCGCCTGCCCTGTTTGGCAATGAAACCTTCTTATATACTGCCTACCCGAATGGTAATGGGGGCTACGAAATTCCGTTCCTGATCTGTATGGGCTGGGCGTTCGTGTTCACCGTGCTGCTTATGGTCGTTATTAGTCTGGCCGGACCAGCGCTGAATCCTAAGGCCTTTGTTATCGATGCGAGTATGTTCCGCTTAAATCCATCATCAACGGCTCTAACCGTTGTTATCGTGCTCCTGATTATGGTCTTATACGTGCGGTTCTGGTAGTTTATTCTGGTTGCGCTCTTTGAAAGCACAGATGACATCTCGCCACAGGTGTCGTCTGTGCTTTTTATTAACTAACTCCTATGCCCTCCTCTCCTCCTGCATCGGCGACGTCGTTACGTCCTTTGTTTACACTTCCGGTCATCGTGGCCGCGCTGGGCTATTTCGTGGATGTGTATGATTTGCTGCTCTTCAACATTGTCCGGGTTCCCAGCCTGAACGATCTCCGGCTCTCCGAAACCGAAATTTCTCTGATTGGTGGACGAATTCTGAATTTTCAGCAGGCAGGCCTACTGATTGGTGGCATTGTCTGGGGCATTCTGGGCGATAAGCGCGGGCGGCTCTCGGTGTTGTTCGGCAGTATCATTACGTATTCACTAGCCAATATCGCCTGTGGATTTGTGCAGGATGCCAATGTGTACGCAGGTTTGCGCTTTGTGGCCGGACTGGGGTTAGCGGGCGAGCTGGGCGCGGGCATTACGCTGGTGAGTGAAATTTTACCGAAGCACCTGCGCGGTTATGGGTCATCGCTGGTGGCGGGCGTCGGTTTACTCGGTGCTGTTGTAGGCTATTTTACCGTTACGTTGTTTGACTGGCGCACTACGTATTTTATTGGGGGCGGTCTCGGCCTTGGCCTGCTCGTGTTGCGGGTGAGCGTACTCGAATCGGGCATGTTCAAACGTGTGGTGGCAACCAACGTAAGCCGGGGTAATTTCTGGGCTATTTTTCAGGAAAGCAACCGCCTGAAGCGCTACCTGCGGTGCATGGGTATCGCCGTGCCTACGTATCTCGTCATTGGCATTCTCGCTACGTTCGGCAATGAGTTTGGCAAAGCCCTGGGGATCGACGAAGCGATTCAGCCGGGGCGCTGCGTGATGTTTACGTACATCGGCACGGTGGTCGGCGACCTGATCAGTGGGCCGCTCAGCCAGTACTTACAGTCGCGCCGGAAAGCGATTGGGCTGATGATGGGACTAACGGCCGTGTTCGTGCTGATTTACCTCTCAGGCGTTATCAACTCGGCCACTACGTTCTATGCCGTCTGCATGGGTATGGGTTTCAGCATCGGCTACATTGCCATGTTTTTAACCATTACGGCCGAAAGCTTCGGAACGAATCTGCGGGCTACGGCCACCACCTCCGTGGCCAACAACGTTCGGGCGACTACGTTGCTGACGATTCCTGCATTCCAAGCCATGAAACCATCTATTGGCGTATTAGGTGCTGCGGCTGTCGTTAGCTGTATTTGCTTTGGTATTGGGGTATGGTCGTTACTGTCGATGGAAGAAACGTTCGGTAAAGAGCTGGACTACTCGGAGTAAAGATTAAAATAACTTAGTGGAAGTGATTGTTAATAAGGCCAGTGTTGGTAATAACCACACTACTTAACGAAGTACTAAACGGCTTATGACGGAGCTTTCAAACCCTGACTCTTGCAGTAGCCATAACGTATAATCAATATAGGCCTTATGAAAACGTTATTTGGAGTTATTGCCATCGCCAGCTTGCTGAGCACAAGCACTAAAGCTCAATCATCGGCGCCGACCCGGATTCATTTTATGAATTTGACCATGGGTATAAATATACCTGAAGTGAAAACAACAATTGAGTCAACTAAACCGATACTACTCAAGCGAAGCACTTGGGTTACGGTTGAGACCGTCGGCGATAGTTTAGGTCTAGTCATCGATGGCAAGCCTTATTTTATTCATTTCGTTCCTAACAAACAATACTATTTTGTACTTCAATCCAGTAATGGTTCTCGCCCCATCATTACGGAGAAATCGGAGCAGGAGTTTGCCCTAACCGCTACCATCGACAACGTAAAGAGGCTGGAAGCATACAGTTTAGGCAAAGATCCTAATTGACGGGGAATACTATCAAGCCATCTGAGAACGGTAAGACCGCTACGATAATAGAACAAGCGGTCTTACCGTCTTTTTTGTCATTTGTTCTGACGACTTGGGGTACCGGATTATAGACTTCTCCCCAAGATTAGGGTTGCTTATATTTACAGAATAGGTCGTTTATTAAACCACGGCTCAACCTGCTCCAGCTGACCCGCCAGTCGAAACAACGTGGCCTCGTCGCCGAGTTTAGCGGCAAACATAACGCCGATGGGCAGGCCCTCCGCCGACCAGTGCAACGGCACCGACATCGACGGCTGGCCAGTCATGTTGGTAATAACCGTATAAGCGATGTAGCCCAGCGAGCGTTCTGCCAGGTCGTCAACCGTTTTGCTGCCTTTCAGATATTTTAAGCCGCCAACTGCATCGACCAGTTTGAGCAATCGCTCTTCTGAAGCGTTGTTCTGATACGTTCCGATTGGGATAGGCGAACGGGGCAGCGTTGGCGTCAGAAACAGATCGTAGGTTTCGTGCAGCTGGCCCATGCTGCGGTTAAGTGTGTTCCAGCGCCGTTTCTGAAAAGCCAGGTCAGCAGCCGAAAAGCCATCGGCCAGACGAGCCTGCGCCCACGTATTCAATTCTACGTCGTCGCGCCGAACCGGGCGACCCAGATACAGGCTTAGCTCACGTAACGTAGCTGCTGTTTCGCTCAAGACGCTCACAAAAAAAGCTTCGGTCACGATCGTTTTTTCGTAAGGAAGCGGCACCTCCTCTACCCTATGCCCTAACCGCTCCAGAAGACGGGCAGTTTTCTCCACAGCCTGAACGCACTCCGGATCAATGATTTGCGAGGGCATTAGCGACTGCGTTGAGAAAGCGATACGTAATTGGCCCGGCTCCCGCTCCACTTCCTCGGCAAACGGGCGTTCGGGAGCGGGTAAAAAGTAGGGATCACCTGCCAGCGGGCCTGCCACGGCGTCGAGCAGCCCGGCACTATCACGAACGCTGCGGGTAACCACGTGGCCCACCACCGCGCCATTCCATAACTCGCCAAAGCGGGGGCCCAGAGTCACACGCCCCCGCGACGGCTTCAGCCCAAACAGCCCACAGCACGAAGCCGGAATACGGATCGACCCGCCCCCATCGGAAGCGGTTGCCGCCGGAACGATGCCAGCCGCTACAGCCGCTGCCGATCCGCCACTCGACCCACCCGGCGAATGCGTCAGTTTCCAGGGGTTACGGGCAGGGCCGTATAACTTCGACTCCGTGTAGGGCGTCAGACCAAATTCGGGCGTATTCGTCTTGCCAAAAAACACCAGTCCGGCCGCTTTCAGCCGTTTCAGCACCTCACTATCCGCCGTTGATACGTAGTTTTGGTAACCCCGGCTGCCCGACTTCATGGGTGTCCCCGCCCATTCCAGTTCGAGATCTTTCAAAAGAAAAGGCACCCCGCAAAACGTACCGGACTTAGGCAGTTGCTTCGTCATGGCAATGCCCTGTTCGTACAGGGGCGTAACTATAGCATTGATCTCAGGGTTAACGGCCTCCGCCCGCGCAATCGCCGTAGCGAGCAGTTCAGCGGGCGTAACGTCTCCCGAACTCACCAATTCAGCGAGCGCCGTAGCGTCATGGGTAACGTACTCATCGAAGGGTAAAGTCTGAACGGAAGAGGTTTGCATAAGCGGGCTTAGGTTAAAGCATTTTGCAGAGTTACTGGGGCGACACAGCAACCCCAATTTTCGAGTCGGCGGTGCCGTAATACAAAAACCATTTGCCCCGGAACGGCACCATACCTTCCAGAAAACAAACCTGATTCACCTGTCCTTCTAGCTCGTAAGGCTGGTCGGGTTTAATGAAATACTGTTCGGACCGATCGAGCAGCTTTGTCGGGTCTCGAACATCGAAAAGCAACTGCCCGCCCGTGTAGGCTCCTGGCGGCAAATCAGCATCACCCTGTCTGACATCGTTCATCCCATTGTAAATCAATAAGATACCAGAAGAGATTATCATGGCAAACGGACCTGGCTCAAGCAAGCGCGAATCGTGTTTCCCCTTCCGTGACTCCGCCACGGCGAGTGGCTTGTCGGTACTGGTTTCGAGCGGTGTCCAATGCAGCAGATCCGCTGAAGTAGCGATGTGCAGCTGCGGCTGATCGCCCCAGTACATCCAGTACTTTCCGTTAATTTTTTGAGCCACGAGCCGGTCATCCACGCGTTTACAAACAATTGCACCGGACTTTGCCCACTGATTTCGGTACCGGCCATTATCGAACTGATCGAAAGCTAAGCCCTGCTTTTGCCAACGGATCAGATCACGCGAGGTGGCTACGCACAAGCGGGCTTTGTCACCGTCGTAGGCCGTGTAGGTCATCACGTAAACGCCATTCGGACTTTCAACGACTCGGGGATCTTCGCAGCCTCCCTCCCATTCATACCTTTTCATGGCGTCGTTATCCGGGTAGAAGACAGGCGTTGGCATTCGGGTAAAGTGAATACCATCGGCGCTAACGGCCAGGCCGAGCCGCGACGTACCGGCATGTTTACCGACCGTGTCTTCAGCCCGGTAAATCATGTACACCTTGCCATTACGTACGACCGTTGCCGGATTGAATACGTCTTTTTCCTCCCAGCGTACCGTTTCGTTCCGAACCGGACAATGAAATATAGAGCTGGCTTTGGCGTCAAGAATCGGGTTATCGGCATTCTGCTTCCGGAACGGTCCCAGCATCCAGGGCTTTTCGGGCTTCGGTGGAACCAGCGACGAAACCGACAAGAGAAAAAACAGAACGAAACGCAGCATGACGTATCTAGTCAATGAAATCTATCAGATCAGCTCTCCGAAAAGCAGGTTCTATTATTTTGCTACTACGTTTTTACCCGACTTCTCCTCTGGCATCAAGGCGTCATTGCCCGCTGGCATAGTCTGACTGTTGGTACTGTTGAACCAGCGCGCCCGTTGCAGACTACCTTCTTCATCATTAACGATCAGTAGCCGGACGCCCCCGGCCTGCTCCGACCCCGGCTCTTCATATATAATTTGTAGACCTACCCACGCCAGGTATTCGTTCAATTTGGCTTCAAGCGGCTCATTACCGAAGATACATAAATCGTAATACCAATCCAGCGGCTCACCGGCAACGGCTTCGGTGAGCCGCCGGTAATCGGCCAGTGTGTAGCCGACGAAGGGTTTTCCGAATTGCTCCCACATCCGGCGCATTACGTCATCCAATGAACGGGCATGATCGGTTACCCGACGAATATGCAGATCCAGCATCAACGCGGCAATGGCTCCTTTGTGGTATACGGACACTTTCCGGTCGGGTACGCCTTTCTCGTAGCCGTCCAGCCACAAATCCCAGGACGATTCGACCAGCGATTGAAACGCCCGGCCGTTGGCTTCAAAATGTCGCTTGAAGAGTACCTGTAATTCTTTTAGATACGCTTCATCATCGAACACGCCCGACTGACGCAGCATCAGGTCGCCATAATAGGTCGTTACGCCTTCGGCCACAAAGCAGGTCTGAAAGTAATTTTCCCGGGTGAAATCGTACGGCAAGAGTTCTATCGGACGAATGCGGATGATGTTCCAGGCGTGAAACAACTCATGCGAAGCTACGCCCAATAGATCCAGGTATAGTCCTTCGCCCTCGTCGTTGGGGCCGAGCACCAGTACGGTCGAATTTCGGTGTTCTACACCATGATAATAAGGTACTGGCAGTACCAGCGTCAGAAAATGGTAATCCTGTTCAGGAAACGTACCGTAGAGATCAATCTGCTGCTCCGAAAAACGGCTGAAGTCGTCGATGATGCGGGCGGCATCAAACGTAGGATCACCGTCCGTCCGACGCCCGCCCTGAATCCATACGTGAAACTGCACACCCCGTACTTCGTACTGAACGTGCTGCATGGCGGGCGCTGCCATGAACGGACAATCGACCAATTCATAAAAATCCGACGCCAGAAACGTTCTGACCCCGACCGAAGTTTGCTCGGCTGGCCGCAGCCCACCCGCAACCGTCCAACTGTCGGGGATCACTACGTCAAGCAGGCACGGTTCGTCGATCCGCCCCTCCGCATACAGGCACAGGTTAACTGGATTGACGTAAAACAACGTATCGCCGATGTAGCTGGTACCGGCGTTCAGCAGGTTAGGCGTAGGAAGCAGGGCGTAGTAATTATAATGAGCGATCAGCTCCGTGCTTCCGTTTGTCTGCACCAGCCACCGGTCTTTGGTAATTTTTCGGAACGGCAGCGGCTGTCCCTCGGCATTCACAACAGCGAAACGTTGAATATTCCGGGCAAACTGCTGCAACTCATAGCGTCCCGGCCGCCAGGCGGGTAACTGAAGCTCGACTTCGGGCGTTGTGATGTCGGTCAGCCGCGCTTCAACGGCAATGTAGTGAGAACTGGAGGAGGCTCCGGCGGCCCGGTCGGCAGACAGACGATAATGCATTGGTAATCGAATAATTGAACGAACGAATCAGCAGACAATCGACTAATGTAAGGCCGGATGAACGAATTTCCGAGCGCTTAGCCGGCTTACTAAGCAACTCGCCACAAGGCAAATCGTTTTTCTGAACCATCACTTGGTAAACTGATGCCATTCAGCTATCTTTGCGGACTCATTTGGAATATAAGGGTTTTAGGCAAGATATATCATGAAAAGAACGTACCAACCATCGAACCGTAAACGGAAAAACAAACATGGTTTCCGCGAGCGGATGGCCTCTGCTAATGGCCGCAAAGTACTGGCCCGCCGTCGGGCGAAAGGTCGCTGGAAACTAACCGTATCGGACGAGAAAAAAGGCGAACGCTTCAAATTGTAATTACCGGTAGTAAGTTGATGGTCAACAAAGAGTAAGTAGCTGACGTATCTGAACTTACGAGCCAACCCATCAACGCAGTCCGTGTTATGCCGCAAACCTTCCCGAAAGCAGAACGGCTTTGCAGCAAAAAAATTCTCGGAGAGTTATTCAAGAAAGGTAGTCCGTCCGTCCGAACGTTCTACCTTTTTCCATTTCGGGTGCTTTACCTGCCCCATCCCTCCCCCCTCCCCACTACGCCAGACCAGCAGGCAGGGCCGCCTGCGACCGTCATTACGGTTCCCAAACGGTCCTTTAAACGCGCCGTTGACCGGAATCTTATCCGACGCCGGGTGCGCGAAGCGTATCGGCTAAATAAGCCCTTTATCAGCCCCGAAAACGCGGGGCCTGCTTACATTGCTTTTTTGTATACCGCCAAGCAGATAATTTCGTTTGAAGAGATAGAAAAAGGTATGAAATTAGCTTTAAAGAAATTGTAGGTTGCGCTAACGTTTCCCCGGACGGCCACGTTTGGGGGCTAGTGTCGCCAGTTCCATACTATAGACATCCGGATGTGGCCATCTGGGTTCTGCTCAACATGCGCTTGCCCAAACGCTTTACCCTTCTAGCCTCTTCGGCCCTCGTTGCGGGTGGAATTGGCTTTTTCTCGTTTAAAACCGACGATCGCTTCTTCGAGATCGCCCGCAACCTCGACATCTACGCTACGTTGTTCAAAGAATTGAACCTTTATTACGTAGATGAGGTGAACCCCAACCGCATGGTGAAGACCAGCATTGATGCCATGCTGAAAGCCCTCGATCCGTACACCAATTTCTTCGCCGAAGACGAGATCGAAGATTACATGACCATGACCACGGGCCGGTACAACGGCATCGGGGCCGTTATCGGTCAGCGGCAGGAGAAGAGCATTGTCCTGATGATCTACGAAGGGACACCCGCCGAAAAATCGGGCCTGCGGATCGGCGACGAAGTCATCAAAATAGACGGTGTTGATATCAAGACGCGCAAAGATGCCGACCCCGGCAAGCTCCTGAAAGGACAGAACAACACGGCGGTTAAACTAACGGTACGACGCTACGGTCAGAAGGAGCCCGTGGAGGTGAGCGTCGTTCGCGACGTCGTGAAAATGACGAATGTACCGTATTACGGGATGATCAACGATGAGGTCGGGTACATCGACCTGAAAGACTTCACCGCTACGGCATCGCGGGAAGTACGCAGCGCCTTTCAGGAACTCAAGGGCAAGGGCATGAAAAAGCTCATTCTCGACGTCCGTGAGAACCCCGGTGGTCTGCTCAATATGGCGATCGACATCTCAAATATTTTTATTCCGAAAGATTCGGAGGTGGTGACCACGAAGGGCAAGGTGACCGAATGGAATAAGACGTACACGGCTCTGAACCCTCCGCTGGATTTAGAGATGCCGATGATTGTGCTGACCAACAGCCGCAGTGCCTCGGCGGCCGAGATCGTATCGGGCGTCATTCAGGATTATGACCGGGGGGTTCTGGTTGGGCAGCGGACGTACGGCAAAGGGCTCGTACAAACCACGCGTGAACTGTCGTTCAATACGAAGCTGAAAATTACGACCGCTAAATATTACATCCCCAGCGGCCGCTGCATCCAGGCGATTGACTATAGCCACCGGAATCCGGATGGCAGCGTCGGTAAAATTCCCGATTCGCTCAAAACGGCCTTCAAAACCAAAGCAGGCCGGGTGGTGTACGACGGTGGGGGTGTGCTGCCCGATGTAGTCGTGGAAGCGCAGACGCCAACGCCTATTGCCTTAAGTCTGACCAACAAAGGGCTCATTTTTGATTATGCCGTGAAGTACCGGCAGGAGCACCCAAGCATCAAGCCCGCCCGTGAGTTTCGCCTGACCGACGCGGAATACGCTGACTTTACAAAATGGCTCGGCGACAAGGAGTATGACTACACGACCCAGGTGGAAAAAGACCTCGGTACGCTGGAAGCATCCGCCAAGAAAGAAAAGTATTTCGATCTGATCCAGGACCAGCTCAAATCGCTGAAAACGAAAATGTCGCACAGCAAAGATGCGGATCTGAATACGTTCAAAGGCGAACTAAAAACGTTGCTGGAACAAGAGATCGCGGGTCATTACTACCTGCAAAAAGGCATCAAAGAAGCGTCGTTCACGACCGATCCGGAAATGAAAGCGGCCCTTGACCTGTTTAAAGACATGGGTAAGTACAACGCGATGCTAAAGAAAAAATAAACAGCGAACCGGCTAACCCGTCGGTTTACCCTCAACAAAGGTGGCGGCTACGTAAGCCGCCACCTTTTTATGTATTATTGTGGCCATTTTGATAGCCGACCTCCCAACACATGCCGCTGATTCTTTCGCTCGATACCTCAACGACTGCCTGCTCTGTTGCCCTTCACCAGGATCATACCTTACTCGGCTGTTATGAATTATTCACCGAACGCACATCGGCGGCTCTGCTTACGACGCTCATCGACGAGGTAGTTACCCATACCGGACATGAACTGAAGCAGGTCGATGCCATTGCGGTTGCTAAAGGACCAGGCTCTTACACAGGGCTTCGGATCGGTGTTTCCACAGCAAAGGGGCTTTGTTTTGCCCTCGATAAACCGCTTCTGGCGGTCAACACCCTGGCCGCAATGGCCGAGCAGGTTCGGTTTGTTTTTCCGCCATCGTACACGCTCTGCCCCATGATCGACGCCCGGCGTATGGAAGTGTATTGCGCGCTGTACACGACCGAGGGGCAGGAAGTGGACGCTACGTCGGCGCAGATCATCGACGCCAGTTCATTCGCGGAACGGTTGAGTCAGGGGCCGGTCGTGTTTTTCGGCGATGGCGCGGAGAAATGTCGACCTTTGCTAAGCCAACATCCCAACGCTGTGTTTCTGGATAAACCCATTACGCCTTCGGCCCGTACAGTAGGTGCATTGGCGAGTGTATACGCCAGCGAAAGCCGCTTTGAAGATACGGCTACGTTTGAGCCGTTCTACCTCAAGGACTTTATGACTACGCAGCCCAGGAAAGCGGTATAACTCTTACTGACGTTACGTTAAAACAGAACGCATAAAAAGCGGTCGCAGCGCTTTAATAAACGCTGCGACCGCTTTTGCCTGATCGTTAACGGTCAATTAATCATCCAGCCCAAATACGGCAGCGTCATATTCATCTGTCCGTTCGCCATCTCCCGATAAGCCACCCGCCGTGCCACCCGCCCCTAATATCGTTGAATCATCCTCACCCATCCGTTCCAGATCCTCATCCTCCAGCCCACCGTCTGCCCCATCGTCATCATTTCCCGGTCCATACATTCGTATCCACATAGCCATATACGTCATCTGGTTTACCTCACTGTCCCTATAACTTACAACAGGTGAAAGCGATTAGCCGCCAGGGCAAAACTTAGGTTATGGGCCTGACCGTTAAGTCAACCTGATGGCTTATCACTTGGCTACGGTACGTTTCTGTACCACTCAACCCACGGCTCATCGTTGTATCCGTTGACGTTTTCATCATTCCCTCGCCTGCTTATTTAGCAGCGCATTACCGAATTAAGACGGCGGTGTTAGCGCTCTTAATGCCGTGGTGAACGCCCAACAAACCCTAGAAAACAGGTTCCGATGAGCCACAAAGGCTTTAATTTGCGTAAGAGACCCTACTACACTATGCGGCAGTCTGCCGTTTTTGTCCTTATTTCGCCCCGGCAACCGTTCGCTCTTCCCCGTGCAGATTATTGTTGATGTCGGTAATACCGATGCCGTATTCGGCCTTTACGACCAAACCCAATGGCAGTACGTCTGGCGTACGCCTTCCCGGATCGACGAACCCGCTCAATCGTACGGCAGCCGGTTGCGGTTATGGCTGCTCGAAGCCAACATTCCCATTAGCGCTATTGAGAGTACCGTACTAAGCAGCGTTGTTCCCGACCTGACTGCCGGTATGCGGAATATGCTTACTAACCTGTTCGCTTTTGAACCCGTAGTGGTCGGCCCTGGTATTTATCCGCTGCTCCCTATTGAGGTATTACGTCCCCACGAGATTGGCGCTGACCTGGTGGCAAATGCGCTGGCTGCCTATACACGCTACCAACGGACTTGTGTGGTGGTTGATTTTGGAACAGCTCTGACCTTTACGACCGTCTCGGCAACCGGGCAGATTCTGGGCGTTGCGATTGCGCCGGGCCTTAAAACTGCCATTCGTTCGCTGTTTGCCAATACTGCCCAACTGCCTGAAGTGCCAATCGATGTACCTGCTTCGGCCTTAGGTACCAACACTGTACATGCCATACAGGCGGGCGTTGTGCTGGGGTACGAAGGGTTGGTACGTTCGCTCATTGATCGCATCCGCGCCGAACTCAACGGCGATTGCATTGCCGTGGCTACGGGTGGCTTGTCGGGTCGGATCCAGTCGCTGCACGACGCCTTTGTCGAGGTCGTGCCTTCGCTGACGCTGGAGGGTGTTCGACTCATTGGGGAGACGGTACGTAGTGCCCGCTAACGTACTGTGTTTTATGTAAGTTGGTTTCCACAGAGTGAGGAATTCGCTACCCAACTTCCTCACCTCTAAAAACTCAGCTAGCGCTGAAACATTTTCAGTATACACATACACTACGTTTAAATACTATTAGCCTGGCTTATTTTACCGGTTAAATCCAATAAGCAGACCACTTTTTCACCTCCTAAATAATAGCTTTTTGATCAGCTTGACTGGCATGTATTTTTCAGCGTAGACGCTGTCTGGCCGCATGGCCGACTAAAGACAGACAGCGTTATGAAAAAGTATGTATGGATCACACTGATTTGGCTGTGCAGTGCAGGAAGCAGCTTGCTGGCCAAAAACCCCGGCACCTGGAGTCAAGGGGAACTTATTTTAATGAACGGAGCCCGCCTGGAAGGCGAATTAAATTATAACTGGAAGGCAGAGATCGTTCAGATTCGGCAGAACAATACGTTAAAAGCTTATTCCGCGCTTCAGGTACAGGAGTTCAAATTTTTCGACAACAATCAGAACACCATCCGGAAATTTGTAGCCGTCGACTTTCCAGTGAAGGTAGCTTTACGTCGGCCGCTCTTTCTGGAAGAGTTTGTAGCGGGTCCGCTGATGGTTTACCGCCGTCTTCGGCACATTCGGGAGCCCATCAAGCTAACTAACCCGTCGATGTTTGGCAACGACGAAGAGTTGGTGAAAGACATCGATAACTTCATATATTTTGTGTACGCGGGTGAAGATATGGTTAAACTGGACGACTTCAACCGGTTTACGTGGCCCCGGATGCAGGAGGAATTTGAGGCTGAACTAAACCAGTATGCGACTGATTTAAACAGCACAACGGCTCAGCTGATGCTGATCAACAAGTATAACTATCTAAAATCAGAAACGGCAGCACAACCCGTGGTCAATTCCGAAGTCCTGTCGGTTGGCCGTTAGACTCGGTAAACGATCAGGAAATGAAGGCAATCCGGCTCAGGCATGGTTGCCTTTATTTATTGTACTATTTCAACACCTAGTTTTGGCAGGCAAAATTATTCTATCCGTTCAATAGATTTAGCTTCCCCGGATAATTTCATTCTAAAAATAGAAAATTCAATACCGAGCCGTTCGTCTTCAACCAGTTCTAGTTTATCTTTTATAAATGTCAAAACAGAAATTGCACTGTAAAATCGAAATCAACCAACTAGTTAATAGTCAGTTATCTTCATAAATCACGCAAGGCCTGAAAGCTGCTTACCAACAGGAATCAGCAAGGCTTGCGCGGACCTTATTCAACACAACCTGGATAGTTATGAAGAGGACATGTCTATTTACAGCATTGACATTAGTTGTACTTTTTAGGGTTTCCGCGCGGGCGGGCGATCTTGCTGGAACCCACTGGCAGCGTGGCGACATCCAGTTGTGGACGACCAGCGCTTTATCGGGTGAGATCTCGTACAACTGGCTGACGGAAACAGTTCTGTTCCGGCAACCAAACGGGCAGATCCGGGCGCTGTCCGCCCAGCAGGTCCGTCAGTTTAGCTGGTTCGACCATAGCCTGCACAAGCAACGCGCCTTCATTTCCTTAGCAAATGCAGTCGGCAAGGTTCGGCAGAAACACGGCTTCTACGAACGTTGCCTGGATGGTTCGCTGACGGTGGTTCGCCGGTTACGAAAACCGCATGGTTTATTCAAACGAACGTTCAGCTACCCCAGCAATTTCTCGGATACGCAGACACTGGCCCAAAACACCGATCAGTTTGATTACTACGTGTACGACGAGGGTGAACTTCGGACGTTTGATCACTTCTACTCCGCTATTTACGTGCCCTTAATGAAGAGTCACGACGAGCAGTTACAGCGTTACCAGATCGCTCATAATATCAACGAACGGACCATACTGGGCCAACTGGTGCTGATCAATCAATACAACGTTCTGGTCCAGCAGGATCAAAAAACGGCCTCAATCCGCGAGCCGGATACAATGCCTCAGTAAGGCCCTCAATCGTCGGATTCAGGCGCTGGCCCGTCGGTGTCCCGGCTGTGCTTTTTACGCTTTCGGATTGCATCATTAAGCAGATACTCGATCTGCCCGTTTACGCTCCGAAACTCTTCCTGTGCCCAGCGCTCCAGCTCTTTCAGGATTTCGGGCTGGATACGTAACACAAATGCTTTTTTCTCATTCGCCATGTTTGTCGACAATCAGCGTAGCGTCATCAGTTCGGTATTTAGCTGATGACGCTACGTTGGACACTGTTTACTGATAAAGTGTTCCCGCGTTCACAACCGGACTTACACTTTTCTCTCCGCATAGTACCACCAGCAAATTACTAACCATGGCCGCTTTTCGTTCCTCATCCAACTGAACCACGTCTTTTTCGGCAAGTCGGGCCAGAGCCATTTCTACCATGCCGACCGCGCCTTCAACAATTTGCTTCCGGGCCGATACAACGGCGGTAGCCTGCTGACGCTGCAGCATGGCCCCAGCAATTTCGGGAGCGTAGGCCAGGTGACTGATCCGGGCCTCCGTTACGTATACACCCGCCTGGCCAACGCGCTCGTTCAGTTCCTCTTCCAGAAATTTATTGATTTGCCCGGTGTTGTCACGTAGCGTTACGGTTTCGTGTTCATCCTCCATGTTATCGTAAGCATGCGAACTCGCCAGAAACCGTACAGCAGCCTCCGACTGAATCTGAACGAACGTCTGATAACTGTCGACTTCAAACAGGGCCTTGGCCGTGTCGGTTACCTGCCAGACAACCACCGCTGCAATCTCAATCGGGTTGCCCATTCGATCGTTCACTTTGATCGTCTGGCCATTCAGGTTGCGGGCCCGCAGGCTTATTTTGGCTTTGCTGTAGAACGGATTGACCCACTGGAGTCCGTTTTGTTTCAATGTTCCGACGTAATCGCCGAAGAACGTACAGACGGCCCCTTCGTTGGGGTTGATCACCGTAATACCCTTGGCCAGGAAAACCGCCACCACAAATAAACATCCGGACAGAAACCCACTCTGGGTTGTAATGGCGACTAATATACCCAGTCCCATACAAAGAACTGCGGCTACTAAGTATACGTAGCCTGAAGCTGAGGTAAGCGGTTTTTCGGTCATGGCAAATCGAATTGGTTAGTGTTAAGAACTATCATCTTGATATCACAATGATAGCATATATCGCCCGACTGTGCGAAAAAATTGTAGGAACGGTCTGAGTCTGTTTCCTGCGGAAGCTAGCCCTGATCAGAGCGATAGCCTTGCTCCCACAAGTAACCTATCGACGGGCCAGCCGTTGTTGATGTACTTAACTCGTATTATAAATCGTTTATACGTTGGTTAGCAACCGAAGGACATGAGCGGACAAGCAGCTTTCCTTGTTCTCAGGATGGCCTGTCAATTGACAAGCCTATCAACCCGGCCCGGGGATCGCAGAATGCTGGGGTTGCCTGTCTGCTGATTATTTATTTATACCAGCCTATAAGGAATTTGAAGAGCCGTAGGCCGGTTTGAGGTTTCTTCCCAGCGTTAGCTCTATAAACGACAATCCTTTTCGCTATTTTTGCGGCCTTAACTAGTAGGGTCAGCCGACTGACCAACTGTCTGAATGCTATGCAGCTAAGCGAACAAGAGATAAACCGCCGACAAAAGCGGGAAGAATTACTGCGGATGGGGATTGACCCCTACCCGGCTGAATTATTCGACGTAACAACAACCGTTGCCGACATCCGGGCCGCTTTTCAGCCTCAGCCGACGGTTTCCATCGAACCCGAAATGGATTTGTCCGGCGACGAACGCTGGGGAAACATCCAGCTCGCCGGGCGACTGATGATTGTTCGGATTAGCGGTAGTGCCTCATTTGCAGAATTGCAGGACTCCACCGGCCGTATTCAGCTTTATTTCCGGCGCGACGACATTTGCCCCGGCGAGGATAAAACGATGTACAATGTCGTTTTCAAGAAGCTGCTCGACATTGGCGACATCATCGGCGTTCGCGGGAATATTTTCACGACGAAGACCGGCGAGTTGTCCGTATACGTCCGCGAGTTCAAAATCCTGAATAAATCATTACGCCCGTTACCGGTGGTCAAAGAAGTCGTTAACGAGAAAGGCGAAAAAGAAACGTACGACGCATTCACTGACCCCGAGCAGCGCTACCGCCAGCGGTACGTCGATCTGATCGTTAATCCGCAGGTTCGGGATGTGTTCATCAAACGCACCAAACTGGTTAACTCCATTCGTCAGTTCCTGAGCCAGAAAGGGTATCTGGAAGTGGAGACGCCGATTCTGCAGCCGATCCACGGTGGCGCAGCTGCCCGCCCGTTCCGGACGCATCACAATACGCTCGACATGACGCTGTACCTGCGCATTGCGAACGAGTTGTACCTGAAGCGGCTGATTGTTGGCGGGTATGATGGCGTATTCGAGTTTGCCAAAGACTTCCGCAACGAGGGCATGGACCGCACGCACAATCCGGAGTTTACGCAGGTCGAGTTTTACGTTGCCTACAAAGATTACCTCTGGATGATGGACACCATCGAGGAGATGGTCGAGAAGGTAGCGCTGGACGTCGTCGGTACGACCAAAGTTACAGTCGGTCCGAACGTCATTGATTTCAAGCGCCCCTGGAAACGGCTCACGATGTTCGAAGCCATTCAGGATTATACCGGCATCGACGTTTCCAGCATGGAAGAAGACGAGCTTCGAAAGGTAGCCGAAAGCCGGGGTATTAAGGTAGACAGTACGATGGGTAAGTCGAAGCTGATTGACGAACTCTTCGGCGACGCCTGCGAGCCAAACCTGATCCAGCCGACGTTTATCACCGATTACCCCGTCGAAATGTCGCCGTTGACCAAGAAACACCGGAGCAAACCGGGTTTAGTCGAGCGGTTCGAAGCGATCTGCAACGGAAAAGAAATCGCCAACGCCTATTCGGAGTTGAACGACCCGCTCGATCAGCGCGAACGTTTTGAAGAGCAGCTGCGCCTGGCTGAACGGGGTGATGAAGAAGCGATGGCGCTGGACGAAGATTTCCTGCGGGCGCTCGAATACGGTATGCCCCCAACGGCGGGTGTGGGTCTGGGTATCGATCGGCTAACCATGATCATGACGAACCAGCCTTCCATTCAGGACGTCCTGTTCTTTCCGCAAATGCGGCCGGAGAAAAAACTGGAACAGTCAGACGAAAGCGATTTTGTAGCCGCGGGCGTACCAGCCGAATGGGTACCGGCGGTTCAGAAACTGGGCTTCCTGACGGTCGATCAGCTCCGCACGGCTAATCCCAACAAACTGTTCAACGACCTGGGCGGTGTACGTAAAAAGCTAAAGATGGACGTATCCATGCCTACTCTAGACGTAGTACGGAGCTGGACGGGTCAATAATATGTGAGGAGCACGCGTCAGCAACTCACAATAAAGACACGATAAAAAACCCCACTCAGTTAGCCGAGTGGGGTTTCAATTTCTTAGGCTTGACAGCTTAATAATCGCCGTCTATCTTTTTTACCTTCACAGCGTTTAGTCCTTTTTTGCCGTCAACCACTTCAAACTGTACCCGATCTTTCTCGCGAATGGTGATTCCGTTCAGGCCGGTAATGTGGACGAAGATGTCCCGGTTGGTATCGTCTTCAACAATGAATCCGTACCCTTTACTCTCGTTAAAGAATTTTACTACACCTGTTTGCATAAAACAAAAACAATTAAACAATTAAACATACAAAGGGTCAGTTAACAAGAAAGAACGCGAAACAGGCACCATACTACGCCGACGGCCGGGCTCCAGGCTGAGAATCAACGGGCTTTGCTTGTAAATGTGTTAATATAAGGCTTGCCTGACATTAACTTGGTTACAACACAAAGAAAATAAAAATGTTCCGATCTCGTAGTAGTTTGGATAATTTTTTAGGCATTTTTACTAAGTTTATATCGGCTTTTGGGGCAAACAGCAAACATTCTATTCCAGATAGCCGTTACAACTACTCAAAATAGACTCAACGTATATACGTCCGCTTCACAAACTAGAACGCTATGGAAAAGATCAGGTATTTCGTTGAAAAGCAGGCCTTTGGCGTTTGTACGTTGCTCGGCGAACGCATGAATATCTCCGCCAGCAGCATCCGACTGTATTTTATCTATACCTCGTTTCTGACGCTGGGTTCGCCGGTCGTTCTTTATCTGATTATGGCCTTCTGGATGGAGATGAACAAGCATCTCCGGCGGCATGCGCATCCAACCATATGGGAACTTTAGTCACCTCCCCCCCATTAGAGGTTACCACGAGCCGAAGTTTAGCCCTTATCCAGCTCTCCGAACGTCTTTCTTCCTTTCGCAAAATATTGCCAGACGATGCTACGTGGAAACAGCGGAACGGACGTAGTTTGCTGCTGCAACAGCCGTTTACGCTCGCGATGCAGTTGCGGCAAGCGGCCATAGAAAGCAAAGTGTGCGTTCAAGATAGCCACTACATCGCGCCACTGCCCAACCTTCAGGAACAACAGCGACGACACTCCATCGAGTACCAGCCGAAGAAGGATTTTTGCCCACAGCCCACCATCGGCAGGCCAGTTTTTGTACAGCATCAACAGGCTGTTGCGATAATTCAGATACGTTTTGTGCGGATTGGATTTAGGGAGCGTTCCGCCCCCGACGTGATAAACCGTTGATTGGCCGCAGGCCCAAACCTCGTAGCCGAGCCGTTGCACCCGCCAGCACAGATCGATTTCTTCCATGTGCGCAAAAAAGGAGGCATCGAAACCGCCAACCTGATGAAACACGTCAGCCCGCACAAATAGACAGGCACCCGTAGCCCAGAACACGCGTTGATTGTCGTCGTACTGCCCCCGATCGGTTTCGAACGTAGCAAATACCCGCCCGCGGCAGAATACGTAGCCCAGCCAGTCGACAAACCCACCCGCAGCTCCGGCGTGTTCAAACAGATTTCGCTCGCTGTATGACCGGATTTTAGGCTGACAGGCGGCAATTTGCGGGTTCGCCTGCATCAACTCCAGAACGGGGGTAAGCCAGCCGGGCGTAACTTCGATATCGGAGTTGGGTAATACGTAGTACGTAGCGCCACCGTATTGCAAACGAACCTGCTCAAGGGCCAGATTATAGCCGCCTGCGTAGCCTTCGTTACGGGGTAATTCAATAACGCGAACAGCGGGGAAGTGCTGACGAACAAAAGCCACCGAACCATCGGTCGATGCACTGTCGGCTACATAAACCGGATGGCCGTCGGCATTGGCAAGTACTGTCGGGAGAAACCTGGCTAAAAAAGATTTACCGTTGTAATTCAGAATTACGATGGCGAGGGTATTCACAAAGTAAGCTCGGTGAGTGAATCAGTCGGCAAGTTACTCAGTTAATCAGTCGGTTAGTTAATCCATGCACAAATAGCAAGAGTAGACTAATCGACTGGCTTACCAGCCCATCGCCTAACGTACTGATTACCAACTCACCCCATCAGCCCATCCAGATTCAGGCCGGGAATATTGGGCAGCAGCCCTTCGGTGGCCTGACGGAGGTGTTCGCGGGATTTGGTTTCTACATTGGCCATGGCTTTGTTGGTTGCCGCCACGATCAGGTCCTGCAGCATTTCGCGGTCGTCGGGCTTAATGAGGTCATGGTCAATCTCAACTTTCAGAACGTTTTTCAGGCCATTTACCGTGACTCGCACCATACCTGCCCCTGAATCGCCGGTTTCAATAATGGTGCTAAGTGATTCCTGAGCCTCTTTCATTCGGGCCTGAACTTCCTTCATTTTCCCGAACATATCGAACATATTCATAGTGCTTTGGCTAGTGAGTGCGTTAAAAGTCAACAACTCCGTTCGTAGCCGGACCGATACGTATCGATTTCCGGCGACTGAACGGGTCTACCTGATTAACAACAACGCACCTGTACGAACAGTTTTCAGCCCTGTTAAATCCTCGACTTCAATCCGGTACATATACTGACCCGCCAGCGCAGGCTGCCCATTCTCGGTACCGTCCCATCCCTTTGCTTTCTCAGTGGTGCTGTAGATTACGCTACCCCACCGATCGTATATGGTCATTCTGAACTGATCCACGTAAATTCCCTTCGCGACAAACTCGTCGTTCTGCCCATCGCCATTGGGCGTAAATGCATTGGGAACAAGAATTTTAGCCTCGCGCCGGAACGTAAAGAAATTCGAGTAGCTGATTACCCCCGAGTTTGATACCGAGATAATGCGGTACTTCTGCGACTGTAGATTCGGGTCGTCCGGATCGGGTTCGTAGCGCGTGTTGCCACTGACCGGAATTTCGCGTTTTGTGCCGTTCAGGGAATCAATAACTTCCACGGTATAACTAGCCACTGGCCCCGATAAAAATGGCGACTCGGTCGTCCAATCGACGCTGGCCGAGGATTGGGAGGTTAGAAAAACGGTACAGACCGGCTCGGAGGGGGGTGAACTCAGCCCACAACTGCTTTGAAACGTCAGTTGGTAGCAATACGGGCCCGCCGACGGATTTGCGCTTTCGTCGATGTACACGTTCTTGCTCGTTACGCTGCCTGTCGGTTGAAAGCTGCCCGATGATCCACTTGCCCGGCTAACGTTTATTGTGTAACTCGCCGTCGCTCCGGTGGTCGGCAGTTGCGCCACAATACGGGGTTTACCATCTTCAATCGACACAACGATGTTCGTAAAGCTGGTTGGCACTTCGCCATTGATACCGGTTACGCAGGCCGGGCCGGAGGTTACAATAGCCGGTCCAACGTAGGCTTCAATGGCGTAACAGTACCGCGTACCGCATTCAATTTTGTTATTGTCGGAATAAGTGGTCGCCGTCCGGCTGGTCAACGTACCGCCAACGGGCGAACCATTGCGCAGCACCCGGTAATACCGAAATGGCTTCGTCGGCGTTACGGTTCCCTGATACGCCTGCCAGCTCAGGTTGTTTTGTTTATTAGCCGCCTGGGCGTCAACGACTATACTACACACCTCATCCGAACGTAGTCCGGCCGTACTACAGGCATCCTGGGCAACGACCTGAAAGCATTGCACCTGTTTGGTATCCGTAGAAACGGAGAACGGTGTCGTGCCATTTCCGGTCTGGCCCGTTGGATTATACATCCCATTGGCATCACGCTGGTAAAGTTGTGCCGTTGTATTGGGTGTGATCTGATATTGAATGGAAACAGAGCTCTCACCAACCGTTGTCAGCTTGTTGATAACGGGCTGCGTAACGGTCTGGGAGAGATTAACCACCTGCTGCGTTTTCGAGACAACGTCGGCAGGCGTATCGCAGCCGCTTACGCCGGTGTATCGGCCTATGATTTTGATGGTGTATGAAGCCGCATTGTTATAGGTGTAACTCTGAGGTTTTACAACAGCGGTTCGGCTGAGCGGACTGCTTTTCACGCCGTCTCCCCAATCAATAATATAGTCGTCATACTGACCCGTTTTTGCATCGAGCGTAGCGGTAACGGTCACCTGCCGACCCGAACAGGCTTTGGCCGTAAAATTTATAGGCTCCAGCGGCAGCACTTCCACCTCTTCACAGTGAATCATTGCCGTTCCTTTTAAACTTCCTGCTTGTAAAATTCTATAACGACCAGGCCTAGGAAATGTGAATGTCGTCTTATTTGTACCAGCTGTTGCTAGACTAGAATCTTTTGTGTAGCCATATATGTATTTAACTGATGTTGCTAAGGGCTGGGTATTTGTTAGTATGATTGCACTACCCACACAAACACGTGCTGAATTTACTATAAAGCCCCCGTCAACAGTACTAGATGGTCTTTGCGCTGGGTCGCAAAAGTCTTGGCCGAATGAAGGCGTAAGGCCAGAAATACAGGTTAGCGCCAGTACCGCAACGGCGAGTGGCCAATGCACACACAAACTCATCTTAGCTCCAACTTCATCCAGCCTCGATCGTAAAATTCGCACGGAAGGTAAAAAATTTATCGTTCGTATAATCCAAGTAGCCCTATCCGTGAAAACGTACCCACGGACATTTTCGCGTTTGGCGAAACGTATCTTTCTTAAAATCAGTTTTCAGATCAAACCCGTCCTATCCCATCGCATCCGATCTGTATAGAACAGTTTACCTGTATACCTACTATAGTTCCACCGACACGCATCAGTCAAACAGATGAGCAATAATAATACCAACCTAGAACCAGTGGACCAATCTGAGCTAAGTCCAATACGTTTAGACCGTATTGAAGACGCTGTCGCCGATATCAAGGCGGGGAAGATTGTGCTGGTTGTAGACGATGAAGACCGTGAGAACGAGGGCGATATGATCTGCGCGGCCGAAATGATCACGCCTGAAATGGTGAACTTCATGATCCGGGAAGCCCGGGGGTTAATGTGCGCGCCCCTGACGCAGGAACGCTGCGACGAGCTGGGTCTCGACATGATGGTGAGCAGCAATACGTCGGTTCACACAACCCCGTTTACGGTTTCGGTCGATCTATTGGGAAACGGCTGTACAACGGGTATTTCAGCTTCCGACCGCTCAAAAACGATCCAGGCGCTGGTTGATCCGGCCACAACGCCCGACGACTTAGGCCGGCCGGGTCATATTTTTCCACTACGGGCCGTTGAGGGCGGTGTTATTCGTCGTGCGGGCCATACCGAAGCGGCCGTTGATCTGGCCAAATTGGCGGGTCTGTCGCCAGTGGGCGTACTAATCGAGGTGCTGAACGAAGACGGCACCATGGCCCGACTACCTGAGCTGCGGGTTCTGGCCGATCGGTTCGGGATGAAACTAGTCAGCATCCAGGATTTGATTGAATACCGTTTACGTACCGAGAGTTTGATCCGGCGCGAAATCGGCGTAGATATGCCAACCGAGTGGGGCCACTTCGACCTGATTGCGTACAAACAAAGTAACACGGGCGATACGCACCTGGCCCTGGTCAAGGGGAGCTGGGAACCCAATGAGCCTGTGCTGGTTCGGGTTCACTCCTCCTGTGTAACGGGCGACATTTTCGGATCGTGCCGCTGCGACTGCGGAGGCCAATTGCACACGGCCATGCAGATGGTTGAAGCCGAAGGTAAGGGTGTTGTGGTGTATATGTTTCAGGAAGGACGTGGCATCGGTCTGATCAATAAACTGAAAGCCTATAAGCTACAGGAAATGGGTCGCGACACGGTTGAAGCGAACCTCGATTTAGGCTTGCCCATGGACGCCCGTGATTACGGCGTTGGTGCTCAGATTCTCCGCGATCTTGGCATTCGCAAGCTGCGGCTCATTTCGAACAACCCGAAAAAACGGGCGGGTTTGATGGGTTACGGGCTGGAGATTGTGGAGAACGTACCGATTGAAATCCCATCGAATCCTTACAACGAACGCTACCTCCGGACCAAACGCGACAAGATGGGCCATACCATTATGAATGAACCCATCGAGCCGGTTAACCAGGAACAAGCTATGTAGTCTATTGATCGTCATTGGTCATTAGTAGAGTCGGAAACGGACTGCAACCAATGACCAATGACTATTTAATAATTAATGCACTTTCCCGTAGGTTTTCTCACCGGCTTCTATTGCTACGGATAACACATTATTTCGGGGCGGAATTGGGCAGGAATAGCCTTCAGCGTAGGCACAGTACGGATTATATGCCTTGTTAAAATCGAGCGTTAGCTGACCATCTTTGATATCGCCCGTTCTAAGGTCAAGGTAGCGCCCTCCGCCATAGGTGGCCAGGCCAGATGTAGCATCCTTGAACGGAAGAAATAGATAATCGCGATACTGGGGCATACGGGACAGACTCAGGCTTCGGTAAATGGTCAGCTGCTGCGGTTTGCCATTCAATGAAAACGACAGAACGGCGTATTTCACATAGGTACTTGTCTTCCCGGTGTAGGTAGGCATATCAAACGGCTCTGCTTTTGGTGTAAGCTCCACAGTAGCCACCACCCGGTACGTTGAATCGGGTTCGTAAAACCGCAGGTACTCCACGGCTTCCTTCGTTCTGAGCGGGCTGCTCGACGTAGTCAGAAACTCCTGCCTATACGTTTGCCGGTGCTGGGCAATCTGCTCGGCATAAGGCATTTGGGCTACGGCTTCCGTTGCCAGTAACGTAGTCAGGATGAAGTGTAGGATACGCATAGTATGAATAAGAAGCGGCTCTAAGCGCGAACCGGCTGGTGTCTGTAGCTGTTATTATAATGCGAAACAAGCACTTCGGTCCAGTAAACACAACCTTCTATGAGTCAGCCTAAAGCCTCCTTCAAAGACCTTATTAACGGAGATACACCCGTACTGGTCGATTTTTACGCCGACTGGTGTGGCCCCTGTAAGCAACAGGCTCCCATTTTAAAACAACTCACCGAACGGGCGGGCGATAAAGTCCGCGTGGTCAAAGTCAACGTAGACCACAGCCAGGCCGCTGCCAATCAATATCAGATTCGGAGCATTCCGACGATGATTTTGTTCAAGAATGGCAAGATCGTCTGGCGTCAATCAGGCGTTCAGTCGCTGCATACGCTCGAAGGCTTAGTGAAACAACATGCTGGTTAATGGCCTACGCGCTCTATTGTATATGTTTCTATGATTCTTAATAAACAGCGTATTGCGGCCGCTAGGCCCTGCTACGGCGTTAGCTTTTTATGCACTACTCCCGTTGAAGATGCTTTCACTGCTGCAATTCAAACCGCAACGTAACAGCCCCCCCTAACTCAATCTGATCGCCATCCTGCAACGGGTAGTTCAGGCCACCAATATCCGCTCGTTCAACGCGATCGTTCGGGTGAACTATCTTTGTTTTATTACCACCTGCCGGTAACCCACCGGTATCGACAACCAGTGAATACTGTCGCTGCACTTTGTTGTAACGAATGGTTGCGTGGGAACGACTGACAGCCCCGTTGTTGGCTCCTCGTTGTGGATCAAAGCCAGGCTCATCTTCGTTTAGGATCACGATATCATTCGTGCGTACCCGCCCTGAAGTGGTCTGACTGGTACGTCCCCGACCGATGCAATAACAATCGTTTACGGATGGATCGAGTAGGTATTCATCCCGACCAGTCTGGCCGACCAGCGTGACAATGCGTGCCAGAAGCGGAGTTGTATCGGGCTTCGATCCGTCAAAAACGATAAGCCCCAGATTTCCTTCGCGAAAAGCTTCGGCGGGAAGCTCGTCGGGGAGAAACTCATAGTCGAATCGCCAGTTCTTCGATAAGGTTATGTAATTATCAGCTAATTGACGACTCAGCTCCGCCTGAAATTTGCCGGGTTGACTGGTCCATAAGGCAACCCGATACAGCTCCTCTTCTTCTGGATTTACACTACGAATACAGAGACGTAGCCCGGTAGGCGCTGCGCCGGGTTCATTCTGATAGGGCCGTAATTTTTCCAGCAAAAACCGTAAAACCTGATCGCGCCGTTGAGCCGCCGGCGGCAAACCCATTGCCGCTGGTTTCGGCACCACTGCGATTGCAGGCGTACCTTCAACTGGTTCAACTGGTAGGTCAGGCGAAGTAGGTGTCAGCCCAAATAACTTTTTGACCGTTTCTATCAAGCTCATGACTTTTCGTTTTGGATTAGAAGCTGCCTAAATAACCACGTTGTTTGAGTAAAGGCGCCACTACGTCATTTGCCAGTTGAACGGCGTCTGCCGATGAGTCGCCAAGCTCAATACGCACGCAAACCACCGTACGTGAACGACCATCGGACGTAGGGGCGAAAAATACGTACCAACCGTCATTCTCCCGTTCACCAAGCACCATCCGTTCCGGTGTGCCGGTTTTACCCGCCACCCTGGCTACGCTGATTTTACTTCGCCCCGCCGATGGATTCGATTGCTCAATCATAAATCCTTCCAACTGATTGGCGTAGTCCGGCTGGCGGGCCAATCGCTGTCCAGTCGTTATGGGCTCCGCTTTTCCGGCGCGGCTCACTACGTATCGTGAGGGCTGCATAATTCCGTTGTTCGCGATGGCCCCGGCCATTCGAGCAATAGATGCTGGCGTCGACGTTAACTGCCCCTGTCCCCAGGCCAGGCCCGAGAATTCGCTCCGGTAGCGTCTTGGGTACCGATCGCTCTGGTACAACTTCCGGCGAACCGCAAACGAGGAGTCGCGCCAATGGTTGAGAATCCGGTCCCGTTCCACATCTGTATGCGTATCGGCAAACGAATAGCCGCCAATATAATCGATGTTCATGCCCGTCGCCAGATAAAGACTGGCCATTTCGTTATCGAGTCGGTTGTCGTTCGCCGTACGGATGAAATAGACGTTACTCGATCGAACGATGGCCTTTCGCATATCGACAGGTTCGCCACAAGGTTCTGACTCGCGGGTACCCCGGCGAATAATTTCCTGACACGTAATCGGATACGTAACGTCGGAAGCGGATGCACCTAGTTTATTGAACGCAGCCATCGCCGTCAGGATTTTAGCGGTCGAACCGGGAGCGGTTGGAAATGTCATGCCTAAGTCTCGTTCGGTCACCAGATACGGTAGTTTCAGGCGGTCGCGATCCGACAGTTGCATCACGTCGGGCGTTTTCAGGTTGGGCAACGGGTGCATAGCCGAGGCCAGCAGATCGCCGGAAGCCGCGTCCAGCACCACGACCGACAGACGCTTATTGCGGTAGTCAGACTGCGCCAGCGACTTCTGCAAAGCGACCTGTAGTTCAGCATTCACGGTTAGGTGCACATCCCGGTTCTGCGCTTTCCGACGTTCGACCTCCCGGCTATCAAGTCCTGCCCGCAAGGCCGGAGCCAGCTCACTATAATCATAAACCGATAGTGTCCGCGTCTGATGCACCGATGGGCTAAATCGATCGGCCCGGTAGTCGGTTGTAACAAGGTCTGTTTTGCGAGGTCGGCTGTTGAAACCGCGTAGCTCGCTTAAGTGCGTCGCTTCGGCGTAATACCCATTGCTCTGGCCCCAGAACAGTTGCGTATTCAAATCACCCACCCAGAAAAATAAATGTTCGCCAAACGGATAATACCGTTGCAGTCGCTTCTGCGTAAGCGTTTTCAACTCCTCCGATTGCAACCCACTCTGCTGAAGTCTGGGAACCTGACGCGTAACAGACTCCGACGAGCTGGTTGCCAGCACCAGCCCATTTCGATCATAGATCGTTCCGGCAGCCAGCGTCCGCGTTAGTCGCGCAATACGTGGGTTATAGCTGTAGGCCGGGTCGCCGTTACGGGTAACTACCCGTGCCGGCCGAACGATGTACTCGTCGCCGTTCCAGCCGACTATGGGCAGTAAACGCGCAATCAGCATAACAACGCCTGCCAGAAAACCAGCGATTCCCGCCATCAGTACAGTGTCGTAGTGTTTTTCGAGGTACTCGCGTTGCGTAGCGGCTCCGGGTCGATGCGCCACGCTAAAGACAGCTCCCATTGCGGTCAGGTTGATAATCAACGAAATCTTGCCGTAGCTCAGGAAGGGTACACTGATTCCTGTCAAAGGCAGTAAACCGATAGAACCGCCAGCAATAATCAGGAACTGAACACCCGTGGCAATGGCAATGCCCGCAACCAGGAAAAAACTAAACGGCTGACCAGCCCGACGGGCGTGCAGAAACGTGCGGTGCAGTAAGATACCGAACAGAATAAATACGGATACGACACCCAGACCGCCCAGTTCTTCGCCCAGACTAGGTAAGATCATGTCGGTATGGGCCGCGGGCATAGCGTTGGCAAATCCCTTACCTAACCCCTGCCCGGTCCATCCGCCCGCAGCCAGCGTCCAGAAACTATGCGCCAGGTGATCGCCCCCGTAGACATCGTTGTTCCAGGGACTCAGCCACATCGCTTTTCGATCGGCTAAGCGATCACCCACGAAGGGCAGCAGATCACCGAACGCAAAAACGGCTATGACCAGCAACAACATGACCGGTGCCTCGACCAATAAGGCCGCCCAGCCCAAGCCCGTCGACGAACGGGCTTCACCCCGCCAGAGCATGAAACCAATGAGTGCGACCAGGCAGACAAGCGTAGCAATCCAGCCCGGCAGTAACCACAAAGCAACTCCGTAGATAACGCCCGTAGCTAAGGTTAAGCGTAAGTTGCCGCGGGCAATGCTGTAGAACAACAGGAAAGTAAAACAAACCACCAGGGCCGGTCCCATGTCGCCCAATAACAGATAGAGCAGCATCAGGAACACCGCCCCGGCCAATGCTCCGAAGCTCACGATGAAACGCCAGCGCAGATCAGGTAACTGCCGTATTTGCTGCTCATTAGCCGCGAAGAACCCCGCGAAGAAGAGTAGTAACAGGTACTTAGTGATCTCGCTCGGCTGAAAGCTCATGCCGAATAGCGATAAATTTACCCGTACGCCACTGCCTTCGGGACCCGAGCCGAAGAGCAACGTTAAGGCCGCCAGGCCGATGGCCAGTACTAGCCACGTCCAGCCCGACAGCCGGACAGTGGCCCGATTCCGAAACGCAAATAACCAATCGTATCGCCAGGTGGCGTAAAACTTACCGATGTTTAACTGCGACAGAACCGTCACGCCTACTAACCCAAGGGCGATGCCCTGCAGGGTTTGTCCGGCGTAGAGCGTGTCCTGCAACGGGTCTTGAATAGCCAGCAACGTCAGTACCGACATACCTGTAAGCAGCATAAGCACCGTTAACAGCAGCGGGTCGTACCGAAAGCGCCGGACCGTCCAGATGCCGTGAACAGCCCAAAACGAACCGATGAACAGCAGAACAATACTCCAGAACTGCCAGGTAAACGAGCCTGGCGTACGTACCGTAAAGGCCCGGTCGGTTTTAAGCTGACCGTACACCAGTGAGCCGATGAGCCGTAAATGATGCGGCCGGGCGGTAAAGGTGTAGTCCTGATTGCTGGCTAGCTTGCTCGTTCCCCGCCGACTACCAAACTCAAAGCCGGGTTTTAAGGCTACGACGCTATAAGCTCCTCCTTCTTTCAAACCCGTAAAACTAAACCGGCCATCGGCACCGGTGCGGGCATAAGTGTAGCGATCCGACAACGTATCGGGCTGAGCTGTGGCGTAATGGCGTTTCAGCTGCACCAGTACGCCATCCATCGGCCGCTCATCCTGACTAACCCGACCGCTGATCGACAAATTACCAGTTCCCACGTTTGTAGTGGAGGCATACGCTTTGGGCGCTTTCAACTCCCGTCGGTATAACACCGAATCGAATCCCATCTGTTGCCGCGACAGCCGCAACCGGTTCTGAAAATCATCCCCTCCGATAGAACTCCGCCAGGCAACTGGTGCCGCAATGGCAAAGAGTCGTTTGTTGAGGCTTCCTACGTTATCTAACGTACCGTTTCGAGCCAGCTTAGCCGGTAACGAATCGGCCAGCAGGCTAATGTCTTTCGGATCGGCAAAGTAGTTACCGGTCGTCAGTAAACGCCGAACGGCGGCCGGTTTAAGCCCCGGCTCCAGGTTCAGGGCCTGCCCAGCTGCATAGGCCTGATTTGCCTGATCAAGAATAGGCAATAAATTGGTATACAGTCGTCCGAACAGCAGCAGCAATAAAATGGATGCGCCGAATAAATAGAATCGTTCGGACGGTACGAGGGTTGATCTCATGCGAAATACGACAAGGCCGCGTTACGTATCGGAATTGGTGGAGTCAGCAACCGAGGTTGAGTCGGCTCTCGGTACCGTTGTTGTATCAGAAAATACGCTGGGCGGTGTACTCGGCTCGGTATTGACTTCGGTCGAATCACTCGGGGTTTGTTGTTCCGAAAAGTCAATACCACCGGCTGGTGAATCAACGGCGGTATCCCCGGAAACCATTGGATCGTCTACCGCCGTTGTGTCAGCAATCGAAGGCGAAGAAGCTCCCTTCTGTTGGTTTACGTAAAAAATAGCCAACCCGACTATCGCCAGAACGGCAATCACCGCAAAGGCAATGATCCATCCGTTCGACCGCTCGGCGGGTTCTTCGTACTCGGGCGCATACGTGTCGCCAAATTGATTGGCAACCTCAGGAGCGGCCACTGTCTGGGGTCGTGGACGTACGGGAGCCGCCTGATCAATGGAGCGGTTAGCCTGTAGCTGCTCGACGGTAGCCTGACCAAGCAGTAATGTCAGTTCATCGGCATCACTCAGGCGCTCGGCTGAATTTTTAATCAGTGTCCAGTTTACAATCTCATTCAGGCTAGGCGGTAAGTAATGTCCGGCCGGAAGTAATACCGCAGGCGAGGGCGTGTGCAATACCTGCTTGACGAACGTAGCAATCCCTTCACTTTCTGTCATGGAAAAAGGCAGATGACCCGTCAGGCATTCATAAAGCACCACACCCAGCGAATAGTAGTCAGTAGCTCCGGTTGATCCTCTCGGATTTTCAAATTGCTCGGGCGAGGCATATTCGTACGTCAGTAACGATTGGCCCGTTAAGGTTTTCGACTGTTCACGCAATCTGGCAACGCCAAAATCGGTCAGCAGAAAATGCAGTTCACCACTGGGCAATGGGCGGTACAGAATGTTCTCCGGCTTAATGTCCCGATGGATGATGCCTTGCGGATGAATGGCGCTAAAGGCGGCTGCCATTTGCTGCCCCAACCGAATCACAGCTGACACATCCAGCGGCCCTCGCTTAAGGAGTGAGCGGAGGTCGCCCCCTTCGACCCATTCCATCACAATAAACGGCAGGGGCATGTCAACCTGAACCTCCCGCACACCGACTACATTCGGGTGGTGAATGTTGGTCATAATGGTCGACTCCTGCTGAAATCGACGGAGTGTTTCAGGATCTGTGCCCAACACGAAATGCTTGATCGCCACCAGATCGCCCGTTGCGATATGACGGGCTTTCAGGACTCGCGCATTGGAGCGGCCCAGTTCGCCTAATATTTCGTAACCCGGAAAGTGCGTATTCACGCTAACAGTCGGCATTGGCAAATTAGTCTATTGAATCAGTTGCTATTGACGTGTCTACTGAGTCGGCGGGCGTGTCGAGCACCGGCGATCCATACGACAGGATCTTGCAGGTAACTTTGGTTCCACGCTCGCTATCGGGGGCTCGCCGGGTCAAAACCGCGTCGGGTTCTACGTTGTTGAAGTAAACCTTTTCTGATTTATACAGGCTACCACTGTCTTTTATGTAGTTTACCCGAACGATGACGTGGCTAAACGTTACGTCGCTGGGGTTGCTCAGCTTGATTACTACGTCTTTGATGCCACCGAACAGCCCAACTCCATACTTATCCGCTTCGGCGATCAGGTTACGGCCTGCAATCTCAGCTTCCTGCCGCAGCCGTTCCAGCCGTTGTTTTTCCTGGACCTGCCGCTTGCGAAGCG
Source organism: Spirosoma fluminis (assembly GCF_054778895.1). NCBI lineage: Bacteria > Pseudomonadati > Bacteroidota > Cytophagia > Cytophagales > Cytophagaceae > Spirosoma > Spirosoma fluminis. Next base: position 74,162 of record NZ_BAAGZD010000003.1, read on the forward strand.
CTTCGAGCGAATCGCGTTCAGCCTGCGCTCGTCTGGCCTCGCTGGCACTCGCACTACCGGCCGATCCATTAGCTGTACTTAATTCGTTACCCATCTTGGATGATATCCGATTCGCGATAAAGAAGTAATACAATCCAAACCCTACCGCCAGTACCAGAAGGCCCAGACCAATCCACTTAGGCACATTGCCGTTGCTTGCTGCCTTCTTTCGGGGCTCACGCGGTTGAACGGATGGAGCAGTCGGTACGTCCGCTGCTGCTTTGGCGACCGATTGTACGGGCTGAGGTGGCTCGGCCCTGTCTTCCTGCGGTATAGCGGCCAGCGGAGGAGCACTTCGTTGCACAAACTGGCCCGTTCGACTCGCTTTCAGGTAATCTAAATCTGCTTGTTTCAGTAGCCAGGTTAATTCATCGGGATCGCTGATCCGGTCAGTTGCTTTCTTTTGCAGCAGGCCCTGAATCAGGTCGATAATATGACCCAGTGGCTGCCCATTGGCCTCGACGGTTAAGGCCGGAGGAGCTTCGTTCAGCACCGTGTTCATGAACGTAACAATCCCCGCCTGATCGCCCATTGAGAACGGCACCGTACCGTTCAGGCATTCGTACAGCACCACACCCAGCGAATAGTAGTCAGTAGCTTTTGTTAGCCCTCTCGGATCGTTGAACTGCTCCGGCGATGCGTACTCGTATGTCATCAGCGAATGACCCGTCAGCGTAGTTGACTGCTCGTGCAGTCGGGCAACGCCGAAGTCGGTCAGCAAAAAATGCAACTCACCACTAGGCAGTGATCGATATAGAATGTTTTCGGGTTTTATATCCCGGTGAATGATTCCCTCAGCGTGAATGGCGTTGAACGCACTAGCCATCTGCAAGCCCAGCCGGATCGTTGTCGGCACGTCCAGCCGACCTTGTTCGGCAATGAGCTTGTGCACATTTCCGCCTTCAATCAGTTCCATCACGATGTAGGGCAGCTCAGCATCCAGCCGTACCTCCCGCACCTTTACAATGTTAGGGTGATTGATACTGGTCATGATAGCCGACTCGCGCTGGAACCGCCGAAGCGTATCCTCATCCGTGTTGAGGGCAAAGTGTTTGATCGCTACCAGATCGCCCGTGGCCAGATGACGCGCCTTGAGAATGCGGGCATTGCTCCGCCCCAGTTCGCTCAGCACCTCATAGCCGGGAAATTGCGTATTGAATCGAATAGTAGCCATCAGGGACGAGACGGTTTAAGCGGAACAGGTTGCGGTTGTACCGAAACCGATACGAGCGCATTACGTAACGTATCCTGCTGAACGGCAGCGCTGATGGGCACGTCGACGTTCCGGAAGTATACCTGGTTCAGTTGTAGCTGCACCGGCCCGGTTGTTTCGATACCCGTTCTGAATCCATAAATAATGAGGTTCTCCAGCTTAACGCTTTTCCGCTGCTGCACACGTAACGCCACCTGCGCCTGCGCGGTATCGGCTGGAACAATGACCGTTAGTCGATTATGACCGAGAACAGCCCCTAATGAATCGGTCAGTAGAAGGGGTTTTTCGAGTCGAATGGTATCGTAGTTGGCGAGTTGCAATTGATGGTCAGTGGTACGATAGGCCACTCTCACCAACGAATCCAGTTCAGCAGACGCCTTTGTCTGTGCGGACGCAGTGTCCGGCTGAGCAGTTACATCCTTGCCGCTGACAGCGACTGGGCCATTAATCTCCAAATTAGTTGGGTCAGGAGGTTGGAACGTATACCATACAAAAGCCGCAACGCCCAAAAGCACCAGAAAGCCCGCAACCCACCAACCGGTTGATGAACCCGTATTACGTTTGTCAGCCGGTTTCGCCGGAGTTTGCGCAACTGGCGGTACGGGCACTTCCCGCGTAGCTGGATCGACCGGCTGCGTGGTTTTCGCCGAGGCCAGCGTTTCGCTCGACTCAGCTCTATTCGTAGCCAGCACAACGGTGATGTTATCATTTCCGCCCTGCAGATTAGCCAGCCTGATCAGTTCGCTTAGTTGTTGTTCAAGCGGTATCGACTGACGTAACACCGACGTGATTTGAGCTTGTGTGATCATATCGGTCAGGCCATCGCTGCAAAACAACAGCTGATCGCCCGGCTGAAAATCGGTTTCACCCGACTCCAGAAACTCCGGATCGTCTACGCGGTGCTGAATTGAGCCGACTTCCCGCAAAATTTCGTTTCGGCGGGGGTGCTGCATGGCTTCGGCTTCGGTCAGTTCATTGGCATCTTCCCGAATACCGACCAGCGAATGGTCGTGGGTAAGTTTTTCGAGCGTTCCCTGCCGATAGCGATACAGGCGTGTATCCCCTACGTGCACAAAATACAGTTTTCCGGTATCGGCATTCGCCACGGCAGCAGTCAGCACGCAGCACATCTGCCCCAAACGAGCCTCCTGCTGGCGCTGCTCATTGATCTGGTTGTTGGCAAACACAACGGCCTCCTGCAGCATCGAGAGCGGATCACCGTTGGGTTTGGCCATGTAGCGTTCGATCGATTCCCTGGCAATAGCCGCGGCCCGGTCGCCCCCGGCATAGCCGCCTACGCCATCGATCACCGCCAGCAACGCACTGGAATCCGACCAGATCGGGGTGCAAATAAACGTATCCTGATTATCAGTTCGGCGTTGGCCGACATCCGTCCGACCGGCTAATTGTATTGACTGCATGCGAAACAAGAAGGTAGGTTATAGATCCTGGCGTATGTTCATAAACACACCCGATTTCAAACTGTTACGTAGGCTACCTCGGCAAGTCCTGGAAATGCCTGAGAGCCAGAAACCCAACGAATGCTAATAAGAGCAAAACCAGCAGAACGTCGATCATATCCCTACAGGTTACGTTGGAAGTTAAGCGTCACCATGCTGTTGAGCAGGATCTGCGCCCGGTCGGGCAAGTCTACCCACTGCGGATCGGCAGGTTCGCTACGTGCCACAAGCTGTTCGTTCACGCGCGTTTCGTTCCGGCTGAACGATGCGATCTGAAACAAGTTTGTCGGTTCGTTGTATCGAATCCGGGCGTGTGGGTTTGACACATACGCCGATTCGAGCAGCAGATAATTGGGGAAATGCTCATTTTCGGGTTCTTTCCGGGCGACAACAACCTCCCGATCGCGCATCAGGTACGTATACTCTTTATTGGCTTCGGCAATGTAGTAGTCGAGCTGAGCCAGGCCCGAATCCAGACTGCGGGGCAGGTTAGGTACGCTCGGCCGCGTTACGCCTGCGCCTACCACCGACGAGCGGCTGGCTGGCTGGGAAGTAGCCGGTGCGGCAAAACCAAATTTCACGACAAAGGCTCCCGGCTCCCGAAAGTCGATATGCTGGAACGCGTTTAAATCGACATCTACCTTTTCGTAGCGATTGGTCTGCTTTACCCGACGCGTTACGTTTACCTTATCCGATGCCGCCTGAGGCTGCGCTGTGCCGGGCAGAATTCCGGTCAGCGCCCCGATTACATTGATATCCGTTGGCTCGACCGGTTCGCCGTTAAACTCCCGGCCCGCGCCAAACTTAAAATACCAGCTCGACGCCACGGGCGACACGTAGGTATACTGACCTTTATAGGACTCGACCAGAGCGTTAAACGCCTGCACCGCTTCGTTAACCACGACGGGAAACGCGTTGAGTCGATCTTCGTACGTATCGGGATGCAGGATAATTAGAAAGTGGGCGTTGAACAGCATACTCGACCCCACAGATTCCCGGTGAACCGAGTCGTTGAAGGAATCAACCAACTCGTCCAGAATACGTTTGTTGGTAACAGCAGCGGTTGTATGGGCGTCGGTTCGGCTCGGTGGAATAATCAGATGGCTCAACCGTCCGAGCCAGCCGCCGGGTTCATTTGCCATGAATAGTTAGTTTAGGGAGGATCATCACCCTACTAAACGTAACAACGGCCCATTTCTGTTAGTCGCCCCGGCGCTATCTTCGTGAACGGTATTTGTACTCCTTGAACGGTTCGTTGAGCCACAGAACTGTCCATGAAGGGCAAAATCAGTACGTACCATTCGCTTGGCGAGAAAACAAAATCCGTTTATCTGGTCTTTAACAGACAAACCCCTGCGTGGGTTATCTTTTCTTAAACGGATTGATTATGGAAGACAAGGAATCATTAGACGGTGTGCGGTTAGATATCCAGGCCGTCAATATTGAGGTAGACGACGCTTTTCGCGATCGGGTTGTTCAGGCGTTAGGCAAGCTTCGGCGCTATTACAGTGGTGATGTGATCACGGCGGAAGCGTATATGCGGCAGGAAGCGCACTCTGGTCCCAATGAAAAATCACTGCGGATAAAATATGGCGTACCGGGCAGTGACGTTTTTGCCGAGGAATCCGGAGATAACTGGGATGCCCTGCTGAATGACGTAACGGGTAAGCTTAAACGCCAGCTTGAGCACAAATTTGCCAATTCTCAGAATAGCTACCGCAATCGGTAGATCCGTAGATTCATCATATAACGTAGCCCGGCTGTACAGAACGAAACAGTCGGGCTGCTTTTTGATGGCGAAATGAACTGTTCACTACGTTAGATACCCAAAGGGTTTGTCTTATTTGTTGCGTCTACCTTGCTAAGTTGCTCAGCGACGAAATACCCGTACGATGCCGTTTAGTCTTCAACCTGATCCTGCACCCATTACCCGTCATTTGCGGGCCATGTTTGGGTCGCGCGTATTAATCGCGGCCGTCAGTCACTTATCCGTTTTCGAGGAGTTAAGCGCGGAACCGCTTACGATCGATGAACTCAGCCGCAGGCTTCAACTGAACGAACGTCCCGCTATGGTGCTCTTTCCGGCGCTATGCGCTATGGAATTACTACAGCGAGACCAATCAGGACGACTACACATTACTGAGTTAGGCCGCTTTCTTACTCAATCCCAGACACCGAACGTAACGGGATACGTAGGACTGGAAAAAGGCGATTCGGGCGCTATCGAAATGGCAACCCGGTTAAAGAACGATGGTCCGCTGGAAGCCCCCGAAGGTATTTCGTTTGTAAAAGAAGGCGAAGGCCCTTCGCCTATGGACGATCCGGAATTAGCCCGCAGCCTGACGTTGGGCCTGGCCGGACGAGCCCGGAAATTGTCGCCAATTGTAGCCGCCAACCTGTCGAAACGGAAAGGGCATCTACTGGATGTAGCGGGCGGAAGCGGTTATTACACCTACGAGTGGCTCCTGAATAATCCTTCCGCTACAGCTACGCTCTTAGATCGCCCGGCTGTATTGAACGTAGCCGCCGAACTCCTCGACGAGCTTGCTAAAAGTGGTCGGCCGGGAGCCGATACGCTCAAAGAACGTGTAACGTTCCTGCCGGGCGACATGCTCACCGACGAGCTTCCGCAGACCGATCTACTGTTGGCTGCCAGTTTGTTTCATGACTGGCCAACGCCTACCTGCCAGATGCTGGCTCAACGGTTTGCCAATGCCCTTCGGCCCGGTGGTGAACTGTGGGTACACGATGCCTTTCTGAATGATGAACTCGATGGCCCATTGGCCGTGACAGACTATTCGGCGCAGCTGTTCTGGAACACCAAAGGCCGGGCATACAGCCGGGCCGAATACCGCCGTTGGTTTACAGAAGCAGGCTTAACACCTACCGAAGACGCCATTCCTACCCAAATGGACTATGGCCTGATCTGGGCCCGGAAGTAAGCGACTTGCCAGCTTGTTGATCACCTTTACCCTAACACCTGCACCCATGAAAAAGAGAACGTTCATCAAGTTATCGTCAACCTTAATGGCAGCTCCCGTACTCTCTCCCTTAACTGATTTAGTAGCCGATGACAAGCTCAAAAACTGGGCTGGTAACTATACCTACAGTACCGACAAGCTCTACTCGGCCAAATCAATCGGACAGGTTCAGGATTTTATCAAGAAACAGAGCAAACTCAAGGTGCTGGGCACCCGGCACTGCTTCAACGGTATAGCCGATAGCAAGAGCAACTTTGTGTCGCTGCGGGAGATGGATCAGGTGATTACCCTGGACTCAAAGGCGAAGACCGTAACGGTCGACGCCAGCATGCGGTATGGTCAACTGAGTCCCTATCTTGATAGCAAAGGCTTTGCGCTGCATAATCTGGCCTCTCTACCCCACATTTCGATTGCAGGTGCCTGCGCTACGGCCACGCATGGCTCAGGCGTAAAAAATGGTAATCTGGCGACGGCGGTTTCGGGCATGGAGATCGTAACGGCCACGGGCGATCTTGTAAAACTTTCGCGCCAAAAGGACGGGGAAACGTTTCGGGCGGCTGTCGTTAACCTGGGAGCGCTGGGTGCCGTAACGAGGATTACCCTCGATATTCAACCGACCTTCAAAATGCGGCAGTACGTCTATGAGAATCTGCCGCTGGCGCAACTGAAAGATCACTTCGAAGCTATTGCATCCAGTGCCTACAGCGTCAGTTTGTTCACCGACTGGCAAAAGCAGCGGATTAACGAAGTCTGGCTTAAACAGCTCATCGACGGCAAATCCCAACTGGCCAAACCTGAATTTTTCGGCGCTAAACTCGCCAGGAAGAACCTTCACCCGATTGCTGAATTGTCGGCCGAACACTGCACGGAGCAGATGGGGGTACCCGGCCCCTGGTACGAGCGGCTTCCGCACTTCCGCATGGGCTTCACGCCCAGCAGTGGCAAAGAATTACAATCGGAGTACTTTGTGCCCCGTAAGAACGCCGTTGAAGCCATCCTGGCCGTCGAACGACTACGCGACCACATCAGTCCTCACCTGCTCATTTCAGAGTTACGTACCATCGACGGAGATAATTTGTGGATGAGTCCGTGCTACAAACAGCCAAGCCTGGCTATTCATTTTACCTGGAAGCAGGATTGGGCATCGGTTCGGAAGGTGCTGCCGATGATCGAGAAGGAACTCACGCCATTCAATGCCCGACCTCATTGGGGTAAGCTGTTTACGTTGGCCTCATCTGTCCTTCAATCGCGCTACGAAAAGCTAGCTGACTTTAAGAAACTGGTTCAGGAGTACGACCCTAAAGGTAAATTCCGCAACGAGTTTCTGAGCACAAATCTGTACGGAAGTTGAGCCTGTCTTTCTGTTATTGTATTGCCACTATTCTGAGAATCCAATGCATTCAATTTGTCAGCGAATCTTACTAACGGCTTATCTCTGCTCGTTTTTCGTTGCTTATAACGCCTTAGCTCAAAGCAAGGCACCGAAATTCAACGTTGTTGCCTTTTACACCGCGAAGAATGACCAGGCGCACATCAGTTACGTACACGAAGCCAATCGGTGGTTCGCTAAAATGGCGAATCTTCACCAGTTCAAATTTGATTCAACGAATAATTGGGCGAATCTAAACGCAGACTTTCTGGCCCGGTATCAGGTAGTGATTTTCCTGGATACGCGGCCGGATGAGCCTGCCCAGCGCGATGCTTTTCAGAAGTACATGGAACGCGGGGGCGGCTGGATGGGCTTCCATTTTGCTGCCTTTGCGCTGACGCCTTCCAAGTACCCGCAGGACTGGGACTGGTATCACAATCAATTTTTAGGCTCAGGTTCTTATGGTAGCAACACCTGGCGACCTACTCCGGCGATTCTGAAAGTTGAAGACCGTAAGCATCCCGCAACCAGGCACCTCCCGCAAACGTTCAAATCCGCCCCGAATGAGTGGTATCGCTGGGAAAAGGACCTAAAGGCAAATCCTGACATCGACATACTGCTATCGATTGATCCAAGTAGTTTCCCACTGGGCACGGGGCCTAAACCCCACGAGATTTGGCACAGCGGTTATTACCCCGTTGTCTGGACCAATAAAAAGTACAAAATGCTGTACTTGAACATGGGTCACAACGACATAGATTATGAGAACGGGACAAACAAAGAGTTGTCCTTTACGTTCGCGAATGCAACGCAGAATCAGCTCGTGTTAAATGGACTCCTGTGGTTGGGCGGAGCCGCTAAGAAGTAAAGAAGGATTGGCTGGCAAGCCACAAAAGTCAGGTATACGCAGCCAGACTACGCTCCTTAGTTTCCGGTTCCCTTTTTGCGTTTGAACGACGTCCGGGCAGATAACTCGGCCTGAAATTTCACCTTCAGTTGACGATCGAGTTCTTTATCACGTGGGATGTAGATACTTGTCTTTCCATCCGAATACTTAAGCATCCAGTAATCGTTATCGGTAGTAGGCGGAATGGAGGTGTACACTGGTTTGCTCATCGGGATAAATAATAAAAATGAAAATTGGTGCCAATCGGCACCATATCTAACTCATTAACCGGATACCTTCCGGCGCCAGAACGGCATATAAGCCTTATTCAGTCTTCCTGACGGAAACTGCGTTCGGCCCTTTGGGAGTCTTTGTGACTTCGAAACTTACTTTATCGTTTTCGCTGATGGAATCGATCAGGCTGTTTATGTGCACGAAAATGCTTTCCTGACTCTGGAGATCCCGAATAAATCCGTATCCTTTCGAGGCATTAAAAAAGGACACAATACCACGCCGAACGGTTTCCTCCGGTCCAGCCGCTTCCTGCTTGGCAACACCAATCTGGATGTCTTCCTGATCAATAACTCTCTTCTTACGCGGGTCTGGCGGAGTCGACGTGATGTTGCCGTTTTCATCCACGTAGGCCAGCATATCGTCAAGCCGTTGCCCTTTTTGAGCATTCGCTTTCCGTTCTTCTCTCTTCTCTTCTTTGTCTTTCCTCTTTTTTTGTCTTGCTTTTTCTTTTTCCTTTTTACTAAATGTCTCCATTCGGGATTATTATTATGATGAGATAAACCTGCCGATACTGAGCAGGGGGAACCTGTAGAGAGGGGAGCCAATTCGATTGATGGTCAGTCAATACGTGCGGGTTAACCCGGTCTTATAGATAATTAACCAAATATAACGAAAATAAGTTGACCTTGGCAACTATTATTAACTTTTCGGAGCTAAACTGAGGTAATCACGGCCTTTGCGCGTTTGAACTGTATCTTTAGTTAATAAACGTATGAAGGCTGTACTTATGTGATATGTTGTCTCAATTTCATTACGTATCACCCGATACGTTCACGGATCACAACTCATCACTGCTTTATCACTTTTACGGTCCGAAGCTCTCCGTTGATCGTTGTTTGTAATAACAGTACGCCAGATGCTTGTTGGCGGACATCAAACATTTGCCGCTCGGCTGCTCCCGGTTGTTCTACAGACCGCTGCTCGATTAGCCGACCACGAGCATCGAGGAGTTGCATCGACAGCGGTTTGTCCTGTGCTCCGGTTATTTCAACCAGAAACGATTCCCGAACGGGATTACCCAACACTGATATTGTTGGTTCGACCACGGTCTCAGTGGATGCCGTTCGAGCCCGGCCACAAGCGGCTTTAATGTCAAGAACGTACGTAGCCATCTGTCCACCTTGACGGGCTACGAGCGTGATCGGTTGTGCATCCGCAGCAGTCCGAAGTACTGGGTCGACAAACTGATTGGGGGTAGTTGTCCAACCGGTAATGCCAGCCGCCATGTATTCAATGGCTCCGGCCGACGATCCGGCTCCCCCAGTTGTATAAAATGTAATAGCGCCTGTCTGACAGTTATAGGTTGGCGGACTCATCATAAGCGGGCTGGTGTCAGACGAGCGGTTTGTTGACTGCAAGTTCTGGCAATACGTCCCAAAATCAAATGCGTAGCTAACCGTTTGGCCACTTTGGGTCGCCTTAATCAGTATTACTTTAGGATTATTACGTAGTTCCTGTTCTAGGGTACCAACATTATCGGTGGCCTTCGCTCGAATCACACCCGGAGCTGTATATGCAATGGGCGTTCCATCTCCACCAGTTGTGGTGAAAACAATGGTGCCCGACTGACAATCGTAGAGAGGGGCTAGCACCCGTAACGTTGTCACGACAGGTGAAGTGCCCAGCTTGACAACCCATGTCGCCAGGGTACTCTTTGACTTACCTACAACATCGCCATTGGTTGACGTTGTCGTTCCTACTACCAAATACCCTCCATCGTCAGTAGCCAATATGCTCGCTGGTACGTCACGACCGGCCCCACCAAGGGTTTTCCGCCACCGCTCTGTCGACTGCGTTGTCACAGTTACTAAACGCAAATCGCCGTTGTTAGCCCCTATCCCATCCAGTACAGTCAGGTTACCATCGTCATCTTTGGCCAGCGACGCAACTACGCTGGAACCGGTGAATGACGCGATGGCGCTTCCGTCACTCGCTTCGTTTGGCGCAATGGTAATCAAACGACCATTACCACCAGCCCCTAAGCCAACGGCTATGTAGGCGTTATCATTTGACGGATTAGGCATTACGTCACTCAATGAATCCAAACCGGGGTACCTATTCTTCCAGACCAGATTATATTGACTGTTGAGCTTAATGGCCAGTCCCTGACTGCTGGCGGTTGCATCGTCGAGCGCTTTTCCAACCAGCAGATAGCCCCCATCGCGGGTGTTCACTACTTTATAAACAATCGGCGTTGCTGGCTGAGGACTCGGGTAGTTCACGCGCCACTGGCTAACAATTACCCCTTCTTGATTGAGTTTGGTCAAGTTTAAATACGATAAGGCATCACGGTACGTACCGATTATCAAGATGCTGCCGTCGGGCGCTGTCGTAATCGCATTATCGCTGATCCGAATGGTAGGCCCTACGTTGGCGTTGTCGATGGCTTTCGTCCAGACCATCGTTCCTTCCGCATTCAGCTTGCTTACGTAATAGCGGTTCAAAGCATCCAGTCCCAACGTTAAAAATCCACCGTCCTGCGTAGTCGTCAAGGCTAAAGTTTCACGAACCGGCACGTAGCTCGATATAGTATCCTGATAGGCACCGTTCAGCTGTTTTGTCCACCTTACATCACCTGTGATGGAGAACCGAACCAGGTTTTTGCCAGCTAATACTACGTAGCCACCGTCATTTGCTTTTACCGCTCGCAGGTGAGACGTTGGTGTCACATCGCCACCATCCAGCGTTCGCTGCCACTGAATTACTGGCGATTGTACTGTCTGCGCCCTCGTGCTTACTGGTATGCTAACTATCCATATAAGCATCAGCCACCACCGGCTGGTTTGCGTTAGGTACTGATTCTCCATAAATCGAAACAAACATAAATCCAACCTACACTACCACTAAAGTCAACTAGAGTTGTAGATTTTATCGCAAATCGATTAAACGGAAAATGAGTGACATAACGCTAATCGCCTAGTCATCGGCTGGCTCGCTACACGTAATAAATGAGCGTAGAGCAATGAACCTATTCACCTATAGATTAAGCAAAGTAACTTTTTGCCATTTCACCTAACTATCGGCTTAGTAAGCTGTTAATCGGACTGGTATATCGACTCAACCAACTTAACAATCGCCTTATGCCTCGTTTTACTGAACTGATAAAAGCCTTGATTGATGGGCCAGCACCGTTACAGTCACGGAAGGAATTTCTTAAGCTAACCGGTCGAACGTTGGCCATAGGTGCGGCAGGTGGTATACTCACCACAAAAGGCCAATCCCGGTTCAGTAACGGTGGCGAGCGATCGGCGGTTGCTTCATCGGATACAGTTCCAAACAATGTTCCCATCATTAAACCTGTTTCACCGCCCGCCGAGATTCCGCCCAAAGTTGACGAACCGATCAAGCTGGAGCCAATTCGGGGTGACGCCGACCGGCAAACTCCTCCCCTTCCGTCACCCCAGCCACCCGATTCTCGCGTAGGCTATGCCATCGTCGGTCTGGGGCACTTATCGTTAGAGCAACTTTTGCCGGCCTTTGGCGAATGTAAAAAGTCGAAAGTAGTGGCGCTGGTCAGCGGCAATCCGCAGAAGCTGCAAAAGGTAGCTCAGCAATATGGTGTCAAACCTCAGAACTGCTATAGCTACGAAAATTATGACAAGCTGAAAGATAATCCGGAGGTACAGGTGATTTACATCGTGCTGCCCAACGCCATGCACGCCGAATATACCATCCGTGGGGCACAGGCCGGTAAGCATATTCTGTGCGAGAAGCCAATGGCTACCTCATCCGCCGAATGCCAGGCTATGATTGACGCCTGCAACAAAGCCGGACGCCAACTAATGGTCGCTTACCGAATTCAATACGAACCGCATAACCGCCTGGTTCGTGAACAAGTCCGCACGAAGAAATATGGTGCACCCAAATTTTTTGACATGCACAATGCTCAGCAGGAGGCCAACCCCAGTCACTGGCGACACATTCGGGCTCTGGCTGGTGGCGGTGCCTTACCTGATATTGGCCTGTACTGTCTCAATACGGCCCGATTTCTTTTGGGGGAAGAACCAACCGAGGTGTTCGCCTATCAATACAGTACGCCGGGTAATCCCTTGTTCCGGGAAGTCGAAGAGCTCATAACGTGGCAGATGCGCTTCCCAAGTGGCGTTATTGCCAACTGCGCCAGCGACTACTACGCCCACGAATCCAGATGGTACCGGGTGTTGAACGAACGGGGCTGGCAGAACATGAACAATGCCTTTGCCTATGAAGGTCTGCAATTGCAGCAATCCTACGCCGAGGGCCAAAACGAGCAGACCGCCGAAACATCAGTACCCAATCGGAACCAGTTTGCGCTCGAAATCGATCACTTCTCCGATTGCGTTCAGCAGGATAAGCGGCCGTTCACGCCCGGCGAGGAGGGCCTACAGGATCACCGCATTATGGAAGCGATCTATCAATCCGCTCAACAAGGTCAACCCGTTAAACTTCCTCTCATCACTAAAATCGACGCTTTCCGCGGCCCCGAACCGCAGTTAACGTAAAGCAACATTTAAGTTAGTGTTGTTGCTATTGTTAAATAACAAAAACTCCCGACTACATTTTGTGCAGCCGGGAGTTCATCTTTAAAGTTTCTAACCTGCTTACGAACCACACATCTCACAACCTTCTGGATCGTCCAGTGAGCAGGTCATAGCGGCATACTGCTGTTCAAGGTCCGTTACCATCGGCACAGGGGTTGGAGTAGCGTTGGTGGCGTGTTCCTTCGCGTACTGTGCGTAGTCGAGTGGTTTTTCGACGGGTGCGGTTTCGGCCAGGGCAGGTTCCAGTTGCGGCTCGGCTTGTGGCTGAACAACCGTGAACTTGACGGCATCGGCAGCGGCCTTCGTACGCAGGTAGTACATACCCGTTTTCAGACCCGCTTTCCAAGCGTAGAAGTGCATCGACGTCAGCTTGCCAAAGTTCGAATCCTGAATATGGATGTTTAGCGACTGCGACTGGCAGATGTAGGCACCCCGGTCGGCGGCCATGTCGATGATGTGTTTCTGCTTAATCTCCCAAACTGTCTTGTAAAGATCTTTGATATTCTGCGGAATGCCCGGAATCGCCTGAATCGAGCCGTTGGCCAAGATCAGGTTGTTCTTCATGGTATCATTCCACAGACCTAATTTCACAAGGTCTTTGAGCAGGTGCTTGTTCACAACCACGAACTCACCCGACAGCACACGGCGGGTGTAGATGTTGCTCGTGTAGGGTTCGAAGCACTCGTTGTTCCCCAAAATCTGCGAGGTCGACGCAGTCGGCATTGGAGCCAGCAGCAGCGAATTCCGAACGCCGTGTTCCACTACGTCCTTGCGGAGGCTTTCCCAATCCCAGCGACCTGATTTAGGCTTTACACCCCACATATCGAACTGGAACTGGCCTTGCGAAATTGGTGAGCCTTTCCAGGTTTCGTAGGGACCATACTCCTTCGCCTGCTCCATCGACGAGGTCATGGCACCAAAGTAGATCGTTTCGAAAATATCTTCGTTCAGGCGACGCGCTTCATCCGACTCGAACGGCATACGTAACATGATGAACGCATCCGCCAGTCCCTGCACACCCAGGCCAATCGGCCGGTGACGCATATTGCTCCGACGAGCCTCTTCAACTGGATAGTAGTTGATGTCAATGATCTTGTTGAGGTTACGCGTGGCTGTTCTGGTTACCTCATACAGTTTCTGGTGGTCGAACCGCATCACACCATCCGTACCGCGGGTTATGAACTTCGGCAGCGCAATCGATGCGAGGTTACAAACCGCTACTTCATCGGGGGCCGTGTACTCAATGATTTCGGTGCACAGGTTCGACGACTTGATCGTGCCCAGGTTCTTCTGGTTCGACTTCTTGTTAGCCGCATCCTTGTACAGCATGTATGGCGTGCCGGTTTCGGTTTGTGACTCCAGAATCTTGAACCACAATTCCTGCGCCTTCACTGTCCGACGGGCGCGTCCTTCGCGTTCGTACCGCTCATACAACGCTTCGAATTCTTCGCCGTAGCAGTCGGCCAGACCGGGGCACTCATGCGGACAGAACAGCGACCAAACGTCGTTGTCTTCCACGCGTTTCATGAACAGATCGGGCGTCCAGAGGGCGTAGAACAGGTCACGAGCCCGTACTTCTTCTTTACCCGAGTTCTTTTTCAGATCCAAAAATTCGAAGATGTCGGCATGCCAGGGCTCCAGATAAACGGCAAACGAACCTTTACGCTTACCACCACCCTGATCGACGTAACGAGCCGTGTCGTTGAACACACGTAGCATCGGCACAATTCCGTTCGACGTACCGTTAGTGCCCTTGATATACGTACCCGTCGCCCGGACGTTGTGGATACTCAGGCCAATGCCACCTGCCGACTGCGAAATTTTAGCGGTTTGCTTCAGCGTATCGTAGATACCGTCGATCGAGTCGTCCTTCATCGTCAGCAGGAAGCAGCTCGACATCTGCGGCTTCGGCGTTCCGGCGTTGAACAGGGTAGGCGTTGCGTGCGTGAACCACTTTTCACTGAGTAGGTTATACGTCTCAATGGCGGCATCGACATCGTCCATATGTATGCCCACGGCAACACGCATGAGCATGTGTTGCGGACGCTCGGCAATCCGGCCGTCGATTTTCAACAGATACGACTTCTCAAGGGTCTTGTAGCCGAAGTAATCATAGCCGTAATCGCGGTCGTAGATAATCGTAGAATCCAGCAGGGCGGCATTATTGCGAACAACGTCATATACCTCCCGCGAGATCAGCGACGCGTTTTCGCCGGTCTTCGGATCTTCATACAAGTACAGTTTCTTGATGGTACCGGAAAACGATTTGTTCGTTTCCTTGTGCAGGTTTGAGATGGCAATCCGGGCGGCCAGAATGGCGTAGTCCGGGTGCTTGGTTGTCATCGAAGCAGCAGTTTCGGCGGCCAGGTTGTCTAATTCCGTCGTTTTGACGCCGTCGTAAAGGCCATTTACGACCTTCATAGCCACCTCAACAGGCTGCACGTAGGCGGGATCAAGGCCATAGCATAACTTCTCAATCCTGGCGGTAATTTTATCGAACTTGACCGACTCCCGGCGTCCATCGCGTTTAATTACATACATGAGCGTTTGAGCTAGTGTTAATATATAGGAAAAATGGTATATGCAGTAAATATTGATTCGTTTGTTACGTTCAGATCAGCCCGATTGGCGTGGTCAATCCGTTGAGTTTGGCTGTCGCCAGAACGCGACTGCGTTCTAAAGTTCTGCTGAAATAGACGGAAAAGCAACCGGGAAGGTTCACCGGTTTTCGCTCGTCTTAGAAAAATAGAAAGCTGCGAATCGGTTAAGAAATTGTTAAGCCGTAAGCCTTAGCGACTTAACAATACCCCATTGCAGACCTAGTCTAAGAAATTAAAAAGAGCGAATTTACTGATCGGTGTGCGGAGGCCAACACTTGCCAACCGCACAGTTTGAGGAAGTGATTATGTGCTTAAATGTAGGAAGACATCCTTGAAAAGGCAAGCCGCCAGAGAACTCTTATTAGGCAATGGTATTACTTTAAATGGTTGATAATCAAACCCGAAAAGATCAGACAAAAAGACTTGCCAATCCATTATAAACGCCGTACCTTTGCAATCCTTTTCGGACGGAAACCGAGAAGATGACAAGAAACTGAGCATTAGACTATGAAAAAGGGCATTCACCCGGAATACCGCGATGTGGTATTCCACGACCTGTCGAGCGACTACAAATTTCTGACCCGCTCAACGGTTCAAACCAGAGATACCATCGAGTTTGAGGGCCAAACGTACCCACTCGTTAAGATCGAAGTTAGCTCGCAGTCGCACCCATTCTACACGGGTAAGAACGTACTGCTCGATACGGCCGGCCGTGTGGACAAGTTCCGCAAGCGCTACGGCACCAAGTAATTTCAAAGCTTTAAAGCTTACACCTAAAAACTCCCCCGCTACGTCAAGCACGCTGGGGAGTTTTTTTATGCCCTCCGCCTTACCTTTACTGCATGAGTTTTATCCAGACAGACACGTTTACCTTACGTGGCTACGAGTGTGACGCATTCGGTCGAATGAGCATACCGGCTTTAATGAACCTGATGCAGGAGTCGGCCAACCGCAACGCCATTGACTACGGCATCGGCATTTCTGACCTGGCGCAGCGAGGCTTCGGCTGGATGCTGATGCGCTTTCGGTTACGGGTTCATCAGTACCCGCATTATGGTCAGACTATTCGGATGATGACCTATCCCACATCGGTTGAAAAATTCTTTATTCATCGCGATTTTCGGGTGCTTACCGAGGATGGCACCTTACTGGCTGATGCGGCAAGCACATGGCTTGTGTTCTCGATAGATAAACGCTCCATGGTACCTCTACCCGATTTCATCAAGCAGTTACATGTGCCTCCGGCCGTGGAACCATTGCCTAAACTGCCTCTCAAACCCGATTTCCAGAATGCTTCCTTCGGAGGTAGTGTCGCCAGGCAGGTCGAAGTAGGCTGGTTAAGTATTGATCAGAATCAGCACGTCAACAACGTAGCATACGTGCAGTGGCTGCTCGAAGCGGTTGACAACGAGACGCTGCAAACGCGGGAATTAGCCGAAATTGATTTAGTTTTCCGGACAGAAAGTCATTGGCGCGATCAGTTGCAGATACAGGCCGTTGTCGAAACGAAGCATAGTCTGGTGCACCGGATCGAGCAGGTCGACTCGGGCAAAGACGTCCTGCTGGCCCGCACCCGGTGGACGTAGTATATTCGTTACCTTAACCACCCTGCTAATAAAAAAGGCATGACTACTTCATCAACTAAAATTCAGACAGTAGAAGCCGTCCTGAACGGTTTAATGCGCCGGTACAGCGAACGCGTTCCGGATGTACAGAACGTAATCGATTCCATGATCGACGAAGGCATTGTTCAGTCGGCGGATGAGATCGAAAATGACCATATCGCTTTCCGGACAATGGGCGTACCAAACCTGGGCTTAGCTTCGTTCGAGAAGATATTCATGCACTACGGCTACGAAAGGCGCGATGAATACAACTTCACCGGGAAGAAGCTAACGGCGTATTGGTACGCACCACCCAAACCTAGTTTTCCTCGTATTTTCGCTAGTGAACTGCGCGTGCAGGAACTGTCCGACGAAGCCCAGCAAATTATCCACCGCTACACAGATACCGTAACGAGTGATCCCGTTGATGCCCTCGATCTGGACGACGCAGAGGCTGTTGACCACTTCCTGCATCAGCCCCTTTGGACGACGCCTACGCTGAGCGATTATAAAACATTACTGGCCGAAAGCGAATATGCCGCCTGGGTAATTTACAACCGTTATTACCTCAACCACTTCACCATCAGTGTGCATAACCTCCGATCCGGTTATAACACAATCGATGAGTTCGTGGCTTTTCTGCAAGCCAGAGGTTTCAAACTTAACTCGGCGGGCGGCACGATTAAGGTTAGTCCGGATGGTGATCTACGACAAGCCTCAACCGTAGCGCAACTGATTGATGCCGATTTTGCGGACGGTGATACGTTCCGAATTGCGGGCTCTTACGTCGAATTTGCCGAGCGTCGGGTATTACCCCAGTTCAACCATCTTCCGGCCGAGGAGATCACCCGTGCCCATCGGCGCGAAGGCTTTGAAACCGGCAATGCCGATAAAATCTTCGAAAGTACATTTACGACGCAAACGGACCGATAAAAGACGATCTGCTCCTAACTCTTACCCACCATGAAAACGCGTGTAATCTCCTTAATTACCGGGCTCCTGCTGACGACCGCAGCGCTGGCTCAAAAACCAGCGCCTGTCGGCATTCAATTATACAGTTTTCGCAGCCAGTTTGCCAAGGACGTTCCGGGCACAATGGCCAGCGTGAAGCAGATGGGGTTTCGCGAAGCCGAAATTGCCGGTACCTACGGACTCAGCCTCACCGACTTCCGCAAGCTTCTTGATCAGAACGGCATTAAAGCCATCAGCACCGGAGCCAGTTTCGAAGACCTCGACTCAAACGTTCCTAAACTAATTGCCGAAGCGAAGGCATTAGGCGCGAAATACGTCACCTGCGCCTGGATTCCCCACCCAGGTGATGCTTTTCGTATTCAGGATGCGGATCAGGCGATCGACGTGTTCAATACGGCCGGAAAACTGCTGGCCGACAACGGCCTTACGTTCTGCTACCACACCCACGGCTATGAGTTTCAGACGTATCAGGACGGTACGTTCTTTGACTACCTGGCCGAAAACTTTGATCCCAAGTACGTTAACTTCGAGATGGATGTGTTCTGGGTGAAATCGCCGGGCTACAACCCCGTCGCCTTGCTGCAGAAATACCCGAAACGCTTCCCGCTTATGCACCTCAAAGACCGCAGGCCGGGCACCCCCGACAGCAACAACGGTCGCGCCGACTTAGAATCGAATGTAACACTAGGGCAGGGCGACATTGGCATTGCCGACATCATGAAGCAAGCTAAAAAGTCGGGCGTCAGGCACTTCTTCATCGAAGACGAATCGTCGCGATCGATGGATCAGGTACCCGCCAGCCTCAGCTTTCTATCGGGTTTAAAGTAACCCTACTTGCGGGCCTCAAAGCGTATAACAAACGGCTCATTCGTTTGCGGGTCCGTCTCGGCTACGTTGACGTTAATCGTGGAGCCATCGGCAGTGCCTAACGACGTATCGCCTAAATACAGCCCATACGAGTTGCCGGTTTGGCGTACCTCAACGCTATCAATCGGCAACGTGCTGTCTGCAGCGCCGGTCTGTTTGAGCATTAACAGGAGGTTGACGAAGCTCGACGTGCTCCGGGCTGCGGTGAGCGTTCCGGAAACGGATACGCCCTGACTGGAAGCGGGCAAGGTAGGCAGATTTATGGTGTCGGCTCCATCAATATACAGAAACGATCGGATCGTATACTTGCCGGATACAGCCGTTGCCGGATCATTCGGCGCAGGATCATTGTCTTTCTTACAGGCGGCAAAGGCAAGTACAGTCAAGACGAAAAGAATACTCGTTTTCATAACAGTTCGGTAATCGGTTTACTGCTAAACGCCACTTACCCTACTGCAACTGTAGTTTATTTTGAATACCGAGGTAACGGTCTTGTCAAACGCTCATGCTTAAAAGCAGTACGTATACACCCGGTCGGCTAGCTGCTGCACATCCGCAAATTCGTGAAAAGCACTGATCACAATTCGGGTATTCGCCCGATCGGCCGCTGTTGGATAAGCGAATGAATAGATAAAAATGTTGTGCGCCAGTAAATGAGGATACAGATCGTCCTGCTCAGTAAAGAAAACCGGATAACCTGTTGCCTGGCGAAACAGGCCGGTAGGGAGCAGCAGCTTTTCGGCCAGCAGCACATTTTGTTGAAGGCGTTCCCGTCCTTCGGCATATAAATGGTCGGCGTTCAGGTAAGCATCCAGGTAGGCAGGTGGTATGGGTGAACACGCGCCAAAAAACGCGGATTGGCGTAACTCTGCAATCCGTTCGGGGTCGCCCAGCACAGCCCCGCCCGGCAATCCCATCGCTTTGGCCAAGGACGCCGTCACCAGCAAGCGCATATTGGCTTTTGAAGGGATTTGCGGCCAGATGCCCCGACCATTGTTCAACACCCCTATGCCGTGCGAATCGTCAACTACGAGGGTTATGGGCAATTCATCGGGTAACGTATCGACCCAGTCGAACGCATAATAGTCCGAACAAACCGCATCGAGTGAGTTGACGAACACGGCAATGGGTTGTTCCGGATGATTCTCACGGGCAATGGCTCTTAACTGCCCGGGCAACTGCGCTACCCAGTCCGCAAACGATGCCGTCGGCAACGTAACGGCAGGCTGATTCCAGAGAGCCGGGTGCGCCTTTGGGCCGTAGACGAATATGTGATTTTGCCCTTCCAACAAGCGAACAACGGCCTGGCCAGCCATCATTCCGGACGATAGCGTCAGGGCTGCGGCTGCCCCAACGAACGCGGCCAGCTTCGCTTCAGCTTCTTCATACACGCCAATCCGGAGATTCCCGTTCCGTGAACTTCCGAAAACGCTCCCGTACCGGCGAATGCCATTCAGCACCAGTTGCTGAAAAGCAGGATGCTGTGCCAACCCCAGGTATGCCGTTCCGCTAAAAAATAAGTAGTCGCTCCCGTTATGCTGAATTGTACGACCGGGGAGGTGATCGATGGTAAACGTGTCACTCATTACGTTATCGGGATTCACGCATTACCAACTGGGCTCCGGTACCATTTTCCGCAGCGTAAATAACCTGGCCGTAGTTGAACGTAACGCCAGTAGCTGGGTCGTTGGCAATGAGCAGCGAACCATCCAGATCGGTATAATCGAGCAAGGGCAACAACTGAGCGATGGCCGAAATGCCAACGCTGGACTCGGTCATGCAGCCAACCATAACGCGTAACCCTAACTCACGGGCACGGCTAATCATACGCCGGGCGGGGGTCAGCCCTCCGCACTTGGTTAGCTTGATGTTTACCCCGTGGAAATAGCCCGCGCAACGATCAACGTCGTCCTCAACAATGCAGCTTTCGTCGGCTATAACCGGTAAGGCGCTCTGGTCAAACACCGCTTTAGCACCAGCCCAGTCTGCAGCCGGAAGGGGCTGCTCAATAAACTCAACGTCTAAGTCTGCCAAGACCCGCGATTTGGCGATGGTATCAGCCGCTTGCCACCCACAGTTGGCGTCAATCCTAAACAGCGCATCCGTATGCTGACGTAACAGCTTCACTACGTCCAGATCGGTTTCCGGACGACCCAGCTTGATTTTATACAGGGGCCAGGGCCATTCCTGCATCTTTTCGAGCATTCGCTCAGGCGTATCTAAACCAATGGTGTAATTCGTCAGAGGGCTATTGGCCGGGTCAAGGTTCCAGAGCTTATACAAGGGTTGCTGCTTCTGCTTCGCCCATAGGTCCCAGGCCGCCTGGTCCAGCGCACATAAGGCAAAAGGATGCTGCGCCAGATAGGGCTGCATATCGGCCCAGAACACTGCTGGGTCAGTCAGGGTGTAGGATTCAATACGTTCCCGAAGTGCCTCAAGCGACGCCACCATCCCCTCAACCGTAATCCCGTAGTAGCGCGTGGCCGTTGCTTCACCGAAGCCGCTGCAGGTGCCGTCACGTAGCTCAACGAGTAAAGTTGGCTGTACGTCGCGGCTATCGTGCGCGATGGTAAATGTATGTTTTAAACGAAGATCGACGCGGTGAAAAAGCAACTCCATGAATGTGATCGCAGCAAGAATAGCGTAAGAAGTTCAGGCGTAAAGGTACAGGTTTATCCCAACTCGAGCCCAAACTCCTTACGCTCTGTTCTGCGCATAATCACAACTGAACTAATCCATGCCGAACGGCCTCAATGACCATTCCGACGCGGGTTCGGACACCCATTTTCTGGAAAACAACCTCTCGATAGCCGTCTACTGTGCGCGGACTAACGCACATCCGATCAGCAATGTCATTGTAAGTTAATTCACTACAGGCCATCTTCAAAAAATCGTATTCACGATTGTTGAGGTTAAACGAGCCTAAGGGGTTGGAGGAGTGTGGAGTACTCAAGTTGCCAATCAGTTTAGTGGTTAAAAAATCGGTGTAGAAAAATCCTTTTGTCATTACGTCGCTTAGGGCCTGTCGCAGCTCTGAGGGTCGGCTGCCTTTCAATAAATAACCCCGTGCGCCACTTCGGATCATACGCACAATTGATTCCTCCTTATCGGTCATGGATAAGGCTAACACGCGCACAGTTGGAAAATGTTGACGGAGCTGGAGGGCCGTTTCGAATCCATCCATAACGGGCATACTTAAATCGACAAGGGCAATGTCGGGAACGGGGCCCTGGCTAATATGATCGAGCAACTCACGACCGTTTTCGACCACAAACACAACCTCGTACCCCTCAAACTTTCGGATTAATTCAGACATAGCTTCGGCGACCAACTGGTGGTCGTCGGCTATAGCAATGGTAGTGGACATGAAAACAGGGCAGTAGAAGGTTATCTGCTGAAAAGTAGGCAGTTACATTAATAAATACAATACCCCGATCAGGGTATTTTTACTCATTAATCCCACACCGTTTTAAACGGCATGGTTACGTGGTAATTTAATTTCCAGGGAAGTTCCGTCACCGGGCTTACTTTGTATCAAACATTCTCCCCCCAGCAGCGTAGCCCGGCGGTGCAAATTTCGCAAACCCGAGCCTATCTGGTCAATGCTGCGATCTGCGGATTCGTTGATCATAAATCCGACGCCATCATCAACGACTGAGACAAAAACCATCGCTTTCTGATAGTCAAGCGATACGGTTAACGCCTGGGCTTTTGCGTGTTTAAGCGCATTGTTAAGTGCTTCCTGTATCATACGGAACACAATCACATCGCTATCTGCACCCAATGAATAAGGCTCGCCCGTTACCTGAAACGCTGTCTGCTGACGACCAACATGACGAATCCGTTCCAGTTCAAACGCAAGGCTGTCGCGCAAACCGAAGTGACGAACCGTATCGTGATCCAGAGTTTTTGCCAGTGTTCGTACGTCGGTGATGATGGTACTGACCAGATCACGCGTTTGCTGTACTGAACCCTGGGTATCGGGGTCGGTCACTTCATCCTCAAGGTTATTCAAACGCATGACCGCCACCGTCAAAAGCTGACCGATATGGTCGTGCAGTTCCTGGCCGATTTGCTGAAGAGTCTGGTTCTGGGTTTCCAGCTGCGATTGAAGAAGTTCCTGTTGGTATACGCTCCTGAGCTGCTCTTTCTCGCTCAGGTAACGCTGGTACTGGCGCCGATGCAGGAACACGAACAGGATCGGAGTCACTGAAATAAGAAACAGGAAGGCTGTTGCCAGAATGACAATCTCTATTCCCCCGATGAAGTTTTGCATCGTAGTCCGACAAAGAAATAAACGCACATTATCAGAAATACTACGTTATGAACCCTCCATATTACCCCGATATTGGCAACATTCATCCTAGTTAAGGTATTGTACGTCAGGAATATAAAGAAGTTACTTGTATAATAGGTGAACAGTCCGTTTACATACCAGAAATTGCGGACCGTTAGGATGTTTTCTGTCGGTTGCTGCGATAACTGCTTCGTGTAATACAGTATGCAATAGAGCGTTACTAACAGGCTGACCAGGCCGAACGATGACGAATCAAACGTAGCCGTTGTGGAAGCCGTTTGGGTTGTACTCAATACGTTTACCTGATACAGCAGCGTGCCCACCAGCAGAAGCCAGGTAAAATACCGATTTGAGTAAAGCTTTATAAAATATTGGGAGAGCAGGAAATTTGTCCAGGCGAAGTTGAGCGAGTACGCGAATAAATTATCCCGTTTCAACTCATTTAAAAAATTGGCATACCCGTTAAACAGAAACTGACAACCCAGGTAATACAGGATATAATCTCTCCTCCCCCAACCCATCGACGTCAGAGCAAGCAGTAATAAAAATAAAGGCGGGACGGTATCGAGATAATCAATTACTCGGGCAAGTGTATGCCACATTGCTCGCTGGACAGCTAGTTTATGTACCAGTAAAAATACGCATTATTCACAACCGGGCGGGCGAGGACAGCCGCCTATTTCTTTCGTTGTCATCTCGTTCACGGCTCGCTCGCAGTAAGCGGTTATGTAAGCCGGGAACGAATCGCCTGTTTTGTAATCAAACCGCAATCTGACCACTACGTTACCTTCTTCGGATTCACCTGCGCTGCTGATCAGCTCCTTCATCTCGGCTTTCTTGAATACAAATTCCAGCATACTGTTTATCAATTTTTCGGGTGAGAGTTATTCACAGTAAAATAGGATTTAAGCCGTTAATTTAAAAGTCCGTAGCACGCCAACGGATAATAGACCTAAATTTAAATTCTGATTATCAGCCTATTATCTATCTATAAAATTAACTATTTACTTAAATACGGGAAATTTCCCGTATTTAAGTACCGCTTTTCCCCGGTCTCTTTCAGGCGCATTTCCCCTACTTTTTCAACAATTTATTAGCAAGCTTTGTAATGTTTATTCTATTCACATTCATTTATGTTCCCCTCCCGAACAGATTCGCCGGGCCCAGGTCCGGCGATCTGGCTTTTAGGGTCTTAGCATGCCTCTCCGCCTTAATTCCCCTACGTTAGCTCTACTCTTTATCCAGTTTTTTTACGGCTTTTAAATCCGAACCCGCCAGCACCTGCGTAAGTCTGTCCGTTGATCGATCACACATAATAACTTTTTTCTCAATTCAACTGAACACAGACAAATGAAAACGTTCAAATTCGTTTTTTCGTTACTTGCTTTACTTACAGCCGCTCAGGTTTCGTTCGCGCAGGAAAAAACCGTGATGGTTGGTGGTGCTCCCATGTATCCATCCAAAAATATCGTTGAAAACGCCGTAAACTCGAAGGATCACACGACGCTCGTTGCAGCGGTAAAAGCAGCTGGCTTAGTTGAAACTTTGCAGGGCGCTGGCCCATTCACGGTGTTTGCTCCTACTAACAAAGCGTTTGACAAACTGCCTAAAGGCACGGTTGAAACGCTGGTGAAGCCTGAAAATAAAGCAACGTTGACCAGCATCCTGACTTACCACGTTGTATCGGGCAAAATGAGCGCAGCCGACCTGATGAAAGCAATTGCTGATGGTGGTGGTAAAGCTACGCTGACAACTGTAGCGGGTGGTACGCTGACGGCCATGCAGAAAGGCAAGAAAATCGAGCTGACCGACGCTAAAGGCGGTATGGCAACGGTTACCATTCCCGATGTCAACCAGTCGAACGGTGTAATCCACGTAATCGATTCGGTTCTGTTGCCTCAGTAAGTATTCATTATGTTTATATTGAAAAAGCTCGGCTGAGTGATCAGCCGAGCTTTCTTATTACGTCGAATAGCTGGAACTACGCGTCATAGCTCAGCACCGGCGATAGCCATCTTTCGATTTCCTCGACGGGCACATCTTTCCGCATGGCGTAATCCAGGACCTGGTCTTTGTTGATTTTGCCAACGGCGAAATACTTCGATTCAGGATGCGAGAAGTAGAAACCACTCACCGACGAAGCCGGGTACATGGCATAGCTTTCGGTTAGTTCAATGCCAATTTTATTGGCATCCAGCAGCTCAAACAAGGTGCCTTTTTCGGTATGGTCCGGGCAAGCCGGATAACCTGGCGCTGGCCGAATGCCCTGGTATTTTTCTTTAATTAACTCTTCGTTACTCAGCCGTTCATCCGTTACGTAAGGCCAGAACTCTTTCCGTACTCGTTCGTGCATCCGTTCGGCAAAGGCTTCGGCCAGCCGGTCGGCAATGGCCTTGACCATGATACTGTTATAATCGTCGTGGTCGCGCTCGTACTTTTCGATCAGTGCTTCGATACCGATCCCCGCGGTAACGGCAAACCCACCAATGTAATCTTCACGACCGCTTTCCAGCGGAGCGATAAAATCCGATAAGCAGAAGTTTGGTAAACCCGGGGCCTTCTGATTCTGCTGGCGCAGGAAGTGTAAGACGGTTTTGGTATCATAAATTAACTCACCCGCCGAGCTAACTGCAGTCTGCGACTGAGCCCGTGATATTTTGTATTCGATATGCCGGTGTGAGCCGTGCCGTTCGCAGGGAATATCGCGCGTATACTCTTCAAAATCGTGAAGTAATACGTCGTCATCCGCTGAGTTAGCGGGGAAAAAGCCAACAACGGCCTTTGCCTGCAACAACTTATTGTCAATAATTTCCTGCAATAGCGTCGTCGCGTCGTTGTAGAGTTTGCGGGCTTCGTTCCCTACCACCGCGTCGTCGAAAATAGCGGGATACTTCCCGTGCAACTGCCAGGTCTGGAAGAACGGCGTCCAGTCGATGTACTTAGCCAGCTCTTCAATGGAATAATCATCGAAATAGCGGTTACCCAGAAATGCAGGCTTGGTCGGTTCGAACTGGCTCCAGTCAATCACGGTGCGATTGTCGCGGGCCTTCTCAATCGTCAGGCTGGCTTTGTCCTGCCGACGCCGGGCATGGTCTTCACGTAGCTTAACGTACTCAGCTTTTATTTCCCGGAAGATGTCATCCCGAACCGTATGGTTCTCGTTGTTCAACCGACCGGCTACCGGTACGCTCCGGCTGGCATCGAGCACATGAACGACTGGTCCTGAATAGTACGGATCAATTTTAACGGCCGTGTGAATCCGTGACGTAGTGGCCCCCCCAATAAGCAGTGGAATAGTAAACCCCTGTCGCTCCATCTCTTTAGCTACACCCACCATCTCGTCAAGCGAAGGCGTAATCAGACCGCTCAGACCGATAATGTCCACATTTTGTTTGCGCGCTTCTTCGAGAATCTTCTGTGTCGGCACCATCACCCCGAGGTCGATGATCTCGTAGTTGTTACAGCCGAGTACTACACCGACGATGTTTTTACCAATGTCGTGAACGTCGCCTTTTACGGTTGCCAGGAGAATTTTACCGGCAACCTGCGTGCTACCGCTCTTTTCTTTTTCAGCTTCGATGAACGGGAACAAATAGGCTACGGCTTTTTTCATGACCCGCGCCGATTTCACGACCTGCGGCAGGAACATCTTCCCCTCGCCGAACAGATCGCCCACTACGTTCATGCCGTCCATCAACGGCCCTTCGATGACTTCGAGCGGACGCTCAAATTGCTGCCGGGCTTCCTCGACGTCCTGATCGATGTAATCGGTAATGCCTTTAACGAGCGCGTGTTTGAGTCGTTCGTTAACGGGCGCCAGGCGCCAGCTTTCATCCTGTATGACTTCCTTACCTTTCGCTTTTACGGTCTCGGCGAACTCCACCAGACGCTCCGTAGCATCGGGTCGGCGGTTGAGCAATACGTCCTCGCAGCGTTCGAGCAAGTCTTTGGGAATGTTGTCGTACACTTCGAGCTGACCGGCATTGACAATTCCCATATCCAGACCAGCGCGGATAGCATGGTACAGGAACGCCGAGTGCATAGCCTCACGCACTACGTCGTTGCCCCGGAAACTGAACGAAATATTTGATACACCCCCGCTCACTTTGGCCAGCGGTAGATTTTGCTTAATCCAGCGCGTGGCATTAATGAAGTCGACAGCGTAGTTGTTATGCTCCTCGATACCGGTCGCAACGGTCAGGATGTTTGGGTCGAAAATGACGTCCTGCGGAAGAAACTTGACCTTATCGACCAGGATACGATACGCCCGTTCGCAGATCTGAATACGGCGCTCGTAGGAATCGGCCTGGCCAGTTTCGTCAAAGGCCATCACCACGGCAGCCGCCCCATAGCGCTTAACCAGATTGGCCCGCTCGATGAATGCCTCCTCCCCTTCTTTTAGGGAGATTGAGTTCACAATAGCTTTGCCTTGTACGCACTTCAAACCCGCTTCGATTACTTCCCACTTGGACGAGTCGACCATGATGGGCACACGAGCAATGTCGGGTTCGGCGGCAATCAGGTTCAGGAAGGTCGTCATAGCCTCCACGGAGTCGAGCATACCTTCGTCCATGTTCACGTCGATCACCTGTGCCCCACCTTCTACCTGCCCACGGGCAATACTCAGGGCTTCGTCGAAATTACCTTCTTTAATCAGCCGGGCAAACTTCTTGGAGCCTGTTACGTTCGTGCGCTCCCCAACGTTCAGGAAGTTGGTCTGCTCCGTAATCTTTAGTGGTTCTAAACCGCTCAACTTCTGATACGGCTCAGGTTGCGGTAATTGCCGGGGTGGGTATTTGGCCGCAACCTGAGCAATCGCCTGAATATGATCCGGCGTAGAGCCGCAGCAACCCCCTACGATATTGACGAAACTATCCCGAATGAAGCCTTCGATCTGAGCGGCCATCATCTCGGGCGTCTCGTCGTATTCACCAAATTCATTAGGCAGGCCCGCATTGGGGTAAGCCGACGTAAAGAACGGGGCTTCTTTGGCGAGCGTCTGAATATACGGCCGCATGGGTTCAGCGCCGAGGGCGCAGTTCAGACCAACGCTGAGCAAAGGCAAGTGCGACACCGAGTACAGAAACGCTTCCGTTGTCTGCCCCGACAATGTCCGTCCACTGGCATCTGTGATGGTACCCGACACCATGATGGGCCGGACCAGTTGCTGTGGATTTAAGTTAAAATATTTATCGATTGCAAACAGAGCCGCCTTAGCATTGAGCGTATCAAAAATCGTTTCAACCAGCAACAGATCTGATCCACCTTCCACCAGGCCACTGACTTGCTCGTAATACGCTTCTACCAGTTCATCAAACGTTACGGCGCGGTAACCGGGGTTGTTCACGTCTGGCGAAAGCGAAGCCGTACGGTTAGTAGGCCCCATCGCTCCGGCAACAAAGCGGGGTTTGTCCGGATTTTGCTTCGTTATTTCCTCCGCAACCTCTTTAGCAATCCGGGCTGATTCATAATTCAGTTCGTAGGCCAGCGCTTCCATGTGGTAGTCGGCCATAGCAATGGACGTGCTACTGAACGTATTGGTTTCAATAATATCAGCGCCTGCGTCAAGATACTGTTTATGAATCTCCTTAATGATGTGCGGCTGGGTAATCGACAGTAAGTCGTTGTTACCTTTCACGTCATGTGGATAGTCCTTGAACCGCTCACCCCGATAATCAGCTTCGGTGAGCTGATAGCGTTGGATCATCGTCCCCATCGCGCCATCGAGCACGAGGATACGTTGTTGCAGAAGGTTTGTAATCGATTTCAAGTGATACAGTAAGTTATAGCGTAGAACGAAACAAACACGAGTGTTTGCACCGAAATGATATTGGTTCTAAAACGAAGGCTTATCAGAAACAGGCGAAGGCAGCGGAACGCTAACTTATCTGTCCCCACATCAATCTGGGGTGGAACGCGGCACCTTTTCCGGTAAGCGGCTGGTTGCCAAGACATCATCGGGTCCAATCCCTCCGTCTTTCTTGATAAGCATTTTAGCAAAGGTACAGAATCTCGTCATAGTCGCCAAAAATGCGTTACTTTTGACCCGAACAAAAGAGTGAAAGAGTAAAAGAGTGAAAGAGCGGTTATCTGGCTTAAACACTCTCTCGCTCTTTCACTCTTTCGCTAATTAATAAACATGAAACTGGCAGCCATCGATATCGGTTCCAATGCAGCTCGTATGCAAATCTCAACGGTATTACATAATGACGACGTTGTTAGCTTCAAACGCGTCGAATACGTACGGTTTCCGCTCCGACTCGGCCACGACGTCTTTAACTTCGGCGAATTAACCCCTGAAAGTGAAGCGCGAACGGCTAAGCTCATGCAGGTTTACAAGCTGCTCATGGAACTGCATGAAGTAGAATGTTATATGGCGTGTGCTACGTCGGCCATGCGCGAGGCTGCCAATGGTCACGAGATCGCGAAACGCATTGAAGCGTCAACGAGTGTAAAAATTCATATCATCGACGGTCAGAAAGAAGCCGAACTGATCAACAATGTGGTCGTTCAGGCGCTGGACGACCGTCAGTTTCTGCACATTGATGTCGGCGGGGGCAGCACCGAACTGAACATTTATAAAAACCGGCAGAAGATCAATTCCAAATCGTTCAAAATCGGCTCGGTACGGTTGCTGGAAGGCAAAGAAACAAAGGGAGCCTGGCGAAAAATCGAAGATTGGGTCGAAGAAAACGTAGACTCGTCGCAGGAAGTGACGGCAGTCGGTACGGGCGGAAACATCAGCAAGTTGTTTAATCTGGCTGCCAAAACCGGTGAAGTGGATACCACGCTGGCGGAAATCCAACGGGTTCGCAATTATATCGTCGGCTTTAGCCTGGAAGACCGGATTAATAAACTTCGCCTGAACGCCGACCGCGCCGACGTAATCGTACCTGCTGCCGACATCTACATTTCGGTGATGAAATGGGCCGGTGCCACCCGCATCATTGTACCGGATCTGGGCTTAAAAGATGGAATAATCCAGTTAGTTTATTCTAACTATCTAAAAAAGAAGCGTGTTTAATCGATTGAAAAAGCGTTGGGCACAGAAACGGCTTTTTATACGATAGTTGGCCAATATAGCCCCTCGGTTCCTCCTCAATTCTGGCATACTGGTTTTCTGTTCAACGACCCGGCTCACATCCGTCAGCAAGGTCAGTGGCCGTTTTATACGGTCAGCGCGCTGAACAAGGCTACGCAGCTAGCCGAAGCCCGCTGTACCATTTTTTGGGAGCCAACGGCAACGGTTAGTCCGCTGGCCGCTCCGTTTGGTTCCATTGAATTTGCTCCCACCCTACCCGATGCGGTGCTCCATGATCTCCTAAGGGCACTGATCGAAGCAAGTACAAAAGCAGGGGCCAGTACGTTGCGGGTCGTCAACTACCCCCGCTGTTACGCTCCTGAACAAACCGACCGGCTGCGCCAACTTTTTGCCGCGCAAGGCTTCTGTACGGTGTCGACTCACCCGACATTTTATCTGCCTGTTTCACACAAGCCTTTCAAGAGCAGCCTGGCCCAGTCGGAACGCAGACGGTTGAGAAAATGTCAGCGTGCCGGCTTTCAGTTCATACACTGGCAGGATCCGGACATCGATACCGCTATTACGTTTCTTGCCACTACGTACCAAGAGCGTGGCTACCAGCTCAGCATTACTCCCGAACGATTAAAAAACGTATTGTATCAGTTTCAGGATAAGTTTTCAGTGTTTGCTGTAATGGACTTCAAACGAATAGCCGCTCTTGTGATTACGGTACGTGTATCCGACACTATTCTGTACAGCTTTCTTCCCGGATCACATTCCGATTATCGAACCTACAGCCCAATGGTTATGCTCATCGATGAGTTATATCATTACTGTCAGCAACAAAGCATCAGCCTGCTCGATCTGGGTCTATCCGTAGACGGCAACCAACTGCCGAAACCCAGCCTGATGCAGTTCAAACGCAACCTTGGGGCACAGGAATCACCCAAGCTGGTGGTTGAGAAAAGATTATGAGTCAGGCGCTTCCTGTGCCGAAACCTCGCCCCGTGCCGGTCTGCCTTTTTTTGTGTTATTTTGTATAAAAAAAGAGGCACCTGTTCCGTGCCGACCGAATGATTGAGTCCATTTACAATTCTGCCAGTCAGTTCCTGAGCGCGTTCTTTGCCTCGCTGCTGTCGTTGATAAAGGTTGCCCTGCGCAGCCGCCATGCCACTCACTTGCCAGCCCGCCAGTTACCAACTTGTTCGGTGCTGGGCAATGGCCCTTCGCTGAACGAATCGCTGGAGCAGCATTTTGAGTTTATCAAAACCACCGAAATTGTCTGCGTCAACAACTTTGCGCATGCGCCAGTTTTTGCGGAACTGAAGCCGCAGCATTACGTCATTTCTGATCCAAACTACTTTTTGTATACCGAAAAAACCAATGACCGTGACGATATCCGGCGGACGCTCAGCGTATTTCTGGAACGGGTAAACTGGCCTATGACGGTGTATGTACCGCACTTCGCGAAAGGTTCGTACTTACTCCAGCAGATTGCCCAGGGCAACCCGGTAATTCAGGTAATTTACTTCAACTATACCGTTGTAGGTGGATTTCGATCGTTAATGCATTGGCTATACGCCAGAGGATTAGGTATGCCCCGGGCTCAGACGGTTATTATTGCGGCCCTGACGCTGATGATCAACCGACGATTCAACACGATTTACCTGTTCGGGGCTGATACGTCATGGCACGAGCAGATCCGGCTCGACGAGACAAACCAGTTGCTGATCAAGCAAATACATTTCTACGACAAGCCGAAAGATGTTCGCCATGAGCCCGTTTATTCGGATGCGCAGCGGCAACGCACGTTCTCGATGGCATCGCAGTTTTTGTCTCTGCACAAAGTGTTTCGGGGATACGAAGTGTTACGCAACTACGCCGACCACATGGGTGTTACGATCTTAAATGCCAGCGCCAAAAGCTATATCGACGCCTTTGAGCGAATTGCAATAGGGCAGTCGGTAACCCGATCAGTTGGCCGGTAGCTTGTAACGCCACTTGGCTGATCGGTTCGATTGTCTGACTCACTAACTGATGTTTATGCTTGACTTAACGAATAAATCGATTCTAATTACGGGCGGTACCGGCTCGTTCGGCAAGAAGTTTATCGAAATGGTATACCAGCGGTATCCGAACCTGAAACGACTGGTTGTCTATTCCCGCGATGAGCTGAAGCAGTTCGAAATGGCGCAACACTATCCGCAGTCGAAATACAAATCCATCCGGTTTTTTATCGGCGACGTGCGCGATGGCGAACGGCTGAAGCGGGCTTGCGAAGGGGTTGACATTATTATTCACGCGGCTGCGCTGAAGCAGGTACCAGCGGCCGAGTATAACCCAATGGAGTGCATCAAAACCAACGTATTCGGGGCCGAAAACGTCATCAACGCAGCCCTGGACAATGGCGTACAGCGGGTTGTAGCCCTGTCAACGGATAAAGCGGCCGCGCCGATCAATCTGTATGGAGCTACGAAGCTTTGCTCCGACAAACTGTTTGTGGCGGCTAATAACATGAAAGGCAGCCGCGACCTGCGTTTTTCGGTAGTTCGCTATGGCAACGTAATTGGATCACGCGGCTCCGTTGTTCCGTTCTTTCTGGAAAAGCGGAAAGATGGGGTTTTGCCCATTACGCATCCCGACATGACTCGCTTTAACATCTCGCTCGAAGAAGGCGTTGAGATGGTGCTGTATGCGCTGGAACATGCCTGGGGTGGCGAAATTTTCGTACCCAAAATTCCATCGTACCGCATTACAGACGTAGCCACAGCCATTGGCCCGGATTGCGAACAACGTATTGTTGGTATCCGACCTGGCGAAAAACTGCATGAGGAGATGATTACCGAAACCGATTCGCTGAACACCATCGAGACGGACAAATACTACGTAATTACGCCGTCGACGCCAACCTGGAGCATGGATGACTACGTAAAGGCATTCAACGGACGGGTTACCGAAATGGGCTTTAAGTACAACTCAGGTACCAACGTAGATTGGCTGAATGTAGAGCAGTTGCGCGATCAGATCCGCCAACATGTTGATCCAGATTTTTCTGTTTAGTCTTTTATGCTTTTCGCCTAGTTTAGCTTTAACTAAACCTTTATGAGTACCTTTGCATTAAGGAAAGTGCAGGCGATTAATGGTAAACAGGAGTTAGATGAGTTGGTGATAGATGAGGTTGGCCAGTTGACTGTATTCGAAGAGTTATTACAAAAAACGGATAAGCGCTTTTTAAGTGAGTATAGAACGCTGCTCACCTATATGGAATACATCTCTAACGGCAACTCATTACCTGACACGAAGTTCAGAGACGTAACTCCAGAAGGTGTAGTCGTTAAAGAGTACGAGTTCAAATC
The DNA here is from genome assembly GCF_054778895.1 of Spirosoma fluminis. NCBI lineage: Bacteria > Pseudomonadati > Bacteroidota > Cytophagia > Cytophagales > Cytophagaceae > Spirosoma > Spirosoma fluminis. Next base: position 107,641 of record NZ_BAAGZD010000003.1, read on the forward strand.
GAAACACTTACGCGTCTATGCCATAAAAAAGCCTAACGGAAAAATTATAATTCTGGGCGGTTTTAAGACAACTCAGAAAGCCGACTTCAAACGCTTCCGGTCTTTGAAAGAACAGTACTTAAATTCGCTTCAGCCATGACAAGAGAAGAATTACTCGGAAGTAGAGAATATTGGATTACTAAAATTCAACTCGACTTATATAATCAGATTGAGCAGTACATGAAGGAGCAGGGGATATCCCGCACCCAGTTAGCTGACCAATTAAACGTAACGAAGGGGTACGTCTCCCAACTGTTGAATGGCGACTTTGACCATAAGGTCAGCAAACTAGTTGACTTGGCGTTGGCAATCGGCAAAGTTCCTCAAATTCAGTATTCAGACTTGCAGGAATTTACCGTTGAAGACAACCGTAGATCCAATAATTCTCCGTATGTATTCAAAGCGGTATATCGAGTTAATCAACTTCAAGATCTACCTTATTCGAGCGAAGATGATAAGCATAGCCAAGATTTGAGAGTACAGACTGCCTATCTTCATTTATGAAAGGACACGTTGATTTAAGAATAGAATCCATCCGTGATATAGAGTTTTTTGCGCTCTTTTCGTACGACATAAATCCAGATCTGTCCCAATTAGGAATTCAGATTGAAGGAAAAGATATGGTTGCGTACGGAGATGCAAAGACTATTACGCTTACCACTGAAGTACGATACGTTCAAGATTATGACACAGTGAATGCTAAACTAGTTTTGAAGTATGTAAATGAGATGACCTTCTATATTGGCAACTTTGAGGAAGTCTTTAGGCAAGAAAACGAGCTGTATGTATTTGATAAAAATTTAGCTCGCTTTCTCTTAGATATTGTCACTCCAACCATTCGAGGCATCTTATTCGTTAAAACTGCTGGAACTGTTTTAGCTAAATGTTACCTACCCCTCATTCGATCCGATCAAATAATTCAAGACTCTATCAGTATAGTAGATAATGCCTGAACACCCTATTCCCTACGGTCGCCAGCACATTACCGACGAAGATATTGCTGCGGTCGTTGACGTACTTCGTGGCCCGTTCCTGACGCAGGGGCCTCATATAGGCGATTTTGAAACTGCGTTTGCTAAGTACATCGGTTGTCAATACGCGGTTGCAGTGGCGAATGGTACAGCGGCTTTGCATCTGTGTTGTATGGCGCTGGGCATACAGGAAGGAACCCGCGTGATCACAACACCGATCACGTTTTCGGCATCGGCGAACTGCGTTCGGTACTGCGGGGGTGAAGTCTACTTCGCTGACATTGATCCCAACACAGCTTTGCTCGACATAAACGCGGTACGGGCATTGCTAGAGCAACATCCCAGAGGCTACTTCTCCGGTATTATTCCGGTTGATTTCGCAGGCTACCCCGTTGACATATCTGCCTTTCGTCAGCTAGCTGACGAACATGGGCTCTGGTTGCTCGAAGATGCCTGTCATGCGCCCGGAGGGTCATTTGTTGGCCAGAAAGGCGTGACTCATCGATGTGGTGACGGCTCACTAGCTGAATTAGCGATTTTCAGCTTTCATCCCGTGAAGCACATTGCGGCTGGTGAAGGTGGTATGATCACGACGAATGACGAAGCGCTGTATAAACATCTGCTTCGGCTCCGAACGCATGGCATCACCAATAAACCCGATGAGCTAACAGAGTTTGAACCTGGTAATCCTGAACGTGGCGGCTGGTACATGGAGTTGCAGGAACTGGGTTACAACTACCGCCTGACCGACATGCAGGCGGCTTTAGGACTAAGCCAGATTCAACGCGCCGACGACATGCTCAATCGCCGGTTGGCCATTGCGAAACGTTACGATGAGGCTTTCGCCGACACAAACGTAACAACAATTATTCCGCCAGCCGGTGTTGGGCACGCCTATCACTTGTATGTTGTTCAGGTCGACGCCAGAAAAGACTTGTACGACTTCCTGCGAACCAGGAATATTATGGCCCAAGTGCATTACATTCCCGTACATCTGATGCCCTACTATCGGCAGTTTGGCTGGAAACCGGGCGATTTCCCGAACGCTGAGCGTTACTACGCCCGCTGCCTTAGCCTACCGATGTACCCAACGCTTACCGATGACGAGCAGGCGTATGTAATTAAGTCAGTACTCGACTACTGCGGTTAGTTATGAGCAACATCGCCATCATCACGGCCCGTGGCGGCAGTAAGCGAATTCTGCGTAAAGTTATCCGCCCGTTTTTAGGCAAACCCATCATGCTGTACTCTATCGAGACAGCCTTACAAGCAGGCTTGTTTGATGAGGTGATGGTGTCGACGGAAGATGAGGAGATTGCTGAATTAGCGGAACAGCATGGCGCTTCGGTCCCCTTTCGCCGAAGCGCGACTACGGCTGATGATTTTGCAACAACCGCTGACGTGCTGAACGAAGTCCTAGCCGCGTTCAGGCAACGGAATCAAACGTTTACGTATGCGTGCTGCCTGTATCCGACGGCCCCTTTTGTAACCCCACAGTTATTACAACAAGCTTTTGACAAGCTTCAGTCAGGCGATTTCGATTGCGTCTTTCCCGTACAACGATTCGGCTTTCCGGTACAACGGGCCGTTACATTCAAAGACGACCGGCTGACCTGGCTGCAACCCGAACACGCCCTAACCCGCTCGCAGGACCTTCAACCCGCTTACCACGACGCTGGTCAATTTTACTTTTTCAACGTAGCGGCCTTTCAGCAAAAGGGACGATTACTGACCGACAACACGAGTGGCCTTGTCATCTCTGAAATGCAGGCGCAGGATATTGACTATGAAGAAGACTGGCAGGTAGCGGAGTTGAAATACCAACTCCTTCACAATAGTAAGCGGACGTAACATGTCGAAAAAGGTCTTTTTCCGCGCCGATGGTAACCCTCAAATTGGGCTTGGGCACATCATGCGGTGTTTGGCCTTAGCCGAAATGCTCGGAAGTAACTATGAACGGCGTTTCGCCATTGTACACCCCTCACAGGCGGTAGTTAAACTAGTTGAGGAGAAAGGGTTGACCGTAGTGCCGTTAGCCTCAAACGAGCTAGCCGATTTTCTCTCCAATTTAGATTCTGAAACGGTTGCCGTACTGGATGGCTACAACTTTGACGAATCTTATCAACGAGCCGTCCGTTCAAACGCTAAAACCTTGGTCTATATCGATGATCTGGTGAGCGGGCATCAGGTAGCTGACCTTGTCATTAATCACGCGGGTGGGCTTACCCCCAAAGACTATCAGGCTGAGGTGCACACGCAGTTCTTTTTAGGACCCCGCTACGCCTTGCTTCGTCCTGCTTTTTTTGCTCCACCCACGCCTGTTCCTACCGAAGGGCCTATTTTTATTAGCCTGGGCGGTGCCGATCCGAGCCATACGTCGCTGAGCGTGCTGAAAGGTTTACGGAGCTATTTCGATCGAATACAACAAGAGTGGCGCATTCACATCGTAGTTGGTCCGCTTCAAAGCAACCGACCAGCCATTGAAGCGTTGCAGAGTCAGTTTAAACATCTTCACCTCCTGTCGAATCTGACGGCCGACCAGATGGTAGCGGAGTTAACTAAGTGTCAGCTCGCCATAACTTCCTGCAGTACCGTCGCTTATGAAGTATGTAGCATCGGCAGGCCGCTGATTGCTATTCAAACGGCCGATAATCAGGTCCGCCTGGCTTCGTTTCTGGTTGATAACGGCTTGGCGAACGTTTATGCGAACGATTTTCCGCTGGATGGATTAAGTACCGGAATTGAAATTGGGACTTCCTCCGAATACGAAGACGTTCGGCAACTCATCGTTAGAAATCAGCGCCGATATTTTGATGGCCGCTCCCCCGAGCGATTCAGAGCTTTATTCGACCGCTTATGCTCACCTACCGTTTAGCTACTCCTGAAGATTCACCGCTCTATTTTGACTGGGCTAACGATCCGGATACGCGTCGTCAATCGTTCAATTCTGACCCTATTTCACTGGAAACTCATGAAGGTTGGTTCGACCGTAAGCTGGCAGATGCGAATGCGTTGCTACTCCTGTTTAGCAACGAAGCGGGTGTCCCCGTTGGGCAAGTGCGTTTCGAGCGTACATCAGGTGAAGTTATCATTGGTGCATCAGTAGATGCTCACTTTCGGGGAAAGGGACTAGCCAGCGAATTAATCCGACAAGGCTGTGTCGCCTGTCGAAAGCAGTGGGGCGACCTACTCATTCACGCGTATATTAAAGCTGATAATCAGGTCTCTGTCCGGTCGTTCGAGAAAGCCGGGTTCACATTCTCGCACGAAAGCGGTAAATTTGGCGTTCAGAGTCTAGTTTATACGCTACCCGCATGAGCCAATACCAACCGATTCAGGTTGCCAATTATACCATCAGCCCGTCGCATCGGCCGTTTATTATTGCCGAAATGTCGGGGAACCACAACCAATCACTTGACCGGGCGCTTGAACTCGTCGATGCCGCGGCTGAAGCGGGCGCTCACGCCCTTAAACTTCAGACGTATACGCCCGATACCATTACGTTCAACGGCGCGTCCGAGGAGTTCTACATCCGCGATACGAAGTCGCTCTGGGCCGATAAGAACCTGTATAAGCTGTACGAACAGGCGTACACCCCCTGGGAGTGGCATGCGCCGATTTTTGAGCGGGCCCGGCAACATGGTATGCTTGCCTTTAGCTCACCCTTCGATACAACCGCCGTCGACTTTCTGGAATCGCTTGACGTGCCCCTGTACAAGATTGCCTCGTTTGAAAACACGGATCATATCTTGCTCAAGAAAGTAGCACAAACGGGCAAACCGGTTATCATGAGTACGGGCGTTTCGTCGGTCGCTGACCTCGATGAATCGGTTAAGCTATTGCGGGCGAATGGTTGCAAGGACCTCATCCTGCTGAAGTGCACGAGTACGTATCCGGCCACCCCCGAAACCACAAATCTGCTCACCATTCCGCACATGCGGCAGCTGTTTGATGTGCCGGTGGGCCTCTCCGATCATACGATGGGCATCGGGGCCTCAGTAGCCGCGGTGGCTCTTGGGGCCGTCGTGATTGAGAAGCACTTTACGTTACGCCGGGCCGACGGCGGGGTTGATTCCGCCTTTTCGCTGGAACCCGAAGAGCTGAAAAGCCTGGTTATTGAAACCGAACGGGCCTTTTTAGCCATGGGCCAGGTCAGTTATACGCTTACGCCGAAAGAAGAGAAGAGTCTCCAGTTCAAGCGGTCGTTGTACGTAGTGAACGATGTAAAAGCAGGTGAGGTATTCACCGCTGAGAACGTACGCAGCATTCGTCCGGCGAACGGTTTGCACACGCGCTACTACGACGACATTCTCGGACAGACGGCCACCCAGCACATTCCGGCAGGTACGGCTTTACGCTGGGACTTACTAAAAAAGAGCGAACGAGTGAATGAGTGAAAGAGCGATTACAACATCCCTCACTCTTTTACTCTAGTTCACTCGTTCGCTTTTTAACAGATGGGGATCATTAAGCGGCAAACGATTCAGGGAACAATTTTTACGTATGCGGGCATCGTCATCGGGTTTGTGACGATGGGCTTGCTGCTGCCTAAAATTCTTACCCCCAACCAAAATGGCCTGATCGGCTTGTTAATTGCGTTATCCATCATTCTTACGCAGTTTTCGAACCTTGGTATTAACGGCGCAGGTGGACGCTATTTTCCGTATTTCCGCGATTATGAGCGTGGTCACGGCGGATTTCTGTTGCTGGCCACGGTTGTATCGCTGGTTGGTTTCGGACTGAGTGTGCTGCTGCTTTTGCTCTTTCGGCCGTATATCGTTGCCGAAAATGCCCAGAAATCAGCCTTGTTTGTTCAGTACTATTACCTGCTGATACCGTTCACGTTTTTCACGCTGTTCTTTAACCTGTTCGACAACTACGCCAAACTGCTTTACGACAGCGTAACGGGAACGTTCCTACAGCAGTTTTTGCAGCGTCTGCTGTTTCTTTTTGCCGTAGTCGTGTACTGGGCGGACTGGATTATGTTCCCAACGCTGCTGATATTGTGGATGGGGTCGTATTTCGTACAGATGGCGTTAATGCTCGTGAAAGTGATTCGCGATGGACATTTTACACTCGATGTTAAGCACTTGCAACTAACCCCGGAATTGCGCCGGGAGCTGTTTCGTTACGCTGCGTTGACGCTGCTGACGGGCCTTTCTTCGCAGGTAATTCTGCACATCGACAAATACATGGTGAACGACGCGCTCGGTCTGGCCCAAACCGGCATTTACAGCATCAGCGCCAACTTTGGAACGGTAATAGCCGCGCCCGCCACTATGCTGTATAAAGTATCAACGGTGGTGATTGCCGACTCCTGGAAGACCAATGACCTGAACAATATTGCCAGCATTTACCGAAAAAGCTGCCTGAGCCAACTGGTTATAGGAACGTTAGTATTTATCGGCATTGCCGCCAATCTGCCCAGTGTGTTTGAGATCCTGCCCAAAGGCTACGAAGCTGGCTATTACGTTATTTTGTGGATAGGGCTAGGTAAACTCATCGACATGGCTACCGGAGTTAACGGTACGATTCTGGCTACGTCGCGCTATTACGCTTACGATTCACTGTTTTTTATTTTGATGGTGGTCGTCACCATTCTAACGACCCGAGCGCTGATCCCGGTTTTCGGCCTGGAAGGCGCGGCCATCGGCGCGGCCATTGCTACCGCGTTGTTCAATACCGCGCGGACTGGATTTGTCTGGTTTAAATTTGGCCTGCAACCCTTTACCTGGCGCAATGCAGCGGTTATCGCCATTGGTTTGCTGGTTTGGGTTATTGCGGTGCAGGCGCCTTATCTATCCGGAACCATGTGGCGGGTTGGCCTGGACGTAGCCCTGCGTTCTGCGTTCATTACGGTGGCGTTTGGGGCGCTAATCTATTTTCTGAACATTTCGCCGGATATTAATCAGCTCGTGTCAGGTGCCTGGATGAACCGTCGTAAGTCTGTTAGTCCGTAACTTGCGCCCGTGAAAACACTATTTTCTTTCCTCTTCACCGATGCGTACCGATTCCTTAGCCACCCTAACGGACGAAAATTCCTGTGGTTGTTACTCACATCGGGGAGTACCCAACGGAATCAATCGACGACGCTTACCTACAACGGGCTGCGCTTTCGGACGCCCGACAGCCTGATGTTCTTCTGGCAGGTAAAAGAGATTTTTGTGGACGAGAGCTACGCCTTTCCGACATCGTCGCCCAAGCCCGTTATCATCGATTGTGGAGCGAACATCGGCACGAGTATCGTGTATTTCAGCCGCCACTATCCCAATGCCAAAATTGTAGCGTATGAGGCTGATGGAGAAACCGCCAAAACGCTACATAACAACTTAACGGTCAATGGTGTAACCAACGTAGAAGTTGTAGAAAAAGCGGTTTGGACCGATGATCTGGGAGTCGATTTCGGCAGCGCTGGTGATGATGTGTCGTCGGTTTTCGTTACCACTAACGTGCACCGGGTGCCCTCGGTACGGCTTCGTGATGTGCTCCTGCAGGAGCTACGCATCGACATGCTCAAGATTGACATTGAAGGGGCCGAAGTACCTGTTCTCGAAGATTGCCGCGACGCCTTAGCCCATGTACAAAACCTGTTTGTGGAGTATCATGCCTACATCGGTCAACCTCAGACCTTACCGCAACTCTTGCAGATTCTGACAGACAGTGGCTTCCGCTATTACGTTGACACGGCTCAGCATCGCACTAAACCACTCGTGAATCGTCAGTATCGCGGCAACACAGTCATGGACCTGCAATTGACTATTTTTGCGTACAGAACATAGCCATCTTTGGTCATTAAATCAGTCATTGATTGTCAGTAGCAGACAATGGCTTTTACCAAATGACAGCTTATGACCAGTTAATGCCATTCCTTCGATGATTGACAAGATTTTAAGCCGCCCTGAATTTCAGACCGAACCGCCTGTATTAGTAGATATTGGCGCGTCGGGGCAGTTACATACGCGCTGGAAACCATTTGCCAAATATTCGGTCTGTATCGCCTTTGACGCCGACGACCGTGATTTCGGTTACGTCGAAAGCGAATCGAGCCACTTCCGGAAGCTGTATACGTTTAATCACATCGTTACCGGGCCGCGTTCGGCCGAGACCGAAACCGCCGATTTCTACCTCACTGCCTCGCCCCACTGCTCCAGCCTGCTTAAGCCACGACCTGATCTGATTCAGGAATACGCTTTTGCCCCCAAGTTTGAGCCGACCAGGATGGTTCAGCTAAAGACGCGTAGCCTTCGCTCAACGCTCGACAGCCTGAACATCGGTCAGGTTGACTGGTTTAAAACCGACTCGCAGGGTACTGATCTCCGGCTGTTCCGCAACCTCGGCGACGACCGCGCCCGACGGGTGCTAACCGCCGAGTTTGAGCCCGGTATTGCCTCTATTTACGATGGAGAGGACAAGCTCTACCAGGTGTTGCAATACATGGAAGAAACCGGTAGCCACTGGCTTGCCGAGCTGCTGCCGAAAGGTTCGCCACGAATTACGCCCGCCCTGCTGGACAGCTTCACGACGCACCCGTTGTTACAAAAATTCGTGCTCTTCTCGTTGAAAAACAGCGCCGTTTGGGGCGAAATGACGTACCTGAACCAATTTGCCGACGAAACTACACTTACCCAACGTAACGTTCTGTTGGGCTGGGTGTTCGCCACGACGCTGAAACAGCACGGATTCGCCTTGATCTTAACCCAAAAGGCGAAAGCTCGCTTTACCGATCCGATCTTTACGGAGATGGAGCGGTATTCCCGTCGGCGGATCTGGGGGCGCGTTTGGGGTATCGGCTTCTGGCCCGAGGTTGTCAAAAAACTTAACCAAGTCTTTAGCCGGTGAGAGTCACGCACCTGAGCACGTATCATCTCTTCGGCGGGGCGGCAGTAGCCGCCAATCGGCTCCATACCGCGTTGCTCAAACAAGGTGTCGACAGCACAATGCTGGTCGGTACGTCGAACCGGCAGGAGAAACACCAGCCCGCCCCCGGCGTTACGTACCTGGCCGGTAATCTTCTGTCGGAGCAGCTGGCGTTCGGGCGGTTTGTGGCTGAGCGCTTATATTTTCTGCCCTATGAGCGTGACCACTCGGTCAGGTTTCAGTTTTCGCCAGCGGCTTTTGGGGCGAGTTTAACGCATCACGATGCCATCCGGCAAGCCGACGTCTTGCATCTGCATTGGATTAACTTTGGCTTTCTTTCTATCGACGGGCTTCGTTCGTTGTTCTCGCTTGGTAAGCCTATTGTCTGGACTTTACACGATCAATGGGCCTTTACGGGTGGCTGCCATTACTCACGCGGCTGCGACCATTTTCTGACGCACTGCCACGGCTGTCCGTACCTGAAAAAGCCGCACGCTACCGATTTATCGTACCGGATCTTTGAGCAAAAGACACAGCTCTTCAAAGATGCTACCGTTCATTTCACCCCGCCTAGTCGTTGGCTGGCTGACGAGGGATTGCGTAGCTCGTTACTACGTACATTTCCATTTAGCGTGATCCCATACGCCATTGACAAGCAGACGTTTGCGCCCATCGATCGGGCAGATGCAAACGCCCGTCTGGAGATTCCAGACACCGACCAGCCCCGGCTTCTGTTCGGCAGTGCGAACGTAACGGATGCGCGTAAAGGCTTTCGGTACTTTGCTGAATCATTAAAGCAATTGCACCAACAACAGCCCGGCTTAAACCCTGAAATTCTGGTATTCGGAAAAGGGCGAAGCTATCTGTTCGATGAACTGCCCTATACGGTACGTCATCTCGGTATTCTAACCAGTCAGGAAGACATTGTTGCGGCTTATAACGCAGCCGACGCAATGATTGTACCGTCTTTAGAAGACAATCTGCCGAATACGGTCATTGAGTCATTAGCTTGCGGAACGCCGGTCGTGGGCTTTCGTACGGGCGGTATTCCCGAAATGATCGACCACCAGAAAAACGGTTACCTGGCCAGCGTCGGATCAGCCCAGGAATTAGCCGATGGGCTCGCCTTTGTTCTGAATCATTCTGCCCCAGAAACCATACGCCAAAACGCCCGACAATCAGCCGAAGCCCGTTTTTCCGAAGAAGTCGTTGCGCAGAAACACGTTGAGCTTTACAAAGAATTAATGAGCGAAAGGGCGAACGAGTGAAAGAGCGCTTGTTCTACTCATTCTTTCACTCGTTCGCTCTTTCGCTCGTTGAACATGCCAACCATATCCATCATCACCATTACATACAACGCCGGGCGATTCCTGGAGCGCACGATCCAGAGCATTGTGTCGCAGCGGGCTACGGATTTCGAGTACATTGTGGTTGATGGAGCCTCGAAGGATGGTACGTTAGCTATTGTCAGGAAGTACGAAAAGCACATTACGCGTTGGATTTCCGAACCCGACAAAGGCCTCTACGATGCGATGAATAAAGGGCTGCACATGGCCACCGGCGATTACGTCTGGTTCATGAACGCCGGTGATGAGCTTTACAGTTCAGACACACTACCTGACCTGCTAGCGCGAATTCAAACCACGCAGTCGGATGTCTATTATAGCGATGCCTTATTTGTACGTAATGACGGCAGCCCGGTTGGTCTACGCAGCCAGGTAACGCCCCATACATTACCTAAGGATTTGACCTGGCGCGACATGGCATTAGGCATGAAAGTGTGTCACCAGGCCTTCGTTGCTAAACGTGCTATTGCTCCTGATTACCCCACTGATAACCTCAGTGCCGACCTCGACTGGGAAATCCGCTGCCTGAAAGCCGCTCAGCAAATTGAGTATGTTGACCTGGTTTTGTGCAAATACCTGATTGGAGGGCTTTCTGTTCAGCAGCATCGTAAGTCGCTGACGGACCGATTCAAGGTGTTAACGACGCATTTTGGCTTACTGCCAACGTTAGTTAACCACGCGCAAATCATCTGGCGAGCGTGGCAATTTAAAAACGGCAGTGGAGTTAGCTGACCTAATTCACTACGAACAACCTCCCCCGTTCGCGTAAGCACCTCTTTAGAGTGGGCATCCACACTGAATTCTGTCGATGAACAGCTTCTCTGGATTTTGTCGATATATGAATTTTGCGTGAAACGAACGGGATAATTAACCGATTGATGCCTTTAGATTGGGAAATGGGATAAATTTGCAGGGTTTATTCCGCCCAACCCAGACCCTTTTTGTGAAATTTCCTTAAAAAATTGACGTAACCTATGAAACGAATAGCTGTTTTTACCTCGGGTGGTGACGCACCGGGTATGAACGCCTGCATCCGGGCTGTGGTCCGGGGGGCGGTCTATCACGGTCTTGAAGTTTTCGGTATCCGCCGAGGGTACAGCGGCATGATAAACGGCGATATTTTTCAGATGTCTTCGCATTCGGTGAGCAACATCGTGCAGCGCGGAGGTACAATTTTAAAGTCGGCCCGCAGTAAAGAGTTTATGACACCCGAAGGTCGTACAAAGGCATACGAGCAGCTTCAAAAGTTTGGTATCGAAGGGCTGATCGCTATTGGCGGTAACGGTACGTTCACCGGTGCTACGCTGTTCTTCGATGAGTACGGCATCCCAACTGTAGGCGCGCCGGGTACGATTGATAACGATCTGTACGGTACAGACTATACGATTGGTTTCGACACGGCCGTGAATACCGCGCTGGAAGCCATCGACAAGATTCGGGATACAGCCGATTCGCACGACCGCATCTTTTTTATTGAAGTAATGGGCCGGGATTCGGGCTACATTGCCATCCAGTCAGGTATTGCCGGGGGGGCCGAACTGGTCATGGTTCCGGAAGTATTGACCCCAATCTCAGAAGTTGTAGAAACGCTGAAATCGGGTTGGAGTCGTCAGAAATCGTCGTCCATCATTGTCGTCGCGGAAGGCGAAGAAGAAGGTAATGCCACCGAAATTTCTGAAAAGATCCGCCAGCAGGTCGAGTCGGAGATCGATATGCGGGTCACTACGTTAGGGCACATTCAGCGGGGCGGTATTCCAACGGCTTACGACCGAATTCTGGCCAGCCGGCTTGGGCTCGGTGCGCTGGAAGGCCTGATGAATGGTGAGAAAAATGTGATGGCGGGTATTGTCAACAATGAGTTGGTCTACACTCCGTTCAAAGACACGATTCGCCTGCCCAAGCCCATCAACGAAGATTTGCTGCGCATGGTGAAAATCCTGTCGGTGTAACAACACCAACAATACGTAATGGAAGAACTGGGACGAACGGGAGAACTTCGGGTTTCCCTTCGCCCATTCTTAGGCGTACCCAACCAGCTTGTACACGACGTACCCAGCGAGCTCTTTTAACAGAAAGTACGCATCGGCGAATGCCTGTTCATTTGGCAGCAGCCACTCTCCCGGTACAAACGACCGTTTACCGCTGAGGTAACCGCCCGGAAACGCAACGACGGTAACGCCCGCTTTTTCGAAGCAGGCTACGGCCCGGCGCATGTGCCAGGCCGACGTAACCAGCACACACTTCGTTGTGCCGAATTTATTCCGTAGCACGGGAGCGGTGAAGGCCGCATTTTCGTGCGTATTACGGGATCTGTTTTCGAAGACAATATCAGTGGGGGGTACGCCAGCGGTCAAAAGAAATGAAGCCGTCATCTGCCCTTCATCGCTCACATTACTGGCCTGCATCGGCAGATCACCATTCCCTCCGCTAATCAGAATTTTTCGGACGGCCCCCGTTTTATACAGATAAAGCGCCTGCCCCGCCCGGTCGGCTTCCCGGTCCAGTACGTATCGTCTGTCTGCTGGTCCCTGGCTCGGTACAGCTTTCATTACGTTGATCATGCCACCAGTCAACAGAACGGCGACGGTTGCCGTAGAATCTGCGGGTTTACCGGCGGGCGGATACTCCCACCATAAGGCCAGTTCATTGGTCAGAAACCCGTTGCCGCAGATCCAGAAAACACCGAGCGCAACGCCAATAAATCGCCGTCGGCGGATGGCATTTTTCGTAAAAAAGGCTACCAGTAACGTAACGACCAACCAGCCCGCAGGCGTAATCAGGTAGTTGAGTGTTTTAGAAAAGAAATAAAACATAGACTATGTCGGGCTGGCAAGCGTTTTGTAGACAAGAACTTACCCGTGAATCCCGTAAATTTGTAACTATTCTGCCGCGAAGATACGTCCCTATTTCTATGAAGAATTTCTTTTTAGCTGTCTTGTCGAGCCTGCTCGTAGTATCAACTGCCTGGGCCCAATCAGCTACGCCAGCCTCGGCCAACGGCTTCAAAATTACCGGCCGTATCAAAGGCTTAAAAGATACGACCTGCGTACTGGCCCATTATTTTGGCGCTACCCAGTACATCCCGAAAGATACCGCCCGCCTTGACAGCGAGGGGAACATGGTGTTTGAAGGAACGAAGACGTTACCGACGGGCCTTTACCTGGTTGTAACGCCCAAGAACGGCTACCTCCAGTTTCTGATTCCCGACGCCAATCAGCAGTTCTCGTTCCAGACGGATACGTCCGGTGTCATCAAACACATGAAAGTGACGGGTTCGAAAGAGAATGAGTTATTTTATGCGTACCAACAACAGCTGGATAAACTGAACGACGAAGCCCGGGCGATAAACGTCGAGAAAAAGTTGCACAACGATGCTGCGTCGCTGGCGCTGGTGAATACGAAGATGGAGGATCTGCAAAAACTCGCGCAGGATCAACGGAATCAGTTTCTGAACCAGAACGCGGGTTCCTTTGCGGTTAAACTGCTGAAGACAGCGGCCGAGCCGGAGGTGCCAACCGCGCCGAAAGCCGCGAATGGTCGGCCTGATTCGATATGGGTATTTAATTATTATAAACGTCACTTCTGGGACGACTTTGACTTTGCCGACGAACGGTTCGTCCGGACACCTTTTTTGCAGCAGAAACTCGATCGGTACCTGAAAGAGCTTACCGTACAAAATGCCGATTCACTCATCAAAGAGGCTGACTTCATCGTTGGCAAAGCCAGGGCAGGCAAGAACAAAGAGGTGCTATCGTATTCCATTTATTACATCACCAGCCAGTATGAGCAGCCCAAGGTGATGGGCACCGATGGCTTATTCGTGCACATGTTTGAGAAGTATTACGCCACGGGTGTCATGCCCGTTACGGACTCCTCAACGATTCAGAAAATTGGCGAACGGGTGGCAACGCTGAAACCAACGCTGGTTGGTAAAGTGCTGGCCGCACCAAGCGTTAGCGATACGTTACGTCGACCGATCGCCTTTTCCAACATCAAAGCCGACTACACCGTCGTGTATTTTTACGACCCGCACTGCGGTCACTGCCGGGAAAGTGCGCCCAGGCTCAAAAAGTTTGTTGACGACTATAAAGGTAAAGGGGCCGAAGTAGTCGCCATCGCCGTTGAGCAGAGCCCCGAAGAGTGGAAGAAGTTTATCCGGGAGTTTAAGTTAGGTAAGGCAATCAACGGCTACGATTATAATCTCCGCACGAACTACCGGAAGCAGTACGATGTCTGGACCACCCCGACCATCTACATGCTGGATAAAGATAAGAAGATTATTGCCCGCAAGCTTCCGGTTGAACAACTCGAAGACTTTATGCTCTTCCATAAGCGGCAACAGGCGGGCAACACAGCCGTTAAAAAGCCGACCATTGCACCAGCGAACGCAAAAGCAAGTGTGAAGAAATAGGTGTTAGTTCATAAAACAACAAAGGACGTTTATTCAACGTCCTTTGTTGTTTTATACCAGCCTTCGTGTGACTTTGAGTCAGTAACCTTCGAGGTGGAAAGCGGTAAGGAGGTCTGGTTACAGACAAGCGAAGGGTTTGATTTGAGAGACGTAATCGAGCCAGATTAATTACCCAAAGCGGCTATTTCATCTTGGTACGCTTCACCAGATAGGCCGTCAGGATCTGGTCGAATCCCTGAGCGATGTCCGCTTCGATGAAGTCGATCTTGTATTGACCGCAGCGCATTTTCAACTCCTGAAAATACGACTTCACCGCCTGCTGATACGTATCGCGCACCTGCCCCGGCTGAAGCTTCACCTTCTCGCCCGTCTCCAAGTCGATAAACTCATACGGACGCTCATCGAACGCAAAATCTTCCTCGGTTTTCTTATCCGTTACGTGAAAAAGCAACACCTCGTGCAGATTGTGGCGCAGGTGCTGCAAAGCCGAGAACAAGGCATCGGACTTCTCCGAGTTATCGAACATATCGCTGAAAATAACCACCAGCGAACGCTTGTTGATCTTCTCCGCCACTTCGTGGATCACATCAGCCGCCGACGTCTTCCGTAATGGCTTGGGCTGCTGCATGAGTTGATCGAGGTGGGTGAACAGCTTGTGCACGTGCGACGGCGTTGACTTGGTCGGCGTCTGCAAATCGACAGTATCGGCAAAGGTGGTCAGGCTGACCGCATCTTTCTGGCGCTGGAGCATATAAGCCAGACAGGCGGCCGCCATCACGCTGAACGTCATCTTGCCATAATTCGCTTCCGGATAATACATCGACGACGACGTATCGATCATGATGTGGCAGCGCAGATTGGTTTCTTCCTCGTAGCGCTTTACGAACAGCTTTTCGGTTTTGCCATACACTTTCCAGTCGATGTGGCGCGTCGTTTCGCCGGTATTGTACAGACGGTGCTCGGCGAACTCAACCGAAAAGCCGTGGAAGGGTGATTTATGTAAGCCCGTGATAAAACCTTCGACCAGTTGGCGGGCCAGGAATTCGACGTTTCCAAAGGAACGTACCTGACCTAAATTCAAGGATTGTTTCATGCGATCAACGTTAGTAAACCAGTCCGTATGGGCTTACTCAAAGTTAAGACTTTTACCCTGAAAAAGTGAACCGTTCGATACCCCAGCCAGGAATTGCAGAAAGGGGGTGTCGAACGGTTCGGCTGAATTTACGCGGTTAGGCTACAACACCGGCTCCAGCAGCGGCTGATAGTCGGCAGGGGTAGCGAAAACCGAAGCAGCGGGGGCAAACGCTAATTCGCGTCCTTTGCCAACAACCCGCAGCGAAACATTGGCAACTCCTCTCGAAACCATACCGAGAGTTTGGGCAGCTGCGTGGGTGAGATCGATAACGCGTCCCTTCGAAAAAGGTCCCCGATCATTGATTCGTACAATTACGGATCGTTGGTTATCGAGATTTGTGACTTCTACCAGTGTGTTTAGCGGTAGGGAACGGTGGGCTCCTGCGAGCGCTTCGGCGCTGACTCGTTCACCATAAGCGGTCTTGCGACCATTGAACTTCTTGGAATAAAAAGACGCTTTGCCTTTCTGTATGAGGCCTGGAAGGGCCTCCGCCGGTTTTATGCCACCAAAAAATAGCATAAGGGACATGATTAAACTCATACAGCTTTTGGTTACGTGAAAAAAATAGACGGAGGGTATGCCCGTTAACACAACACATACCGCCCGTCCCCAAAAAGTGCAATTCCTGTATAGCAAATATATAATGAATGGCCTTAAGAACCAAGCGATTATCGAAAAAACTGTGGAACGGCCTCCACAACTCTATCCGGAAATGGGGTTATTTTACCCCCTAATATATTTACGCCCATTCTTTTTGTTCTTAATCCTTAGCCCGTACTTTAGCAGTTGTGAACGTACTAAACCTCACTGATTGTGGAAGAAAGAGAACGAGAGAAAATCTATTCTAGGCGGGTTAGGGCTGGCAAGCGAACGTATTTTTTTGACGTCAAATCCACGCGTGCCAACGACTATTATCTCACCATTACCGAAAGCCGGCGCCACCCGCAGGGCGACGGGTTTGTGTACGAAAAACATAAGATGTTTCTCTACAAAGAAGACTTCGACAAGTTCATTGAAGCCTTGCAGGAAACCGTTGATCACGTCAAATCTGAGTTGATGCCCGAAGTAGATTTTTCTCAGTTTGTTCAGCGCGACGAACAGGACGATTTTGCGAATGAGCTGAAATGGGAGTAATCGATACACGTATGAATTAACTTTACCTTATTCATTTCTTACCGGCTCGAAACAAGAACCTTGTTGCCGAAACCATCAGCCTCCGGCCCCTTGCCGAAGGCTTTTTTTGTGGTCCGCCCTCGGGGTTGTAAATTTGTGAAAACTTAAAAGAGTGAAAGACCGAACGAGTGAATGAGTGAAAGGGTGAACATGCATCTAGTGGCAGTTCACCGTCCGGAGAGGTCCGGTCTTTTGTTCATTCACTCATTCACTCTTTCGCTCATTGCTATATGGGCTTACAATGTGGAATCGTAGGTTTGCCGAACGTCGGTAAATCGACCTTATTTAATGCAATTTCGAGTGGAAAGGCCGAAGCGGCCAATTATCCATTCTGCACCATAGAACCGAACGTCGGTGTGGTAACCGTACCGGATGAGCGGCTGGATACGCTCGAAACACTGGTGAAACCGCAGCGCGTTGTGCCGACGATTATCGAGTTTGTCGACATTGCGGGGCTGGTGAAAGGCGCTAGCCAGGGGGCCGGATTAGGCAATAAATTTCTGGCGAATATCCGGGAAGTAGATGCCATTGTGCACGTCATCCGCTGCTTCGAAGACGAGAACATCGTTCACGTTGAGGGTAAAGTAAATCCGGTCTTCGACAAGGAGATTATCGACGCTGAACTACAGTTGAAAGATCTGGAGTCGGTCGATAAGAAGATTCAGCGGATTGCCAAAGCCGCTCAGGTGGGCGACGCCAAAGCCAAAGCAGAGCTGGAAATCCTGAAGCAGTACAAAGCCGCGCTGGAAGCCGGCAAAAGCGCCCGCACGGTGCCCATCTCACCCGAAGATCGCGAAGCTGCGATCGGCGATATATCGCTGTTGACCATCAAGCCCGTCATTTACGTGGCGAACGTCGACGAAGGGTCACTGCCGAACGGTAATACCTTTTCAGATACGCTGCGTGAGGCCGTTAAAGACGAAGGTGCCGAGGTAGTTGTGATCAGCGCGGGCATCGAGTCGCAAATTGCCGAAATGGAAGACCCCGACGAACGGGACATGTTCCTCGGCGAATACGGCCTTACCGAGTCGGGCTTAAGTAAGCTTATCAAAGAGTCTTACCGGCTGCTAGGGCTGATTACGTACTTTACGGCCGGGATTAAGGAGGTGCGCGCCTGGACGATTCACCGGGGCTGGAAAGCACCGCAGGCCGCCGGGGTTATTCACTCGGACTTTGAGAAGAAGTTCATTCGGGCGCAGGTGATGAAACTGCCCGATTTCGTACAGTTCAAAACCGAGGCTGGCGTTCGCGAAGCGGGCAAGCTCGCTGTAGAAGGTAAAGAATACATCGTGCAGGACGGCGATATTATGGAGTTCCTCCACAGCGCCTAGTTTACGGTACGTAGTAGAGTGGGTGCAGTACGTGTATTGAGTTCAACTCTTATACGTACGGCACCCACTTCATGTAAAAACTCATCACTTCCGCTTGTTCACCCCTACCCGTCTGTAGGCAATAAGTTGATCGGCGCGGGCGGCCGGGGGGCGGTGGTACACAAACACTTCGTAGTCGTTCTCGGTCGACGAATAACTTCCTTCTACGTAATTCTCGTCTACTTTCTGGGGCTGGCTGGTGGACTGAAGAATGTAATCGTAATTATAGATACCCTGTTTGAGCAGAATCGAAGCCTGATATGCCCCCAGTGCCGAATCGAACGTCATGCGGTTCCGGTCGTCTAATCGCCAGAGATTGAACGCGCTGTTCACGTATACAGTAGCGCCTGGCACTTCGGCGGTTCGGAGTGTAAAAATGGTTTCGATATAGTCGCCGTTCGTGGCCCCGTTGCCTGTTTCGCGGTGGTCGATTACGTATTGTCCGTTAAAATCGTCGCTTTGAATGTAGGCCCCCCGGCTGCGCGGCTGATCGACCTGAACGTAAGCAATATTTCGATCGGCGGGCCGCTCAATCCGTTCGATGTAGTTTGCCCGTGACAAAACCGTCCGTGTATCGAAGAACCGAAACTCATTGCCACCGGGCATCGTATTACTCAAATCCACAAGTCGATATTCCAGCACCTGATCGAACGCCCGCACGTTGGTAGGGCGCAGACCTCGTATCTCGCGGTCGTCGCGGTAATTCTGCCGAATTACCACTCGAAAATCATCCTGGGGCGAAATCACCTGATACCCGCGGTAGTCAAGGGTCATGTCAATCTGCTGATCGCTGAACTGGCGGGATGGGTCCGTGGAAAAGCGCACCGCTGCGCCCACCGTTACGCGGTTCTGATACGTCATAAACCGACGGGTCAGGATGATGTTGTTCCGGTTGCGCTCGTCATACACAATGAGCAGGTAGTTGCCCGGCAACTTCACCCGCGGCAGGGTAAATCGGTAATGATAATACGGAATTTTTGTGTTGATCGACACCTGATAATCCGTAATTGGGTTATCATTGTATTCGTAGGTAAACTCGATGTCGTTCAATACCGAGCGTTGCCAATCCGCATTACAATGCAGCAATCGGGCCCGAAACGACCGATAGTTAGCCGTCAGATCGTCGAATTCGAGTTGAAGCGGCACCTGCTCATCGAGCGACACAACGGGCGGATTAAGGGTTAGCGATGGGTCGTTGGGGTTTGGGCCAACCTGCGGAAACAGCAGCACCGTTTGCACCTGCGGATCATAAATACGGTCGATCGGCTGCGGTTGCTGCTGGGCGTATACCTGTCCAGTCAATAGGCATACACTAACAAAAAGAAGCAGTTGGCGGTAATTAATCATTCAGAAGATGTTTCGTCGGGAAAACGGTTAGTAAACGTAAATACACCCGTATAGTTGTGCAGAATCAGTAAAATTGCCTGTTTAGCGAATTTAAACTTACCATGGTTGACTACAATCCTAAAGAGTGGTTTCGGGTTCTGATTGCCTTTAATCGGGCCGATACAGTACGTAAGTTGTCGCCGGTTATACTCGCCATTGCGGTCTATTCATTTATTGTCGTTCACGTTATTGAAGAGCTTGGCTACTCGGAAAATCCTTACCTCAAGAATCT
Organism: Spirosoma fluminis; assembly: GCF_054778895.1. Lineage (NCBI taxonomy): Bacteria > Pseudomonadati > Bacteroidota > Cytophagia > Cytophagales > Cytophagaceae > Spirosoma > Spirosoma fluminis. Next base: position 127,561 of record NZ_BAAGZD010000003.1, read on the forward strand.
TTCGCTGCTGCATACCTTACTGAGCTTTGTAATTTCCATGCTGCTGGTGTTTCGCACTAATACCGCGTATGACCGCTGGTGGGAAGGCCGGAAACTTTGGGGATCACTGGTCAATAACAGCCGGAATTTAGCCTTAAAGCTTCAGCAACTACTCGGTCCGGAGCAGGCCAGCGAGCTTCAGTTTTTCCGGGCAATGATTCCGAACTTTGCCTTTGCCCTCAAGCAACATTTGCGCCACCAGCCGGTGCAGCAGGAGTTTGTCGAAACCGATACGTTTACCTACGCCGATTTGCAACAGAATGAGCACATTCCTCAGCAAATCGCCTATGCCATCTTCGGCAAAGTCAATGAATTACAACGGCGAGGTGTCTTACTTCCCGAACATCTACTGCTGGTCAACACCGAAATCCAGTCACTGATGGACATTTGCGGGGCCTGCGAACGAATTCGGAACACCCCTATTCCTTACTCCTACACGTCGTTCATCAAGAAGTTCATTTTCATCTATTGCAGTACGTTACCAATCGGCTACGTATCGAACCTGCATTACTTGGTCATCCCGTTTGTCATGTTTGTCTTTTACGTCTTGGCGAGCCTTGAAATCATTGCCGAAGAAATCGAGAATCCATTTGGTACCGATGCCAACGACCTGCCGGTCGACACCATCTGCAAGGGCATTCGGCAAACCGTTTCACAAGCGTTCAAAACAACGGTGCTTACTGCATCCCGCTAAGGCAACGTAACGATAACGAACAGATTTATAGGCAGTACGGGCATAATTCGTATTTTGCATACGGAACCCTCTACCGCCCCGGCTATGACCTTAACTGCTGTAAAGACCTGCCCCAACTGCACGGCTAACCTGGAGACCGAATTCAACTTTTGCCCGAATTGTGGTCAAAATTCACACATTCATCGGTTCAATCTTCCCCACATTGTGCACGAGGTCTTTCACGCGTTCACCCATGCCGACAAAGGTATTTTACAACTGATTGCAGCCCTAACGGTTCGGCCGGGGACAGTGGCACGTGAATACGTCCTGGAAGGAAAGCGAAAACGATATTTCAATCCGTTTACCTTTCTGGTTATCACCGTGGGGTTTGTTGTTTTATCTAATTCAATTTTTCATCCTTACGTCCGGGAAATAACTACAAATAGCGTGGCAACCGCGAATCAACATTCAACAAAAGGGGCACCACCATCCAAGCGTACCCAATTTGAAGAACGTAGACGAACTATGATGCAGTTTATCGAAAAGCGGGGAAACATCCTGATATTCTTGGCAGTCCCCCTTTTCGCTCTTGTCTACTGGCTTTTCTTTCGTAGAACGGGGATTAACTTCGCAGAGCATTTGGTAGCACACGTTTTTTTCATGGGGTTCTACGCCCTAGCAACCGCCTTGATCTTTGTACCGTCCCGTCACTATATAGCTTCCGGCTCCTGGTATAACTACACCCTGCTTTTGCTTCAGTTTTTTTACCTGACATTCGCTTACACAGCATTTCTTCCGTCAACAACCACCTTCAGATCACTCAAAGTGGCAACCGCTGCTTTTTTAGCCATTTTCAGTTGGTTCATCGTTTCGGGCGGTATCGGTACACTGTATATTCTCTTTGGCTAAAGCACTCAATACGTAGCGGAGCCTGGCATCAGCAAGTTTAATTTACCCTATAAGCAGAAGCGCTCAGGACGTTTAAGTTCCTGGGCGCTTCTGCTTATAGGGTTTACCTTACGCTAATTTCCTCTCCCATTCTTCAGCTTCGAGCATGGCGGTTTCCCATTGCGACTGAAGTTGATCGAGCTGTTTTGATACCTGGTTATACTCTTCGTTTTTAGCCTGCATCTTACGACTATCGCCATACGTAGCTGGATCAGTAAGCTCGGCTTCCAGCTTCTTCTTGCGGCTCTCCAACTGACTGATCTGTGTTTCGGCTTCTTCGGCCTGCTGCGTTAGTTTTTTCAGCGTTTTCTGCCACTCCTTCCGTTCTTCATCCGTAGCACGTCCGTTGGTCGGTTTCTGCCCGTTTCCGTTCACCGAATGGCCATTGGTAGCGGTCGGCGTAGCCACCGACTGAAGCTTCGAACTCTCAGCGGGTTTCTTATCCAGTCCCTGCTCTTTCCGTTCTTCCATCCACCATTCGTATTCATCGTAGGTGCCCGGATACTCTTTGATCTGTTCGTCTTCGATGTACCAGATTTTGTTGGCGATCTGCGACACAAAGTACCGGTCGTGCGAAACGACTACGTAGGTACCTTCGTACTGTTCGAGCGCCTGAATCAGAATATTCACCGACTGCATATCCAGGTGGTTGGTCGGCTCATCAAGGAGCAGGAAGTTCGCCTGCGAGAGCAAAACCTTGGCCAGCGCCACCCGCGATTTTTCACCACCGGACAGCACTTTGATCTTTTTGAATACTTCGTCGTTCGAGAACAGGAAACAACCCAGTACCCCGCGCAATTCGCCTTCCGTTTTGGTCGGGTTCGCGTGTTTAAGCTCTTCCAGCAGGCTGTCCTCTACGTTCAGCGACTCCAACTGGTGCTGTGCATAAAAGCTGAACGATACGTTATGGCCCAGTTGCCGACGCCCCTCGTTGAGCGGTTCCGAACCCGAAATGATCCGTAGCAGCGTAGACTTACCCCGGCCGTTAGCCCCGATCAGGGCCACCTTATCACCCCGTTCGAGCCGGATATCCGCATGGGTCAGGATGCGCTTGGGCCCGTAATGTTTGGTGATTTCGTCGAGGTGCAGGATGTGCCGACCCGGCTGGGTAGAGAACTGAAACTTGAAGTTTACCCGCGCCGTTTCGTCGATGACTGCATCAACCAGTTCCATACGAGCCAGCTGCTTTACGCGGCTCTGGGCTTGCTTGGCCTTGGTCGCCTTGGCTTTGAACCGCTCAATGAAGCGCTCCGTCTGCCGGATCTTAGCCTGCTGGTTTTCGTAGGCGCCTTTCTGAATTTCGTTACGTAGCGCCTTCTCTTCGAGATAAAACGAATAGTTACCGGGGTAATAATTGAGCTTACCGCCCGATACCTCTACCGTTATATCGATGACGTTGTCCAGGAACTCGCGGTCGTGGGATACGACAATCACGGCCCCTTCGTACGTCTGTATGTATTTTTCAACCCACTGGATCGAAGGTAAGTCCAGGTGGTTGGTGGGCTCATCGAGCATCAGCAGCGATGGCTTCTGCAACAGCAGTTTAGCCAACATAACCCGCATCCGCCAGCCGCCGGAGAACTGCTTTAGAGGATGATGCAGGTCTTCGGTTGAAAAGCCAAGGCCTTCCAGGATTTCCTCTGCTTTCGACTGGACCGTATAGCCGTCGAGGGCATCAAACTCTTCCTGTACCTTACCCAGCTTATCCACCAGTTCATCCCGGTAGTTGGTCTCCATTTCGTGGAGCAGCTCGTCGATCTGCTTTTGCAGCTGGTTTTGCCGCGCAAACGCCTGCATGGCTACGGACAGGATCGAATCATCGGTCTGGTACGACAGCAGGTCCTGGTTCAGGAAGCCAATCGTTACGTCACCCGCTTTAGAAATGGTACCGCCATCAATCTGATATTCACCGTTGATAATGCGCAGCAATGTCGACTTACCGGTGCCATTCAGACCAATCAGGCCGATTTTTTGGTTAGGCTTGATATGGAGCGAGGCATTTTCATAGAGAGCCCGGCTACCGAGATAGTACGAGAGGTTTGTAATGGAAATCATGGACGCAAATTTACCAAATTGATAACATATACTTGCGTTATTAAATTCGGACCGATTATATTTGCACCCAGTTTCGGGGACACCAACAAAGAAATGGCTGGTTTCCGACAACGTAAAGCCTCCTTAGCTCAGCTGGTAGAGCGACGCATTCGTAATGCGTAGGTCGCAGGTTCGAATCCCGTAGGAGGCTCTTAATTCCCAAACTGATTTGTTTGGGAATTTTCATTTTATAGCGGTAGAGCGACGCATTACGAATGCGTAGGTCGCAGACGGTCGGCCGTTGCCGGTCGAATCCCGTAGGAGGCTCTTTTTTAGTACAAAGGCTAATCAGTTATTGAGTGTAAGAACTCAAAATCAACTGGTTATCCTTTTCTCTTTTATTCAGCTTTATTATAACAAATACGGTTTTGTAATGTAAAACCGTCCTATCACAAAGGTATAATTTGCAACTTGGTAGTGACCAAACCAACGGGGTCATCTTTAGGCTGGCAGATAAACCCAAAATGTAGCGCCTTTCCCTGGTTGGCTGTCTGCCGTGATTGCTCCGCCGTGGTTTTGCACTACACGTTGGCTGATGGCGAGGCCAATACCTGTACCAGAAAACTCGCTCCGACCGTGTAGCCGCTGGAACACTTCAAAAATTCGATCTAGATACTTCCTGTCAAACCCAATACCTTCATCGCTCACACTAATTTGATGAAACAGCGACGCATCGCTAGCTGGCCTTACGTCTGCGGGCAATTCGCTTCGGGTCCGAAGTTGATACGTTATTGACACACGGGGCTTTTGGTTCGGCGGTGTGAACTTGATGGCGTTCGAGAGCAGGTTTTGAAACAATTGACCTAGTTGTGATTCATCTCCTTTAACTACAGGCAGATCGTCAACCCTAACATACACATCCCGTTGGCTAATTACCCAGTCAAGTGTCGTTATTACCTCTGCCACAATTGCAGTCAAAGACACCAGCCCAAAGGCCTGTTGCCGGGTAGCAATCCGCGAGTAGGTCAACAGGTCTTTTATCAACGTAGACATACGGGCTCCGGCGTTCGTGATACGTTGTAAGTAATCGCGACTTGTATCATTTAACTGATGCTCAAGTTCCTGTAGCAGAAGGGTACTAAATCCCTGAACCTTGCGAAGGGGCTCCTGCAAATCGTGGCTGGCGATATAAGCAAATTGCTGAAGATTATCATTTGACCGTTTCAGGTCCTGATTGGCATAGGTTAATTCTCGAGTCCGTTGCTGCACTCGTTCTTCCAACTCCTGCGTAAGTACGCGGTATTGTTCCTCACTTTTGCGCAGGGCAGCCTCCGTGCGTCGTTGCTCGGTAACGTCTGTGTTAATCGCTACGGCCGCTATAACCTGATCGTCTACGACGACGGGGGCTACGGCACAACGAACGACTCGTTCATCTCCACTTAACCGATGCCGCACTAATACGTCCTGAATGACACGCTCACCACCCAATGCCCGTGCGAACGCCTGACGCTCAACCGGAATTGATTCCCCAGACTGCCAATCACGCGTCTGAATCTCTTCCGCAAGTTCACCGATGTGCCGATTAAGTTCTTCAGGAGTGGAAAAACCGAGTTGGTCAAGCGCCGGTTGGTTAACGAGCGTAATACCCTCCAGCCCTCCAATATAAATGCCATCAACAATACTTTCTAAAACCGCCCGTAAACGCCCTTCACTCTGGCGTAAGGCTTCTTCAACCTGACGCCGTTCGGTAATATCAGTAAAAGTAGCAACGCCTAAGTCTATCCGCCCTTGTTTGTCAAGAATGGCGACTGTATTTATAATAGCGTACCCCCAAGTCCCGTCTCCCCGCAACAGTTTCATTTCTACCCCCTCTACGGTTTCCCCGTTGAGCAGCGTATGCACCATGGCATAAGGTTCGTCGGTCTGCGGGTCAAACAACTGCCAGTCTTTATAAGCGGACATATGCTGACTCTCTCGAAATGGATGGCGAAAGATTTGGTCAACCTGCTGGTTACCATAAGTCAACTCACCCTTCGGGTCGGTAATAAGGACGCCGGTTGGAATATGCTCTAAAATGACCGTTAACCGTTGCTGCTCCTGTTGAAGCTGATCGACCAGCAGTCGTTCTGTTGTGATATCCTGAGCGATGCCAGCGAATCGGTACGGAATACCTTGTTCGTTAAATAAAGCTTTGCCCTGACAGCGCAACCAACGCAACTGGTTATTACTTGCGCCAATGGTGCGAAACTCAACGGCGTAATCTCCGTTCGATTCAGGATTAAGTGCCCACTGAACAGCTTCATTGACCCGAAGCTGATCGTCAGGATGCATATACGATAGGACTTGGTCATAAGGCACCACATCGTCCTTTTGAAATCCATAAAGTTCTTTGCAACGCTCATCCCACCAAACGGACTGGTGAACGATGTCCAAGTCCCAGGTACCAATGCCAGCAGCCTTCATGGCAAATCGGAACCGAGTGTTTTCATCGGTCTGGGGTTGATGAGCAGGTTCATTAACTTGAGACATTCCGGGTAGTTTCTACGTAGATCAATACGAAATTAAGCAATAGAACAATAGCATTGGTTACGTAGTCTTGACGTAATAGCCACATTAAATTTCATCAGCTTGCCAGGAATCCCGGTTGCTACAGGGTATAGGTACTTTCCGGCGTTTGCTGTATCAGTGCAGTCGACGTATCTAACAGCGGTTATATCTTTTCGGAAATCTATACTACGAAGTGAGTTGACCACATACAAAGTGGGCAGGCAGGGAGTGTATTGATTCTCTAGTCGTAACCAGATTCACGGCCGTCAGCCTAGCCCCAAAAATGAGCGGTCAAAATTGGGAAGGGGTGTTTGCCTGTTTATAGGGCCGAAAAATACAGGGATTTTCAGGAAAATGATACCAATGAAGAAGTTTAGGCTGGCCAGGGCTCTACTACGTTCTGCTTTTGTTGCTGCTACGTATCGCTGTAGTCTTCTGAGCCCAACCAGCTCAATACCGGGTACAGGCGTTTCAGTTTTAATACCGGCCCGTCAAGGTGAATAAAGCTTGACAGAAGCATAGACTACGGGCAGTATTTTTCGCTTTCGATAAACCGTAAAAATACCCTATTAGGGGTATTGCCTGCAATTGTAACCCGATGTAGCTTGCAAGCTATTTGTGTACGCTAAATGCTTAATATGTACGTATTTACGTTTGCTTTATTTTTTAAATAGTTTTTTTTAACGATTATCCAGTGCCCATTTTTTTTAACCAACACGTAACCCAAGTACAAACTGTATGCACACAAAATTCTACCACACCTGGCCTTACGTAACCCTGGGCGGCTTGACGCCCCCCCCAGCGGCCCAGGAGCCTCAGTTCGATAGGGCTGCTCAGCCGACCCGATTGTTGAGTTGTTTCCATTCCCTGCCCGTAGCCGCTCGGGGATGGGCCATTGCCCTAATAGGCTGGTTGTGGCTGGGCTTATCCCTAACCGCCACCGCCCAGGTCCCCGATGGCGTTACCGTAGCCGGAGGTCTACCTTCGGCGCTAAATCAGTTGTCTAGTCCCGCTGGTGTGGCCGTGGACAAGGATGGCAATGTGTATGTGGCCGATCTGGGTAACCACCGCATTGTCAAGTGGGCCCCCAACGCCAGTGCGGGCACGACTGTGGCCGGGGGCAGTGGAGCAGGCTCAGGACTGAATCAGTTGTATTATCCTAGTGGTGTGGCCGTGGACAAGGATGGTAATGTGTATGTGGCCGATCTGGGTAACCAGCGCATTGTCAAGTGGGCCCCCAACGCCAGTGCGGGCACGATTGTGGCCGGGGGCAGTGGAGCAGGCTCAGGACTGAATCAGTTATATGATCCCTTTGGTGTGTATGTGGATGGGTCGGGCAATGTGTATGTGGCTGATACGGGTAACCAGCGCATTGTCAAGTGGGCGCCTGGGGCCAGCCAGGGCACGATTGTGGCCGGGGGCAGTGGAGCAGGCTCGGGACTGAATCAGTTGGCTAATCCCACTGGTGTGTATGTGGATGGGGCGGGCAATGTGTATGTGGTTGATCAGCAGAACCACCGCATTGTCAAGTGGGCCCCCAACGCCAGTGCGGGCACGATTGTGGCCGGGGGCAGTGGAGCAGGCTCGGGACTGAATCAGTTGGATAGTCCCACTGGTGTGTATGTAGATGGGTCGGGCAATGTGTATGTGGCCGATCAGCAGAACCACCGCATTGTCAAGTGGGCCCCCAACGCCAGTGCGGGCACGATTGTGGCCGGGGGCAGTGGAGCAGGCTCGAGACAGAATCAGTTGTATTATCCCTTTGGTGTGTATGTAGATGGGTCGGGCAATGTGTATGTGGCCGATCAGCAGAACAACCGCATTGTTAAGTGGGCGCCTGGGGCCAGCCAGGGCACGCTTGTGGCCGGGGGGATCAGGCTTTATCCCGCTGGTGTGGCCGTGGATAAGGATGGTAATGTGTATGTGGCCGATGAGCAGAACCACCGCATCGTCAAGTGGGCCCCTGGGGCCAGCCAGGGCACGATTGTGGCCGGGGGCAATGGCTATGGTTCGGGGCTGAATCAGTTGACCTATCCCTATGGTGTGGCTGTGGACAAGGATGGCAATGTGTATGTGGCCGATCTGGGTAACCACCGCATTGTCAAGTGGGTCCCCAACGCCAGTGCGGGCACGATTGTGGCCGGGGGCAATGGCTATGGTTCGGGGCTGAATCAGTTGGCTAATCCCACTGGTGTGTATGTGGATAAGGATGGTAATGTGTATGTGGCCGATCAGTATAACCACCGCATTGTCAAGTGGGCCCCTGGGGCCAGCCAGGGCACGATTGTGGCCGGGGGCAGTGGAGCAGGCTCAGGACTGAATCAGTTGTATTATCCCTTTGGTGTGTATGTGGATGGGTCGGGCAATGTGTATGTGGCCGATCAGCAGAACCACCGCATTGTCAAGTGGGCCCCTGGGGCCAGCCAGGGCGCCCCCGTGGCCGGGGGCAGTGGAGCAGGCTCGGGACTGAATCAGTTGTATTATCCCTTTGGTGTGTATGTGGATGGGTCGGGCAATGTGTATGTGGCCGATCAGTATAACCACCGCATTGTTAAGTGGGCCCCTGGGGCCAGCCAGGGCGCCCCCGTGGCCGGGGGCAATGGCTATGGGGCCGGGCTGAATCAGTTGTATTATCCCATTGGGGTGGCCGTGGACAAGGATGGTAATGTGTATGTAGCTGATTATAATAACAACCGTGTGCAGAAGTTTGCGCCCCTGTCTTCTCCGCCCACGCTAACGGGCCCCTTAGCCACCCCCAACCCGGTTTGCGCGGGGCAGCCGATCACCTTCACCGCTACGGTGGGCAACGTAACCCAGGGCTACAGCTACACCCTCACCAACGGGGCGGGCAGCTCCCTGGAGGGCACAGCCTCAACTACTCCCTTCAGCCAGAGCCTGACGGCCAGGGGGCAGGGGTCTCAAACCTACACGCTCACCATCACCACTACAGAGGGCACGGTTTCTACCACCATTCCGGTTACAGTTAACGCCCTGCCTACTCCAGCCATCACCAACCTGGCCAGCTCCTTCTGCAAAGATGCCCAACCGGTTACGTTAGTGGGCACTCCTACCGAAGGCGGGGTGTTCAGCATTGATGGCAACAACGCTACTCAGCTTAACCCGGCCAACCTAACGGTGGGTACGCATACCGTCCGTTACACGGTAACGGCCAATGGTTGTTCCAACTACATTGAGCAGAGTGTGGAGATCAAGGCGGTGCCTACCCCGGCCATCACGGGCATTGCCATTGGCTCCTTCTTCTGCCAGCGAGCCGGCCTAACGGTTAATCTAGCCGATGTAGCCACGCCTTCCGGGGGCAGCTTCACCATCGATGGCCAAAATGCGACCGAACTTATCCCGGCCAATCTGGCTGTGGGTACCCATACATTGCGTTACACGGTGAACGCTAACGGCTGTTCGGCCTATGCGGAACTGGCGGTGGAGATCAGGGCTCAACCAACCTCGGCCATCACGGGCTTAGCTAACTCCTTCTGTAAAGATGCCAGTGCGGTTACCCTGACAGGTACGCCCGCCGAAGGTGGTGTGTTCACCATCGATGGGCAGAGTGCTACCCAACTCAACCCGGCCAACCTCTCAGTAGGCACTCACACGGTGCGCTACACCGTAACGGCTAACGGCTGCTCCAACTATAGTGAGCAGAACGTCGAGATTAAGGCTCAGCCTTCGGCTCAGATCGCTAACCTGTCTAGCTCGTTCTGCAAGGACGCCCAACCGGTTACGTTAGTGGGTACCCCCTCGGAGGGCGGTACCTTTACCATCGACGGCCAGAATGCGACCCAGCTTAACCCGGCCAACCTCACCCTGGGTACGCACATCGTCCGCTACACGGTCACCACCAACGGCTGTTCGGCCTACACCGAGCAGAGTGTGGAAATCAAGGCTGTGCCAACCCCTGACATCAAGCGGCTGGCCAATGCGTACTGTCAGGACGCCCAACCCGTTAGCCTGACGGGTACACCAACCGGAGGTACGTTCACTATCGATGGCCAGAGTACTACCCAGCTTGACCCGGCCAGCTTGAGTGCGGGCAACCACACGGTACGCTACACGGTCACCAACAACAGTGGCTGTTCGGCCTTCGCCGAGCAGGTGGTGGAGATCAAGGCCCAGCCTACCCCTGCGATTACGAACCTGGCTGATACCTACTGCAAAGACGCCCAGGCGGTCACCCTAACGGGTACACCGACCGAAGGCGGGGTGTTCACCGTTGATGGAGAGACGGCTACCCTGTTCAGTCCCACCAGCTTAAGTGTGGGTAACCACACCGTGCGCTACCGGGTGACGACCAACGGCTGTTCGGCCACCGCCCGGCAGAGCGTGGAGATCAAGGCCCTGCCTACCCCTGAGATCAGGAGACTGGCCGCTGCCTACTGCCAGGATGCTCAACCCGTTAGCCTGACAGGGGCACCGACCGGGGGGACCTTCACCATCGATGGTAACAACGCCACCCAGCTTGACCCGGCCAGCTTGAGTGCGGGCACCCACACGGTACGCTACACGGTCACCAACAACAGTGGCTGTTCGGCCTTCGTGGAGCAGGTGGTGGAGATCAAGGCCCTGCCAACCCCTGCTATTACAGGGTTGGCCAACACCTACTGCAAAGATGCCCAGGCGGTCGCCCTGACGGGTACACCGACCGAAGGCGGGGTGTTCACCGTCGATGGGGAGACGGCTACCCTGTTTAACCCTACCAGCTTAAGTGTGGGCAATCATACGGTGCGCTACCGGGTGACGACCAACGGCTGTTCGGCCACCGCCCGGCAGACGGTCGAGATCAAGGCCCTGCCTACCCCGGCCATCACGGGCTTAGTCTCGGCTTATTGTAAAGATGCTCAGCCCGTTACCTTAGCGGGTACCCCGGCCGAAGGTGGTGTGTTCACCATCGATGGGCAGAATGTTACTCAGCTTAACCCGGCTAATCTGACGGTGGGCACGCACACCATACGCTACACGGTGACGACCAACGGCTGTTCGGCCTACACCGAGCAGAGTGTGGAAATCAAGGCTGTGCCTACCCCCCAGATCACGGGCTTAGCCAACGCGTTTTGTAAGGATGCCCAACCCGTTACTTTGGCCGGTACACCCATTGAGGGCGGTGTGTTCACTATTGATGGCAACAACGCTACTCAGCTCAATCCAGCCAACCTCACGGTAGGTAACCATACGGTGCGTTACACGGTCACCACCAATGGCTGTTCAGGCTACAGTGAGCAAACAGTAGAGATCAAGGCTCTGCCCACCCCGGCCATCACAAGCTTAGCCAACGCCTTCTGCAAGGATGCTCAACCCGTTACCTTAGCCGGTACACCCACTGAGGGCGGGGTGTTCAGCATCGATGGTCAGAACGCTACTCAGCTTAACCCGGCTAATTTGACAGTAGGTAACCACACCGTACGGTACATGGTGACGACCAACGGCTGTTCAGCGTATACTGAGCAGAGTGTGGAGATCAGGGCTGTGCCCACCCCTCAGATTACAGGCTTAGCTCCTGCCTTCTGTAAAGATGCCAGTGCGGTTACCCTAGCGGGTACACCCGCCGAAGGGGGTGTGTTCACTATCGATGGGCAGAATGCCACGCAACTCAATCCGGCTAATCTGAGTGTGGGTAACCATACGGTCCGTTACACGGTCACCACTAATGGGTGTTCAGCCTTTACCGAACAGGTCGTGGAGATCAAGGCCCTGCCTACGGTTCAGATCACCAGTCTAGCCTCCGCGTTTTGTAAAGATGCCCAACCGGTTACCTTGGCGGGTTCGCCTTCAGGGGGCAACTTCACCATCGACGGGCAGAATGCCACCCAGCTCAATCCAGCTAATCTGAGTGTGGGTAACCATATGGTCCGTTATACATTGACCAGCAACGGTTGCTCTAATTACGCCGAGCAGAGTGTGGAGATCAAGGCCCTGCCCACTCCTAACCTGAGCTTTAGCGGTCCGGTCTCCTTTACCAACAGCACCGTTAGTCTGATGGCCACCGGGGGCACCACTTACCGCTTTAGTTCTGAGGCTAGTCAACAAGGCTCGGGCCCTGTGGCTACCGTCAAGGCAGCGGGTGTCTACTCGGTAACGGCGACCACCAACGGTTGCTCGGCTACGGTCTCTACGACGGTGACCGGGGGCAACAGCCCCACCGTGTGCCGGGGTGGAACGACCCTCATCAATGTAGTGGTAGATGGCAACCCGGCCAAGTATGAGTGGTATAAGAACACGCTGACCAGCCCCAAGATCATGGAAACCCCGCAACTCTTTCGAGGAACGGCGACCAGCAGTCTGACCCTGATCAACGCTCAGGCTAACACCCAGGGTGACTTCTACCTGAAGGTCACCGATCGGTCAAATACGGTGAAGGTCTTTGGTCCTTTTCGGCTCACGGTAGACGCTAACTGTCGGGCCCGAGAGATCGCTAGTTTGGAAATACCCTTGCAGGTGGAGCTAGCCCCCAACCCCATCCAGCAGGATCGGTTGCGGGCGGTTGTCCGGGGTGCTGAGGGCCGGTCTTTACAGGTGGAACTGGTGGACCTACAAGGCCACTCGGTCCGTCAGCAGCACTGGCCACAGGCCCAGGCTGAGCAGGTGATTGAGTGGCAGATGCAGGCACAACCCAGCGGAGTGTATCTGTTACAGGTGGTCAGTGGAGCAGACGCAGCTACCCCTGTTCAACGGCAGAGCGTGAAGGTGCTCAAACCGTAACCTACTCGATTGGTTATGCAAAAAGCCCGGCTGGTCTGACTAGTCGGGCTTTGTACGTTTTCACGGCTACTGCTCCTATTTACAAAATTGACCTCTTTGTTTTCCTTTCTAACTCTCATCAAGGGATGCCGGGCAGGGGTGGGTAAAAAGACTACAACTTGTTCTAACTATGACCGTCAGCCTAGCCCCAAAAATACGCGGTCAAAATTGGGGAGGGGGGTAAGTCAACTGCACGTCAAAGTGTAACAATAAAAAACATGTTTCATTTCAGAAATATTGCACAGGAATTAACATGCGTGTAATACGCAAAAATCATTTTCGCGTATTACATTAGGTGATTCATAGTCTCTCTGGCACAACACATGCAAGTTTCTCCCCTTCATTCAGATGAAGCTAACCGAGTCGAAGCCTTACGGAGCTATGACATTCTGGACACACTACCCGAACAAGATTATGACGACTTAACTTATTTGGCCTCCCAGATTTGCCAGACTCCTATTTCATTAATCAGCTTGATTGATGATTCCCGACAGTGGTTTAAATCAAACCACGGCCTCAGTGTTCGCGAAACACCCTGCGAGTTTGCCTTTTGTACTCATGGCATTTTAGATCCTCATGAAATATTGGTTGTTCCCGATTCCAGAAAGGATGAGCGATTTACAGGCAATCCGTTAGTCACCGGAGATCCACACGTTATTTTTTATGCAGGTGTTCCTTTAGTGGATAAAGATGGCTATCCATTAGGCTCCCTGTGTGTGATTGACAATACTCCTAAACAGTTAACCCAGGATCAGCTGAACGCGTTAAAAATCTTAGGTAAACAAGTCGTTAACTTGTTAGAGCTTCGTCGTAAAAATAAAGCGTTAGAAGTTATGACCAAGTTATTAGAAGAACGTAATAGCGAATTGGAAACACTTGCTAAAGAAAGACCCTGAGGGTTATAAAAATAAAAAGGTCGGGGAACCACCCGCCCGGCTCTGACCAAACCAAGTGACCTGTACGGCCGCTCGATTTAGGTCAAAGATACTTACAGGCATGGGTACCCGTCCCCTATTTTGTAAAATCTTTATCTTATTCCTCAATCCGTCCCCTGATCTTTTTCAGGCAGTTTTTACCTCTGATTATCAATTGGTTGTTCTGGTTAGTTCTAGTCCCGCAGGAGGCTCTTTCTCTTTATAGTACTCAATCAAGAAAACAGTTTTATCCGCTGGGTCCGTCCCTATTTTCCACTTGTACAGATGTAATTCATACACAGCGCCAGGTTAGTACATCTTATGAAGCAGGCTTTACGTAACGTAGGCACCGCAACTATGCGTACGCGACTGGAATGTAGTCAGCCGACCGTTTTTGTTTAGGTACCGAAAGACCATTTGTTCAATACAATACGTGCTTATGAGAACGTAACCGGCGCACTAGCTAAATCGGGTGTAGAACACGTCCGTCAGTCAAAAAATCACTCTCTTCCATTTCCCTCCGATACGCCGATGGCGTTCTCTGCTGTTACGTACTGTGCGCTCTCTCAACTGCACTGTTGTTGCCGGGCCCGGGTAAAGACAGGCCGTTTGCACCAGTAAGTACGTAGTGAAGATTGAAAAAAGCGAAAACGATTTGGTCAGCCCGGTACGCAACTCGGCATTCGAAAATGACCTTCCATATAGATGTTCTGCGAAAGAACCGTTCTCCTTATTCACTTTGCCTGCCGTTAGCGTCTGAGTCTCACCAAAGGCCTTGTATGCAATGAGCAGTCATTCGGCATTACTGAGAAAATTAGTACTGTTGCACGTCGCCACAGTTGACGATGTGTAAACCCAATGTAAACGATGCGCATCGAAGGAATATTACTCGTATTTGCCTTTGTCGTTTTTACCGTAATTTGCCTCGAGGCCATGTTCTGGCTTTTGAATCAGCCCAGTGATTATTTGCTCATTGTGGCGGGGTTGTTACTTGTTTGCTACGGCTGGATTGCCGTTAAAACCAAAGCCTTCACCAAAAATCCCTTTAAAAGATGAAGTCAATCCTTATCTGGTCAGGCGTTGCCCTGGTCTTTATTTTTATTCTGTCCCAAACTGTAATTGGCTGCACGACCATCGACGCCAGTCACGAAGGTATAAAAGTTAGTAAAATCGGCTCTGACCGGGGCGCTAACGATATCGAGAACGTAACGGGCTGGCAATTTTACAATCCCCTGACGTCGTTCATTGAACAGTACCCGACCTTTACCCAAACGAAAGATTATGACCCATTTACGGTCAGTGCCAAAGGAGGAACGCTGTTTAAGATCGACCCGACGCTGAATTATCATTTGCAGCGCGGGCAGGCAGCTAACGTGTACCGCAAGTACCGGAAGGAGCTGCCCGACATCGAGAATAATATCTTACGTACCATTGTCTATAATTCGTACCGCGACGTAGCGAATACCTTTACTCCGGATTCGCTGGTAAACAACCGCGTTGCCTTTGAAGATCAGGTAGAAGCCAAGTTGCAGAAGGCCCTATCCAGCGACGGATTTGTGTTTGAGAACATTACGTCCAACCTGACTCCGCCCGAATCGCTGCAGGCTATGATCGACGCCAAGAATACGGCCGTGCAGAACGCCCTTCGGCTCAACAATCAGGTAGCGGCCGAAAAGGCAAGTGCCGAAATAGCCGTCACAAAAGCTACGGGTATTGCCCGGGCCCGAATTATTGAAGCTGAAGCCGAAGCCAGAGCCAACGAACTAAAACAGAAGACCTTAACGCCCCTGCTGGTTCAGCAGGAATGGATTAAAAAGTGGAACGGGCAACTGCCCACTACACAGTTAGGCACTGGTACGAATACGCTGGTCCAGCTACCGAAATAAGCAAGTTGACCCAATGCAAAACAGCCCGGCACTACTCGTGTCGGGCTGTTTTGCATTGGGCGTAATATGAGTCTGACGGATAAAATGATTCGTCAGCATGAAGACAATCCTGGTTGTTTGATACCAGTAAAATTGACCCTTCCTACCAGGAATAGTCAACTATTATCATGTTTTAATTTAAGTCTGCTTACGGCATGGCCCCGTTGCTCATTACCCAAGCAGGCGCACTGGTTTATTCCTTTGATCGATAAATTATAAAACTAAGCCATTCTGGCAAATTTGGTATACAAATTGTTAACGCCAGCTTTCCATTCGCAAAGCTCCCTCAACTACCATTCTTTCGTTAGGATTAGCTCATTTTTTATCCATTTTCGGCTTTTTTTACCAGTTCCGATAAGGTTAGCAGCGTTTTTGTAAGGCGGATGAATTGAAGAAACAGACTTCATCTCGCTCATGACCATTGTTACCTTATTTATATGTTTCGGAAATATTCTATTGAGATACGTAATCTCATACGCTCAATCAGGAACATCATTTCAGTCGATCATCGCTTCTACACCGAAGGTCGGGTCGAGAGGCTGGATCAAGACCCCGCTCTTCAGGGCTCTCTGCCAACACAATCCAGAAAGCCATCCGGCTACGCGGGCCTCCCAGAAAATTCATCACAAAAAACGAGAGCCGTCCCGGCTGATGGGTACACAGCCAACCCGGTTCGTTACCGATCAGCTATTGGCATGGCCGTTTATTGGCTTCAGTTAATGAACAGACTCAACCCGGTGTCTCCCGTAATATTCATGTGCAGGACATAAACCAGCAGCTTACTCTACGTAGAACGAAATAATACTCATACGATCTTTATATGAAGTTAATCGTTTACTCTATCCTCATTCCCGACTTACTACGCTTCCTTCGGCGAAGCGTTTCCTGGAAGTCGGGATCATCTTCATCCGAAACGCAATGGGCGTGGACCGGTCGACTTGCAATGATACTCGGCGCGCTGGTCCTGTTTTTCGTTGGTGCCGACCATAAGGCACTGGCGCAAACCGTACCCTGTAACTTCCGAACGCTGACCGTTAATAATTTTCCGAACGCTGGCGTCAGCAGCCGCACGGGCGGAATTGGTGGCATTCTGAGCGTTGGTAGCGTATCATCCACAACAGCCGTCGTGGATGCGAACTTAACCAATACGGCAACCATCAATTCCGTACTAGGCGTTGGGAGCGGTGGGCAGATTTCGGTTAATGCCAATCAGAATGGAGGAAACACTGTGTTCACGGGAGGCTCTATTGCGGGTTTCATTATTGCCAACAACAGCGCCCTCGGCACGGGCCTGCTGGCTTCTACCACCATTCGGACGTATCTGAACGGTACGCTTCAGGAATCATCCAACTCATCGTCGCTCCTGAACCTACCCCTGTCGGGTACAGGGCAGCTTGCGGTGGGGTTTGTGACGACCCGCGACTTCGACGAAGTGCAGATTCGTATTGCCAGCGTCGTTAGTCTGGTATCGAGCACGGCGGTGTATTTCCCCTTTGTTCAGTATAGCGACTTAACGGCCACAGCCAACCCCACAAACGCCAGTAGTTCAGCAGCGGCCGATGGTGCCGTGACCCTTAGCGTGTCGGGCGGCCGTTCGCCCTATACGTATCGCTGGAGTAACGGAGCCACTACGCAGAACCTAACCGGCGTAACGACGGGAACCTACAGCGTAACGGTAACGGATTTCAATGGCTGTACGACCACCGCTTCAGCGACGGTCGGCGTTCGGGTAGCTCCCTGTCCGGTTCCAGGCCAAAACGGATTTGCTTCGTTCACCTTCGGAGTACCTTCTGTTACGGCCACCGCCGGGCAAGCCGTTGGTCGAAGAGCGCGGTATACGAACGTAGCGACTATAGGTGGTCAGCAGGTAGACGTGATCGGTGAGGTATTAACGTATTCGGGTACGGCAGATGCTATTTATCCTAGATTTGATAATACGGGAACCTCGGCCCGCTACGCTATTTCCGGCACATCAACCGCCCCTAACGGGTTAACGTCAACCGTTCGCTGGTCACTAGTAAAATTGGGAACTAATATGCCCGTACCCTTTCAGGGATCCTTTACCGTTGGTGATATTGATTTTGACGGGACAACGACGGAATCGATTCTTGTCAATAAAGATGATCTGTTTTCCTACAAACTAAGTAATCCAACCTTCACATCGGTTATTTCGACGTCAGCCTCGCCGACCATCCGTTTTCAGGGAACCCAGAACCAACCAGGTACCGATGGCACAGACCAAAAGTACGCAGTGGCACTAGCTTACGTTGGCGTTTCTTCGTTTGAGATAACCTATTCAAAAGTTGGGACAAGCAACGGAACAGCTAATTTCCCATTAGATGGCCAAGGTGGTACTGTCTTTACTACATCAACCTGCGTACCTGTACTGGATACCGATGGTGATGGCGTGGCCAATGCCATTGATATAGACGACGACAATGATGGTATACTGGATGATACCGAGGGGGTGCTGGCTGATGCTGACGGTGATGGTATTGCGAATGCCCTTGATCTGGATTCAGACGGCGATGGGATTCCCGACAACATTGAAGCGCAAACCACGGCCGGATACATCGTGCCGAGTGCAACGGTTACTGCCCAGGGACTTCCTACATCCTATTCAACCACCAATGGTCTGACACCGGTTAATACGGACAGTGCCGATAACCCCGACTATCTGGATACTGATAGTGATAATGACACAAAAACCGACACCAACGAAGCGAACATAACCCTGGTCGGAAACTTTACGGGTAGCAACACAGGTACTGATGCCGATGGCGACGGTCTGAACGATAATCCTAAAACCGATACAAATACCGGCGCGTTTGGCCCCGTAAACGCAGGTATCACGAATCCGCTGACGGCTTACCCGGCGAACGGCTCACAAGTGCTCTGGCGAATAAAAGAAGGAGCCTTCACCTACGGTATTTGCGCCAATGCTACTATCACCGGTACGTTTGTCATAGGCACCCCTTCGACCGGCGTGTTGACCATTCCGATCACAACAGTCCGCGATGGGCAGATTGTCGTCGCTTCGGTAACGGGTCCGGGGTTCACGTCGATACCCGTATCGGTAACCACTACGCTGATTACCAGCCAGACGGCTCTGTCGATTCCGATTGCCTACGATGGATCGGGTCCGATTGGAACCCGGTCATTGACGGTCAGCTCTCCGCAGGGAACAGGGTCATGTTCATCGCCAGTCACGGTGATCGGTTTGGCCGACCTGACCACCTCAATTGGGCAGCCCGTCCCTTCGCTTCTGCCGGGCCGAACCAGCACGTTACCCATTAGTGTCAGTAACGTGGGCACAGCCACCTCAACGGGGCCCATCACAACCACACTGATTATACCGGATAATGTAGCGGCCCCGGCTACATTCACCAGTAATGGATTTGTCTGTGTTACGACAGGGTCGAACGTTACGTGTACCAACTCAACGACACTTACGGCTGGGTCCAGCACGACCTATGCTGTGCCGGTTACTCCCGGAGCCGCTACAGCCGGAACGTCATTGACGTTTACGCATATTGTATCCATCACATCTGAGATCAGCGTAACCAATAACATCACTACACTCACGGCACCTGTCGGCTCCACCGTAACGGCCGCGCCAGATGCGGGTACGGTCTCAGCTGGCACGGGCGGCACGGCGGTAGCCAATGTGGTCGCTAATGATGTGGTGAATGGGGTAGCCGCTACGTTAACCGGACCAGGTAACGCGACAATCTCTCAAATCGGTACCTACCCCACCGGCATTACCCTCAACCCTGCCACGGGTAGTGTGAGCGTAGCCGTGGGCACCACACCCGGCAGTTATACGGTGGGCTATCAACTCTGCGATCGACTCACACCCGCCACCTGCGCCACGGCGACAGTAACCATTACCGTTACCCCAACCATCACCGCAGCCCCAGACGCGGGTACGGTCTCGGCTGGTACGGGTGGCACAGCGGTGGCCAACGTACGGGCTAACGACATCGTCAATGGTCAACCCGCCATCTCGGCTAATTCCAGCCTGAGCCTGGTCAGCAGCGGCTCGCCAGGTATCACGCTTGACCCCACTACGGGTAGCGTCAGTGTGGCGGTGGGCACCACGCCGGGCTCATACTCGCTGGTCTACTCCCTATGCTCTACCTTGGGCACCACTACCTGCACGACCGGCCTGGTTACTATCACCGTCACGGCCTCTGTAACCGCAGCCCCAGACGCGGGTACGGTCTCGGCTGGTACGGGTGGCACAGCGGTGGCCAACGTACGGGCTAACGACATCGTCAATGGTCAACCCGCCATCTCGGCTAATTCCAGCCTGAGCCTGGTCAGCAGCGGCTCGCCAGGTATCACGCTTGACCCCACTACGGGTAGCGTCAGTGTGGCGGTGGGCACCACGCCGGGCTCATACTCGCTGGTCTACTCCCTATGCTCCACGCTAGGCACGACCACCTGCGCCACTGGGCTGGTCACCGTTACGGTCACCCCCTCTGTGGTAGCGAATGCCGATGCCGGTACGGCGAGTGCTGGAAGCGGTGGTACGGCGATAGGCAACGTAGCGGCCAATGATGTAGTGAATGGGGTAGCTGCTACGTTAGGTGGCAACGCGACGTTGGCCCAGGTTGGTACGTATCCGCCCGGTATTACTCTCAACCCTGCCACGGGCAGCATCAGCGTGGCGCAGGGAACCACACCCGGTTCATACACCGTCGCCTATCAGCTTTGCGATCAGCTCACACCGGTCACCTGTACAACCGGCTTAGCCACAATAACCGTAACGGCGTCTATACAAGCGAACCCTGACGCGGGTACAGCAAGTGCGGGCACCGGCGGTACCGCAGTCACTAACGTGGTGGCCAATGATATAGTCAATGGCGTACCGGCCACTTTAGGCATTGGGGGTAATGCGACCGTAGCCGCCGTAGGTTTCTACCCAACCGGCATCACCCTCAATACGACAACCGGCAGTATTGACGTAGCCGTAGGCACCACACCAGGCAACTATACAGTCACGTACCAGGTCTGTGATCAGCTTATACTGGCAACCTGCGCCAACGCAACGGTCGCTATCACCGTTACGCCGACCATCACGGTTATACCCGATGGAGGTAGCGCTTCGGCCGGTACGGGTGGAATAGCTGTTACCAACGTACGCGTTAACGATATTGTCAATGGTCTATTCGCCGATGCGGTCAACTCGAGCCTGAGTCTGGTCAGCAGTAGCTCCCCCGGCATCACCCTCAATACGACAACCGGCAGTGTGAGCGTCGCGCAAGGGACAACACCGGGCTCTTATTCGCTGGTCTATTCGCTGTGCTCTACGCTAGGCACGACCACCTGCGCCACTGGGCTGGTTACCGTTACAGTCACCCCTGCTGTGGTAGCGAATATCGATGCAGGTGCGAGTGGAGCGGGCATGGGTGGTACGGCCGTTGCCAACGTAGCCGCCGATGACATCGTCAATGGCCTGCCTGCTACGCTGGGACCGAATGGCAATGCAACCCTGGCCCAGGTTGGTACGTATCCGCCGGGTATTACCCTCGACCCTGCCACGGGCAGCATCAGTGTGGCGCAGGGAACCATGCCCGGAAGCTATACGGTCATTTACCAGATCTGCGATCGGCTTACGCCCGTAACCTGTGCGACTGCCTCGGTAAGCATTGAAGTAACGGCAAGCAGCGCAGCTAGTCCGGATGAGGGTGTGCTTAGCGCGGGTACGGGCGGCACCGCCGTCGCCAACGTAGCCGCCAACGACATCGTTAATGGCCTGCCTGCTACGCTGGGACCGAATGGCAATGCAACCCTGGTCCAGATTGGTACGTATCCAGTAGGCATTACGCTGAACCCCACCACGGGCAGCATCAGTGTCGCCCAGGGTACCGCACCGGGTTCCTATACCGTAGCGTATCAACTCTGCGATCGGCTTACGCCTGCTACGTGTACGTCGGCAGTCGTTTCGGTTACCGTAACCGCCCTCAGCACCGCAGGCACCGACGCAGGCAGCGCGCTGGCCACCGGTGGCGTAGCGATACCGAACGTAGCGGCAAACGATCAGGTCAACGGTCTGCCCGCGACATTGGGAATCGGTGGCAACGCGACGCTCTCTCAGATTGGCACCTACCCACCCGGCATTACGCTGGACCCCGCTACGGGCACAGTCAGCGTTGCTGCGAACACGGTACCCGGCTCCTATACAATCGCGTATCAGCTTTGTGATCGACTCACGCCCGCAACCTGTACAAACACGGTTGCCGTTATTACGGTCATCGGGTTACCGCCTGTCGCTACGCCCGACATTGCCAATACACGGCCGAACACGCCGGTAACCGGTAATGTGCTGACCAACGACACCGATCCGCAGGGTTTACCGTTAACCGCTTCGCTCGCGTCGCCACCCGCCATCGGTACGGTTACCCTTGCTCCCGACGGCAGCTACACGTATACACCCCCAACGGGATTTACGGGAACTGCGGGCTTCTGCTACGTGGTCAGTAACTCGGCCGGGCTCAGCACTACATCCTGCATCAGTATCAATGTGATTCCGGACCCGGCGCTGGGCAATGCGGCTCCTGTAGCCAATAATGATAATACGAAGACGATCCAGGATACACCTGTAACAATTGCGGTGCTGGCCAACGATACCGACCCCGATTCGGCTACGAGCCTGAGCGGTCAGTTAGCAAATCCAACGATCATCGGCCAGGTGGCACAAGGTTCGGCTCTGGTGAACGCAAACGGTACCATCACTTATACCCCACCAACTGGATTCACGGGTGTGGTCAGTTTCGGGTACCAGGTCTGCGATCGGGCAACACCTGCGCTGTGCGCCACAGCAACAGTCAGTATCAATGTAGTGGCAACTCCGCCCGCCGGAACAACCCTGGCACCGAATGCAATTGACGATGTTCTGCTGACCCGCATCAACACGCCGGGCGTAGGCACCGTCAGCGCCAACGATACCGATCCACAAGGGCTTCCGTTAACGTTCTCAACGGGGCAACCGGTTAATGGTACAGTCGTAATGTCGCCCACCGGCAGTTATACCTACACGCCCGCAGCCGGCTTTACGGGACCAGCCAGCTTTACGTATTCGGTATGCAATACCGGCGGCCGATGTACCATCGCTTCGGTGTCGGTACTGGTGCAGCCCCTGCCTCAACTGGTGGCGGTATCGCCAAAAGTGTATTTACAGGGTGCGTTGTTTGGAGTGACCGGTTCGAACCTGATGCGGGACGATCTGAGATCTCTGGGGCTGCTACCGACCAGCCAGCCCTACGCGCTGCTCAACCCGATCACCCCTGTTTCCAGCATGGCCGCCACGATGACAGCCGTCACGGGTGCTGACGCCATCGTCGACTGGGTCTTCGTAGAGCTGCGCTCAGCGGCTAACCCCGCCATCATTATCGACAGCCGGGCGGCTCTGCTTCAGCGCGATGGCGATGTTGTTGACGTTGACGGCGTATCGCCCCTGCTTTTCAGTCAATCACTAACGGGTAGTTATTATGTAGCGGTCCGTCACCGCAATCACCTGGGCGTGATGAGCCAGACCGCCTTACCGTTGTCGCCAACGGCCATCACGGTGGACTTTACCAACCCCAATACGCCGGCTTACACCACCACCAATACCAGCAGTTACACGCAGGTGACGGTTGATCAGGCGCAGGTAATTGTGGAACAGGGCGTGGCCATGTGGGCAGGCAATGTCTTTGCCGACAACAACGCCACGAGTCCACGGAACCTGATCATCTATCAGGGGTCCAACAACGATGCAAACCAGATCTATCAGCAGGTCATCAACGCACCGGGCAACGGCTTGAAGACACCGTTCTACAAGCTGCGGGGCTACACGGCTGAAGATGTGAATCTGGATGGGCAGGCCGTCTTACAGGGTACGGGCAATGATGTTGAATATATCTATCAGAACGTCGTCAAGAACCACCCCGGCAACAGCCTCCGGGTCTCGTTCTTCACCATTCGTGAACAATTACCTTAACTAAAACCGTCTGAGTAAGTCCGTAGCACAGGCTTACTCAGGCACAAAAACCCAGTGCTAATCTAAAACGCTTATAGTTATGAAGCAGTTCTTTACGTGTTTGCTTTGGGGATGCTTTCTGCTCGGAGGCCGTCTCCTACTGGCTCAGCAGTCACCAAACACAGTCGACTACCAGCTTACGTACGATGTTCCTACCGGACGATACATCGCCTGGGTCGTTCCGAATTACGCAACGCCGAATGCCAACAACCCCGGCCTCGATGAACTCGGAGGCACCGCCCAATTCACGATCAGGGTTCCTTCTTCATTTTCGATTACCAGTGTACAGGACCTGACTGGCAGTTGGGAGAAAAACCCCATCCGACTGGGGCCCGGCAATCCGAATCAGAACTGGACCAACTCAGGCCTGGACCCCAATTACAATTATTATGTGATCGGAAAAGCGCCGAACGAAGTCAACTACGGCAGGTTTACGCCCGGCAACCGGGTACCGCTCTTCGCCTTTACCGGCAATGGCTGTTTTGGCGAGATCACTCCGCTTTACCCTACGGACCCCTTTATTGACATCGCCGACGACGTTTTATCGTATAACGTAGCGAATAGCTTCTATTCCCGCTCGGGCCAGCCAGCCGGTGGTAACCAGTCGCCACTCGAACAGTTCCGCACCGTGTTCGGTCCGGCTGCCCAGTGCGCCGTACTTCAGGCCAACCCCGACAGCCAGACCCTAACGGCGGGGATACCCGTCAGCCTATCGGTGCTGGCCAACGATACACGCAACACGCAACCGGTAAGTAATACCGACGTAACTGTAAATATTGGGACGGCCCCAGCCATCGGTACGGCCGCAACCAATACAGATGGAACCATTACCTACACCCCGGCCGCCGGTTATTCAGGACCGGTTTCGTTTACGTATACAATCTGCGCACCCAGCCAGACCACAATCTGCTCATCGGCAACGGTTAGTCTGACGGTTAATGCCGTGATTGTTGCCACAACGGATCTGGCGACGACCAATGCCAATACGCCCCTGAGCCTGTCGGTACTGGCCAACGACACCCGCAACGGACTGCCCGCCAGCACCACCAACGTAACGGTCAGCGTCAGTTCACCACCCGCCAACGGCACCGCCACCGCAAATGCGGATGGTACAATCACCTTCAATCCGGCAGCAGGCTTTTCGGGTCCGGTTAGCTTCACCTATACGATCTGTGACATTGCCCAACCCGGTCGATGCTCCTCAATACCGGTAAGCCTGACCGTTAGCGCAGTGATTGCAACCAACCCCGACCAGGTAACGACTCCATCGGGCACCCCCATCAGCGTTTCGGTACTGGCTAACGATACCCGCAACGCCTTACCGGCCAGTATCACCAACGTAACGGTCAGTTTGGCCAGCCAGCCCGCCAATGCTACCGCCGTAGTAAACCTGAACGGCACCATCACCGTTACGCCCGTATACGCGTTCTACGGCGTCACCTCCTTCAGCTATACCACCTGCGACGTTGATCAGCCGGGCCAGTGTTCGACCAACACGGTTACCGTTACAGTCTTACCCAGTCAGCCCCTACCGCAGAATGACTTTGCGCAGACGTTCAGAAACGCGGGCATTTTCGGCAATGTCCTGACCAATGATCAGGAATCGGCCGGGCTTCAGCTCGGTGCGAGCACGACGCCGGTGGTCAGCCCTACCAATGGTACGGTATTGATCACCGCCACGGGCAGCTATACGTATACCCCGAACGCGAACTTCACCGGTAGCGACAGCTTTGTGTACCTGGTGTGTAACACGGCCGTTGAGTGCACCACAGCGCTGGTTACGATTGAAGTACGCGATAACGCACCCAATGCCAACGATGCGCCGATCGCTCAGAACGACAGAGCCGTGACAACGCCCAACAACGCGGTAACGATTGCCGTAAAAGCCAACGACAGCGATCCGGACGGACAGCCACTAGGCCAGCCGATTCTGGTTACTCCACCCGTGAATGGCAATGTCTCTATCAACCCCGATGGTACCATTACGTACACACCCGTGAACAGCTTTACCGGCGTCGATTCATTCGTGTATCAGGTCTGTGATAACGGCAGCCCAATTCTTTGCGATCAGGCTACCGTGACCGTAACTGTACGGCCCAATCCGGCTGTAAACCAGACGTTTGCTTTCGACGACGCCTTCAGTACGTTTACGAACGTACCAGTCAGTGGCAACGTCCTGACCAACGACCAGGATCTGGAAGGCAACACCCAGACGGTAAGCCTGTCACCGACTGTTGCCCCCGTCAATGGTACGGTAACGCTGACTTCCAGCGGAGTCTTTACGTACACGCCTGAACCCGGCTTTACCGGAACTGATTTCTTTGTTTATCAGGTCTGTGACAACGGTATGCCATCGGCCTGCGCTACGGCTACTGTCTATATCACCACCTTCCCACCCAACGGGGCCGTCGATCTGGTGGTTGGTATCAGCCAGCCCGTGCAAAGCCTGACGGCAACGCTGGTCAGCAGCCTGCCGCTCTCGGTAAGTAACGTGGGTACGGGTATTTTTGCGGGCCCGGTGTCGGTTACGCTGACGCTTCCGGCGAACGTAACGGTAGCACCAGGCTTTATCACCTCCAATGGATTTACCTGTACCGTAAGCGGACAACTGGTTACCTGCGTTAAATCGGTATCGCTGACTCCTGTCAGCAGCGAAACCCTCGCCGTTCCGATTATTGCCGGTTTGCCGACGGTAGGTCAGCCCCAGACATTTACCGTGGCTACGGTTGTACCGGCAGGTGACGTTACGCCCGCCAACAACCAGACAACGGTAACCACGATCAATGTGAACCCAGCGCCGATTGTCAGACTGTCGCCGAAAGTGTATTTACAGGGTGCGTTGTTTGGGGTGACCGGTTCGAACCTGATGCGGGACGACCTGAGATCTCTGGGGCTGTTACCGACCAGCCAGCCCTACGCGCTGCTCAACCCGATCACCCCTGTTTCCAGCATGGCCGCCACGATGACAGCCGTCACGGGTGCTGACGCCATCGTCGACTGGGTCTTCGTAGAGCTGCGCTCAGCGGCTAACCCCGCCATCATTGTCGACAGCCGGGCGGCTCTGCTCCAGCGCGATGGCGATGTTGTTGAAGTCGACGGCGTATCATCCTTAACGTTTGCGCAGGCGCTGACGGGCAACTACTACGTAGCCATTCGCCACCGCAATCATCTGGGTGTGATGAGCCAGACACCCCTGCCTCTGTCACCGACCGCGGCTACGATTGACTTCCGCAGCAGCAGTACGCCTACCTTCACCTACTCGGGCACAACCAGTTACACGGAAGTTGTCCCTAATCAGGCGCAGGTCATTGTACAGCAGGGTGTAGCCATGTGGTCGGGTAATGTCCTGCCCGATAACAACGCCACGACACCCCGCAACCTGGTCATCTACCAGGGTTCTAACAACGATGTAAACCAGGTGTATCTACGGATCATCAACTCATCGGGCAACACCCTGAAGACACCGTTCTACAAGCTGCGGGGCTATTCTATCGAAGATGTGAACCTGGATGGGCAGGTTATCTTCCAGGGCACGGGTAATGATGTTGAATACATCTACCAGAACGTCGTCAAGAATCACCCTGGCAACAGCTTCCGGCTACCGTTCTTCACGATTCGCGAGCAACTGCCCTAATCAATCCAGAGGAGTCGGCTTTTGGTCGGCTCCTCTCCTTCGTACCGATGAACGTTGAAAACAAGTAATATTATGAACCGATATGTAAGCGTACTCATTTGGGGCCTCCTGTTCCTGACCGTCAGGATAGGTTACGCACAGCAGTCAACCAACGTAGTGGATTACCAGGTCACGTATGATCAGGCTACAGACCTGTACACAGCCTGGGTTGTGCCGCAGTATAATACTCCCAATACAAACAATACAGGCGCTAACGAACGGGGCGGCACGGCTCAGTTCACCCTGAAAGTGCCAGCTTCATTTTCGATCACCGAAATCGCCGACGTGCGGGGAACGTGGGAGAAAGCGCCCCTTCGCCTGGGTCCTGGCAACCCAGGGCAGGACTGGACCGGTTCAGGACTGGACCCGACGTTGAACTACTATGTTATCGGGAAGTCGCCTTCTGAAACGAATTACGGGCCGTTTGTCAGCGGCACTCCGGTAGCTCTGTTTACCTTTCGGGGAAACGGCTGCTTCGGTCCTATCAGTCCGCTCGAGCCCGGAAACAGTTTCATTTCGCAGGCCGATCAGCGATTTTCGCTGAACGTAGCAAACAGTTTCTACTCGGTTTCCGGGCAGCCGACGGGTGGCAATCAGAATCCGCTCGAACAGTTCCGCACGGTTACCGGACCAGCCGCGCAATGCTCGGCCCTACAGGCTAACCCGGATAACCTGACTCTTACGGCTGGTGTATCCACAACGGTTTCGGTACTGGCCAACGACACCCGCAACGGACTCCCCGTCAGCAGCACCAGCGTAACGGTTACCGTCAGCACCCCCAATTCGGGTTCGGCAACGGTCAACCCAGACGGAACGATCAGCTACGTACCGGCCGCCGGGTTTTCGGGCCCGGTTAGCTTTACCTATACGATCTGCGACCTTGCTCAGCCCAGCCTGTGTTCATCGTCATCCATCAACCTGACGATCAATTCGAACGCAGTAACCCTGGTTGCTACGGCCGATCAGGCAACGACCAACACCAATACCCCCCTGACCCTTTTGGTACTGACCAACGACACTCGCAACGGTCAGCCGGCCAGCATCGCTAACGTAACGGTTAGCGTTAGCACTCCGCCCGCCAGCGGCACGGCGACGGTCAATGGCGATGGCAGCATCAGCTTCACGCCAGCCGCCGGGTTTTCGGGTCCGATTAGCTTTACGTATACAATCTGCGACATTGCCCAGCCCGGTCAGTGCGCGTCGGCACCCGTTAGTTTAACCGTAAATGCCGCCCCTGTAGTGTTGGTCGCTACGGCCGATCAGGCAACGACCAATGCCGGTACTGCCGTGAGCTTACCCGTACTGACCAACGATACTCGCAATGGGTTACCTGCCAGTACCACCAGCGTAACGGTTACCGTCAGCACCCCCAATTCGGGTTCGGCAACGGTCAACCCAAACGGAACGATCAGCTACGTACCGGCCGCCGGATTTTCGGGCCCGGTTAGCTTTACCTATACAATTTGTGATATAGCCCAACCCGGCCAGTGCGCATCAGCCGTTGTCAGCCTGACGGTTAACGCGTCGCTACAGGCTAGTCCGGATAACCAGATCCTGACGGCGGGTATACCCACAACGATTCCGGTACTGGCCAACGACACCCGCAACGGTCAGCCCATTAGCAACACCAGCGTAACAGTAACGGTCAGTGTTCCTAACGCCGGTACAGCCACCGTCAATCCGGATGGTACTGTAACGTATACTCCGGCAGCGGGCTTTACTGGGCCGATTTCGTTCACGTATACGGTATGCGATAACCTGCAACCAACGTCCTGTTCGTCGGCTCCCATCAGCCTGACGGTGCAACCAGCTGCCAACCAACCCGCCGACCTGCTCATCACCAAACAGGTAAGTCAGTCTGTAGCGACAGTCGGAACCAGCGTAAGCTTTACCATTACGGTACAGAACCTGGGGCCCGGCAGCGCGATCGGCGTAACCGTACTTGACACGCTCGCCCGCAACGGATCGGCCCTGCTGCTGGGAACTCCCACTCCGTCTAAAGGCAGCTACAATACAACAACGGGCGTCTGGACAGTCGGTAGTTTGTCGGCGAGTGAAATCGTTACGTTGGTCCTGACCGTACAGATTCAGGCGCAGGGTGTTCTGATCAATACTGCTAGTGTAACGGCTACCGGTAGTCAGGACCCTGTCGCATCCAACAACGAAGCATCCTCCTGCGCGACGGTACCCATACAGCTGTGTACGGGCGACGAATTCATCGTTACCGTTCCCGATCGCTACCAGGGCGTACAGTGGTTCCGAAACGGCAGTGCGTACGCAACGGGCAATTCAATTCTGATTACACAGGTCGGTACGTACTCGGTAACATCAACCGATGGAAGCTGCCCACTGACCGGCTGCTGCCCGATCATTGTTGAAGAAGGCAACTGCTGTGCACCTGACAAATGCGTTCCATTTGTCATCAAAAAAACTAAATCACGTCTTTGATCAAGAATAGTTATGAAACGTATCAGCTTACTTCTGCTCATCTGGATTAGTCTTGCTCCGGTCTGGTCGCAAAGCCAGGTCATGATCTCCTCCAGCGACGTTCGGTACATGGTTTCCTATGAACCAACGACCCAACTGTACACCGCCTGGGTAATTCCGAACTACAACACGCCAAACGCGAACAATCCGGAATCGGAAGACCTGGGAGCCACCGCCCAGTTTTCCCTGAAAGTACCCAAAGACTTCGTCTTGACAAACGTAGGCGATGTTCGGGGAAGCTGGGACAAAGTTCCCTACAAGCTGGCGGCTCCCGAAAGTTTCGCGTCGGCGGATGCGTCGAACTGGGCGTATTACATCATTGGTAAAACCCCACAGGAAACCAATTATGGGCCGTTTGTCAGTGGAGAGCCAGTTGCGTTGTTTACCTTTAAAGGCAAGGGCGGTAGTGCCGAACAAGTTCAGGTATTAAACATCGACGACGAGTTTGTGCAGTTCGCCGAATCGAAAATGGCCCTGAACATCCGGAGCAGTTTTTACACCCGTTCCGGCCAGCGCGCATCCACATCGGCCCACCCGCTGGAGCAGCTGAGCGGAGTAATCAAACTCGATGAAGTTCTGAAACAGAAACAATCTCAACTAGGAC
The DNA here is from genome assembly GCF_054778895.1 of Spirosoma fluminis. Lineage (NCBI taxonomy): Bacteria > Pseudomonadati > Bacteroidota > Cytophagia > Cytophagales > Cytophagaceae > Spirosoma > Spirosoma fluminis. The sequence goes on from NZ_BAAGZD010000003.1 coordinate 158,181, forward strand.
TAGCTCCGACGGGTGCTAACGAGGACATTGCCACCCTGTCGGTGCAGGCGTATCCAAACCCGGCTACCGATCTGATCGAGGTCAAGTATTTTAGCGCGACCGAACAGGCCGGTCTGCAACTCGAACTGCTCGACAACCAGGGTAACGTAAAACAGAATAGCGCCCTGAATGCCAAACCCGGCTTCAACTCGACCCGATTCGTGGTCTCTAATTTACCGGGCGGGGTTTATTTTGTCCGGGGCATGGTGCAGGGTCAGCGGGTTACCAAGAAGATTATCAAGCAGTAGCGAGTTGGTAGTTCATCGAGCCGAATCAGTCCAAACGCTTAAGCTTACGTGTATAAACAAAAGAAGTCCTCAGCGAGTGTTGAGGACTTCTTTTGTTTTCTCTCGATGAGATCGGCTGCTTCAGCTCCTAAACCGGTGAAGACAACGTACCACACACTACGTATGTTCGGTAAATCATGGAGCGATGCATGATTCACCGAAGCTCATCCCGCCTATTCGGCAGGCTGGTTTGCTTCTTTGCGAAGTGAATCGGCATCCCAGCCTTCTTCTACTTCACGCAGCCAGCGGTCCGTTTCGTCGGAGCTGATGAGCTGCTCTAACTCATGAATCCGTCGGCGGGCAGTGCTGAAGTATTGTTTCTGGTTGTGGCGCACGGCCCCCAGCTCAACGAGCGCTTCCTCATCGTGTCGGCGAAAAAGCCGGGCTGACCGTTCGGCATGGTACGCCCGGAAACCGAGCAGTCGCATCACATCCACCCCCGTCCGTAAGGAAGCATCTAACGTTTCCCGGTAGATATGGTCAATACCCGCATCCATGAACTCATACGCGTCGTCGCGGTCCTGCGCCCGAGCTAATATTTTCAGATGCGGAAAATGTTTCTTGATCGTTTCGACCAGCGCCAGCGATTTTTCGGGCGAGTCCAGCGCAATAACGATCAGCTTTGCCTCTTCGGCCCCCGCCGACCTGAGCAGATCATAGCGGGAGGCATCGCCGTAATACACTTTGATACCAATTTTCCGCAGCACGTCCACCCGGTCGGAGTCGAAGTCGAGTACCGTCGTGTGAATGCCGCTTGCCCGCAGAAATCGCCCGACGATGTTGCCGAACCGGTCGAAGCCCGCAATGATGACCGGATTCTTCTCTTCGATGGGATCCGACGCTTTCGCTGACTCAGGACGGGTACCAATTCGGGGCAGCAGAACGCGCTCGTTCAGCAGAAAGACAAAGGGAGTCAGGGCCATGCTGATGGCCACAACGGCGGTTAACAGGCCTGCCGTCCGCGCATCGAGTACGCCGTTTTGTAAGGTGAACGACAGCAGTACAAACGCAAATTCGCCAACCTGCGAAAGCGCCAGGGCAAACGTTACGTTCTGATCCGTGCTCAGTTTAAACCGTTTGCCTAACCCCGCCAGTACCAGCGCCTTCAGCGCCATTACGCCTACGACGAGGCCAATCACCAGCAACGGATAATCGGCAATGAGGGCGAAGTCGATCGACGCGCCGACGGAAATAAAAAACAACCCTAGCAACAGGCCGCGAAATGGATCAATATCGCTTTCCAGTTCATGCTTGTATTCGCTGTTCGCCAGAACGACCCCCGCCACGAAAGCCCCCAGCGCCGGACTGAGCCCTACGGATTCCATCAGCAGCGCTACCCCTCCGACCAACAGCAGCGCCGACGCGATAAACACCTCCCGCAAGCCCGTCCGGGCGATGGCATGGAATACTGGCCGCATGATGAATCGGCCCAATAAAACCACTACTGCCACCGCTCCAAGCACAGCCAGCGTATGCAACCAGCCCGGCAAATCGGCCAGCCAGGTCTGATGCCTATTGGCTTCGCCCGTGGCAGCTACCGGATACGTAGCCAACAGGGGCAAAACGGCCAGGATGGGAATGACGGCAACATCCTGAAACAAGAGCACCGAAAACGTACTCTGCCCGGAAGCGGTTTGCATCAACCCCTTTTCCTCCATGGTTTGCAGCACAATGGCCGTCGACGACATGGTCAGGATCATACCTACGGCTAAAGCGGCCTGCCACGGCAAACCGGCCAGCATGGCCAGGCCGCCCAGTACCAGCATGGTCAGCAGCACCTGTAAGCCACCCAGACCGACGATGGGCACCCGTAATTTCCAGAGCAGGTCAGGTTCCAGCTCAAGCCCAATCAGAAAAAGCATGATCACAACGCCAAACTCCGCTACGTGCATCACATCCTGCCCTTCTTCACCGACTAACCCCAGGGCGGCCGGCCCAATCACCATACCCGCAATCAGATAACCCAGTACAGAGCCTAAGCCCAATCGTTTGGCGATGGGCACAAAAACAACCCCGGCGGCCAGATACACCAGGGCCTGTATCAAGACAGATTCACTCATAACGTTGGCATTTCGGTTAACAGATCATTGATGTAATCAAACTGACGGGCGTATTCGGGATCAATCTCGCGGGCCGTCAGCCGTTCGAGCAGCGTCCGATATTGCCGAGTAGCCGTTTCGATACTTTCATCAGTAATTCGGTGCGTACCGTGCACCGCGAAAGGCGGCAGGTACGTCATCTTGCACAGAGTAGCCGTCTGCTCGAAGGGGGCCAGAAACTGCCGAACCGTCAAGCCATTGTAGCCCGATTCGGCGTAAGCCTCCTGCCGTCCACCCGCCGAAATAACGTTCATCAGTTTCTTACCCGTTAGTGCATTCCCATGCCGACCGTAGGCCCAGCCGTGTTCCAGCGTCAGGTCTTCCCACTGCTTAATAATAGCGGGGGCGCTGTACCAGTAAAACGGATGCTGCAGCAGGACGTATTCGTGCTCGAGCAGCAGCGCCTGCTCCCGATCAATATCAATGTCGAAATCGGGATACCGTTCATACAGGTCATTGACCGTAACGAAGGGCAGATCGCTGACGGCTTCAATCAACAGCCGGTTGACGCGTGATTTTTCCAGTGCCGGATGGGCAAATTGTATTAATACGTTGGGCATATTATGGGTTCTACGGTTCGTGTAAATCGGGCTAGACGGCTGGTAAACGCCAGGGGTTGTGGTAATGCGCCTTAACCAGCGCGTTGGCCTGCGCATCATCGGCTACGGTGCTGGTTGCGGCATTCCAGTGCAGCTTACGACCCAGCCGATAGGCCATGTTTCCCAACTGGGCACAAACGGCCACATCGCGACCGATCTCGGCCGAACAATTAGGTTGTTGGCGACTGCGGACACACTCAATAAAGTTGCGCGTGTGGTTGTCCAGATCACGGCCGTCGTTACGTTGAACGGGCATAGCGGGTGTCAGGTACTTTCCTCCTTCTACTTCGGGCAACACCTCCCACTTACCCCGGTCAATGACCAGGGTACCCAGGTTGCCGATGAACGCTACGCCATGTTCGCGGTCATAAGGCCCACGACCCGTTCCCAGCGATTGTTCCCAAAGTAAGCTAAAATTACCGAAATCGTACACCGTCTGCATAGTATCGGGAGTTTCGCTGGCATGATCGGGGAAGCCAAATTTACCGCCCGCTGCCACAACGGATTTAGGCGCGTTGACCTGCATACCCGCCAGCACCATGTCGATCATGTGGGCACCCCAGTCGGTCATCAGCCCACCGGCATAATCCCAGAAATACCGAAAACTCCCGTGGAAGCGATTGCGGTTAAACGGCCGATGGGGTGCCGGTCCCAGCCACATATCGTAGTCGACACCGGCGGGTACGGGCTCATCGGCCACCACGGGAAACGTTTTGCCGTAGGGCATAAACGCCCAGGCTTTCGCCGACCGAATGGTGCCCAGTTTTCCCGACCGGACGTACTCAAGCGCTTCAGTCCAGTGTTTGCCACTCCGCTGCCACTGCCCGACCTGCACCACTCGCTTGTACTTCCGGGCGGCCTCCACGATCAGGTTACATTCTTCGATGCTGTTGGCCAGGGGCTTTTCGACGTATACATCTTTACCGGCCTGACAGGCCACCACGGTAGGCAAACAATGCCAGTGGTCGGGCGTACCGACGATCACCGCGTGGATATCTTTATTTTCGAGCAGTTTGCGGAAGTCGGCGTACAGCAGCGGCTTTTGTCCGGTCGATTTCTCCAGTTCAGCGGCTCGTCGGTTTAGAACGTTGCTGTCTACGTCGCACAGGGCCAGGCAGCGAACGCCGGGGGTTTTGAGCATGGAGGTTAAGTCGGCCCAGCCCATGCTGTTGCAGCCGATCAGCGCGATATTGACCGTATCTGCCGCATTGGTAGAGGTTTCCGCTCGCGCCACCGGAACAGCGTGGGACAAGCCAACACCCGCGGCCAGGCGGGTCGATTGGGTCAGGAATTGGCGTCTTGAGGTAGGCATACGTTCAGTGCTTAGGAGGTTGGCTCAGGTAACAATTCAGTACGTATCTCCCGAGTAGGCAGTAAGTTACGCGTATGCGGTTACTACCCCAACATGTTTCGCTCAGAAAAATGACTTGTTAAAACAGAAACAGCAGTTCATGACATGACCTTGGAAGATAGTTGACCTGATCGCCCTGCAACCATAACCAGAAACTATTCATCTACTGGCTAAAACAGAGGTACTGTTTGATCAACGCTAAATGTTACTACGATGAACCGTTTTATGCCTTACCTACTTGTTACCGTTCTTTTTAGCTCGTGTTCTTATACCAAAAACTGGCAGGGCTCTTCAACACCGCAGCGTACGCAAGCGGATTTTAATGAACTGACCGGAAAACAAGTATCTACGCTCCACGTACCGAGCAACAACGTCTATCTAGCTTATCAATTCAGTGAACCCAATGGCCACTTAGAAGCGACGCTAGAATCTTCTTCTGAGTTACTGTTTAATAAAGCCATTGAAACCGCGGAGACTGGCTCTATCCATTTACTGAATCAGAAAGGAACAGAGTACACCGTCTCTCTGAAAGGTCGCCGGGCTTCTGGAAAATTTGATGTCAAATTTGTTTCTGTTTCCCAGTAAACGAGTTCGATTTACAAAGTAGGTCCAATTCAGGCAGTAGTACTTAGGCGCAGAATCTCGCCAGTTAACCGCTGTATACCCCTTTTATCCGTTTATTCCCTGAGATGCTTGGGGGATCGCTAGCTTTAAGCCTAAATCAACTAAATGATGACGTCGCTACTCACTTCCTGCTCCTACGATCAACTTACCTTAGAACAGCTATCTGATAGTCAACTTCTGGCTAAACGGACCAGGGTCCGGCAACTGGGAGCCGTTATGCTGCTACTGCTGGTGCTGGTTGTGAGTATGGCTTTTGTGCTCGAATCGTATCTGGTAGCCATTACCAGCTGGGCCATGATTCCGGCTCTGGAGGAATATAACAAGAAGCGAAAAGCGCTCAATAACCAGCTGCAAAAACGAAACATCAAACGAAACATCAGCTGACCGATAAGCCTGGTATAAAGCAGAACAAGCCCGGATAAACGTGAGTGTTTATCCGGGCTTGTTTTTTTGAGTGATCTATTCCTGAATTAGTTAAGATGAAACTATAGCGTTTTTGTCATTCTGACCAAAGGAGATTCATTCTCAAGTCAGAACGGTAAACTCACGCACAAAGTGAAATTATAAACAGCCTCATACTTGAGCGATTTATGCCAATACCTTGCGGCATACCTCTACGCACTTCTTCACTTCGGCAACGGCGTTGGAGCCCTGCGGAATCTGATACTCCAGCTCGACGGTGGCCGGGAAGGTGTATTTCTGTTCCCGCATCAGGTTCAAAACGTCGGTTAAGGGCGTATCGCCCTGCCCCCACGGCAGGTTGCCCTTGCCATGTGCCGGTGTCTGGCGGTCTTTGATGTGCATACTGGCAATGCGCGTGTGTTTTTGCCGGATTAACCCCAGTGGATCGGGCTGACCAGCGGCTACGTAGTGACCTAAATCAAAATTCATCGCGTTGCCCGGTGACTGTGCCAGCGCCGTATCCCAGAAGGTAGGCGTTTGCTGCTCATGGCCGTGGTAGCCCACACGCAACCCGTGTTTCTGTGCCATTTGCCCCAGCTTGAGCGTATGCGCATCGTTGGCGGGGTGTTCGAGTGTAACCTGGTTTGCTCCCAAGATTTTGGCAGCCCGCATTCCATACTCAATATCAGCGTCGGTGTTCTGCATACCAAATGCATCGGGCTTGAATCCGTAGATCGTTACGCCCGCCTGGTTATACATCTTGCGCACCTGCTCAAACTTGGCCGTGGGTGCCGAGAGCCGCCATTTGGCCACTTCGGCCCGGTAGGCTTTCATCTGTGCATCGGCTTCAGCCAGCGTTTTCTGCTCGTCTTCGGTAAGCGTCTGGTTTTCGCGTCGCTTCCGCATCAGCGGGAACAGCGACCGCATGTCGACGGTGTTCTTCGGTGCCCCCGCGAATGATTCGGCGGGTCCGCCCATCAACTCAATGGCACTAATACCGCTATCCAGGACGTATTGCAGGGTAGCCTCGGCACTCTGGTCGGGCATATCGCGGAACGAATACGTAATAACGCCAATCTGCACCCCATTAATCAGAGAATTGGGCTTGTTCAGGTTTCGGATAATGGCGGGGGCACCAAACAGCTTGTTCGTACCGGCTACCGCAGTGGCTGCCAGCACCGCCGATGCGCCCAGAAACTGGCGACGGGTTTGTTGGTCTTTCATGTTCATAGTTGTTAGGGAAAAAGAATTGTCATTGGTACGTAGCTGGCCGCCAAGTGACTAGCTACGTACCAATGACCCGATTAATTCTGAGCGAATACTTTCAATTGCCGCATTGACCAGGGTATAGATTCGCTGCCGCCGGTTAAGCTTTCGTTCAGTCGTATCTTCATAAATCGTGATTTAGGCGCATTGACTGAGACAACGTTGTCACCCTCACTTCCTTTTACATCCGCCATCACTTCCTGCCAGTGCTGCCCATCCGACGACACTTCAATGGTGTAAGCACGCGGATACGCCTGAATATAAGGCGGGGGTACCGTGGGCGCGTTCGGATCACGTCGCCAGCCGGGCTTGATCGTTTGCGGAGCGGTGAAATGAAGCTCGGCCACTTTCACATCCTGGGGAAACTCGATCTGGTACCACATCCCTTTTTCCTGACGGCCACCGGTTGACCAGCCTTCGTAGGTGAAGGCACTCGAGGGCGACGCGTTGCCGCCGATGCGGGTAGAGTTTGTGTGGCTGGCCGTTACCTTCAGGGTTTGCGGCTGCAACTCAAACGGCGTTAACTTAGCCAGCTGCGCGTATTGATAGGGTCCTTTCTGACTGGCCGTTTTCTCGCGAATTTTTGCCACCTGCTGCGCCGAAACCAGCGATGCGTCGTTCGACAATCCATTCCGGACATAAGACAGCACATCGGCTACCCATTCGTCGGACTGTTCTTTCATGCTGGCCATCAGGCCACCGGCATACGTCTTTCCTTCGATTGAGCCCTCCAGTCCGTGCAGGATTACGCGTACGGCATACTCCGGATGCGACTGAATGTGCTGCGACCCTGCCAGGGCAGGTGCCAGCAGCCGACCATCGCCCGCCGGGGTACCCATACCGTTATTACCGTGACATTGTGAGCATAACTCGTTATAGATCAACGCGCCACGTTCAATCATCGCTTTCTGATTGGCTGCCAGTTCAGGAGCGCCGAATGGTCCCATGTTACGGGGTTTGGGTGGGGTCAGAATTTGTTCGCCAACCAGCTTCACGCCCGCAGCTTTATTACTCGCCATCGCCGATTTGATGCCCGTTTCCATATCGGGCAGTTTCAAAAATTTGGCCGAAAGCATCGCCTGAATCTGTACGTCGGTATCCGAATCGGCTAAGGCCCGGCTGAAATCAGCTTCCAGCGCTTTATCGCCGGTTTTGTAAAGCGTTTCGCCCGCCCGGAGAGCCTGTATGCGGATACGGGGATTGGCATCCTTCAACAGCTTCTGCACGACATCTGCTTTCAGAGCCCCCAGCCCTTCGAGCGTCCACAGGGCATGCATCCGGGCGAGTGGATTTTGATTGGTGAGCGCCATAGCGGTCAGTTGTGGCACTACCGATAAATCCTTGCGTTGTACCATCACCTGCTGAGCCGCATCGCGCCACCAGCCGTTGGGGTGTTCCAGGTGTTTCACCAGAGCGGCCGTTTTGTCGGTGTACATTGTCGGCCGAGCTTTGTTCCGTTCCTTGCCTTCGTACGTAATGCGCCAGATGCGGCCCAACCCCACGACTTTATCTAGTTGATACTGTTCGATTTTGGTCCGCAGGTACGTTCCTTTTTGCGTCCACTGCCCCTCCTGAATAATGCCGTGGTACATATCCGTGATGTACAGGGTACCATCGGGAGCCGTCGTCATGTCGACGGGCCGAAACAGCGGATCGGTCGAACGCAGAAACTCGGACTGCTTATCCTGGTAGACGTTATGCAGTGTCGTGAGTCCTTCGGTTACAACGGGGTTGATCTGACGAACAATGCGAGCTACGGGCTCACCGTAAAAATACTGACCTTTCAGTTCGGCGGGTAAGCGATCTCCCCGGTACACGTCGTTCCCAGCGGAACCGGTTACGCGTTTGAGTGATCCATCGGGCTGGCGAACTTCGTCCATGCCGCCCTGCATGTCGGCCAGTTTAACGGCAGCGCCCCACGGTACGTCGAAGCCCTGCGCAAACTCGTTCGGTACGTCGAAATTGCCGTAGTGAATCGGAAACTGGAAATACGATGGCAAGCCGCTGGCTCCACCCTGGAACCATAATTTCCCGTTATCGTCGTGAGTAACGCCCCACTGCGCCCGGTTAAAGCCGGTTTTCTCCCGAATGACCCCATTGGGCGTTTCCCGAACCCGGAACGCATTGACGGTGCTGTACAGCCAGTTGTCCATGCCCCAGTACATGAATGCCTGCTGGTGCTCTACGTTGCCCGACCGACCGTATTTATTGGTAAAAAACTCTTTTTTATCGGCCTTACCGTCGCCATTGGTGTCGGTGTATTTATAGACGTTATCGGCATCCGACTCCATCGTCAGAATGCAGTCTTTACCGTAAGGCAGCACAAAGCGCGGAAAAACCAGGTTATCGACAAAGGTCGTTCCGGTTTCGTAGACGCCGTCGTTGTTTTTATCCTCCCAGCGTGAAATCCGGCTGGTTGGCATCAACTCGTTTTTCGAATCGGCGTCCAGCATGTAGGTCCTCAGTTCCAGCACGTACATCCTACCGTTTCCATCGAAGGAGATAGCCGCTGGCTGCTGGATCGCGGGCTCGGTCAGAATGGGCTCGATTTTGTAGCCTGGCGGCAGCAGAAATTGCTTGGCTTCCTCCGCTGGCGACAGGGGCTGCACAGGCGCTTTAGGCTCCAGATCAATGCCTTTCCAATCGGGATCATCGGGATTGGCATTTTCGGGTAGTTTAACCCTGGGAAGAGTATCAGCCGCAAAAAAATGCTGTTGCAGCCGAATTTGTTGGATTGGGTTCGAGCCAATAAACGACGACAGCGCTCCTGCGCAAAGAGCGACTGCCAGACCGGTGGTACGTAAAGATTTCAGCATACTATCAAAACCTGAAAAGGTTGATTTATACTGATCTAAATCATATTGATTCGCCGTAAAGCACAACAAAAATCCCCTTGGCCGACTACCTCCGACGCTGGCTACAGTACGTATCGTTCTGGAAATGCAATTAGTCAGTACTCAGCGACTCAGGGCCGCTCGACAATGAGCGGCAGCGTAACCACAAATTGCCCGTCGCTTTCCCGAATGATGGGGGCAGGCTGGTTCAGCATCCGGTATTTAGCGAAAATATTGGTCAGACCAACGCCGTTGGACGCAACCCGTACGGTCTTGCGCTGCAGGTTGTTGCGAACCTGCAACCGGGACTGCCCGTCGGTAGAGATGGCAATGCACAGCGGTTGCTCGGGCAAAACGATGTTGTGCTTCACCGCATTCTCGACCAGCAGTTGCAGCGTCAGCGGAGGCAGTTGATACGTCTGAAGCCGGTCGTCTACCGCAATTGCCAGACTCAACCCGTCGCCGTGGCGGGTTTTGAGCAAATGAAAATACGAGTGAATAAAATCGAGTTCGGTGCCCAGATCGGTCAGATGCTGATCGTTGGAACGCAGCAGATAGCGGTAGACGGTGCTTAATTCCTCCAGAAACACGCGGGCCTGCGCCGGGTCGTCTTCAATCAGCGAGTCGAGTACGTTCAGGCTGTTGAACAGAAAATGCGGATTGACCTGCTGCTTGAGGGCATCGAGCTGACTTTGCAGACTGGCCGTTCGCAGCTTTTCCTGCTCATGTTCGGCTTCCTTCAGTCGTTTCTGGTATTTGCGCGTGCGCTGGATAAAGAACAGTACTTCGTAAATACTCTGAAAGAAGATAAAGACCAGCGCCGACTGCAACAGATCGAACCCGTACAGATTGAGCGAAAACGTGTAGTTATTGATGGTAATACTGGCGGCAGCAGACCGAAAATTGGCCAGTGAACCGTAGCGAAGAAAATACCACAGCACATGCGTCCCCTGCATAATCAGCGAAGAGACCAGACTACCCGTCAGAAACGTAAGCAGCAACCGCTTGACCGTATCCTGCTTACTGAAATATTTCTGCCGGAAAAACAGAATCAAGAACCGGATGAAGTGCCAGGTGATGGTGATCGACCCCAGCAGGATAGCCATTCGGATCAGCTGGCCAGATGACCATGGCTGGTCCAGCAGACCACTGGTTAGCAGGCTGAGCAGCCACAGTCCACCAATACCAATACTACGTATCCAACGATCGTTCAGCGTTGCCAAGGTTAGCCGGTTCATATCTAGTCAGTAAATATAGCCAGCAACGGTCAAATCTGTGTATGCACTTGAATTTGAGCTGACTACTGCTCGGCTTTCGTAGACGACCAGCCCAACAAACTGAAACGGAATGAACGTTGGCAGCTCCCCTACTTAGCCGGGTCACATACAGGATTTCCTTTATCAAATACAATCCGCCAGGTGTTGGGAGCCTCTAGTCGCCAGATAGACGAAAAGGTGCCGACGACTTTACCCGTTGGATCGCGGACCGGACCCGTACTCAGAGCGAGTTTACCCGACTCCAGCACTTCTACCTGCTCGGGCTCCCACGAAAACGGCGCTTCTGCCGACTCGTAAAACGGTTTCCATGACTGCGCTACCTGGTTTTTTCCGTGGAGGGGTTTAGGGCCGGAAAAGAAAACGGCTTCTTCGGACAGGAACGTACTGAATGCCGCGTGATTCCGGTCGGCCATGGTTTTCGCAAAGGCCCGCTCGGTATCGGCAACCTGTTTTTTGAGGTCAGCCAGGGACGGGTTCTGGGCATTGATTTGCCATGAAACCAGCGCTAGCAGGCCGAAGAGCGCATAGGTAAGTACGTTGTTTTTCATGTAAGTGCTTAACGGTTTATGGTTCGAAAGTTTCCCGGTAACATACCGGAATCTCATCAAAGCTATACAGGCCCCATCAGCAACGCCAGCTAGATAAGCCAGACACACACGTTTAATGATTAAGTCGGGTATTTCGCTGTATAAACCGTAAGTCGGCTTATAGTCGAAAAGGCAGCTCAACTTCGTTAGCTTTTCTTGTCAGGTTTGGGAAACACCTGATGGCTACTCGCCCATTGCTGCCATTGCGTTTTTAGTTGGTTTACTTTCTGCGGGTGATAGCTCGCCAGGTTTTTTGTTTCGGCCTTGTCGGTCGCCAGGTTAAACAGTTGCCAGGTACTGTCGCGGCTGGATGATACCAGTTTCCAATCGCCAGACCGGACGTAACGAGCGCCGTAGTGTTCATTAAACAACAACTCGTGTCTCCCGATGCTTCACCCCGGAAAGAGGACACCAAACTTACACCCGTGGCTGGAGTAACGGTACGTCTTTTATGCATGTTGGGATAAGTTACTCCGGCTACCTCAACAAACGTGCTCATAAAGTCCATTGCGTGACCAACCTGTGGGCTGGAACTACCTTTTTTCGCTTTTATACCGTTGGGTCAAAAGGCGATGATCGGTGTATGGATTCCTCCTTCGTATGACTCAGCTTTCCAATACCGGTATGGCGTATTGGACACGTTTGCCCACCGCTGACCAATTGAAGCAAACGAGGTTTGTGGACCTGACATGACCCGTTCCTTCAGATCATACACGATTGGCCGGCCATCGCGGGTCTCGTTCGGACGGTCGAAGCCGGGACCGTAAGCCGCGCAGTTTTCGGGGCTAGCGTCGTTATCCGACAAGAAAACGATCAGTGTGTTCTCTAACTGACCCGTTTCGCGCAGCGTATCTCGCAGTTTCCGGCTGGCAGCGGGAAGTAAGTTATTCCGTTTGCTGGCCAGCGGGACGGGTATTGGCTCCTGTTCGCTGCTGCAGATCGTCGCCCAGATCAGCGCGTGCCTTTTCGGCTAAGGTTTCGAGCTCTCTGATAATGTCGGGATGTTGTTCGCGCACATCATAGCGCTCGCCGGGGTCACGTCGAAGGTCATACAGCCCCGCGGAGAATCTATGATTTTCGTCATTCTTACCCGGTTTGCCGTTTTCACCCGGCAGAAAGCCCTCGTAAGTTCGGCCCGGATGCGCAAACACCAGCTTCCAGTCGCCCTTGCGAACGGCTTCCAGGTTGTTTTTCCGATAATAGTAGTAAAAATGGCTGCGTGGCGTTACGGATTCATCGCCCCTGAGCAGGGCAATCCAGTCGACACCATCAATAGATCGCCTGGGCAGCCGGGCTCCGCACAATTTCGCTACGGTAGGCAGAATATCCATGGTTGTCAGGAGTTTGTTACTAACCCGGCCGGCTGGCACCACACCGGGCCAGCGTACGAGACAAGGTACCCGGTTGCCGCCCTCAAACGTAGTGCCTTTACCCTCGCGCAGCCCGCCCGTTGAGCCAGCATGGTCACCGTAGTTTAACCAGGGGCCATTGTCGCTGATAAAAATAACGAGCGTATTCCGGTCGAGTCCCTGCTGCTTAAGCTCCTGCATGATCTGGCCAACCGACCAGTCCAGCTCCATCAGTACGTCCCCGAACAAACCCCGCTCGCTTTTACCCCGAAAACGCGCCGATGCCGCCAGCGGGACATGAGGGAGCGGATGAGGTAAGTACAGGAAGAACGGGTCTTTTTTGTGCTTTCGAATGAACGAAACAGCTTTTTCGGTGAATGTCGTTGTCAATTCGCTAGCCTCGTTCAGGGTCTTCACTTCTTTAACGGGCCGATTCCCGTCGATCAGAAACAAAGGAGGGTAATTGGCACGTGCCTGGTCCGGGTGCAGCGGCCACATATCGTGCGAGTAGGGTACGCCAAAATACGTATCGAAGCCTTGTTGCAGGGGCATGAACGGCAATTTGTCGCCCAGGTGCCATTTACCGAATATTCCGGTCGCATACCCCTGTTCTTTAAGCAGTTCGGCAATCGTTTCCTCGTCCGGATTCAGTCCGATGGGCGAGTTGGGGCCTAATGCACCGGCCAGACCGATGCGGTTGGGATAGCAACCGGTGAGCAGCGACGCCCGGGACGCGGTACAGACGGGTTGAGCGGCCAGAAAATTGGTAAACCGGCTTCCCTCGGCCGCCATCCGATCCAGGTTCGGCGTACGGTACCCCATCGCACCCGTGCAGGAAAGATCACCGTACCCCAGGTCGTCCATGAAAAACAGGATCACGTTAGGTTTGGCGGCCTTCGGCAGGTTGACCCAGGCGCTGATGACCAGACCTCCGAGAGACAACGTAACGACTGCCGCGAGGATACCAGGATATTTTTTACTGCTCATATTTGTCCGTCAAGAGGTTTGAAAATGATACGTATCTGAATAGCCAATCCATTTCAGCCACTGAAGCAAAGGCACATTGCCTACTCGGCGCCCCTAACCTGACAATTGGCGTAGATCGTCTCTAATGTCTGTCGCAGTTGGTCAATGGCCGGTTCCGATAATCCCTGTAGGGCTGCGCTGCGGTATCCGACAACAATAGGGCCCGCTGAATCGAGTAAAGCCATCCCCTGGGACGTAATGGCTCGGTCAACCCGCCGACGGTCGTGTGGGCTGACGCTTTGCGTGAGTAGTTCTTTTTTAACCAGCAGGTCGATAATACGGGCTACCGATGCCTGATCTTTAAATACCCGCTCCGCGATTTCGGTCTGACCCAGCGCAGGCGACTCCCGGATTACGTTCAGAACGAGCCACTGATCGACGGTGATGCCCAGGGCTGCCTGGTCAAGATGGCTTTGGGCAAACTGGCGGTAGCGCTTGATCGTTTTTTCGAGTACGTAAAAGATGACGGTATCCAGCATAGGCCGCACAGAACGAAGTTAGGTATTGCAAGTATATCCAAACCTCCCCGAATCCGGCCGTTCATCCCCAAAATAGTTCGTTCACACTTCTTTTTGCGCAATTCAGTCAGAAGCCCCGTCTTTGATTAAATGATATATCATACGTTTGTCGCATCAACCGCTTAGTGATCCATTACCTATGAAACCAGCGCTTTATCTAAACTGCTTTTCGGCATTATTTACCTTATTCAACGTGCTGTCGGTCAGCCCCGCTAGTTGGGCACAATCACCCGTTCAGCTAAAAGGCAGCGTGCAGACCGAGTCTGGACTGGCCGTTGAGTTCGCCACTGTTACGCTCAACCGGGCGAGTGATTCCGTTGTTGTCAAGGCGGAGTTCACCGATGCGGAGGGTACGTATTCGTTCGCCCTTCCGGCCGCCGGGCGCTACTTCGTGGCCGCGTCGCAGGTTGGGTTTGCCCGGGCAAAAACGGCTCCGATTACGGTCGCTGCCGAAGGGCAGCGCCTGCCCGCGTTGGTACTCCGTCCGAACCAGAACACAACCCTGAATGAGGTAAAGGTAGTGGCTCAGAAACCCCTCTACGAACGGATGACCGATCGCACGGTAGTGAACGTAGAAGGCAGTGCACTGGCTGCGGGGAATACCTCCCTCGACGTACTGGCTCGTTCGCCGGGTGTTACCGTCGACAACAACGATAACCTGGCGCTGCGGGGTCGGCAGAACGTACTGGTTCTGATCGACGGCAAACGGCAGCCCATGACGGGCACCGAACTGGCCGATTACCTCCGGGCCTTACCCGCCGACCAGTTGAAAAGCATTGAGCTAATCACCAATCCACCCGCGAAATACGACGCCCAGGGAACCGCCGGTATCATTGCCATTAATCTCCGGAAAGACCAGCGGCTCGGCACGAACGGCAGCTTACAGGCCAGTTACGGACGTAGCCAGTACGATAAATACACGGCTGGCATTACGTTGAACAACCGAAAAAAAGGGCTCAATCTGTTCGGCTCGTATAACTACGCGAACCGCGACGGCCTGGCCCTGCTGGATATTCACCGCGATTTTTACGCCGTGGGGTCGAACCGGCAACAAACGCTGACCGGCAGCAGCGACCAAGTCAACCGGGGGGTCATGCGTTTTCAGTCGCACTCAGCCCGGGCCGGTTTTGATTACACCCTCTCGAAGCGAACTGTGCTGGGGGCCGTGGGCAGCCTCCTGGAGAATCGCTCGCCCAGCCAGATCGGCCAGAATCAAACAACTCTGTATAACGCCAGCGGCCGGATCACCGACGTATATAACGCGCAGACCAACCGCACGTTTGTTTCCCCGAATGGCTCCGTTAATCTGAACGTCAAACATACTTTCGCGGACTCGACGAACAGTCCCGAGCTGACGGCCGACATTGACTATGCTCGCTACCGCACCAGTCGCCTGCAGGAACTTCGCACGGCCTTTAGCCTGTCGGAACGGAGCAATCTGCTCAGTGGTGATCAGCAGGGCGACCTGAGCATTATATCGGCCAAAGCCGATTACACCCGCCCGCTCGCCAACCGCAGCCGGTTAGAAGCCGGGGTTAAAGCCAGCCGTATCGCTTCGGACAACGATGTCGTGTTTCGGTTAACGGAAGGTTCGCTCACGACTATTGACCCGACGCGCACGAATCGGTTCCGCTATAACGAAACGATTCTGGCGGCCTACGGAAACTGGAGCCGTTCGTTCGCCAAAACAACGCTCCAGCTTGGACTCCGCGCCGAGCAAACTATGGCCCAAGGACGGCAGGCGGTCGGCGACAGCAGTTTTACCCGCCAGTATGCGCAGTTGTTCCCGAGTGCGGCCCTTAAGCGGACGCTAAGCAAAAATCACGACCTTAGCCTTACGCTCAGCCGCCGGATTAACCGACCTTCGTACGGGCAGTTGAACCCCTTCCGCATTATCATCGACCCGACTACCTCTGGTTCGGGCAACCCGAATCTTCGTCCGGAAACGAGTTACAATCTGGAACTAACGCATACGTTCAAAGGCACCTTCAGCACGGGTCTGAGTTACAGCCGCACCAGCTTACCCATGATTGGCGTTGTGCAGCCCGAAACAGATTCGACCGTGCTGTCGACCAGCGTAAACCTCGACCGGCAGGATTATTTCGCTTTGACCATTACGGCTCCCGTACAGCCCGCCAAATGGTGGCAGATGTACAACAATGCCGTATTATATTACAGCCATTTCGTAGGCAATCTGGCCGGAACGGCCCTAGACAAAGGGCGCCCGGCGTTCAACCTAAGCAGTAACCATACCTTTACGCTCGGCAATGGCTGGTCGGCCGAACTGAACGGCAGTTTTCAGTCGGGTGAGCAATACGGTTTCCTGCGCGTCCAGCCAAATGGCCAACTAACGGCGGGCGTGCAAAAAAACCTCTGGGAACGGAAAGGTACCCTGCGCCTGAACGTAGCGGACGTGTTCTACACCCAGACAGTGCGGGCCGTGTCGGCCTACGATAACTACGTGGAGCGGTTCTACCAACGACGCGACTCACGCGTAGCCACGCTGTCGTTCTCGTACCGGTTCGGTAACGATAAAGTAGCACCAACCCGCCGACGCAGCGGGGGCGCTGAAGACGAGAAACGCCGGGCCGGCGGAGCTTAACCGCCCAAATTAACCGATACGTAAAGACTGGGACGGACGGCATTATTACGAGGGGGTTCAGAAAGTGAGTGTATCCAACGACTCACGCTCTGAACCCCTCAACGTATTGGGTATTTACAATCGAACGGCTGACAGCTCGTAGCGCCCACCAACAAATCACCGATATTCTGGTTGCTGGCTACCTGCTGCGTATCGCACGAACGAAAAAACGATGTGGTACCATAACTAGACGCTCAGGGCATCTGGCTGTTGTGCAGGGGGAAATCACCAACCGCTTATACAATATTGGTCTGTATCGTAGTAATCCCGGCCAGCGATCTGCTTTATTTGGGCAAACCGCACCAATTACAACCCACCGATGCGTAACCCGGACTTAGAATCGCTGTTGAATACCATTGATGAATTACCGTTTGTCGATCAGGCCACTTATTTTGAGAATGACCAGATCGTTGCCATTACGCTCACGGCCAGTCTGGCCCGGCTCCTGCCCGTATCGAAGGCAGTGTTGATTATTCCTCTGGACGAGCTTTCGGTAACTGCCGTCTACACAGCCTACAAACAGCAGGTAATCGACCATTTGCAGCAGGCGCTGGATCACGCCAAAGAATTTTCCCGGCCTAGTTCACCCGTCCATTGACCGGCCGGTTCAGTTGGGCAGGTATACGCTAAACGTAGCGCCCTGACCGGGCTGACTGCTGGCGGTAATGGCCCCGCCGTGGTTAGTAGCCACTTTCTCACAAACGGCCAGGCCAATGCCCGTACCCGCGTATTGCCCCTTGCCGTGCAGCCGCTGGAAGACCTGAAAGATGCGATCCAGGTATTTCTCGTCAAAGCCAATGCCATTGTCAATCACATCGATGCGGGAATATACTGCGGCCGTCCGTGTCGGCTTAACCTGGGGGGGCAGGTCGGCGGCAGCTACCGCCTGAGTGGTGATGCGAATGATCGGGGCTACATCCGGCCGACGAAATTTGATGGCGTTCGACAGCAGATTCTGAAACAGCTGCCCCAGCTGCGAAACGTCGCCCGGCACCGTCGGTAGCGACTCAATGTGGATCACGGTACCAGTCTCCTGAATGGTTAGTTCCAGATCGGCCAGTACGGCATTGACAACCAGATCCAGCGCAACCCGGGTGTCGACCTCCTGCCCCGTCGAGATCCGGGAGAAGTTCAGCAGGTCACGGATCAGCATCGACATCCGGCTGGCCGCTGCCCGCATACGCTCCAGATAGGCCATGCCTTCGTTGAGCTGGTGACCATAGCGCGTTTGGAGCAGATCGCCGAACTGCTGAATCTTCCGCAAGGGCTCCTGTAGGTCATGGCTGGCGATGTAGGCAAACTGCTCCAGGTTGTGATTGGAACGCACCAGCAGGACGTTGGCTTCCCGAAGTTCCTCGTTGATGGCCGCAAGCTCCTGGGTACGCTGCTGCACCTGGGCATCCAGCTCAGTCGACAGGCTTCGGAGCCGGGCTTCGCTTTCTTCCAGTTTCTGCCGGGCCAGCATCAGATCGGTTACGTCGGCTGCAGTGTTCATCACGCCATATACCCGACCGTCGGCATCGTAGAGGGGCGTAAAGCTGTACTTGAAATAATACGGCTGTAAAACACCGTCGATTACCAGATCGACGCGCTGGTTATGGGCATGGAACGGAATGCCGGTTGTAAAAACCTGGTCGAGCTGGGCGTAGATATGCTGGTTAGCCAGTTCAGGCAATATGTCGGCATAGCGCTTACCAATCACGTCGCTTCCTTTTCCCCATACGTCGATGATAGACTGGTTGGCGAGTTGAATGACCATTTCCTTCCCGACGTACACCCCGATGGGGAACGGAGCGCTTTCGACAAGGCTACGTAGTTTGGCTTCGCTCGCTTCTATTTCTTTGCGGCTGAGCACCTGCGCCGTTACGTCCGTTGCGACCACGAACACCCCCGAAACGTGGTCATCTGCTTCGCGCCGGGGCTGATACGTTAAATCGACGTAAATAGTCTCAGGACCTTTCTTTCGAATAATATTAACGGCTACCTCTCGGGCGATATACGCGTTTCCGGTGTCGATAACCTGCCGCAGTAACTGGTCGAATCCCTGGCCGGTCAGCTCGGGCAATGCATCCAGCAGCGTTTTTCCGATCAATTGATCGGGAGAGCGGCCCACCAGTTCCCCGTAAAATGGGTTCGCCATCTGGAAGCGCAGGTCCAGTCCGGTAATAATGGCAATCGCAGCCGGTGACTGCTCGAATGAAGTCAGCACTTCCCGCTGAACTTTTTCCATCTGCTGCTGCTGACTAAACACCCGTTCGGTCACATCAACCGCAGTATTCAGAATGCCATAGATGTTTCCATCGGCATTCCGTAACGGCCTGAACGTAAGGTCAACATAATGGGTAGACCATTTCCCGTCGCTGTATAGATTCGCCGGGGTGGCTTTCCCTTCGTAAACGTCACCCGTGACAAAAACTTTATCCAGAATGGCAAAGACCCCTTGCTCTTCCAGTTCCGGCACAGCTTCCCGATAAGGCCTGCCCAGCACCGATTCATCTTTGCCCCAATACCTGAGCAGCGCGGTGTTGGCAACTTCAATCCGGTGGGTTGTGCCTACGAACAGCCCCATGGCTACCGGAGCTTCCAGCACCAGGCTTCGCAGGCGCTGCTCAGACGCCCGCAGGCTATCTACGGTCGTTACGTCGCCGGTAGTTTCCAGTGCGGTCACCAGCACTCCGCTGATCTGATTGGTATCTCCGTAAACCGGATGATACGTAAAGGTCCAATACGTATCATCAGAGTCATTATGCGTTAGGGGAACCAGCGGACTTCTGTCAGAAACGGATTCGCCGGTTTCCGTAACGTGTGTAAGGAGCGGCTCAATACGTTCCCAGGTTCCGGGCCAAACTGCGGCCCCTCGCTGACCGACCGCCGGGTGTTTACCAGCCGCGTCGAAACCGGATTGAACCGCATCGTTGTAAAAACACAGGAATTCTTCTCCCCAAAATAGCACCATGGGCGAGGCTGCGTGCAGCAACAGACCCAGCGTGGTACATAAGCCTGGCGGCCAGTGGTCGGGTGATCCCACTGAAGTTTTCGACCAGTCGTAGGTGCGAGTAAGTTCGCCGAGTTTTCCTCCGCCCTGTAAGAATGCGTGCTTATGAATAGGTGCTGTGTTCAAATTACCTGTAGATCGTCTACTCGTTACTCTCCCCTGTTTTTATGGCAGCTGCTGGCATAAAAAGGCAGCTCTTGAGCAGTTATGAATGAGGAACGCCTTTGGTCCGCAAGATAATGCCGACCGACGCTCTATCCATAATACCCACGCCTATATGTCTTGTTTACAAAAAGCGACCGGGTTATTTCAGGGTACTTAGTAGAAAACGGATGTGACTCGAAGATCTTGTGCTTCCTGCTGCCAGCTATTCCTCCGAACCCACCCGTTACCAGCCGGGCCTGATTACTGGCTATTCGCTCGGTTACATTTGTCTGTTCTCAACCTGTTATAGTACGTTAGCAGCTCTGTATAGTTTGTCGGCGCTGGCAGTGCTTATCAGCGGAGGAGGTCTGTTACTTGGCACATACGGCACCCGCTTCGAGGATGGTGCGGGCTACGCAGGCTCATTTGCTTTCCTGGTCGGGGCACTTTTCCCGTTGGCTGTAGCCATCCTGCTTTATACGCATTGGAACACGCTCGCGCTTTAGGTCGGCATTGTCGGCTGCTTGCCACTATTGATTGGATTTATCATCCTGCTCTGTGTATTAACCCTTGATTCGTAACGAACCTGAATAAGCCGGGCCGGCTGCGGCTAGGTCAGTATGCCTTGTTTGCGATACTGCGCGGGCGACATACCGATTTCGCGCCGGAACAGCTTCATGAAATAGGTGAGGGTATTGAAGCCGCAATCCTGACTAATATCGACCAGACAGCGATTGGTCGTACGTAACAACCTGGAAGCTAACCTGATCCGCTGCTGATTGATGTAATCAACGGGCGTCATGCCAAACGTTTGCTTGAACGTCCGGTAAAAGTTCGGCTCGCTCATGCAGGCTTCGTCGGCCAATTCCCGGATTGGCAGAATCCGGTTCAGGTTCCGGTTGATGTACTGGGCTACGTGCGCCAGCCGGTTTACATTAGCCAGCGCAGTTTCGGGGCTAAGCAGGAACGTACGGGCCTGCGTCTGCATCAGCCGAACCACCAATTCCTGAATAACCAGGTTGGCAAAAACCTCTTTCGCCTGGTTGTTCTCGGTAAAGATATAAATCAGTCGGGCAACCAGCTGATGGATGGGCTCGTCGTTGGTCAGGAAGAAGTTGTGCTGACCGAATTGCCAGCCCTGTGCATTGTCGATGAGAGGAGCCCGGTCGTTGAGCAGATCCGTTACCTGGCGTACTTTGTCGGGCGCAATGGCCAGGGCCAGGCATTGGGTCGGGTTTTGGTGCTGCGCTTCGGGAAAGTCAATCCGCATGGTTTCCTGGCTGGGTACAATCACCGATTCACCCGGCAGAAAGTCGAAGGAAGGTGTACCGGGCAGGTGCATCACTTTCTTACCCCGAATCATGCTGGCCAGCACCGGACTCGTAAACGTCAGTTCTACCTTTTCGGCTATGTGCTGTGTTTCGTAAATGGTTAGCTCGGCGGTGTCAATGGTGTAAGCCGTCCGGTTTTCAACTTCCTGTTCCAAACGCCGGGTTTGAAGATGGCGGGAGATGTCTAGCTGGGTTGTGGGTACACGTTTCATGCGGGGAAGGAAGAATGGGGGCCATCTGTCAATTCTGTTAAAATGAACAGATCAGAAACGGCAAACTATACAATTTCAACGAGTGACTTATTTGTAATGTTATAAAAAATGTTGGTTTTATAAAAGTACTGACGCGATCATTAGCCTGGTTGGAACCGGGCAATTTTGATAGGATTGTGTAATCAGCCGATACAATTGCTCAACTCTTTATTGAACGATTCAGGCAAACTTTGTGACAAATCTAATTCCTAACGTAATTACTGTCACATGGAAGTCTTGGAAGCACCCAGCAAAATTTTGCCCCGGCCGCAGTTTAAAACCCAGTATGAAAACTACATTGGCGGTAAGTGGGTCGCCCCCGTCGATGGCGAATATTTCAACAATACGTCACCGGTTGATGACAGCCTGATTGCCCGTGTGCCCCGCTCCAAAGCGGCTGATATAGAGTTGGCGCTGGATGCAGCGCACAAAGCGTTTGCGAGCTGGTCGCGTACATCGGCTACCGAACGGAGTAATATGCTCCTGAAAATTGCCGACCGGATCGAGCAGAATCTGGAGTTTCTGGCCCGTGTCGAAACGGTTGAAAATGGCAAGGCGGTCCGGGAAACGATGGCCGCTGACCTTCCCCTCTGCGTCGATCATTTTCGCTACTTTGCCGGTGTGATCCGCGCCGAAGAAGGGGCTGTTTCGGAACTGGACGCCGACACCGTTTCCATGATTATCAAGGAGCCAGTCGGGGTTGTCGGGCAGATTATTCCCTGGAATTTCCCGCTGCTGATGGCGACCTGGAAGCTGGCTCCGGCGCTGGCGGCCGGTTGCTGCGTGGTGATGAAACCCGCTGAGCAGACGCCCACGTCGATTCTGGTGCTGATGGAACTGCTCGAAGGGCTGATTCCGCCGGGCGTGATCAATATCGTCAATGGATTCGGACCCGAAGCGGGAAAACCCCTGGCTCAGTCCAAACGGGTAGCGAAAGTAGCGTTTACGGGTGAAACGACCACGGGTCGCCTGATCATGCAGTATGCCTCCGAAAACCTGATTCCGGTGACGATGGAACTCGGCGGCAAGTCACCCAATATCTTCATGGATTCGGTGGCGGATGCCGACGACGAGTTTTTCGATAAGTGCGTGGAAGGTGCGGTCATGTTTGCCCTCAACCAGGGCGAAGTGTGTACCTGTCCGTCGCGGATGCTGGTGCACGAACGGATGTACGACCGATTCATGGAACGGGTTATTCAGCGTACCGAAGCCATTAAGCTGGGCCACCCGCTGGACCCTGACACGATGATGGGGGCCCAGGCCAGCAACGACCAGTACGAGAAAATTCTGTCGTATATCGACATTGGCAAGCAGGAAGGGGCCGAAGTGCTCACCGGTGGCGGCCCGGCCGGACTGGTTGGCAATGGGCTGGAAACCGGCTATTACATCAAACCAACCATTTTTAAAGGCAACAACAAGATGCGGGTGTTCCAGGAAGAGATTTTTGGCCCGGTTGTTTCAGTAACGACCTTTAAAGACGCGAACGAAGCGCTGGAAATCGCCAATGATACGTTATACGGCCTCGGCGCTGGCTTCTGGTCGCGCGATGCCCATGAACTGTACCAGATTCCGCGTCAGATTCAGGCGGGTCGCGTGTGGGTCAACTGTTACCACCAGTACCCGGCTCACGCACCCTTCGGCGGCTACAAGAAGTCGGGCTTCGGTCGGGAGAACCACCACATGATGCTCAACCACTATCGTCAGACGAAAAACCTGCTGATCTCCTACAGCAAAAGCAAACTGGGTTTCTTTTAACGAAGGAGGGAATGAGCGACTGGGTGAACGAGGGTGTGCATATTGAACGCAACTGTATTCTTCACTCAATCACCCTTTCGCTCATTCCCTCCTTCATTTGCCTACTGATTCGTTATGACCTATCAAACCGTTTCCCGCGTTGATGCCACTCCGGCCGCCATCGACGTTATCCGCAGGCTACGCGACCAGCACGGGCCGCTGATGTTCCACCAGAGCGGGGGCTGCTGCGATGGCTCGTCGCCCATGTGCTTTGCCAAAGGCGATTTCATCGTTGGCGCCAGCGACGTATGGCTGGGTCAGATCGAGGACTGTGATTTCTGGATGTCAGAGGATCAGTTTACGTACTGGAAACATACCCATCTAACGATCGACGTTACGCCCGGCCGGGGTGCCAGCTTCTCGCTGGAAATTCCGATGGGGATTCGTTTCCTGATCCGCTCCCGTTTGTTTACCGAGGAGGAATATCAGCAGCTAACGCCCATTCGAAGCGGCCAATAGCAAGAATTTATAGCTAAGATTAAAAACGACTTTTGTCATCCCGACCAAAGGAGGGATGACAAATTATAGGAGATCAACTTATGTTCAACCGATTCGCCGGTGACGGCGGTCGAGCCAGTTCATAACGGGCGTTGCCAGAATGCCGTGAAAAATAATCGAAACCAGTACCACAAACCCCAGGATCGCCCATAGTCGTTCCGCATCGGGAAAATTCCCTTTCTCCAGTCCGTACGACAGGTAAAAAAACGAACCGATACCCCGGATACCGAAGACGGAAATTACCCAGCGTTCGCTGTTGGCCGTTCGGGTTCCAATCAGGGTTAACATCCCCGCTGCAGGACGAATAATCAGCAATAGCGCCAGCCCTACTGCTACGTCAGACCACGTCAGCGGAGCCAGTAGCCCCTGTCCGATAGCTCCGCCGAACAACAGCAGCAGAATCACGATAAAGATCCGCTCGATCTGGTCCGAAAAATCATGCATCTGCCGGTGGTACTCGTGGCTACGTTCGTAACTGCGCAACGTAATGGACGCGATAAAAACAGCCAGAAAACCGTAGCCTTCAATCAGTTCGGTAAGTCCGTAGGTCGTCAGCGTAACGGCCATCACTACGAACCCGTACGCTGACGTTTTGATGCTGATGCGCCGTGGTAATCTAAAGATCAACAGCGCCAGCAGTTTCCCCGACAACCAGCCCGCCCCCAGCCCAACAGCTACCCGATAAACAACATCCATCGTCAGCCAGTCGAACAGCCGCGTACTCAACGGCGTAGCCGAAGGCAGCAGGGCCAGGGCGGCATACACAAACGGAAAAGCCAGCCCGTCATTGAGCCCCGCTTCACCCGTCAGGGCAAAGCGAACGTTGTCTTCCTGCCCTTCTCCAGGGTCGCCTACCTGCACATCACTCGCCAGTACAGGATCAGTAGGTGCCAGGGCGGCCGCTAGCAGCAACGCTGACGCCGGATGCAGGCCCAGTCCACACCAGCTCGCCAGCACCATACCGCCAATGGTAAGAATCATGGTAAACAGCACCAGCCGGATCGGGATTCGCCACCGCCGGATCGAAAAGCGCCGGTCGATCTTGAGTCCCGTACCCGTTAGCGCGATAATGACGCATAACTCACTTAAATGCGTCGTGATCGTTTTGTGCTGGATTGGATCGGGGGTCGGCAGCGGCAGCGGAAAGGCGTATATCATCAGCCCCAGCGCGACTACCACCATTGAATACGAAAGCGGGTGATCTTTAAGCAGCGAAGGTAACCAGGCAACCGCCAGAATGGCCACGCCCAGCACAACCAGCAATATATTGTATGAAATCATCGTATCGGTTTCGGCTAACCCGTAGTGAGCCCGTTTTCCTGATTTGAACGCCAGCGAAATTCCCCTCCCGACTGCGCTTACTTGTCTTAACCCAGGCTGAACTACAGCGTACAGGTAATACGTACCAGCGCAGTCATCAGCCCCGTAAAGCAGTGCTATGGTTCCGCTTAACGACGTAATCACTAAGCTGAGTAGCAACTCAGTTGCTTCACCTAACGTAGTAAAAGTTACCGGTCTGTCAGCGGTTCAACCGGTTATACCCAGACAGGAGCAGACCCGCCAATGATTGGCGGGTCTGCTTCACTCCCTGCGTAGGCTGGGCAGGAAGCTCCTGCTGCTCTCACTACGTTTGTCGGGATTTACGCCGGTTTAGTGCAGAGGCCGACCTTTTACCATACCGCCTTTTGCATCATCGATGCTGTGATTGACAATAAACGCCTGGTCGTCAATATGGGAAATCCGATCTTTCAGGCGGGTTAGCTCAAGTCGGGTAACCACCGCATACAAAATATTGGTGTCATTTTGCCGGTGCCCGCGCTTACCATACCCTTTTTCACCCTTAAGCACCGTAACACCACGCCCCATCTCTTCGGTCACCATCTGACGAATAGCTTCGTGCTGGTCCGAAACGATGATGACGGCGGTGTATTCCTCAATCCCGTGAATAAGGAAGTCAATGGTTTTTGAAGCCGCCAGGTACGTCAGCATGGCGTACAGCGCCGTTTCGATGTTGGTAAGCAAAGCTGCGGCTCCGAACACCAGGACATTGATGACCATAATGACATCGCCGACGGTCAGGGCCGTACGGCGGCTGACGTAAATCGCCAGGACCTCCGTTCCGTCGAGAACGCCCCCGCCCCGAATAGCCAGCCCAATACCAGCGCCCAGGAAGAAGCCGCCAAACACGGAAATCAAGAGCTTATCGTTAGTAACCAACGGATACGGCACCACAACCAGGCAGAGGGCCAGCAAGCCGATGGCTACGACCGTACGAAGGGCAAAGCCCGGCGAGATTTGTCGGTAGCCCATCCAGATAAAGGGCATATTCACGATGATGACCAGCAGGGCGAGTTCCATACCGGTGAGCAGTTCGAAGAGCAGCGATATACCCATCGCCCCGCCATCGAGAAAGTTGTTGGGCAATAAAAACCCTTTTAACCCCATACCCGCGCAGAGCACACCCGCGCACAGAAATGCAAGGTCTTTTAACCAACGAATGTGATTCTCATTAGTAGAGGTAATTGCTTGTGTCGATACCATATTGCTAATAATGGTTTAGTTCTTTTATACACGATAGCGCTTGAGCGTTAGCAGAAGCGCCGGTAACAAAATCAGATTTGTCAGACAGGCCATCAGCACGGTCGTCGCGACCAGTACGCCCAGGGCAGCCGTGCCGCCAAAACTCGAAGCCGCAAAAACGCCAAACCCGCCCGCCAGGATCAGGGCGGTGTAGATCAGGCTAATGCCGGTTTCGTGGATAGCGCCCGAAATCGCAGCCACTGGTTCGAGACCAGCCTGGAGCTGTCGGCGATAGCTGGTCAGAAAATACACGGTGCCGTCGGACGCGAGCCCGAACGCGATGCTGAAGATCAGGATCGTAGATGGCTTGAAGGCAATACCCGCGTAGCCCATAATACCGGCTGTCACCACCAGCGGAATTAGACACGGCAGCTTCGACAGCAGAATGATGGGAATCGACCGGAACAGCACCATGCCGACCAGCGCAATCAGCAGAATGGCAATCAGCAAACTCTCGTACAGATTGTCCAGCAGGTAATCGTTACTCTGCAGAAACACCAGACTATGGCCCGTCAACTGAATTCGGTAGGGCGTACCGGCCACGAGCGAGTCGAGCCGGGGACGCAGGTGATCCAGGATGTTCTGAAGCCGGATAGAGCCAACGTCAGCCATCTGGTAGCTGACCCGCGTTATCCGCCGGTCGGCATCTAAGAACGACTTTGCGACGGACGACTGCCCACCACTCAGTGGCGTATCGCCCACCATTTTTTTCAACTCCATCGCGGGCGGCAACACGTAATAACGCGGGTCGCCACCCCGGTACGTCTGGTAGGCAAACCGAATGGCGTCGACCAGCGAGTTCGGCTTCGAGAACTCGGGGTAATCGTCCATGATCCGCTCCAGCGCCCGAATCTTGTAGAGCGCACCACCCGCATTGGCAAATACTCCGTTGGGCTGCCCCGTGTCAATCATCACTTCCAGCGGCAATGCGCCTTTGAACTGCTGCTCAATGAACCGCAGGTCTGTATACACCGGATCGTTCTTCGGCAGGTCGTCTACTACGTAGCCTTCTACCCGAATAAAGCGGGTTCCCAGCGTGCTGATCAACGTAATCAGGGCAATGGAGCCGTAGATGAGTGGCCGGCGGTGCTGTACCCACCCGTCGATGCGGGTCAGCAGCTCCCGCCAGCGCCCTTCCTGACTGGTTTGCCGCTGCGTCGTTTTCGGCACGGGCAGGTAGCTCAGCAGAATCGGTACCATAACCAGACAGATTACGTACACGGCCATCACGCAGATAGCTGCCACCACGCCAAATTCCATCAGCAGTCGGCTGTTCGTAAAATAGAACACGCCGAAGCCGATGGCCGTCGTTACGTTCGCCAGCAGCGCCGACAGGCCAATCTGCCGGATCATGGTCGCCAGCGCCCGCTGTTTGTCGCCGTGCAGATCCAGCTCTTCGTGGTATTTGTTCACCAGAAAAACGCAGTTCGGCACGCCGATAACGATGAGCAAAGGCGGCAGCAGTCCGGTCAGCAAGGTGATTTCGTAGCCCAGCAGGGACAAGGTTCCGAGTGCGATACACACGCCCATGGCCACCACCACCAGCGACAGCCAGACCACCCGGCCCGACCGGAACAAGAGCCAGACCATCAGGCCCGTTACGCCCGCAGCGAGCCCCATAAACAGCTTCATCTCGCTGGACACTTTTTTCATGACCTCCGTCCGGATGGAAGGCAGGCCCGAATAGTGCAGCGTGATCTTATTTTTCTCGGCAAACTCCCGACCGTACTCCCGAATGGTCGCGACCAGCGCAATGCGGTCCCGGGAGTTTAGCTTCCGCTCGTCGAACGTAATGGCCAGCAGAGTTGACTTCGTGGCCGGGTTGTACAGCAGCCCTTCGTAGAACGGCAGGGCGAGTACCTGTTTTTTCAGACTGTCGACGTCGCCCTGCGTCTGCGGCATTCGGCTGACGACGGGCTGAAGTGACCAGGCGGTATCCCGCTTCTCCAGTTTATAAAAGCGCGCCGTCGACAGCACCTGCTTCACGCCCGGCAGCTTTCCCACTCGCTCAGTCATCCGGTACCAGCCCTGATACACCGGCAGATCAAACCAGCGTTCACTCTGCCAACCTACAACCATCAACGTACCATCGGCCCCGAAACGCTGCTTAAACCGCTCGTATTGCTGCTGGGTTGAATCCGACAAAGGAAGTACCCTGGCCAGTTGATATGACAGTTGCAGCCGGGTACCGAAATACGCCATGACCCCAGTTAATACGACAAGAAACGTTAGCCAGAACAGCCGGAACGAAAGAATGGCACGGACAACAGCGGACCACATAAACAGAGGAATAAAGCTAAATTCGTTTCAGTTGCAGAACCAGACCAGTTGGCTCAACGATATGTATCGTTGAGCAATCAACAGCGGCTGCCCGCCCCGAACCAATGATTAAAAAGAGGAAAAACGAGGAGTCGACCCACCTGTTAAGCTGGCAGGAGCACCGATAGAGACGAGTGGATCGGATATGTCAGGGGGCGTTGATGGTAATCTGATGCTCCAGAATAAGCCGCAGAAAACAGGACGAGTAATAGGACCGATGCGGCTGATCGATCAGGGTAATACCCGGTGCCCGGTGAAACTCGCTGACCCATCGCTGCAAAAAAAGTGGCGACGGGCTGGGCGAAAAGCTCAGGTGTGAACTAATCAGCGCCACCGGCACATTGCCCCGCAGTTCAGGTACGTTGCGCGGAGCCGTTTCCGGCGCTGGCGTATCGGGCTTGATGAACGTTTGCGTATCCGATTCAGCCGCAGAAGTCTCCGGACGGAACAGCAACGAGGTGAATAGCCAGACAATGAACAGACCGCCTACCCATTTCACAAATTGCCGTATATCCGTATTTTTCTTCTGCATAGTTCAGAACAAAGTCCATCTTATTTTTCTGAACGCGCAATTTAGCCAACTGGGTTCCCGCCCCCGGCGCAATCTATTTATCGGACAGAAGCAGACACAGCCTCCCCACCGGCGTCGTTCGTACCGGGACTAACATCCGCGACCTTTCGCAACCCGTTTTATTTCAGCCCGTTGCTGACGACAATCGGGTGCTGACCGGTAGCTGCCCGCCCGTCGGTGGTCATTCCATGCACAACGATCAAATAAGTTCCCTCCTGATCGGCGGTAGGGAACGTAACGACGGTCTGCCCCTGCTGCGTGGTGGCTACCTGAGGGTTCCAGTACAGCAGATTCCGGAAATCGGGCAGGCGGCTTTCGCGCTGTTTGGCAGTGGTATATTGGGGAGCGTAAAACTCTCGCTGCGCCTGTAAACCCTCGTATTCCAGCACCACCTGGCGGGGATCCAGCTGGAATCCGGCCAGATCACCTTTGTAGGTCCTGAAGCTCACAATACCCGATAGCTTCGACGGTCCCAGAAAATACCGCCGGGCCACTACGTCCAGTGTCTGAATCTTCAGCGGACTGAACGCCATCAGCCGATCGGTATTGGTAATGGGAACACCATCCAGTAAGATGAGCGGCTCCTCGCCGAAGAACTCCCGGTAGGGCAGATTACTCACCCGCAGGTAGAAGTGCCGATCCCGCTGGCGGGGCTGAACCGCCGTTACGTATTCCCGCAGAACCTCTTCCATAACCGTAAACCGCGTATACGCATCCAGCCGGTAGCGCTCGTCAGGAACACCGTAAAACGCAGAACTGTCGGCGCTGATACGGGACTGAACGGCGTACTGATTGTGGTAGCTGTTCTGCACCTGCATGGCCAGACTCCGCGCAACGACCTGCTCGGCGACGGACTCAGCCAGGTCAAAAACGGGTAGTCGGGTCAGAGCAGGTGATTCGGTATAGGGGTTACTGATTTCGACTCGGTACAGGCTGTCGGGCTGCTCGGTCTGCATAACGATGTCTTTGGGCCCGTAAAAATTATCGACCTCGAACCGGGCGACTCCCTGAGCGTCGGTGCGGGTACTGTATAACTGAATGGCTTTGCCGGGAACAGACAAATACAGCACAACATCCGCAGCGGGTTTTCCGGTACGGCTATCCGTCACCCGCCCCTGCACGACGTGTCCGGCGTATTCGGGCGCGGCTTTGCGGTCCGTCGGCCGGGCCTGCAGTACGGTTTCCCACCGAAAGCGTCGCCAGCCCTGCGTCAGCATCAGGTTATCGACGGCCACATCGACGTCGGCACCGGTATGGGTCAGGTAATAGTCTGGCGACTCGATGGTTCCTTTCAGATCGGATGTCAGCCACAGGTAATCGGCTACGCCAGCGCCTTCACCACGTTGCAGCGAGTCGATCCGGTACACCGACACCGACAGATCAGCGGCCTGCGGCTTATTGGCCGCGTCACTTGCCTTTAGCGTAAGGGTTACCGGTGCCCGTGTTCCGTAGGTCGGCTGATTGGCTGTTGCCTGAATGAGCAGGTTGGCCTGGGGGCGTTTGAAATACAGTCGTTCGCAGACGGGCTGCGCGGCTCCGGAGAACACGGTCAGGTGCGAAATTCCCTCTCCCAGGCGCTGTTTCGGGATCAGAAACTGAGCTTCGTTGTTTTGCAGCACCCGCATCTCCGCTACGTTCACCGACTGACGCGTGTGCCCGACCAGGTAAACGATTGGACTGGAGGTATCATCGGCCGGTCGTTTGGCCCGAATCGTTACGTTCAGCTGATCGGCATTCGCTTCGCCGACCTGCATGGTGTACCCCTGCTCATAAATCTGGGGGAGACTACGCGTTACCGTATGCCCCTGCCCATCCTTCAGGATTACCCGGTAGGGAGTTCCGGCGACGGGAGTGAATGAAAAGTGACCCATGCCGAATTTGAGCGACGTAAAGCGAACCAGCGTATCGTTGGTTCGGCTCACCAGGGCACCCCGGCAGTCGACGCCCCGGCCGCTTTTAGTATCAACGACTTTAAAGGCCACTTTCGCGGGTAGCCCGTTCACCATATTACCGCCCTCGGGGAAAAATTGTACGTCATAGGCCAGTGAGTCCGCGGGGACCGTCAGGCCGAGCTTTCGGAACGGATTAACGATGGTAATGGCCTTTTCGAACAGAAACTCCGGACTGACCGCTTTCATCCAGTGTGTATAGGCCCGCAAGACGTATTGTCCCGAGCTAAGCGCCGTGGGCAGCAGCAGCGAACCCGCCCCCTTGCCCTCGCTGAGCGCTACTTTGGTTTGTAATACGGCCTTCTGATCCTTATCGAGTAGTTCCAGATAGGCGACTTTACTTACGTTGAGCGGACGGTGAAACGCGCCATCTACGTAATAGAACCGAAACCACATCGTCTCGCCGGTCAGGTAGAATGAGCGATCGGTATGCACAAACAGCTTCTCCTGCAAGGTCTGGCTCCGGTCCGTATCGACCTGCTGCCGAATCCGGGTCAGCGTCTGATCCTGCGCCCCGACCGACGACGCATGAACCGCCAGCAATGCGCCCGACAGCAGAACGCGATAAAGAGGATGTATAAACTTCATAAGATTACGTATCAGGTCGTTTAAGGCCAGAACGACGGTTTCGTCGTCGTTCCCCGGTTCCGGCAATCTGTACAACCAGCAGCCGCAGCCAGGTATACCCCCGGAGCTAGTAGCTCGACGGCATTATACCCGCCACTCGGCCCTAACCAGTCTTTTAAAGGGGTTGGATCGAGGGGAAACGGTATAGTATCCAGCTTACACGTTTCGTAACCCGTATTGATCAGGAAACGGGGCAACGCGGCCGGTCGGTCGATGAATACACGTACCTGCTCCACCGAATAACCATCGATGAAGCCCAGCACCGGCTCGGCCGCGTTCGCTACGTTGTGCAGATTGCCCGTTACCTGAGAAGGCAGCGGATCGAACAGCGATCCCAGTTGTTCGGTATTCTTCTGCAAATTCTCCCAGTAGGCGTACCCTTCGGGCGACTGCGCGTACTGCCTCACCATGAGACTGTATTTGATCCAGAGCTTGGGAGAGCTGCCCGGAATGAACAGAATGGGCGATCGCTGCAAAACATCCTGCGTGAGCCGGGCCGTGGAGCCGATTATAATGTTGGTCGATAGCTGCGTTTGCCAGCAGCGATTGATGTTCGTCACCTTACGAGCCACAATCGAATCATCGACTAATTCAAACGGCGATTGATACGGGGTTTGGATCTCGTATGTATCCTCGTATTCCCAGCGGTAATACCGCGTTCGGTTGGTTGCGTCGTGGGTGTTTACAAAAACCTGAAGTCCGTCATTCTGCACTGACCACGACAGGCTGTCGATTTTTGGGGTCTTCTTCACGGTTACGGCATCCGACAGGTATTCCTGCCCGTCGGCGGTTTTGATCCGTACCCGGTACGTTTGCCCAACCGTCAGTTGGGGCGATTCGAGGCTATAGGTTCCGTTGGGTCCTTCGGTAAGGGCATACGGACCGCTCCCCTCTCCTTCCACGCGCACGGTGGCTTTTGTTTCCGGAGCCGGCTTCTTGAAATCCTGAATGTTCTGCGTCCGCGACAGTTTAATGACTGTGGCTCCGGTACCGCCGTTCAGAAAACCATCGACCACCAGATACCGATTCGGGGCTGAAATCTCCTGGGGCTTATACGGGTCAACGCAGCTGCCAACGACCAGCAGAGCCAGCCCGAACGCCCAATACCGCCCCTGTTCCCGGATTTGTTTAAACGAAAAATTCA
Organism: Spirosoma fluminis; assembly: GCF_054778895.1. Lineage (NCBI taxonomy): Bacteria > Pseudomonadati > Bacteroidota > Cytophagia > Cytophagales > Cytophagaceae > Spirosoma > Spirosoma fluminis. The sequence goes on from NZ_BAAGZD010000003.1 coordinate 191,283, forward strand.
TCAACATTGTCTTTGCACGGCTTGTATGTCCGAAAGCCTGATTGAAACTTCCTTTGTGATTTAAAATCTGAAATTGTAGGTAAGCGTTGGAATCGGCTGGCCGAAAATAGACAGCTTGTAGCCCCGAATAATACCGCCCGACGAGGTAAAATACACCGAATACGCATTCCGGCGACCCGTTAAGTTATAGATACCGAACGTCCATGAACTATGCGCCAGCTTCTTGATCTTGTGGTTGCCTTCCAGGTTGAGCGATAGGTCAGCCCGGTAATAATCAGGAATCCGGTACTGGTTGCGCTCGGAGTAATAAACCCGCTCGGCCCCACCCAGCTGGTACTTCGCCAGGGGCAGCGTAATCGGCCGACCGGTGCTGTAGGTAACGTTGAGCGATATGCTGAACCGCCGGTTGACTTTATAATTACCAACCATTGTTACGTCATGCGGCTTATCGTAGCTGCTGGGGTAAAAATTACCGGCGTTCACTACGTCCGACGCTGGAACATTGGGCGTCCGCAACAGCGAGCGCGAATAGGTGTAGCTCACCCAGCCGTTGAGTTTACCCGTCATTTTTTTAGCCATCACCTCAATCCCATACGCTACCCCTTCGGCGTTGACGATGTCCGTTTCGAGGTGGTGGTTCAAGAGCAATGTAGCCCCGCCTTTGTAATCGAGTTGATTTTCCAGGGTGCGGTAATACCCTTCGGCCGAGAGTTCAATGGAGCCTCCCCGCAAATTATGGTAGTACCCGATCGAATACTGATCGCCAATCTGCGGTTTGAGGTACGAATCGCTCAGTTTCCAGATGTCCAGTGGCGAAACGGCCACCGTGTTCGACAGCATGTGCAGGTACTGCCGCATCCGGTTGTAGCTTATTTTGACCGACGAGTAGTCCGTCAGCGAATAGCGGAGGGCCAGCCGGTACTCGGGCCCGTGGTACGTCTTCACCACGCTCCCGGCCCCATACGCCACCGTATCCTGAATAGTCCGTTCGGTGCGCGACAAACCCGGCGCATACGTAAAGACCTGACTCGGTCCCAGATTGTTAAATAAGGAGTAGCGCAGCCCCAGATTAACCGATAGGCGGGGCGAAATATCGAACCGGTCGCCGATATAGATGGCACTTTCCAGCCCCTGCTCGCCGGGCACAACGTCCGGGCGAATCAGCGACTCGGGACCAGTAGGCTGTAAATTACCCGACTGAAGTTTATACTTCGTGGTGCTGATGCCAAAATCGACGGCATGCCGGAAATGCGGGTAGTAGTTGAAATCAGCTTTGGCATTCGTCTGCTGAATATCGAACCCGAACTGAAACGCTTCCAGCGGCTCTTTCTCGCTGGCTATCTGGTAATTATACCGGCTGAATCCCGCCTGAAAAACGCCGTACAGTTTGTTGCCAAATACGTGCTTCCACTTCAGGTTGGCAACCTGATTCAGGTACGTATATAAGCTGTCGCTGTTGAGCTTAAAGCGATCGCGGCTCAGGTACCCCGTCAGGTAGAAACTGTTCTTTTCGTTCAGATCATGCGTCAGGTGCAGATTTACGTCATAAAACGAAGCCGCACTGTTTTTGTACGACCCGTTGGGCAACTGTTTCAATAACCAGTCGGAATACGTAGTACGGCCGCCGATCAGGAACGACGTTTTCTCATTCACGATCGGACCTTCCAGCGTAAGCCGACCCGTCAGTGGCCCAACTCCGCCCGAGCCCGCCAGTTTTTTCTTGTTGCCATCGCGCGTCGTTACGTCCAGCACCGACGACAGCCGACCGCCGTAGTGCGACGGAATAGCGCTTTTGTATAAGTCAACCGTTTTAATAATATCGGGATTAAAGGCCGAAAAGAAGCCAAACAGGTGCGATGGATTGTAAATAACGGCGTCGTTGAACAGCACCAGATTCTGACCCGCCGAGCCTCCCCGAACGTTAAAGCCGACCGTCCCCTCTCCCACCGACTTTACACCCGGCAGCGTAAGCACGACCCGGATCAGATCAGCTTCGCCAAGCACCGTCGGCACCTGCCTGATCGTTTTGATGTCTAACCGGTCGGCGCCCATTTGCAGGCCCGCTACGTTGACATTCTTTTTCGCATCAACGACAACCTCTTTCAGGGGAATCACCTCTTCTTCCATTTCAATGTCGAGCTTGCCATCGCCGTAGACCAGAATCTGCCGTTTGGTGTCTTTCAGGCCGATGCTCCGGATGCGCAGTTCATGCCGCCCGCGGGGTATCGCCATCGAAAAATACCCGTACTGGTCCGTTAAGACCCCAACGCGCGGCTGCTCGATCAGCACCGCAACGCCCGGAACAGGCTCTCCGGTGCCTCCGTTTCGTACGTGACCGGCCAACGTAGCGTTACCAGTTTTCCCGGCGCTGCTCCGCGACCCAATCTCGAACAGCTTCGTTTCCAGCGACGCGCGGGCTTTTTCTTTGCCCGGCCCATACGCAATACCGACCGTATCGCTATCCGTGCCCGTTGCGCCCCGTTCAAAAAAACCAATCGGCAACTCCGTCCGGATCGCCTGGTCGATGGTAATAAACACCCGTTTCTGCGCATCGATACCAAACCGGAAGGGCGTACCGTCGAAAACGCGGCTGAGGATATAAGGCAGGGGGCGATTGGTCACCTGAAGCCGTACGCGCAGGCTATCCACCTCGTTCGGGCTGTAGAAAAATCGGTAATCGGTGCGCCCTTCCAGCTCACTCACGAACTGACTAAAGGGAATGTCCATGAACTGCCCACTGATGGCCGCGTTCCGATCCGACTGCGCCAGGGCGGGCGGCACAGTACGTAACCCAATGAGAGCGACAAGAATAACTAATCGGTAAACGTTTCTCATAATCGACTTTAATCGGCTATCACGATTCCATACGTGCAGCCTCAACTGGCAACTGAAAAGTTAAAACGGATCGGTAACAGGCCCCTGTTCACCGCCTGATCTGATCGTAATACTGCGTTAGTCTGGTGATGGCCGCTTCGGGGTCTTCCTTGAAGCGAATTTTCTGTTTTCGGGCATACGTAGTCAGCTCCTTCTTGCGATCACCCAGGACGCTGTACAGAGAGCGTTTCGTTTTAACGGGTAAATACTGGCCTTCTTTGCGAAGGTAGTAAACCGTTTTTTCGTCGAACCGGCCGTAATTTTGGCGCGTCGGCTCGATCACTACGCTTTTCATTCGTTTCGCCAGCAACTGCGTAGGGCCATCGTAAAGCAGATCGTAGAAACCGCGCCGAAAACCGCGGCTGGTGCTGTCGGCAAACCGGATAAAGGCGTGATTAAACAACGAAAACGACGTCAGTTTATCGCTGCGTAACGTCATGCGGTATCCGATCGGGTGCTCGATCACCACGACGTCCCGCACAATATCGTACAGCATCGGAATCGAATCGAACGTAGCGCCATTGTAGGCGACCGACCCGACTTTCCAGTTGTCGGATGTCCAGAACGGATTCCCGTCCAGCCGGTAATCATAGCCGACGTATTCGATACCCGTATACAGCCGGTCTTTATTCTGGTTTAGCGTTTCGTAACGCGCCGTGGCGTTTCGGATGGCTGCCGTCACAAAACCGGTGTCGGCGCGGGCCGTCTGCCCCAGCGCAGTAGTCATACCGAAGCCGCAAACAATCAGCATCAGAGCAAGGCACAGAGGGCCTGTCTGTCGGTGTCGTTGTTGAGAAGTCATAATCAAACAATAAGCACACTTAAATCAACGTCGGGTTAAATCGCCCTTCACCGGGGCGGGTATGTCGCGGACGCATCGAAACCCGACGTGCATCAGCGCCGTTTCGGGCGAGGTAAACGACCGACCCGACACGCGGTAGCCGTGACACCAGCCCGGCTCGCACAGAAACGAACCGCCCCGCTGAACCTTTTCGGTGGGCGACTGCGGTTTCTGGTTCGCCAGCACCTCAGCGTACGTCTGCCGCCAGTCTTCGCACCACTCCCACACATTACCGGTCATGTCGGTCAGGCCGAGTGGAGTTTTGCCAAAATACCCAACGGGCGATGTATAATGAAATCCGTCGAGCACGGCATCCTGCTGCGGGAACGTACCGTTCCAGGTGTTCGCCAGGAATGTACCGCTAGCCGTCTGTAAGTCGTTACCGAATGGGTACAGCGTCCGGCTGTTCACGGCGTTCCGGGCGGCATGTTCCCACTCAAACTCGTAGGGCAGGCGTTTACCCGCCCAGTTGGCATACTGACGAGCATCGTTCCAGGATACCTGCGTAACGGGATGGTCGTCGGGTGCTTTGGGCTTGCCGGGCCCCTGCGGATACTGCCAGACAGCGCCTTTCACGAGTGTCCACTCCTGCGTCGTTTCGTCCAGCACCCCGGCATCGCCTAGTTGTTCGGCTTCCGTCCTGTAGGACGTAGCATCGACGAACCGGCGAAATTCGGCAACTGTAACCGGATGCTCGTCCATAAAGAACGGCTTCACAGACACCCAGAAAACGGGTTTCTCGTGCTGCATGCCATCCAGCGCCCCAATCTGGGTCAGCCCACCCGGTACGTATACCATGCCCGCGGGCGGACGTACGGCAACATCCGCTGCTTTCTCGACCGTTGGGCGCTGGTCCGTCGGCGCGTAAACCGTTACGTTCTCCGTGAACGCGTACGAATCCGGCTTCGATTGGCAGGCACCGGCCAGCAGCAGCATACCAAACCCGCTCATCTTCCCGATACGTATGCGTCTCTTTATTCGCCTTTCCATAGCCATACGCTGGCTTTATCGTTAGTACGTTCCTTTATAGATGTGATCTGACCGTTTCTGGCGAATGCGATGCAGCGGAATCTGCATCCCTCCCGTTGTTTCGAGCCAGTCGAACACCTGATCGCGCAGTTGCCCGGCCACCTGCTGATGTTCAGGACTGCGGATCAGGTTATTGACCTCCTGCGGGTCGGCCTGCAAATCATAAAGCTCGTTGGCATCCCAGACACCGTAGTTAAAAATATACTTGTACCGATCCGTCCGAACGCCAAACATAGTCGGTGTCTGCGGAAAATCGGTTTCCCAGTAATATTCATAAAACGCCCGGTTCTTCCACGGTATTGATTTCCCCTGCAAAATAGGCAGGAACGAAGCCCCCTGCATGTTGGCGGGCGTCGGCAAACCGGCATACGCCATGAAGGTGGGAGCAATATCGACATTCTGAATGACCGACGTAACCTTGGTACCGGGCTTAACGACCGCCGGACACCGAACGAGCATGGGCACCCGCATCGACTCTTCGTACATGTGGCGCTTGTCGATCAGGCCCCGTTCGCCGAAGCTAAAGCCGTTATCGCCCATATACACAACCATCGTATTCTCACTCAACCCGTTATCCTCCAGCCATTTCAGCACCCGCCCTACGCTGTCGTCAACGCCCAGCAGGGTTTCCGCATACTGGTGGTAAAAGTCATTAAAGCCAATCTGGCCGTGGTACATGTAATCGACCCCGTGCCAGCTGTAACGTTGCTTTTTCACCCAGTTGGGCATATCCCGCATGTTCACCTTGCCGGGTCCAGTTTCCGGACTGGCCAGCGGATCGGGTCCCCACCGTTTGCTGCTGTCGGTAGCCGTCAGGTACATGGAAGCCGGGTAGTTGATGGGCATGCTGGCGTAACGTCCCCGGTGCTGACGGGCCGGTTGAAACTCGGAATGGACCGCCTTGTGCGACAGATACAGCATAAACGGCTTCTTTTTGTCGCGGCCGTTGTTCAGCCAGTTCAGGGCGTAATCGGTCAGCAGCGTAGTGGTGTAGCTGCTGTCGCCGTGCGGAACGCGCTTGCCATTGATGTTGAATGTGGGGTTGTAATAGACGCCCTGCCCCTGAAAACTGAGCCAGTAATTAAAGCCCGGCTGCGGTCGGTCGTCGGTGTTTCCCATGTGCCATTTACCCAGGAATGCCGTCTGATAACCAGCTTTCTGCAAATACTGCGGAAAGAACATCAGCCCCTTGCTCAAGGGCGCGAAGTTATCCACGACTTTGTGCGTATGCGCGTACTGACCGGTAAGAATACTGGCCCGGCTGGGTGAACAAAGCGCCGTGGATACGAACGCGTTCTGTACATGGGCACCTTCGCGCGCCAGCCGGTCGAGGTTAGGCGTTTGTAGCCCCGCTACCTTGCCCGTGAAGCCCATGAAATCGTAGCGGTGGTCATCGGCCAGAATAAAAATAATATTCCTGGGGCCCTGCGGAGCGGGTCGAAACGCGCTAAGCCCACCGATGACTACAGCCGCAACTACGGCCACCCAAAAAAGCCATACTTTCATCTTGATCATCGCCTGGTTTTACTCATGTAAGTATGAACTAGCGCTGTTCCTACTGTTTAAAAACTACCGACAGGACCCTTGAACAGCGTGTTCAGTTGTGTCACGTATCAAATGGCGGACAGGGCCAGTAAGACGACCAGCAAAATTACGCCATCAACTCGTCAATCAGCCGGGCAATTCGCCTACCTTATCTAAAAACGTAAACGTCGGTGGGCCCATCGTGCCACTTGCGTTCATCGTTTCCCTGACGGACCGGCTCGTTAAAATCCCGTCGAAATCCTGACGCAACGACCAGTCGAAAAGTACAACCAGTGCGCGGGAACCGGCGGTGGTATACACCTGCGCACGCTGACAGCCGTGCTGATGCCGGGCTTCTTCGCCTTTGGTGGCCATAAACCGAGTGTACTCCTTAATTTGAACGTTGGCTGAACGTATGAATCATTGTAGGTGCTGTTTACCCCGTCAAAAATGCGCAGCGGGCCGATTCCAGCCAATAAGGAAGTCATGAGTTGTCATTTTTAACGACTGAGCTGTACAACCCGTTTCCTCAACCTGCACCGAATGCCGCCCGGCCCGCAAAAACAGCGTCGACGATCCGGACCTCTACTCAGGCTGTCACCGGCGTAAAGAAGTAAGACCGGCGTTCAGTTTCTACGTCGTCGTAGGTGTAGATGACGCGGTCGCGGTTTTTCAGGTAATACCGGATTAAAGCAAAATCGCCGAAGCAGGCGCTCGTATGCACCAGCATCAGCACAATCCAGAACAGCGTGTAGGCGGGCCAGACGGCCATCCCCGTTATCAATCCAAGCGTAATGACCAGAAACGGCATAATCGCCACAAACGCCACTTCGCGCATAGTGGCCGGAAACAATTGGCTATAGGCGTAAACCATCAGGCTTTTCAGGGAGTAGCCGTAGCCAACGTGCGGTGCGCCGATGGATTTGAACGCCAGTCCATGAATGAACTCGTGAATAGGCAGCAGCACGAACAACCCCACTACCCCCGCGCCGAGTTGCCACACGATCGACAAGCCACCGCCCTGCCTGGCCTGGCTGATCATCAGCGAAGAACCAGCGTACCCAACCAGTCCACCGGCCACGAGCATCACCAGGATAAAGAGCCAGGTTTTCAACCCGCGCTGACGGGGCTTTTCGGCCGACGGGGGCGTCATACCTAATTCCCGCAAAATGAACTGATTCATCTCATCAATACCGAACGACTCAATCAGGACGTAACGGCCGGAGTGGTGAAGGTCATGAACGGTTGGGCGCATAGAAGCGAGTCGATTGGTTTTCTCAACAAAGCGTCGCTTGTTGGGGTTTTCAGCAAAACTACAACGTTATGAAACAGATTGATCACCTAGTTAACCTGATGCTCGACAAGCCCTCCGAAGCAGGCGTATCACGAAAGGATTTTTTGACCCTCGCCGGGCGAAGCCTGGCCGTAGGCGTAGCCGGTGGACTGGCGGCTTCCTGCAAAACAAGCCAGAATGCAGTGGGTAGTTCAGGCACCTACGCATCCTCGTCGGGCAACGTACCGAAGCTGCCTGCGCAGTCGCCCCCGGCCAAAATTCCCGCTAAAGTAGATGAGCCCATCAAGCTGGAAGAGTGGAAAGCAAAGACCGAAGTTGAATCAGGCCCGACGCCCTCCCCTACGCCCCCCGACCAGCGCGTTGGCTACGCCATTGTTGGCCTGGGCCATCTGACGCTCGACGAACTGCTGCCCGCCTTTGGCGAGTGCAAAAAATCGAAGATAGTGGCGCTGGTCAGCGGCAGCCGCGAGAAAATGCAGAAAGTGGCCAAACAATACGGCGTTAAAGAATCAGGCTGCTATACCTACGATCAGTATGACCGGCTGAAAGACAATCCCGAGGTGCAGGCCATCTACATCGTGCTGCCCAACGGTATGCACGCCGAATACACCATTCGGGGGGCGCAGGCCGGTAAGCACATCCTGTGCGAAAAACCGATGGCCAATACCGCAGCCGAGTGCCAGGCCATGATCGACGCCTGCCGCAAAGCCGACCGGAAGCTGATGGTAGCGTACCGGATTCAGTACGAGCCCAACAACCGCATGATCCGCGACATGATTCAGTCGAATCGGTTCGGGACCACCAAGTTCATCGAAGCCTTCAACGTGCAGAACTCGGCCAACCCGCAGCACTGGCGGCACGTAAAAGCGCTGGCGGGCGGGGGTGCATTACCCGATATCGGTCTGTACTGCCTAAACACGGTGCGGTATCTGCTGGGCGAAGAACCCAACGAGGTGTTTGCTTACCAGTACAGCACACCGGGCGATCCGCGCTTTAAGGAAGTCGAAGAAATGGTGAGCTGGCAGATGCGTTTTCCGAGTGGGATCATTGCAAACTGTGGCACCAACTACGGCGTTCACGAGACCCGTCGGTACCGCGTGATGGCCGAGCGCGGCTGGATGGGCATGGACCCGGCCTTTGCCTACAGCGGCCTGCAACCTCAACTCTCCTACGCGGAAGGCAACGTAGAGCATAAAGAGCAGCCAAAAATTTCGGAGAAAAACCAGTTCGCGTCGGAAATCGACCATTTTTCGGAATGTGTTTCGCAGAACAAAACACCATTTACGCCGGGGGAAGAAGGCTTACAGGACCATAAAATTATGGAAGCCATCTACCAGTCCGCCCGCGACGGTCGACCAGTGAAGCTGACCAGCATCACAAAGAAAGACGCGTTTCGGGGTACAGAGCCGGAAATGCAGTAAGGTCTTCCGGAAGCGGGCGGTTTAGACCGCCCGCTTCCGGAGCACACGGTGTCCTTTTACAATGCGAATTATAGCTTTTTCTACGAACTCGAAGAACGTCTTTTGCCAACCCGACGTAGGAGGGATCTTCGGGTGAGGCTAAAAACTCCCGGCTAGAGAAGATCCCTCCTACGTCGGGATGACAAAAAAGGATCTGGTTATGATGCAAAGGCTTATCCGTAAATCACGTGATTCTACCAGATCTTTCCTGACGTTACAACTGCTTGATTCGCTCTTTGACCTCGGCCACGGTATACGTATCGTCGAGCCGATGACTGTCGAATACCATGAAATAGCGAAACTGGTTACCGGCTTTGTCGGCCCATTTGCGGCCCAGGCGGTTTTTGGCTTCGCTGTCGGAGTTGTCGCGATCGTCGCCTTTGGTTTCGAGCAGGATGATTTTGCCGCTTTTCGTGTAGAGGATAAAGTCGGGGTAGTGGTTCGATTTGAAGCCGTTAATGGCGAACCCTTTGCCACGACCCAGGTTGCGGTGCCAGAACACGACGTTCGGCAGGCTGGCGATGTCGGCGATGATTCTGGCTTCAAACTGGTTCATCTGCCCTTCGCGTTCGTAGAGTGATTTACCGATGGGATTGCCCAACACACCCGGCACAATCGTTTTTTTGAACGTGAAGCCTGCTTCAACCGATATTCGGCCCAGGTCCAGCAGTTCCCTGAACTGTTCTTCGGCGTATCGGTCGGCCAGGGCCTGAATCTTTTTTCTGATCTTGTCTTTATAGCTGTATTCCCGCGCCAGCAGGTCTTTAATCCGCTCGCTGTCGAACGTAGCGAAAATACGTTCGAGGTACAGCTTGATCTGCGGGTCAGGAATCGGGTACATATCGCCGATCAGTTGCAGCATCCGGTGCGCCAGGTCTTTAATCTGTCCGGCTTTGGGTTTGGCCAGAATGTAATCGACAAACACGTCGCGTACGGCTATGTTGTCGATTTGCAGGTACACCGGCCGGTACTGGTTGCCCTGCGTCCGTTCCAGGTCGATCTTGTATAATTCGCTGTCAACCTCGTCCCAGTTGATCTTGATGTCTTCTTCCGAGAGCTTGAAACCGCCCAGCAAAGCCTCCTGATTTAGCGGCCTTTTTTTGCCTTCGCCAAAGATACCAAGGTTGGGTACGTCCAGATAAAACTGCGGCAGACGCAGTTGCCCGGCCAACGTAACAAAGTCGTCTTTAAGCTTATACTGCCTGACCTTATCCCCCATCTCCTGAACTATTGGCGTGTCTGCGGTGTCGGTTTGCTTTGTGATCTGCTCGGTGAACGCCTGGTTCTTCTCGCTGGCGAGCTGCGTGATCGTTTCTATTGTTGTAGTGATAACGGGCACAACGGCTTCGTCAGGATTGAACTGAATCTGCTCCGGTCGAATCTCATCGGCCGGCTCGGCCACAACAGCCGGTTGCTCTTCCGGAAAGAGAAAACCCGATAGTACCTGTTCTTTAGGCTTAGGCGCTTCGGCGGTGGCCTGCGGATCTTCGGCACGGTAGTCGTTGCGGCTGAATCCGGCTGATTCCAGTCCGCGAATGATGTTTTGCAACGTATCGCTGAATTTCGCCGATGCGGTCAACACGTACGATACGTTCAGCAGATCGCTTTTGTGCCGCATGACGTACGGTTGCCGCAGCACCCGCCCCAGAATCTGCTCGACATCTACCGCCGACGACCGGTCGGCCAGCGACGCCAGTATGTAGGCGAACGGACAGTCCCAGCCTTCTTTCAGAGCATTGACGGTAATGATGTACCGCACCTCGCAGGCCGGGCTCATCAGGTCTACGCCGTTGAGTTCGTTGATCGTAGCGGTCTTAATTTTTATGTGCGACTCTGGAATATTCAGGCCCAGCAACTGCGCTTTCAGCTTCTGGAACGTAGTATTTTCTTCGCCAATTTTAGGCTGGGCCTGGAACAGCACAATCGGACGAATGTACCGCCCACCAGCCTTTTGCTCTGCCTTGGCCAGGAGTTCCAGTTGCCGTTGCAGGTTCAGGGCGCTTTCCACCACCTGCGACTTGTCCTTGTGGTTATAGGCAATGACCGGCAGCTTCACCATGTGCTCTTTCTTGAGCTCAATGGCCGGGACGAAGCTGATGATGTTGGCGTTTTTCTTGGGCGTAGCGGTCAGGTCCAGAATGAACGACGGGTTCAGGTTGCGGAGCATCTCCACGCTCAGGTCACTTTCGGCGTTGTGGCTTTCGTCGACGACAACTACGGGCGTCAGGCTGCGAATGACGTTGATGAGCGCCGTTTCGTCGGTATCGGGCAAAACGTGATCGGTGCCGCCGTACTGCCGGGCAAATAAGGCCAGCGCGCCGTTTTCCTCGAAAATCTTGCGGTCTTCTTTCTTGGTGGCGCGTAAGCTGCCGAAGCTCAGCACAAACACGCTCAGTTGCTCGCGCACCACCGACGGATTGAAATTGGAGCCTTGCAGCAGGTCTTTCTTCTGGTAGATGGCGACGCGGTGACTGAACAGACTGTCGAGTTTGCGCCGGTACGGGTGGCCGGGGTCCGACAGGTTCCGCACGGTCTGGTCGAGCAGGTTGCTCCAGGGTACCAGCCAGACCACGGCCTTAGGGCGATCGCTGGCGTAGGCGTCGAACACGGTACGTAGGGCGTTCAGGGCGATGAAGGTTTTGCCGCCCGCCGTGGGCACCTTCACGCAGACATGGGGCGTACCCGGTACGTTGTTCTGGTACGGCCGCATGCCTTTGCCGTCGAGCGGGTCATATTCGCCTACTTCGTCCTGCCAGAACAGATTATAGGCTTCGGCGTAGTTCTGGTGTTGCTGGGTATAGTGCAGGTAGCGGTCGAGGTCGGTCAACACGCCCGCCTGGTAGGGTTTGAGTTCCATGAAGGCGGTGGGCTAGAATCGGGAAATATCTCTCGGAATCTTTTTGAACACAATCCGACGTTGCTGCAGCCAGTCGCGGGGGAGCAGGCAGTTGTCGGCGTAAATGACGTACTGTTCGGCCGGGGTTCTGATCGTGGCCAGAAAATCGTAATCGAGCGTTGTCAAAGCCTCCGGTTCATAATAAAAATAGTAGGCCGTTTCGTAGTGCTTGCCCAGGAAATGCGCCGTTTCATCGGTGATTTCGAACGTAACGGGCAGGGTGGTTTTGGTTTCGGTATACCAGACGTATTCCCGAATTCGGTCTGTCGGAATTTGGTCATTGAGCAGTTGATCTTCTGTGAAGACCGGCTCACCAAGGGTGTAGTAGCTGAATCCTCCACCCGTGCCGGGTTTGTCGCCATAGCCGTTCATAACGCGCCTGACCCGCTCCGCCGTGATGGTTTCGGCATAATCTTCCATCTCCACCAGAATGAATTGACGATTTCCGCCGTCCTGCTGGTTTAGATTCAAAACCGCATGAGCCGTCGTACCGGAGCCAGCAAAGGAATCGAGTATGATGTCATTGGGGCCGGTTGCGAGTTGAAGAATGCGTTCAATTAGCTTTTTAGGTTTAGGAGTATTAAAAAGGTTAGTGTCACTACCTTCGAATATATTCCTTAGCTCAACTTTAGCGTCCGCATTTTGACCCGCATCGCTATGTGTCCACCAAGTAGTAGGTACAACTCCTTGTTTGGCTTCGGACAAAAACTTCTTTACTCTTGGTATGCTTTGACCATCACGGCCCCACCATATTCTTTTGTCTTGTTCAAGATTTTGATACGTTTCTTTGGATATTCTCCAATAAGTGCCTTTAGGTGGCAGATGCTCTTTACCGGTTGGAGCAGTTATAAGATAACTTCCTAAGCTATAGTAGTTTCTAGCTTGTATTGCATTGGTTGTCCAAGGGCCACGTGGATCATTATCTGGATTCGTATATGTCTCATCGAGACCCTCGCTTCGAGGTAACAGATTTCTTTTCCATTGTTCCACTTTTTTAGCATAGACAACTACATATTCATGCATGTCGGACAGATACTTAGCTGAGTTTTTAACTGTGAATATCTTTTGCCAAGCCACGTAAGAAATAAAATTATTCTCTCCCCAAATCTCATCCATCATGAGCTTCAAACTTGCCTGCTCATTGTCGTCGATGGAAATGAAAATGGCTCCATCTGGTGACAGCAGTTTATAAAGCAGTTGAAGGCGGGGATACATCATGCACAGCCACTTATCGTGGCGGCTGAGGTCTTCACTTTCTTTACCAACGACCTTGCCTAACCACTTTTTGATCTTCGGGTCGTTCACGTTGTCGTTATACACCCAGTTCTCATTGCCGGTATTGTAGGGCGGGTCGATGTAAATGCACTTTACGCGGCCTTCGTAATACGGCAGCAGGGCTTTGAGCGCTTCGAGGTTATCGCCGTGGATGATCTTGTTCTCGGCAGACGTATCGCCGACGGCATATTGCTGATCGAGTACCCGAAACGGTACGTCGTGGTGGTGATTAATTACTTTCTCTTTCCCAATCCAGGTCAGGGTAGGCATTGTACGCGTTCGGCGGTTTTTGAATGAAACCCCGAGGCTGAGAGGGCAAAAAAACAGGGTACGCAACCTCCGCTGCTCAACATTCTATCTCAGGAAGGCACCGCCAAGCGCCCAGCGAGGGTTAAATGCAGAAACAGCAAGAGGGCGCACCCGTCCGGGCGCGTCCTGCTTGACTGTTTCCTCCCCTCGCTTAAAAAATTTGGCGGTTTTTCCTGAAGGGGAAACTGTAAGCAACGCTATATCTTTATGTCAGAATAAGTTGTCTTTTCGGGTTTGTCGGTATATGTCTTTAGGATAAAAACTGAATGGCAAGTTAACCCATCATTCGGTTGTGAACAAGTGCAATGTTGGGCTTGTAGGCGACTTTTGACAGTAGTTTATTCAGCAACAACTGGTTGCAATAATGTAATTGTATATGGATGTATAACCGACATCACCCTAACCAGTTCACGTAAATTACAGCAGACTTTTGTCATCCCTCCTATCGTCGGGATGACAAAAACACACTCAAAGTAAAATCTTAAACAGCCTTATTGGCTTCCACCGGCAATCACAATACCACAAACTCGACGCGTCGGTTTTGCTTCCGATTCGCTTCACTGGTGTTGGGCACAAGCGCATCAATGGGGCCGCGCCCAACAGCTTTCAGGCGGCCCCTGGCAATTCCCTTACTAACCAGATAATTGATAACCGACTGACAGCGGTCGCGGGAGAGCGTTACGTTTAAATCAAAATCGCCCTGATTATCCGTGTGGCCGCGTATTTCGAGCTGCAGCGACGGGTTTTCCTGTAGCATAGCCGCCAGTTGGTCGAGTTCAGGAACCGATTCCGGACGTATCACCGGAGAACTCTGGTCGAAATAAAGATTCTTCAACTGAACCGGCTTCGCCTTCTCCACTACGCCGAACTGTTTGTTGGTAATGACAGGGACTTTTATGGTGCCTGACAGAACCGGTCTCCGAACGGCTGGAGCCGGGGCTGGCGTCTCCACAGTCGGCGTTTTCACGGATTTTACCACCGCTTCGGGCAGCGCCTGAGCCTCCGTGGCAGTAGTAGGCGATTTTACCGGAGATAACAGCACCTGGGCTTCGTTCTCGGCACTGTCCAGCCGGATTGGCTTTATAAAACTTCCGTAGCCAGCCGCCGAACTAGCCAACTGATAGACTCCCTTACCGGGCAGTTCGGTTTTCACCTTGCCCGTCGTGGAATCGGGCGTTAACAACAGGGTCGCGCTTCCGGCTTTGCCCGAAATCGTGAAATGCGCATCATTGATGATCTTCCGGGTCCGGCTATCCACCGCCCACACGATCAGCTTGATGCCGGCGGGGTCTAGCTGCGCATCGAATTCGTACCGATTACCCGTTGGCGACATGGCAATCGTCATTGTCCGCTTAACGGTCGTGTAGCCCTCTCCGCCGACCTCAATAGTTAACACATCGGGGGCGGTATACAGGCACTCCAGCTGGCCGTTCAGCAAGACAAACGACTCCTGCTTTTTCGTGTTTCCGGACGTAATTCTGACTCTGGCAGATGCGAGAGGCTTACGGATATCAACCGCAAACGCTTTGATCGTCAATACGCTGGGTGCGGCTTTGCGCCCCGAATCCACCGGCGCAGATTTTACCAGAACCGGGTTAGCAGTACTCAGCGGTGCCCTGGTGCGGGAGTAGTCCACTTCCTTGTTCTGGGCCATACCCTGACCGACAGACAGCGCATACACCACGGCTGCCAACAACAGCCTACCGCCATAACGAAACAGGAACGGGCCGTTCACCTGCGGTAGAGTCAGCATCGCCTTTTTTAAACAGCCTTTAATGGCGCGCTTCCGCCGTCGGCACCGGCGGGTTAATCATGATGTGGGCGCGGTGCGTACCGGGGTCCATGATCCAGGGCATACCCGGCGCTTCGGGTTTCAGGGGCAGGCCCGTGCTCTCGGCGGTGGCATACGGAATGTAGACGACGTAGCGCAGGTAGCCATCTTTCACCTCACCGGTTGCCGCGTTGACGTTTTCGTCTTTGGCGGTGTACGAGTACAAGGTCGACGGGTGAGTGGGCATAGTCAGCTTCTTGTCTTTAACTTCCTGCTCCCGAATTTTCAGAATTTCGTCGGCTTTCTTCCCCTCCTGTTTCAGCACCCGGCCTCGTTCCATAAACGGGTCCAGATCGCGGTGGTAGCACGATACGTTCAAGCCCTTCTGGCGAGGATCGTCGGCCAGACACACCATCTCATTCGTTCCTTTACGGAGTACGACAAATTCATTCTTTGGCGAGTAGCCGTATACGGTAGCGCCGTCGCGTTTGTCAGCCGGAGCGGCCAGCACGGCTGTTTTTATCTGGATATCGGCAGAGGGTACGGTGGGCGTTTGCGCGAACGTAACGGCAATAAGCCCTTGTAAGGCAACAACAAGAACAGGCGTTTTCATGGTCAGTATCCGTTTATGCAGTAAGGAAAATCAATCCGACTACTACTCAAAAAGCGGTAGTGAGCATGGTTATAACGGCTTTGGGCTCTCACTCCCTGCACATGTCAACCATACATTCAGTAGCTTTGTAAAAAGTAGAATGCTATGACCACCGAAATACGCAAAGGAGCAACTGCGGAAGAGATCAAAGCCCTGCTGGCCAAAAAAAAGGCCAGCGGTAAAGGCTTACGACCGTTCGTTGGAAAATTAAAGCGCGGTCTTGACGGAATGACGTATCAAAACGAGGTGCGTAATCTGATTTCGTTAGTGTAATACTAATAGTGGTAACGGCACTGGATGATGTGCAACCGTTCAGCATCAGCCCGATAGACGAGACGATGTTCATCCGTTATACGACGCGACCGCCCGGCGGCCCGGCAAAAGCCGCTCAGGTTTTCCTTAAGCGGCTCTGGTTTACCTCTCCCTTCGAATGGTGTTCGCAAACATTCTTTGATCAACTCGTTAATACGTCGAAGAACCGTTTTATCTGTTTGCTGGCAATAGATATAGTCTTCCCAGGCGTCCTTATCCCACGATAGGTTCATTGTTATTCTTCAATCAGCCCGTGATTCTCATACTCTCCCCGGTTCGAGCGGTCAACAGCATCCATTAGCCGATTTCTATTTCTTTCAGAACTAAGCAGATGAAGCGTTTCTTTCAGGGAATTATATTCCCGCAACGAGATAAGCACTACGTTTTTGCTTCCGCTGCGATTAATAATAACCATATCCCCATCATCGCTAACCTGATCGAGTTTAGCCTTCATCGAACGTCGAAACTCGCTATAATTTATAACCTGCATACTTTACATTTAATCTTTATACGTACAGAATTACGTACTTATATTATTTAAACCTATTGATACCCTCTGGCCTGCAAGCCAAACAGTTCAGCGTAACGACCATCTTTTTCCAATAGCTCATAGTGCGAGCCAATTTCGAGCAACGTACCATTTTCTAGCACCAGAATCCGGTCGGCCATACGTACCGTTGAGAAACGGTGCGAGATAATCACCGACGACTTGCCTTCGGTCAGTTTCGCAAACCGCTGGAACACCTCATATTCGGCACGGGCGTCGAGGGCCGCGGTCGGTTCGTCGAGGATAATGAGCTGGGCATCGCGCATATACGCCCGGCCGAGCGCTACTTTCTGCCACTCACCCCCCGACAGTTCAACGCCTTTGCCGAACGAACGACCCAGCTGCTGGTCGTAGCCTCCGGCCAGCTTGGCAATAACCGTATCGGCCAGGCTCCGCTGGGCTGAGGTTTCGATACGTGGCTGATTGGTACGCTGATCAATATCGCCAACGGCAATGTTCACTCCCGCCGACATTTTGAAGCGCGTATAATCCTGGAAGATAACGCCGATGTTCCGTCGCAGCTCCATCAGATCATACTCGCGGAGGTCATACCCATCCAGCAAAATACGTCCTTCGGCCGGGTCATACAGCCGGGCCAGGAGCTTAACGAGGGTGGTCTTCCCCGCTCCATTTTCGCCCACCAGCGCTAATTTTTCACCGGCCTGTAACATAAACGACAGGTTCCGTAACGCCCACCGCTCGGAGTTGGTGTACTTGAACCCGACGTTCTCGAATACGAACCCCTCGCGAATTGGGTTCGGAAACGGACGGGTGGTGTTGGGCGAGTGAATCAGCGGCTTGATGGCGAAGTAATCGAACAAATCCTGCAGATAGATGGCCTCCTGAGTCAGACTGCTGAACTGAAGCAGAATGCCTTCCAGCGAACTCCGTACCTGCCGGAACGACCCCGCCAGAAAGGTCAGGTCGCCCAGTGTAATCTGGCTGTTCACCGCCCGCATCACAATCCAGACGTAAGCGCCGTAGTAGCCTGCCGTACCGAGTGCCGTCAGCAGGGTTCCCCAGCCAGCCCGGCTAATGGCCAGCGCCCGGTTCTTCGTAAAATACTCCCACGAGAGGCTGCGAAACCGATCGATCAGAAAGCCTGAGAGCCCGAAAATTTTAACCTCTTTGGCCGTTTCATCGCTGGCACCAATGTAGCGCAGGTAGTCCAGCTCACGGCGTTCGGGGGTCCAGGAGCGCGAAAGCGAATAGCTGCGCTGATTAAAATAATTGTCGCCAATGAACGACGGCGTTACGGCGATCAGAATCAGCAGCAACAGCCAGGGGTTATACACCGCCAGTCCGACCGCCAGAAAACCCACCGAAATGAGTTCCTGCACCTGCCCGAACACGCCCGACAACAACACCGTCCGGCCCGTTGTCTGCCGACGGGCCCGTTCGAGTTTGTCGTAGAACGTAGCGTCTTCAAACTGTTCCAGGTCGAGCGTGGCCGCGTGCTCCATCAGGCGGATTGAGGTCTGATTCGCGAACAGATCGCCCAGCAGGCTATCCATCAGGGCTACGGCCCGCCCGAGTCCGGTGGACAAAATTGCCAGTCCGAACTCGGCCGCAACCAGCCACCAAAGGTATTCGGTGCTGCCGTTGTCGGGGTGTTTGGTGAGGTCAACAACCTGATCGATGATCAGCTTCCCAATGTATAACGTAGCGGCTGGAATGGCGGCCCGAATCAGCCGCAGGGCCGCGTTACCCAGAAATAAACCGGGTGACGTTTCCCAGACCAGTCGAAAAAAAGCGGGCAGGTTACCTAACGCTGCGAAGCGTTCGCGCCAGCTTATTTGTTCCTTAGTATCAGTGGAGTTAACGTGTGGAGTTACAGGTTTTGCCATACACGTAAAAGACAAGTGCAACTGGGGATTAGTTCAGTTGAACTTGCCTTACTGCTCCCCATCAATAGCATCGCTCAGCCCCTAACTTTTTGACTATAACAAGCGAAACTCATCACGTTTCAACGCTGTTGAAACGGGCGTTTGGTTACCTGCCTTCCATGCTAACAATTGACATCTGCTGACGCCTGGTCAGGCGTCAGCAGATGTCAATTGACTAGCTTACACAGAATGCATAATCTTAGCATACTCTTCGAGGCAAAGTCACCTGTTCTTTCATGTAGATTACAAGCAGGGATTAAACGAATTTAATTTCACAAAGCAGCCTCATCGTGCGTTTTGGATAGATATACATCCATTCGTACACCTTATGAAATCTAACAGATTTTCGCAATACTTCGAGAAACTTGCGTCACGCGCTACGCAGGCCACTGGTTCATCAACCGCATTTCTGCTGGCGCTGTTGACCGTTGTTGTCTGGCTCATCACCGGACCCATTTTTGGCTACTCCGACACCTGGCAACTCATCATCAACACCGGCACGACCATCATTACGTTCCTGATGGTATTTCTGATTCAGAAAGCGCAGAACAAAGATTCACTGGCAATGCAGATCAAGCTCAACGAACTGATTGCCGTCAATCGGAAAGCCAGCAACCGGCTGCTCAATGTAGAAGACCTGACCGAAGCTGAGTTACACGTTCTGCACGACTTTTTCGGGCGATTGGCCGAGAAAGCAAAAGCAGAGGCCATTTTTGTGGAGTCGCACTCGATCGAAGAGGCCGAAGAGATCCACGAAGAGAAAACCGAAGACTTACAGAATCGACGCCGACGCCGTACGCATCAGTCCGCTTCGACAAACGAACATACGGACCAGTAACCGCAGAACCGCCCAGGCGATTGGTAATTTGTGTTTACATTTGGCGTATGAAGCGTCTTGCCCTTATGTTCTGTCTGCTTTCGGTCGCCATGCGGGCCGAGGAACCCTCAGGCGTTCGATTTTTTATGGGGTCGTGGCAGCAGGTACAGGCCGAAGCCAGTCGTCAGCATAAGCCGATCTACGTTGACTTTTACACAACCTGGTGTCCGCCGTGCCGACGAATGACAAGGGAGGCTTTTCCCAATCCACAGATTGGGGCCAAGTTTAACGGGCATTTCATTAATTATCAGCTAGACGCTGAACGGGGAGAAGGCGTTCAATTAGCCAAAACATACGCCGTTTCCAGCTATCCAACCGCCCTGTTCATCACGCCCGCGGGCGAAGTGGTTCACCGGGCGGTTGGGTATGCAGGTATCAATGCGATGCTGAAACAGGCAGACATGGTGCTGGACATGCCCAAAATGCGCCGGTCGCTGGCGAAACGCAAACGTGCACTTTCGGCCGAGCCCATTCCCGTCCCGCAAAACTTGCCCGACTCGGCAGTTGTGGACGGACGGTAGTATTGACATACGGGAGCTTTGCACCTACTCCAGATAACAGAAAGACAGGCAAAGCAAAGAGTACTTTCAGGTTTTACATTACTCGGGCACTTTGCATCCTTCTGAAGCTTGCTGCTTGAGTTGACTTTCCAGCACCGTACCGTTGATCTCCGCCCAGTGTTCAATGATTTTACCGTCTTGTAAGCGATAAAACCGGTAGCCGCCTGTACTGACCTGCGCTCCAGTAGGATCAACTCCACGCCATACCCCAATATGGGTCATTACCATCTTAACCTTAAGAATTGTCTTGTAACCTTCAGTGACCTGGTCTTCGATAAGGGTCTGGTGGGAAAACGACTGGCTGGTCGCCTGAATCCATTTCACTAGACCGATGCGGTCAGGGGGTAAGGCTGCTGGTAACGAGTGGTCGACATAATCCGGATGAAGATATTCACCTAATCTGTCATACTGTTGTTGATTCCAGACTTCTTCAATGAACCTGGCGGCTACCTGTTTAACCTGATCTACTTCCATCGCATTTAATATTTATCTAACGCAAAAGTAGGCACGCAGTAAAGGTAAGCTGTGTGACAAAAGTCAAAAAACGAAGCTATCTCAATCGCCGAATCCGGCTCAATGTCTCCCGTCGAATGCCGAGGAAGGAAGCCAAATGACTTAATGAAACTCGCTGGGTTAAAGAAGGATGTTTTTGGGCGAACAAATCGTAGCGCTCTTTAGCTGAATACAGTTTAAACCAGGTTGCGTATTCTTCCTGCTCTTCCAGTAGTGTTTCCAGTAACTTACGACCAAAGGCTTCAATCTGATGAGATGCCTGATAAAGCCGGATCAAATCTGTTTTAGTGATGCCTAAAACCAGTGAGGGTTCGAGGGCCTGAACCGTTAGTTCGGATGGATGCCCGGCGCGTAAACTTTTCAAATCAGTGACAAAGGAGTTTTCGGCAGTAAATGCCACGTTCCATTCGTCGCCATCCCTGCTATGAAAACTCCGTAAGAGTCCCGTTTGCAGAAAGAAGATATGCCTGCATACTTGCCCAGGATGTAGGAGAAGCTCTCCTTTATTAAGCTTATATTCAGTCAGTACGTTGTCAAAAACTGGCCACGTATCGTTATCAAGTTGTGTCAACCTCTTGAGTGTATCACGCATGGCAATGTTGTTGTATAAGTACTTAGTAGGCTAAGCAACGCCAGCAGCAAAGGCTTCGCAACATAGGTTTTCAGCCATACGCAACTCCTGCATCAGACTGGCTAAACGGTACTGACTGGCTTCCGGATCGACAAAAACTATAGCTGACCTACCGGGTTAAAACCCCATTTTCATCTCGTGCCGCTCACCCGATACGGTCTGTTCTTCCAGATTGAAGATGTCGGCCAGCGTCATGGCCTCGTTCGTGCGATACTCCATGCCGAGGTGCGACAGCAGGTCGTTGGCTTTTGGGGGGGCCAGTTTTCCAAACGCATAGTCGACCATCAGGCGCCCTTTACGTAATAAGGCCTTATCCAGCAGGTGTTTGCTGGCGTTGAACGTAGCAATTACCTGAATGTGCATGCAGTCGGCCAGCAGCCCATCCGTCAGGTTCAGGATGTTCGAGACGCTGTTGGTGTCGCCACCGGCTTCGCGCGATTGCAGAATCCGCTCGGCATCCTCAATGATCAATACCGAGTCCTTGTTATCGAGCAGAAACGGAATGATTTCGGGCGAGGTCAGGTAGTTGGTCATGTAAGGCGGCAAAATGAGCATATCCTTTTTGACCAGCGAACTGAGGTATTTGATGTACGTAGTTTTGCCGGTTCCGGGCTCACCATGCAAGAGGATAAGCCCTTTGCTTTTCGGCTGGGCCAGCAGGTTTACCAGCCGCTCGTGAACGGGCGGAAAGTCGGCATTATAATGCAGTTCGAGATTTATATCGGGAGGCAGAATCTCAACCCGTTCGGTATGCAGCCCACCCAGTCCGCTCTGAATGAGATAGATATGCGTCTGATTGTCTTCGTGGACGTATTTATGCTCCTGCAAGCCTGTTAGCAACGTCCTGGCCGAAGCCTCGTCGCGGTAAAACCCGTACAGCCGAAAGAACCGTTCGCCAACAAACTCAGCTTTCAACAGGACCCCGTCCTCATGCTGGTAAATCCGTTCCACAATGCTCCAGCCTTCGTCGGCAACGCGGGCCGAGTGATTGATCAGTGCGAACCCCCGGCTGTCCAGCAGATCGCGGCCCGACAGCCTGAAATCGTCGTTGAAGTGCAGATAATTCGGGTAGCTGCCAAAGGCCTGGACAAAGTGCGGAGCCAGCGGAAACTCCCGGTCGAGGTCGCTGGGAATGTATAGATTCTGGATCGTTTGTTGGTTGGGCATACGACTGTCGGCCGTCAGGTAGCGAAACATGTCGGCCCTGGAAATCTCTTCGTGGGGTTTCAAACGGGCGTTGGATTACGTTTCTAGGGGACCAAGTTACCCAAAATTCGACAAATCGCCTAACCGTGAGGTCGACTCGGCACAAGCAACTTCTGGCCTTACGAACTCACGTTTTAGACGTAGTTACGCTAATACGTAAATCTCAGGCTGTTGGGCGAGAAGCGCAGCATGAGTTCGTGTACGCTTTTCTGGTAGTACAGCCTCGCGTTCGGGCTCTCGGGTGTGTCGGAGTTGAAGATATACCCTAACCGAATCGCCTTCGTCAGTTGATATTCCGCCAGTGCCTGCAGGTAATTCGTCTGGATCAGGCCGGGGCTATTCTGCCGGTACGATACGCCTAACCCGACCTGTTCATTGAACCAGGCCCTTACGTTCAGATCAACTCCCAGAGGCCGGTCGGTGATCTTGGAAACAAGCACCGAGGGAATCAGTACGGTATTATCGCCGACGAGAAACTTCATACCCGCCTGCGCCATGATCGGCCGAACGCTTTTGTACAGGAACCGCCCCGCCAGGTCCAGCGTCTGGCCGGTCAGCTCAGGTGCCGAAAGCCCACCAAAAAAGCGGTCGGACTGGTAATAAATCCCAACGCCAAAGCTGCCGATGGCCCGGTTCACGCTCGCTGCGGACGCAAAATCATACAGAGGCAGTACGTTCACACCGCCCTGAACGCCAACTGACAGCTTCGCCAGAGCCGGCAGATTAAACCGATAGGCAACGCTTCCGTAGACGCCCGTTGCGGCAAACAGCCCCATCCGGTCGTTGAGCGCCTGAAAACCCAGCCCTATCCGTCCATTCGCAATGGGCCCATCGGCCGATACGCTCTGCGTAACCGGAGCGGCCCGGACTCCGAACCACTTCCGCCGGAGAAACGCCGATAACTGGAACGACTCCCGACTGCCGGCATAGGCGGGGTTGATACTCAACGGATTGAGCAGATACTGCGAATACAGGACTTCCCGCTGCGCCCGTGCCTGCTGACAGACCAACGCAAGAACGCAGACGAGCCCAACGATTTTCTTCGGGTGAAAACTAACCATATACCAAACGAGTAAACAGCCAAATTGGGGCGTTTTACGCTAAAAACCTAAAATGGCTGTCGATAGCCGGATTCCCTTCTACCAATAGCCATTCCAGATTCCTGTCGCTTGCCCTAGCTTAATTTCAGAATTTTAATCTCTGTCCGGCGGTTCTGCTGGTGCTGTTCTTCGGGGCAGTTCACCCCGTCTTTGCACTTGTTCAGCAAAGCGCTTTCGCCGTACCCTTTGGCAGTCATCCGTTTAGGTGAAATTCCTTTTGACTTCAGATACGTAACGGCGGCTTTTGCCCGGTTGGTCGACAGCGTATTGTTGTACTGAGCCGTAGCCCGACTGTCGGTATGCGACCGCATTTCAATGGTCATTTTTGGGTATTTGTTCAACAGCTCGACCAGTTTATCCAGCTCCGTGGCGGCATCGGGCCGAATGGTTGCCTTGTTCAGGTCATAATAGATGTTGTCGATCTTGATCACATCCCCTTTTTTGAACATGGTCAGGTCGGCTGAGCCGGAGCCGTCTTTCGCAATCCGGGTGCCGCTCGTTCCCATGTTGTCCTTCATGGCTTCGAGTGAGTAGTCGCAGCCCGGACGTACCGTGAATTCGTAGCTGCCATCCGCCCCCGTTGTCGTTTCCTGCGACGTACCGTCGCATTCATTGACAAGCACCACTTTTACGCCCACAATCGGCTTCTTGTCCGTCTGGGTCGTTACGCGGCCACGGAGAGTTGTGGTGGCTGGTTTTTCGGGGGCTTTTGGCTTCATCAGCGCAATCTCCAGCCGCGACGGACCATCGTCCGACATGTACCGGGTTGAGAATCCTACTTTGTTGTCGAGGTACCCTTCGCGGGTGGCCAGGAAACTAGTTTCGCTGTCGGCATCCAGGCAAACGCGAACCAGGCCATCGGCATCGGTTTTCAATTGTTTCTGGCTCGATCCGGCGGCATTGTCGTAGGCAAGGGCCGTGTTGGCCAGCGGCTCTTTCGTATCGGCATCGAACACGCTGACGGTCAACTCACGACACGGATACAGAGACCCTTCGCGGGTGAATCGGTACACATCATCGTCGGCTCCGCCCCGTTTGCGATTGCTGCTGAAATAGCCCGATTTACGATCGCCATCGGTTACGATACCAAAATCATCTTTGGGTGAGTTGAGAGGCTCGCCCAGGTTCCGCACGGTCGTGGCCTGTCTGCCTTCGTTGGTGAGCTGCGCATAAAACATATCCAGATCGCCTAATCCGGGCTGACCATCGGACGAGAAATACAGGTTTCCTTTTTCATCAACAAATGGAAACAGCTCATTCCCTTTCGTGTTGACTTCTTTTCCCAGATTCACCGGTTCGCCCCACTTGCCGTTTGTCAGGCGGGATACGTAAATATCGGTGCCGCCAAACCCACCCGGCCGATCTGAAGCAAAGTACAGCAGCTGGTCATCCTTCGACAGCGCCGGGTGTCCGCTTGAGTATTCGTCATTGTTAAACGGTAACTCTTCGGCTTTACCCCAGATGCCGTTCGTCTGCGTAGCGGTATACAGTTTGAGTTTATTAACGCCGTCTTTACTCTGGCGGTACTCGCCCTCGTTGTAGTTGTTGCGGGTGAAGATCACGCGCCGGCCATCTTTGGTGAACGTAGCGGGACCCTCGTGGTATTTCGTGTTGAGGGTTTGGCTGAAGCGGTCGGCTTCGCCGATGGGCTGATCTTCGTAGCCGAGGCTGATGTTGGTGCCGCCGTAGAAGCCAACCGTGCGGGTGTCATTGGCCGTTGGCGCGGTATAATCGTCGCGGCCGAGCGGGCGAATTACCTGCGTGCGGGTACGGCGGGTGCTCTTTGATCCACCCAGCGACGATGCCTTCGCGCCCCGCAGCGATTTTAACTCCGGTACGTAGTACAGATCCAGAAAAGACGTACTGTTCCAGTTGAATACCCGCTTGATCCCGTTTCCACCATGACCGGCGGAAACAAACACCAGGCCTTCTTTATACAGCATCGGGCTGAACTCCGCCTTGCGGGTATTCATGGTCAGGAACTCGACCTTATAGCTCCCCGCGTTACGTGTCAGGTTACTCACATCCCGGTATAGCTTGGAAAAAACCGGACCGCGCTTATCCGACGCCTGCAGGGTTCCGTATTTATCATAGGCTTCCTGAGCTTCGCGGTATTTGCCGTTACTGGCCAGCGACTGGGCATAATACAGGTAGTAGGGCCCATAGTCCGGGGGTAAACTGCTTCCACTGACCAGGTCGCGATACACGCGTTCGGCATTGGGCATATCCCGCAGCTGCTGATAACTATACCCTAGTCTGGCTTTTGCGGACCGCAGTTCGGCTTCCGACAGCGACGTGGGCGTTTTCAGCACCTGTTCGTACAGTTCAATGGCCTTTGCGTAGGCGAGTTGATCGAACTGACGATCGGCCTGTTTAAGTGACTGTGCCAGTACGGTATTCGTGAACAGCCAGAGAAATCCGAATAGCGAAACGATACGTGTCATACACTCTGATGGTTGGAAAACGCGGCAAAGGCCCCAAAAGAAAAGGTATATTCTCTCGCTCTGGAGAACATACCTTCCCGTAAGCAAATACTGCGCCGAAGTTAGAAGTAACGAGGAGTCAGAATGCGGTTTTTGCCGAAGCCAAATTCGTAGCGAAGCATGATCTCGTGCGAACTGGGGGCTATGTCCTTCAACTGGTTCATCGTCCGGTCGTAGGCGTAGCCAAAGCGGAACTGGTCCGTAAGCTGCACCTCCAGCATACCGACAAGCGCATCGGTCGAATAGTTATTCCAGGTTGAGAACTGATTTCGACGTATCGATGCACCAATGGCGATCCGATCAGCAAACCAGAAGTTGATGTTGGCATCAAATCCCAATGGCGCGCCTTCGGCGTACTTCACCAGCATCGACGGTTTCATCTTCACGACCGGGCTGATACCGACCACAAAACCCGCGGTTAAATAGGCGTGCCGACGCTGCACGGACCGGTAATCGCCCGAAGCATACTCCGAAATCTTGTTTTTGATCAACCGGGGGACGGATATACCCAGGTACGAGCGGTCGTTGCTCAGGTAGATACCGGTTCCGAAGTTTGGCAACACCTTGGAGATGTTACTGGCAAACGCCGGATCGGACTGCGGAGAGCCATCCGGGTTCGTTTTCACGTTGGCCAGGTTCCACTGAAAGCTGGACGCTCCTCCCTGCAAACCCAGGGATAGCGTACTCTTGGTGCCGACTTTAATGCGAAAGGCATACGACGCAAAGGCCCCTGCTTCCTGCATCTCCCCGAACTTATCCCCGTATAACTGTAGCCCGATACCGACCCGCTCCTGATTCAGCGGCATATCCATCGTGAAGGTCGCCGTTTGCGGACTGCCCGGCAGGCCCGTCCACTGGTTGCGGTACAGCGCCGACATGCTCAGCACATCCCGACTGCCGGCATAGGCCGGATTGAGGGCCATCATGTTGAACATGTACTGCGAGAACATCTTGTCCTGCTGCGCCCGGAGGGGGCTGCTGCCGATCCCAAGGATCAGCAGCAGCGCGACTGCCCAATGTTTCGTTGAAAACTGATTTGACATCGGTATTATCGGTTAATAGTCATGTATCGTACAAACTTGCGTCCGTCACTGGTCTTAATCACGTAGTAGTACGTTCCGTCGGGTACACCGGCCGCATCGCTGCTTATGTTTACACCCGTGTTCGACTTGCCATCCCAGTCATTCCGGTAGTCGCTGTTCTGGTACACCAGATTACCCCAGCGGTTGTAAATTTCAACCGTCACGGACAGCCCGGTTGTCCCGCGAATCACGAACAGGTCGTTAATCCCATCACCGTTTGGCGAGAAGCCTTCCGGTATGAAGACGGCCGAGAACGTTGGCTCCAACGACAGGGCCGTAGCTTCGCGCTCGTTCACATCGGTCGGGTTGTTGTTCCCGTTCAGGTCGGGGTTAAGTCCCGTCGTCGATATGTCCTCTACGCGGCCCGTCTTCGTGATCGCCTGTCCATACGCCGAGTTCAGGAAGGTTGTCGTGCTGCCGTCGAAGGCCACATTGATCACCACCTGAATCGTATCGGTCTGACCGGCGGCCAGCGTACTGGTGCTGTCGCCCAGAACCAGCATCGGATCAGAACCGCCGTTGAACGCCGGATTCAGCTTCAGCGTACTACCCGTCGAGATCGTAATCGGCGCATTGACCACAGTATAGGTGGCTCCGGTCTGGCTGTTGAACACCTTCGACAGCGAGTCGCTGATGGCGACGTGCGTCATGGGGTCAATACCGTAGTTTTTCACCACAATCTTATACGTTACGTCGTAGCTGCCGTCGCCTTTCCGAACCGTATCACTGACCGCCATCGCCAGACCAATGTACGAGCTGGTCGAGAGGTTGTTCAGAGCTACCGGCGTCGGCTCGCTGTTGTTGCGTGGATCGAGGTCGTAGTCGGGGTCGTTGTTCGTACCCGCCGTCGACGTATCTTCCACAGCTTCTCCATCGAGGGTCAATGCTGTGGCTCGGGCTACGTTGTAGAAGGTGAGCGAATCGGCATTCCGTACGTCGACGCGGACGGTGAAAGTCAGGTTGCTGCTGACTCCAACGGCCAGGTTGCTCAGCGAGTCGACCAGCATCTTGGTAATCAGACCCTGACCCGTGTACAGCGAATCGACTGTCAGGCCAGCACCGGCTGTAACCGGAATGCGGTTGTTCACAATCAGCGCACCATGACCGAAGGTTTCCGACAGGTTATCTTCAACCTGTACGTTTTTCAGCGGCACCGAGCCTAGGTTCGTGACCTGAATGGTGTACGGAATGTCATACACTCCTTCTTCAACCCGCGTTGGCGTACCCACCGACTTGGCAACCCCTAACAAGGCTTTCGGCAGATCGAAGCGTACCGTAGTCGATGCCGCGCCCGACGGCGTTGGATCGAGACCCGCATTCGAGATGTCGCTAACCGTTTGTGTCGAATCTTCCGTACGAGCAACCACCGTCGCCGTCGAGAAGAATGGACCCAGGTTGCCATTCAGCTTCACGTTCATGGTAAATACTACAGTGTCCTGCTCACTCGGAGCCAGGTTACTGGTGCCAGCCAGCAGATTCGCGTCGGTGTTGCCATCGAAAGCCGGATTCACCGCTAAGTTACTACCCGCTCCGACAATCGGCGCACCCACCATGGAGTAGGAAACCGGCGACGCAAACGCTTTCGCTAAGCTATCGGTCAAACTGATGCCGTACAAATAAACATCGCCGAAGTTCTTGATCGTGGCCTTAAACGTTACGTTATACGTGCTGTCGGGCTGCGGTGCAATCTTCGTCACGGCCAGGGCCAGACCGATGCCTGGACCACCCGGTTCACCAACGCCGAGCGTGAACGTCGAGAAGCTGAAGTTATTCGTCGGATCACCGTCATTGTCGGGATCAGAGTCCCCCCCATCAACCGACAGGTCATACACCGATGTTACGCTGTTGACGGCCGAGGCTGAGGCCAGGTTCCGGAACGACGTTGCCGTATCACCCGCCACCCGTCTTACCCTGACGTCCAGGCGAATCGCCTGCGAGCGGCCGGGGGCCAGATAGCTGGTGGTGGAGTCAAGCATGTTCGTGTTCACGCCGGTTCCGGTGAAGTTCGGATTCAGCCTGAAGGTTGTGTTTGGTCCCAGGGCCACTTTAGTTTCAAACACCGTATTCGGCACGAAGAAGTAGGCCAGGTCATCCACAACTCCCACGTTACGCAGGGTGTCATCCCCAAAGTTCGTCACAATAAAGTTGTAAGCGACTTTGATAATTGAATCCCCTTCGGCCGTTGGAATACCCACCACCGATTTGGCGATACCAATCCGGCTCGGCGTGTAAGCCGATGTATCTCTCACACTTACGCTCGACGTATTGTTGGCCAGGTTGGTGTCCCGCTGATCGAGATACGTGATCTCGGCTTTGTTGACAACCTCGCCCTTGGCAACTACGCGGGCCGCGAATGAGAACGATACCGACTGACCCGCCTGCAGGCTATCGATGCGTTTATGGATGGCCCCGTTGCTCACTACGTAATTAAGGGTGCTATCGGCTACCAGTTCGAGACCCTGCGGCAAGACGTCACGTACGTCGATGTTCCGGGCCGTATGCGCGCCCTGGTTGGCCACCTGGATGGTGTACACAACGGGTTCTCCGTGTTTCACAACGCTGGCGCTGGCGGTCTTGGCAATGCTGACATCCGTAGTTAGCGAATCGGCCGTGCAGTTGAAGATGTTCACCACCACCTTAGAGGGGGCGCTCAGACAGCCTGCACCGTTCCGGGCAAATACGTAGTATGTACCCGCGCCTACCGAATCGGGGCGCATCACCACCTGCGACGACGCCGAGCTACCAATCCGGTACTCATACGTACTGCCTGCCGTTGTTGCCGATAAGGCCGAGGTCAGGTTAACGATCTGAGCCGGGCAGTCATTCCGCAGGTTCGACACGAGTGGCGTAGCACCCGGATCGCCGACCGTAACGACTACGTCTTCCGATTTAACCGAGCTGCATCCTTTCGGATCGAACAACTGAACGCTGTAGGCTCCGCTGTTCTTCACCACGATGCTCTGCGTGGTTGCCTGGTTACTCCACAGGTACGTAGCACCGGCGGGGGCTTCCAGCCGGACCGAATCGCCGTAGCAGAAGCTGACCGCACCGATCACCTTCACGGTTGGTACTGACTTGCTGCCTTCAATCGTCAGCAGCATATCGTCTTTGGCAACCGGGCAGCTTGCGTTGTTCGTGCTTACCGAAAGCGTCAGCGTGACCTTGCCCGACAGCACATCTTCGGCACTCGCGGTGTAGACGGCGTTGAGTGCGTATGGATTATCGAACGTACCGCTGCCGCTGGTGGTCCAGTGAGCGGTTTTACCCGCGCCACCCATGACCCCATTCAGCTGATACGTTTTCGTGGTACAGATGCTGGCATCGGCCCCGGCACTTGCTTTGGCCGGATTAACCGGGTTGCAAGGTGCCTGCTCGTCGCAGGTGCTGATGAACACGTGCATTACAGCCGGTAATCCGTAGCATCCGTTCACCGTTCTTTCGACTACGTAATACGTACCCGAGCCAACCGCAGCCGGACTGGCAACCCGTGATTCTGGGCTCAGCGATGCACTCGTGTAGTATTCGAACACGCCACCCACCGTGCTGACCGCGCTGGTTACACCCGTTGCCAGGTCTACTGTATTGAACGGACACGTGTTGGTGCGATCGACGGTGGTCGGAGACGAAACCTTCGGCAGTACCGTGATGGTCACTGGGTTCGATGGTTCGCTCTTACAGCTATTCGACACGCAGCAGCGGGCGGTGTAGGTTACGCTGTTGGCCAGCGAGACTGTGATCGTGCTGCCAACCAGATCATTCGACCAGGTAACGTAGGCATTAGCAGGACAGCCTTTGGCAACCAGCGTAACTGGCGCACCGAAGCAGGCCGTGGTGCTGGTTACGTCCGCAGGTCCGGCAATCGAAATGGTCGGCGCACCCGGCGAACCTACCTTGATGGTGCTGTATGGCGACCATTCGCCCTCGCAGGAACCAACCTTGCAGCGTACACGGTAGCTTACATCGGCCGTTGGGTTCACCGTCAGCGTATTGCCTACCGTTACCCCATCCGACCAGATGTACGTACCACCCGTGCAGCCAGTAGCCACCAGCGTAGCGGTTTCACCCGTGCAAACAACAGGTTTGCTGGTCACGATCGTCGGGATGCCCGGCGTACCCAGGATAACGTCGATGGTGTTCGACATACCGCTGGTACAGCCGTCGATGGTGCAGGTCGCCATCAGCCAGATGTCGCTCAGGGCCGTTTTCTGAATCGACTGCCCAACTGAGCCATCCGACCAGTTCACCACGCCCCCTTCGCAGCCGGTAGCTTCCAGTGTCACCGTAGCCCCGTAGCATACGGTCAGCGACGCGGTGTGCAGCACCGGCGGCTGTACAGAACGTACGCCTATTTTGGCACCGGCCAGATCGAGAGCCGCACAGACGTTCCGATCCGTAATCAGCTTGATTACGTCGCTGCCAGTCGTTATACCCGGTTTAACCGCCGACAGGTCAAGGTAATTTTTGTCGGCTGGGTTCGCGTTGTAGACCAGCGTATGGATTGTGTAGTTTCCGCTTCCAGACGCAACCGTGAAGCTTGGCGTAGCGCTCGTTTGCTGAACGACCAGCTCTGCTCCTTTCGTCAATACATACAGTACCGAGTAGCCATCAGGCTGTACCAGACCACCGGCTGGCGTTGCGGTCAGTACCGCTGGCGTGTTCGACGTGGCACATACCGTCGGCGTAACCGGTGTCAGCGTGCCTGGTTTCACCGTGCAGTCGCCTGGGTTCACCGTGATGGTATTCGACGGATCGCTCAGACAGATGCGGTATTTGCACTGTGCGTAGTACGTCTGCGTACCCACCGGCCGCACCACGATCGACGTGCCCTGGTTGTTGCCGTTGATGTCGTTCGCCGACCAGACTACATCACCGATGCAACCCGTTGCCGTTAAGGTAATGGTACCACCCGGCTCTACGGCGGTGGCCGAAGCCACAATCGTTGGCGCTGGTACCGGCGTTACCGTAATGGTGTAGGTCGGCGAGGTTTCGCTCTTACATACGCCGTTCTGACAGTAGACGGTGTACGAAGTCGTTACCGTTGGCGACACCACAATGGTCGTCGTGGTTTCGTTCGTGCTCCAGTACGGAGTGCCCTGACAATTGTTGACGGTCAGTGTCACCGTTTCGCCCGGACAGATGTTGCCGGTGCTGCAGGTTACCGTCGGCGCGGGTACAGACGTTACGTTCACTTTAATCACGTTCGACTTACCGGTAGCGCAGGCATCACCGACTTTGCAGACTGCGTAGAACTCGTTGTTGGTTGGCGTTGCCGTTACCGAAACCACCTGGCCTGTCTGACCATCCGACCACAGGATCGTACCGGTGCAGCCGCTGGCGGTTAACGATACTACTCCACCATTGCAAAGTGTCGTGGTTGACGCCGTCACCGTTGGCGACGGTGCCGACGACTTATTGACGGTGATACGAACTTTCAGCGACGGTTCGCTTTCGCAGCTACCCTGCTTACAGGTTGCGTAGTACTCGGTCGTTTCCGTTGGCAGAATTTCGATGCTCGCTCCGACCCGGTTGATGCCGTACCACTGCACCGTTCCCGAACAGCCCTCGGCAATCAGTCTTACTTTCTCACCACTGCATATTACCGCCTTGTTCGGCTCGATCCGGATGATCGGCGTCTGTGGCGTTACAACCGTGATGTCGACGGCGTTCGACGGTTCGCTCAGGCAGGTCCGGTACTTGCACTGTGCGTAGTAGCTGATGCTCGCATCCGGGTTCACCTTGATAACCGATCCGGTCAGGTTATTACCGTACGTATCAACCGCGTTCCAGACCACCGTACCCGTACAGCCGGTAGCCGTCAGCGAGACTAAGCCTTTCGCGCAAACCGAATCGGCACTGGCCACGATCGTTGGTGCTACAACCGGTGTGACCGCGATCGTGTAGGTTGGCGACGGTTTGCTGACGCAGCTGCCGTTCGTGCAGTACACGGAGTAACTGTTGTTGCCGACGGTCGGCGTAACAACGATGCTGCCCGTGGTGGCGGTGGTGCTGTTCCAGACTGGCGTACCGAGGCAGTTTTCAACCGTCAGGGTTACCGTTTCGCCTGGGCAGACTCCCGTGGTGCTGCATACAATCGTTGGTGTTGGCAGCTCCGGAGAGATGTCGATTGTTTTCGTGGCTGGCTTGCTCAGGCAACCCGCGATGCGGCACTGCGCCGTGTAGGTTGTCTTCGTGTACGGAGTCACAACAATCGATGCGCCGGTCTGTGCTTTATCCGACCATTCGATCGTGCCGCCTACGCAGCCCGAGGCCGTCAGGGTCACCGAAGAACCCGGGCAGACGGCGCTGGCGCTGGCCGTAATAACCGGCGTCTGCGGGTTGAGCACGTTTACCGTAATCGGGTTAGAGGCTACACTCGTGCAGTTGACCACTACGCAGCTGGCGGAGTAGGTCGTGGTGACTGTCGGGCTCACGCTTACCGTCAGACCCGTTTGTCCATCCGACCATCTGACAGTACCACCTTCACAGCCAACGGCCTGTAGTGTGGTTGATCCACCCTGACAGATTTCCGTAACCGCGCAGGTGATCTGTGGCGGCAGTAGTGCGCAGGTATTGGTCTGGATCACCACCGACGACGTATCGTCCAGCGCAAAATTCGGGTCCTTATCCGGGCTGTTCACAATAGCCGTGTTCCGGATCGGACCGGCCGCTGCGATGGTTGCTTCGATGAGCAGGCTGCGGTTGGAGCCAACGCCCAGCGACCCGACGGTCCAGATACCCGACCCGGCATTGTACTCACCGCCCGGTGTCGAGCTGACATAGGCCAGTGAAGCCGGCAGCAGGTCGTTTACCGTGACATTGCTTGCAGCTATCTTGCCTTTATTGGACACAGTCAGCGAATACGTTACTTTCTGACCTATACTATACGGACCAGGCGTAACGACAGTTTTGACAATTGCCAGATCGGCCAGGCACGTACCAACCGTTATGGTCAGCGACGAACGGGTTGGACTCACGCAGCCTTCGTCGCTAATGGCTTCGGCAGTGTACACAACCGCACCGGCTTTTGCCAGCGTAATAACCAGCTTACCACCGCTTGGGGTCGTGCCTACCAGGTTGTTGTCCTGATCGTACCAGTTGATTCGGTTGCCTGGTGCAAACCCAATCAGTTTGGTATTGCTGCCCTGGCAAACGAGTGTATCGTCGCAGGCGACACCGACCGGTGCATCAGGACGTGGGTTAATATTCGCAATCAGCGAGCTTGTCGCTGCGCTGCATACACCACCCGGACCATCAGGATCGTTGGTCGTTGCCGTTAAGAGTACGGAACCACTGGCGATGTCGGCTGGCGACGGTGTATAGGTAGTTGTCAGGCTATTGGGGTTACTGAATGTACCCGAACCGTTTGAGGTCCACGTAACGCCCGTTACCAGACTTGTGCCGGATACAGTTGCGACCAGCGGAATTACCTCACCCGCACAGATCGCTCTACCTGGCCCAACATTTACCTGCGCTACGTTCTGGCAGTTGCAGTTCACAATCTCAACCGTCAGTACCGTTGGGTTGCTGTAGCAGTTGCCATTTCTTGCAAACAGGTAGTACGTACCCGCACCGACAGTGGTCAGGTTCGTGACGCGCGTTTGCGGTGTACGAGTCAGGCTGGTGTACCATTCGTAGATCAGACCGGTCGTCTGATTTTCGATTTGAACTTGAGTCAGATCAACGGTCGTAGCCGGACAGGTATTTCGAATGTTACCCAGGCATATCGGCGTTGGCACCGTCGTTACTGTCACCACCACCGGTACACGGGCACTGGCGCAGCTATCCGCCGTGGTCACTTCAACGTAGTACACCGTTGTACTGGTTGGGTTGACCGGAACGGCCTGGCCATTGTTGACGATAGCGAAGGCCGTACCCGCATAAGGCGTCAGGTACCAGCAGATTTTCGCACCGGGTACCGGACTGCTTGCCACCAGTGTACCGGTTTCACCATTGCAGATGGTAAAGTCATTCGGTACGGTTATGCTGAAGTCAGTCGGGCAGGATGTGTTCACCGTCAGGCTAACCGGCGTTACGCCCGAACACGAGCGGCTGTCGGTAACAACCACCGTAAAGGCAGATACTGCAGCGGTCGTTGGCGTACCGCTTAATACGCCCGTTACGTTGTTCAGGCTCAGGCCAGCGGGTAATGCCCCCCCCAGCACGGCATACGCATACGGTCCACTACCACCACTGGCCGTTAAGGTCTGGCTGTAGGCTTTCCCTACATTGCCAAGTGCCAGTGTAGCGGGCGTAACCGCAATCGGCGAGCAAACCGTACACGACGCAGGTACAGCATAGACTGTGCTGACGGTTAACGTGTTGATTGTCGCGACGATGGTACGTGAGGTCGGAGCTGTTCCGCTTTGACCGGTGGCGCTGAATGGAACCGACGTTTGCCCGGCCGTTATCGTGAACGAAGCAATCAGCACTCCATTATCGGTAAGCGTCAGGATACCACCGGGTGTGTTGGTCAACGACACAACCCCTGAGTTGGTGTATATATTCGTTGCCGGATCGCAAACTGCCGGATCGACAATGGAGATCTGGATTTCAGGCGTTGTGGGAGGTCCGTAGAAACCAGCATCGATGGTCAGATTATTCTCGCCTGCCGTCAGGGTTACCGGTGCCGTAATCCCGTTTACCGGGTCAGAGTCCGACGCGTCATCGCCCAGGTTGCCCTGCGTAGCCGTGTAGCCCGCAGGTGTCGTGAAGCTGACCGAATACGGTACACCCGGCGTCAGGCCCGTGAACGAGTACAGGCCCGATGCGTTCGTGACGGTCGAAGCCACTACGTTGCCGTTGCTGATCAGGGTCACCACTACGTTCGGAATGCCCGGTTCCGTCTCGATTGGCCCTTGCTGACCATCGCGGTTGGCGTCGACAAAGACACGGTCACCGAGCGTAGCAGTCGGTAGATAGAAGCCTGCGTCAATGGTCGTGTTGTTTTCGCCGTCGGTCAACGACACCGGAGCGGTTATGCCGCCTATCGGATCAGAGTCCGACGCGTCGTTGCCGATGTTCGCCTGCGTAGCGCTATAACCCGCAGGTGTGGCAAAGCTGACCGAGTACGGTACGCCCGGCGTCAGGCCCGTGAACGAATACAGACCCGACGCGTCCGTGACGGTCGAGGCTACTACGTTGCCATTACTGATTAGGGTTACGACTACGTCCGGAATACCCGGTTCAGTAGCCGGTGGTCCCTGCTGACCATCGCGGTTGGCATCCACAAAAACACGATCGCCCAACGTAGCACCCGGCACGTAGAAGCCAGCATCCACGGTCGTATTATTCCGTGCGGTGCTGGATTCGGGCTGACTTGTATCTATGGTGTAAACGCCGGTAAATCCGTTGGGACCCGCATCACTGTCAAGGTCATCGCCTGCTCCGCCAACATTGGCCGAGGTGGACTGGTAACCAGCCGGTGTCACAAAGCGAACCACGTAATTGCCGTCGGCCAGGCTGTCGAACAAATACCGTCCGCCACCCGAGGTAATGGTAGAATCGAGCCGGGTAGTACCGGTCCCGTCATATAAGTATACCGTAACGCCATCCAGACCGGTCGGCCCGTCATCCTGGCGACCATTTCGGTTAGTATCCACAAACACGTAATCACCCAGGCTGCCGAAAGGCCCCTGAACGATGACAATGTTACAGCAATTGCCCGACAGGCACCCATTCCGATACGTATCGAATCGGTAGACGCCCGGACTTTTAATAACCAGCGATAAGTCTGTACCAACTTCGGCCAGACTCGTCGACACTGCTGATGTGCTAATGGGTACCTCGTTTCGGTACCAGACCACCTGATCATACCCTGATGGGATCGTTACTGTGAACTCCTCTCCCGCATACCAGAAAATCGGTACTGAAAAGCAGACCGCGTCGTAATCATCCTCCGCCAGACTGCCGTTGTTCGGCGACGAGTTTGTATCGGTTTGATCGGCGGCTATAACCTCAGCTGTATTGAACCAGACCCCGCGTTGCAACACGATGGCTCCCAATACCAGAACCGCCGAATCACCCGGCGCTATCGAGCTGATCGACATGGTTGCGGTAATTGCCGATGTGGAGGTAACCGGGGAAAACGTACCGTTGCCGCGTACGAACGTAGCCGAACCCGCAATATAACTCACTCCACCAGCGGGCAGCTCATCCCGCACGACTACGTTCGTGGCGGTGGCCGACCCTGGCGCGTTGGTTACAACAACGGTATACGTAATAATATCACCAATAGCTGGACTTTGATTGCTAATCGATTTATTAACGCTGAGGTTAATGGTCGCTGGTGCCTGCCCTCGAGCGGTTGACGAAATCAGCCCAAACGCCAGTACAGCGACTAAAATATAGACGCCGTTCAGAACAGGCGCTGTCAGGTTGTAAGCCAGGCCTGTAAATGAGGACAGCAGCCTACCTAAGCTGCTCACCGAGTAGGGCTCTCCGGTTACGGACGTTAGCCCTCTACCCGTATCTAACAGCTTCCGGGGAGGAGCATCGTCGAGTGATTTGCGTAGTATAAGTTGCTCATTCATTGTATTGTGCACGAAAGGAATTACTGTCTTTTGGCTATCATGAATCGATACGGTAGGTGGCCCGGGGTCGGGGATGTCGGGCGGTTCGCCAACCGATTCGACGGGACTCCTGGCCGTATGATTTCCGCTACGGACAAAGCCAGTTGGCCGCCTTGAAGCGAAGCGGCTCGTTATGGATAAATTCGCTACCGGCACGGGTAAAGCGTTCCTGCGACTCAGGCGCATCAGGAAATAAACGACCTGGCTGATCAGGCGGGTTATCGACGTCAGGCGGGCAGCTTGCCGGTCGCTTTCCGGGCGGAAAGGCGGGCGAACTACAGGCTCAACATGAGTTTTTCGTAGCGTAGAAGTTACTTCCATCTGCAACTTGATTTGGAACGATCGTACTAGCAATTCCCTTCGCTGACTATACAATTATTCAAATTCGTAAACCCATGACGAATCACGGTTTACAGAATTTGGCGAAATGGGTACTTTTGCTTTACTGGAAGTCAACTAAAACTATGCCAATTAGCGGGTGAGCGGATCGCCTGATCCCTGACGGTTAGCTAAAAACCTATATTTTAAGGTCTTACTATCGAATGTTGCTTCGGCAATCAGCTGATCTTTGAAGGAGAGTTGGTAGCCCCCGTTTGCATTTACGGGAAGCGTGGGGTCGACAGGGGTTAGCGAAAACTATGCCAACCGGCATGTAACCTCCTGAGGCTAATTAATTAATCGAACAACTGGTCCATTAGTACTATTTTGATAAACAGGAATTTATAATCACCTCACTATTGATATAATATAAAAAATGTATTCGTTCAAGGTTAATTATAAATACGATTCATCCACTTACATATACTTAAGTATAATAACAGATACAGACTAAACTAACTTCCATCTACAGATTATTGACGCTAGTGAGGTGCAGAGGGTTGCCGACGTCGGCAATATGCCGTGTCAGTTCTAGATTAGGAGACACAAACATGAAAAGGCCACTCCAGTTCGGAGTGGCCTTTTCATGTTTTACTTTCTTAGCTGATTAATACGGACTATACGTACGATCACTGACGAATCCCCTGACTAGAAATCATAGCCTAAGGTGAGGTAAGCAATCGGTTTGCTCAGCACTTTATCTTCGAGACCCCAGCCATAATCAAACTTGACGAAGTAGCCAAAGATCATGGTCCGCACACCGGCACCATAGCCAATGAGGAAAGGGTTCTTAAAATTCGTTACGATTGCCCGAAAGGGTATGTTTCCCCCACCTACGACTTCGGTATTCAGACTGTTCTGCTGACTGAATGGGCCGCTCCCCGTCCAGGCGGTACCAATGTCGGTGAAAGCCACCAGCTGCAGGTTCCGGAGAAAGTTCGACGTAATGTTGCCCCGATACAGGTAACGTATCAGCGGCAGCCGCAACTCGGCATTGAACAGCATGTAACTGTTGCCCGTTAGTTTCCCTTGCCGGAAACCCCGCAGGGGCGCAGCAAAATCAAGGAAGAACACATCCCGGTAGTCCGTTGGTACTTCGTTCAGCAGGGTGTTCGGTACGAGCAGCGGATTAGACGTTACCAGTTCTTTCTGGTTGGCCCCAATCCAGTTTTCCATACCGCCCAGCGTACTCTGTTTAGGTGCAGGTCCGCCCGATTGACTGAAGGCAAAGCGAGCCGCCAGGATCAGGTCGCGGTGGATTCGCTGGTAATGCCGTAAGTCAAGCGACAAGCGCCGGAAGCCTTCCGATGCCGAACGCAGACCGGCGTATTCTTCGAAGCGCAGTTTCAGTCGCGTCCCCATGGTCATGTTCATGCCATTGACCTTGGTATTGTCGAAGACAAACTCACCCCGCACACCGGCATAATCAGATACACGGTCGGGTTCAGCAAACGACGACAGATCGATCAGCCGCGTGATGGCGTAGAACGGCGACAGGGTGAAGCGGCTGTTGACCGATATGGGATAGGAAGCCGACACCGCGAACCGGTTGTAGCGGTATTTCTGGGTGAACCCGGCATCGGGGGGCAAAAACAACGTCTGCCGGTCGACCCGAGCCCCAAAATCGACCCGGTGCGTCAGGTTGGAATATTCGGCGAACAGGTCACTGTTACGTAACGTGGTGGTAATAAAGCCGCCCGCCCGCAGAACGTGGTTTTCCAGCAAGTCAGTCAACGTAACGTCCTGAGCGTAACCAAATCCCCGAATTGGGTCGATCCGCCAGTTCGACGTAGCCTCATTGATACCGAACAACCCTTTGTAGTCGAATGGTCCACGGATGGTAATATTCTCCCGGCGACGATTGCGCGGGGGCGCGGTGGTGATGCTGGGCGTAACACCGGCTACCGAACGACGCTGGCGGTATTCAGCCGCTTTGAGCACTTCGGGATCAAACTGATAATTATCGGTATCGACTTCACCGGGTTCCAGAGCCAATCGTTTGTCCGGGTCTGGTTGCAGACCCCCTGATCCGGCGGTTCTGGTTTTGCTGGTATCGGGGGCCGCGGTCCGGTTTTGTTGCGTTGCCGTATCTGTTTTCACCTGACTGCCTCTGGGGCCCGTGGCTGCGGGTCGCAAACTGCTGGCCCGCTGGGTCGGGGGCGATTGAACCGATTGAGTCAGATTCAACTGCGACCGAAACGCTACGTATTCTTCTCCGTTCTTCAGGCTGCTATACACAAAGCCACCATTGGCCGGATTCAAATCGTACAACCGAATGCTTTGGGGGAACGCCGTTACCTGAGCGACGGATTTATTCTCCGTGTCGAGCTTATACAGGTTCCGGATGCCCGTTGCATCACTCAGGAAGAAAACGCTTGTTTCGCTGGCTGGCAGAGGCTGGGTCGCATAGGTCATCAGTGAATCCGTTAAGCGAACCAGAGACAGATCACGGGCGCTGCCTTCGTGCGAAAACAGACTCAGCTGATCCCGAACGGTTTTGTACGAGCCTTTATCGACCCCGAGCGTATCGTCTTTGCGGTTGGAGCTGAATACTACCTGCCGGGCCGTCCGCCCGACGAAAGCCGGGTACAGATCGTCGTACAGGTCATTGGTAAGCTGCTGATACGAACCCCGGTTGATGCTGTATAGAAACAGGTCGTTCTGCCCTTTCCGTTCGGCGCTTAAGACCAGGCTGCCCCCATCCTCGGAAGCATCCATCCAGACTACCTGCGAGAGGCCATTGACCTGCCGTTTGAAGAGCTGCTTAGGCCGTTTTTCGAAATTACCGAACTGATACAGATTGGTACGTCCCAGCTCGTCGGTGATCACCAGCAGGGTGTTGCCTTTCTGCCAGGCGACCAGCGGGGTACTGGTGCGGGTTGACTGCCCATCGAGCCGGTAGCCGCCCGCCAGCACCGTCGTCTTCTTGCGGTTTGTGGTGTTTACCACCTCAACGCTGAACTTACCGTCGCGCAGCACTGAATACGCGATGTATTGTTTATCGGGGCTAAGCTTCAGGCTGACTAAGACATTCTTGTCATCGGCTGACCCAACTTTCAACTGAAAATCGTCGGCCGTACTGCGGTACGACTGCGATACGCTGTTGGCCATACCGGCGTAATACTCGCGCCATT
The DNA here is from genome assembly GCF_054778895.1 of Spirosoma fluminis. Lineage (NCBI taxonomy): Bacteria > Pseudomonadati > Bacteroidota > Cytophagia > Cytophagales > Cytophagaceae > Spirosoma > Spirosoma fluminis. The sequence continues at coordinate 232,485 of NZ_BAAGZD010000003.1, forward strand.
CGCGCAGGAAGCGACTGTATGGGATACCCAGCGTACTGGAAATGCTGCTTTGTTCATTCCGGATGATCCGGGTCAGATTCAGGATGTTCGATACGTTGTCGCGGCCGTATTTCTGAACGATATAGTTCCAGATCGAGTGACCAATGCGCTCGGCTTCCGCGCCTGATAGCAGAGATGGTTTGCGGACGGGGTGATTCAGTGATACGTCGCGCATGTAATCATCCAGTTCAAGGCTGTTGCCTTCGGCGATATACGCAGCAATACCCGGCATAAACCAATCGGGCAGGGTCAGCAGCAGCGAACTCTGTAAGGCATCTTTCAGGCTGCCGCCGTACAGCATGTCATAGACGAACAGCATCGAAATGTCGCGGATGATCTGCCGACGAAAACTGACCTGATCGCCGGTGAAGGCCAGTTCAACCCGCGACTTAGACAGATCCTGCTCCCGGCTGCTCAGGCCGCTCTGCGCGTTGAGACCGATGTTGCTCTGCGCCAGCTCTTCGGGCGAATTGAACAGAAAAATCTTAATGCGATTGTACGGCGTATACCCGAGCAGTTCCGTGATCCGATCGAACTCCGACTCCGCGTACTGAGCGGTCAGGTTCGCGATCTGGGTTCCGTCCTGGTAATAATAAATCTCGAAGTTCGACGTCCGGATGATCTTCCAGTCGAAACCCCGGTATTGAATGCGGTTTTTACCGAACCGCTCAAGCGATGGATAGTTTTGAGCCGCGGCCATGCTTAAGCCGCCCAACCACAGGCCCAATAGCAGAATGTATTGATTTCGCATATGCTTAACAGTCAGCAGACAGGAGCCGAAAAATGACCGACGAACCCTTCGTTTACGTCACTTTTAGTCCGGCTTCTCTCTCCTCGTTCCTAACTCGTTATAATAACGATATATACCGATTAATATTCGCTTCCGATTCTAAATCTTCGCCATCGAGCAGATGACGCGCAAACTGCTCCGCCAAATACGGCGACAGCGACACGCCTTTCGTGCCCATGCCGCCAAAAATACCCACCGCCGGTTGCCGGGGGTGCCGCCCCACAAAGGGCCGCCGGTCTTTGGTGGACGGGCGGATGCCAGCCTGCTGGGCTACAATCTGATACGGTACGTTCAGGACGCTGCTGACCTTCGATTCTAAGAACGCGCGACCATCGTTGGTTGTTTGCCAGTCCAGATCGTGCCAGGTGTAGGTAGCGCCTATTTTTAGTAACCCATCCCGCACCGGCAGGATGAACACACCCTGATTCACGATATTCCGGATCGGATACGAATCGACGGTAACCGTCAGGATCTGGCCTTTTACGGGGTTATAGGGCAGCCAGTTGAACAGTTCATTCGCCCCGCCCTGCGTACCATCGCAAAAGATTACGTTTCCGATCTCAATTTCTTTCCACTCGACCGCATTCTCCTTAATGATCAATTTACCGGCATCTACTCGTCCTTCGTAGTATTGATTTTTCCGCATGAAATAGCCTTTGATAATCCGCACGAATTCGGTCAGATCGACCCAACCGGCCTGCGTGACCTCAAGGCCACCGAAAGGATTTTTGATGAACCCGCTGTACTGCTGATTATCGACCTCAGCAGATACATAGGGCTGAAGGTCGGGCTGGGCCGCCAGGGCGAGGTAATCGGCCTGTTCAGTAGCCGAGCGAAAGGGCCGGTAAATGCGGGTGGGATGAAAAAACCGGACGCCCAGCTGGCGTTCGATTGAGGTGTAAAATTGATGCAGGAACGGAAACAGCTCATCGGCTTTCCAGGTCCGAACGAGTTTTCGGCCCGTTAGCGGATTCACGATGCCGGCGGCTACTGACGAAGCCGAAGGCAACGCGGGATCATCTGCCAGCAGTACGGTACAGCCGCGTTGATCCAGGGTCCAGGCCAGCACCGAACCGGCTACCCCCTGCCCTACAATCAGGAAATCGGCTTTCATTGGTAATCAATCAACGATAATGAGTTCGGCCAGCGGGCCGTTGTTTAGTTTTCCCAGAATGGCTTAGGCCTGTTTCCGGCGGGCGCGGGCTTCGCGATGCAATTCCGACAGCCGCCGGTCGGCCTGTTCAATCACCCAGTCGACCTGCTCTTCAATGGTCATGTGCGAGGTATCCAGCAACGTAGCATCGGGCGCCTGTACCAGGGGACTTTCGGAACGGGTTGTATCAATCAGATCGCGCTTTTCAAGATTCTTCACAATGTCGTCGAGGTTCACCAGCTCGCCTTTAGCCAGGAGTTCCTGCTGTCGACGCTGCGCCCGAATAAACGTATCGGCGGTCATAAACACTTTTACTTCGGCATCGGGAAACACCTTGGTACCAATGTCCCGCCCATCCATAACCACGCCCCGTTTGCGGCCCATTTTCTGCTGCTGGGCGACCATCGCCCAGCGAACTTCCGGAATGGCGCTGACCTCACTAACGATGTTGGAGATATACATCTTCCGAATCTCCTCCTCTACGTTCAGGCCGTTGAGGCAGGTTTCGTTCTTGCCGGTCCGGGCGTTGTGGTTAAAGGTAATGTGGATGTGTTCGAGCGCGGTGGTCACCTCTTTGTGGTTCGACAGCGTCACCCGCTCCTGAATAAAGAATAAACTGACAGCCCGGTACATGGCCCCCGTATCAATGTATCCGTAGCCCATTCGGGCGGCTACAGCTTTGGCGGTTGTGCTCTTCCCGCAACTTGAGTATCCGTCAATGGCAATTACGATCTTCGGCATGAAAAACGACCCGCCGAAGCGGTAAGGTTTTGGCAAAATAACCACAAAAAACGCGGAGGGCAAAGGATGACGCTGGGTAAGTACCTTCGCAATGGCGACGTTGCAGGCGTTACGTCCTGCGACCAACTACGTTATATAACCCGCTCTTTATGCTCCGACCGAAGCAAGGCAAAGATGTGCTCGTCCAGGTATTGATTGTTTTTAACGGCGGCCTTCTGGTGAATGGCTTCGTGGCGATAGCCCGCTGATTCGAGCACGCGCATGGACCCGATGTTGCCTTCGAGTACGCAGGCAAAAATGCGGTTGACCTGAAAATTCTGAAAGATATAGTCCGTCATAATCGGTACCGCTTCGGTCATGATGCCCCGACCCCAGTAATCTTCACCCAGCCAGTAGCCAATCTCGGCGTTGTAGCGATAAATATCGTCTTTAACCGTGAAGCCAATATTACCCACGGCCTGGCCGTCTACTTCAACGGCCAGGTTGTTCGGCTGCTGGTACGATTTGTTCGAACGCACCCAAGAGTGGGCATCCCGGGGGGTATATGGATAGGGGAAAAAGTCGCGTACATTGTTCCAGATACGCCGGTTGCTGGCGTGGTGCGATAACGAATCTTCGTCTCCCTCGCGCCAGGGACGAAGGCGACCAACCGAAAGCTGAAACGTAATCAAAGTAGTAGTCAAGGGAACGCAGGGTTTTACGTCAGTAACAATAGATTGCTCTAAATGTTAGCGTGACGTTTCGTTCATGAACACAACCGTTAAACTGCGTGCACCGTGCGCACCAATTACTAACGATTGCTCAATGTCGGCGGTTTTGGATGGCCCCGCGATAAATACCCCATAACTGAGCTGCGTCCGGTCGATTCGCTGGTAGGCTACGTGCATGTTTGGCACAAGCCGGTCGGGGTCGATCACCAGAACCAGATGCTGCGCAATAAACGGAAGGGCGCGGTGAAACATGGCCCCTTCCGGCACCCAGATGGCGGAATTTTCAGCTACCGCAAATTCGCCTTGTAAGACTGCCACGTCAATCTGCTCCAGGATGACTTTGTCGGTCTGTGCATCAACGGTTGTCAGCTCGATACCGGGAAGAGTTATGGCCGATACGATCCGTTGCGCTTCCGGAAAGCGTTGCCGAAGGGGCTCCTGCAACGCCCCCCCCCCTCTTAAATCGATTAACTGACCACCCACGAAGGCGAGGGCGTCCTGAAACTGAGCGAGCAGGTCGTCCGTTTCAGTCACAAATAAAGGAACGTCGGGCAGAGGAAGTGGCTCCGGTTTGTTCTGGCGGATACGGTCAAGGAGTTGGTTGCGGGCAGTCATAGCGCCTGGATTGCGTTTGATACGTCAATACTACAAAAATAACTTCGTCCCTTTCCTACCCTATTTCACACCCCACCTACCGACATTCGTCGGAAAAGGCAAAAGGTCGGCAATCCGGCGCGCTAGTTTTGACTCATCAGGTCACAACAAGAGCCGCCATGAAACCGCACTACGTCCTCTTTATTCTCGTCTTAATAACAAGTCCGCTGTTAGCCCAGGTCGCTCTAGTCGGTCGCGTACTGGACCAGAAAGGGCATGCTTTACCCGGTGCGAACGTATTTCTGCGCGGTACCTACGACGGGGCCAATACCGACAGCACCGGAGCGTTCCGCTTCTCCACAGCCCGCCAAGACACAGCCACCCTGATGGTATCCTACATTGGCTACGAACCATTTGCTAAGAAAATTATCGTCGCACAGTCTAGCCCGCTAATCATTCGCCTGACCGAGATGGCCAACGAGCTAAATACGGTCGTCATAACGGCTGGGTCGTTCGAAGCGTCAGACGAAAAACGGATGACCATGCTGAAACCCATGGACATTGTCACGACCGCGGGAGCCGCAGCTGATATTACGGCCGCTATGAATTTGCTGCCCGGTACGCAGCGCGTTGGCGAGCAGGAAGGTCTGTTTGTACGCGGTGGGTCTAATAGCGAAGCAAAAGTGGTGATCGACGGCATGATCGTTCAGAATCCATACTTTAGTTCACTACCCGATGTACAGTCGCGCGGCCGGTTTCAGCCCTTCATGTTCAAGGGAACGTCGTTCAGCACGGGCGGTTACTCGGCGCAGTACGGTCAGGCGCTGTCATCGGTACTCTTGCTGAACACTGTCGATAAAACGCAGAACGAAGGCTTGGGACTGAGCCTAAATCTGGCCAACGCGGGTATCAGCTACGATCACGCCAGCGAAAAATCGTCGATTTCGGCAACGGGTTACTACGGAAACCTGAAACCGCTCTTTGCGCTCGTCAGGCAAACTATTGACTGGACGCGTGAGCCCGAGTTTGCAGGTTCTTCGCTCACCTACCGGCTTAAACCCAGCCAGACGGGTATGCTCAAGTTTTACGGCATGTACTCCGACAGCCGGTTAGGCATGAATTTTCGCGACCCATCCAACGAGCTTGGTTTAACCGCTTTACAACAGCATAACCGCAACTTCTTTACGACCAGTACGTACACCGACAGCTGGGCAAACGGTCGCTGGTCATTAAACTCTGGTTTATCGTACAGCTACGATATCGATGCCACCACCTTCGATGCGCAGGATTTCGGCCGGTCGAGTGAACGCGCTCAGGGACGGTTCGTACTGACCCGACTTTTAGGCAGCAGCAACTCGTTTCTGTTCGGGGCAGAAGCTCACTCCGTCTCAATCGGGAATTCAGTACTGGGCACCCACTATAAGCTGCACGATACGTATGGATCGGTGTTTGCGGAATCACAAACGTACCTGGGTCGCAACCTGGCGGTTCAGGTAGGGCTGCGTGGTGAATATTCGTCCGTTATCGGCCGGTTTAACGTATCACCGCGCCTGTCGCTGGCGTATAAAACCGGCGTATTCAGTCAGGTGTCGCTGGCTTACGGACAGTTTTATCAAACTCCGGATTATCGCTATCTGTATCTAAACAAATCGCTTGACTTTGAACGGGCCGATCACCTGATTCTGAATTACCAGATCATTAAAAACAAACGTACGTTCCGGATTGAAACCTTCTACAAAAATTACGCGCAACTGGTGCGTGAGTTTACTGGTCAGCCCTTCGATGCCAATCCCTACCGCTTCCCCTGGGGACGTACTGACAACACCGGCTCCGGCTATGCCAAAGGCTTCGATGTGTTCTGGCGCGACCAGAAAACGGTAAAAGGACTGGACTACTGGGTTACGTATAGTTACGTCGACACGAAACGGCTCTTTCAACAGTATACCGTTGTGGCCACACCAACTTTCATATCGAACCACAACATCAGCCTGATTACGAAGCGCTACTTCGAGAAAATCAGCACGAACATGGGCCTGACGTACACCATCAGCAGCGGTCGGCCCTACTATAACCCCAACCGCAGTGATGCTGATTTCCTGGCCGATCGAACGCCGATTGTCAACAACCTCAGCTTTTCGGCTAGTCACGTCACCCGCATTAACCAAAACCTCGTCGTCCTGTACGCATCGGTGGATAACATACTGAACACGCAGAATGTGTTCACCTACCGCTACGCACCCAACCGCGAGGGCGGACCGAGCCAGACGCGCTATGCCGTTGGTCCGCAGTCTTACCGAAGCTTCTTCGTCGGTGGCCTGATCATGCTCTCGAAGAAGGCCAAAGTCAATATCAACGAACTGTAACATCGATCATCAGCTTACGCATGGAAACGGCCAACGTAACACAAAGGACCGCTGTCGTAGCCGCCGAAGAAGCAGCGATACGCCAAGTTTTTGCCCAATTGGAATCCGCCTGGAACGCTGGTGATGCCGACGCGTTCGTCCAGTGCCTGACCGACGACTGCGATTACATCACCTTCGCTGGTCAACACATCAAAGGGCGCGAAGCCAACCGGCAAATTCACGAAGAGCTGTTTAATTCGTGGGCACTGAAAGGCTCTCTTATGCGACCAGGCGCTACTCCGTCAACCGTTGTCTTACTAAGCCCAACCGTGGCGCTCATGCACTCAACGGGTGTTATTCAACTTCGCTTTCACAAGCAGCCTCCGGCAAGTAGACAGTCGATTCAGACAACGGTCTTAATCAAATCGAATGGCAGTTGGAAGGTCCGCGCTTTTCATAACTGCCGGATTCAACAGCCGGGCCTTTTTCAGCGCTTACTCATGTCTTTTGGTAGTAAACAATCATCCTCTAAAACCAATAACCCAATAAAAACGATTGCCATTGTACTCATCACAGTCCTAACGTTTGGGCTGACATCTGTTTGGGCTCAGTCGGAACAGTATAAGCAAGCCATGGCCCAGGCAATTGGCGATATGCAGAACATAAGTCAAAAATCACCAACTGCCGACATACTCGCTTCTGCCAACAAGTTTGAACGTATCGCGAATGCAGAGCCGAAGGAGTGGTTACCGCGCTATTATGCCGGGCTTAACTACGTGTACCTGGGCTTTATGGGCAAAGACGAAGCCGAAAAAGACAAGTTTCTCGATCAGGCAGACGTAAACCTGAAAGCCGCCGAAGCACTATCGCCGGCTAACGATGAACTGGCTGTATTAAAAGCGTACATTGCACAGGCTCGCATGGTTGTTGACCCAACGAACCGCTGGCAACAATACGGCCCGTTATTTCAGGCGGGTATCGAAAAGGCGAAAAGTTTGAATCCGGCGAATCCACGCCCGTATGCGCTCGAAGGTTCCTCACTTATGTACACGCCCGAGCAGTTCGGCGGTGGCCCTAGTACGGGTTGCCCGGTGCTTAAGCAGGCCGTAGAAAAATTTGCTACATTTAAACCAGCTAGTGAGCTGCATCCGGCCTGGGGCCAGAAAAATATCGAACCCCTACTGGCAAAGTGCAAATAGCGGTCGTTGGGACTGAGTTGGCAACCCCATTCATGGGCTAGAATCAGCTCACTCCTTCACCCCTGACAGACTCTCTCTATGACGCGTGAACAATTAATCGGCACCATCGGTAAGAATGGCCGACGCCTGAAAATGCGGGCGTCGGACATGACTGACTTTGACTTCAGCGGCCTCGACCTGACGCAGGCGGATCTGCGTTTTTCAAACCTGGCGCGGGCTAACTTCCGGGGGGCGATACTTCGGCAGGCTGACCTCAGCTTTTCCGACCTGAATGGGGCCGATTTTACGGATGCCGATTTGTATGAAGCCAATCTTAGCTTCAGTGGCCTGGAAGGTACGGACCTGACCGGCGCGAACGTCGAAGGCGCAAAATTCAATTTTTCGGGGCGCGGCAATTACCGAACTGGCCTGATCCGGCCCGAACGCATCACCTTAACCAACTTGCTGCAAAAGCCGGGTTGGGGAGCGCTTATTGGCTCTATTCTTGGGGCACTGCTGATTTATGGCAGTAACGCAATTATCTTTTTTACCCACCTCATTTCGAAAGGTAAGGACCCTGTTGTAGCGGGCTTTTATAGATTTTTGATTGTACAAAATATTAGCGATGGAGCAGCGGTGTTTCTGCTAACATGGGCATTGTCAGGATGGCTCACCCGGAAGTTTCAGAGAAGTTGGAAACGGCATCTTATAGTTACCGCAGCAGCGATATTCAACTTTTTAATTATCAATTACGCCATTTACCTTCTGCTCGGAAAAACATTTATAGATCAGTTACAGAAACGGCCTGAAGGTATTGAAGGAACGGCACCCTGGTATATTTATGTAATGGGCGATCTGATAATTGCCAACCTCTTTCTGTACGTCCTTCATCAGGGGCGTCAATTAACCCGAAAACTCTCGGAGCAGGAATACCAGTTGCTTAATCTTGAAAAGCTGAAAACCCGCGCCGAACTCGACGCCTTACAGGCTAAAATCAATCCGCACTTTCTGTATAACGCCCTTAACAGCATTGCCAGCCTGGTACACGACAATCCGGACAAGGCCGAAGAGATGACCTTGCTCTTATCGAAACTGTTTCGCTATTCGACGGGACGTAATGGCGAGTTGTTCGCTACCCTGACCGATGAACTGGAGATGGTGCGGACGTACCTGCAGGTCGAGCAGGTGCGATTTGGAAACCGGTTAACCTTTAGCGTCGACGTATCAGACCCGGCCCTGAACGATCTGAAATTACCCCAGTTTCTGCTCCAGCCCATCGTTGAGAATGCCATCAAACACGGCATTGCCAAACTCGCCGATATGGGGCGCATCGACGTTCGGATCTACCGCAAGAATGACGCCCTGCATTTGTGCGTCCACGACAACGGTCCGGCTTTTCCCGACGACATGGATGGGGGTTATGGCTTACGTAGCATTCAGGACAAGCTCAAACTGCTGTACGGCGACGATGCCACCATCGAATTTCAGAACTGGCCCCTGAAACAGGTGCTGTTATCAATACGGATGGACAAAATTCAGGGGAAGCACCCCGTTATGAAACCTACCATTGGAAGCGTATGATCTTTCCACTAAGAACTATACTGATCGATGACGAGTCGTTAGCCATTAGCCGTCTGCGTCGATTATTAGACAAGCACCGCGACACATTTGACGTCATTGGTGAAGCCGCTAATGGAGCCGAAGGCCTGACGCTTATCGAAAGCGAACGACCCGATGTTATTTTCCTGGACATCGAAATGCCACTCTTGAATGGCTTCGATATGTTATCCCGGTTGACTACCGTGCCGATGGTCGTTTTTGCCACCGCCTTCAACCAATATGCCATTCGGGCCTTCGAAGAAAACTCGGTCGATTACCTGCTCAAGCCCATCGAAGCCGAACGGTTAGCGCGTACGGCGCAGAAAATTCGGGCGCTGGTCGAACGTACTGAAGTAGGTCAGCCTTTCAGCAATCCCATGACTGAGAATGTGATGCGGCTGATTTCCCAGATGCAGCCCAAGAAAGAGGTGTATTCAATTTCGGTGAAAACGGGCGATAAAATCAAACTGATTCCCCTGTCAGACATCGCCTTCTTTGAGGCTGAAGACAAGTACGTTTTTCTGGCGACTATGGACGGTCAGAAGTTCCTGACGACCTACACGCTGACAACGCTGGCCGAAAAACTGCCCGATACGTTCGTACGCGTAAGCCGATCGGTGATGGTTAACCGGCATAAAATTGCCGAGGTTCACCGGCATTTTGACGGGAAATTCCTGCTCGCCCTAACGGATAAGAAAGCCACTAAAGTCACAACCGGCAGTACGTATGGCGATACCGTACGGCAATTGCTGGAGTTGTAATCAGAACCATGAAAGCGGCTACCGAACGTAAACTCATTCGCTGGTTTCCCATTCTGGCCAGCATTCCCATTTTGGGCTATATCTACGGGCCCGTCGCTACGTTGCCCGAGCCAGCCTTCGGTGAAATTTGTGATCCTGCCCGCCGTTGTACTATCGGGGTTCTGGCTATGGCTGTGGCATTACGTACGAAAATGGTGGTGCACTGCTAAGTGGCGTACCGCTCGCTAGGTAGCGCACTGCCGGAGGGCATGCTCACTAACCCGTGAAAGCCGCTATTTTTGCGAGAAGATTGACAGTTTATGAGCAAGAAAAACCGAAACGGGATTGTGTATTCAACCAATCCTGACTTTGACTACCAGTCCGACGAGCAACCAGAAGCCGAAACACTGCCACCGACTCAGCAGAACCTTAAAATATGGCTGGTGAAACTCGGCGGGAATAAGGTTGTAACCGCCGTTCGGGGATTTATCGGCACCGATGCTGATTTAGCCGAGCTGGGTAAACAACTGAAAGCCGCCTGTGGGTCAGGCGGCTCTACAAAAGACGACGAAATTTTAATTCAGGGCGACCACCGCGACAAGGTCCTGACGTGGCTCACCAATAAAGGCTACAAAGCGAAGAAAGCAGGTGGGTGAGGTTAGTCTATTCCACCCATCCACTTTCTGAGTGGCTTCACAAAGAGCAGCATCAATACACCTGCCCCAACGCTGAACAAGGCTACGCTCCGGAACATCTCGGGCATCTGCTGAACGTTGTTTTCCTCGAAGCCTCCGGCGAATAAACCTGCAATCAGATTCCCTAACGACGACCCAACGAACCACAGGCCCATTAACTGACTGGTATACCGTTTAGGCGCCAGTTTAGAAAACGCGCTTAAGCCCACCGGACTGAGGAACAACTCACCCAGCGTAAAGAAAAGATACGTAGTGGCTAAATACAAAGGCGACGTACGGGTACCGGTCAGGGCCAGCTTTGAAGCCACAACCATCACGACGTAGGCCAATCCGAGTAAGACCAGGCTGGTTGCAAACTTGGCGGGTACGGAATAATTGATTTTACGATTTGCCAGGAATACCCATAAGGCGGCCAGCACAGGCGAAAAAATAAGGATAAAGGCAGGGTTAAGATTCTGGAACCAGCTCGATGGCATTTGCCAGCCAAACAGGTTAAGATCAGTGTATCGGTCGGCAAAGATTTGCAGCGATGAGCCCTGCTGTTCGTTTCCGGCCCAGTAAACTGCCGATGCCAGAAAGAATATAAAGAGTACGACGACTCGTTTCTTTTCAACGACATCCAGCCCCCCAGCGATCAGGATATAGGCAAACCCTCCCAGCGCAACCAGCGAAATGATAGTACCCATCGCCTGGGCCAAGCCCTGCGCAGTCGTCAAATCCAGGATGTGCGTCAGTTGAAGTACGGCCAGTAAGACTACAATCACGGCCAGAAACACGAGCAGAGAACGGTTACCATTCGAGGATTTATCGGTACTTGCGGGCTGCGCTACGTAATTGCCATACTCGCCAAGGTAACGTTGCCCTAATGTTCGAAACGTAATGATACCCAGAGCCATCGCCACGGCGGCCGCGCCGAAGCCATAATGCCAGCCCACTTTCTGCCCCAGGTAACCGACAATTGAGATACCGAGCAGTGAGCCGGTATTGATGCCCATGTAGAAAATCGAAAAAGCCGCGTCTTTACGAGCTCCGCCTTCGGGATATAGTTCACCTACAATGCTGCTGATGTTCGGTTTTAGTAAACCGGTGCCGAGCGCTACAGTGCAAAGTCCCAGGTAGAAAATTCCTGATCCGGACGGAATGGCCAGAATGATGTGACCGAGCATGATCACCAGTCCACCGTACCAGATGGATTTACGTTGACCGATTACATTATCAGCAATCCAACCGCCCGGTACGGAAAGCAGATACACCGAAGCGGTATAAATACCGTAGATAGCCGCACCCTCACTTTCGGTCAGGCCCATGCCGCCCCGGACGTTATCGATCAGGAACAGCAACAGAATGGCCCGCATACCGTAGTAGCTAAACCGCTCCCACATCTCGGTGAAAAACAAAACAAAAAGACCCACCGGGTGGCCAAGTAAGGTAGCCTGACGGGCGGATTTATTAATGATCGATTCCATGCAGTTAGGTTAAACGGTCTGTTGACCGAAGAATATAGCTTAGTTAACGAAGAAAATAGCTGCAAAGATACCCATAACCCGCGAATTGTAGCCAACCGAACTCCTGATGTCAGTTACTGCTTAACTTGCAGCGTCAATCCGCATGCGCGATGCTTCTTCCCTTCGATTTTCAGAAAGACCCCTATCTCATTTTTGACTTCTCGGCTGCAAATCCAGACCTCGCTACGCTTGATCTGACCAATACCGCTACGTTTACGGATTACATAGTCGGCAAGCTTAGGGCGGCAGGCGCGAAAGTAGGAGTTGGCGGCTACAATGAACATCGGGTTATCTATCGTCGAAGCCCCCATTTCCAGCAGACAACGGCTGACCCACGCGAAATTCACCTCGGTATCGACCTGTGGGCCGAGGCCGGAACACCTGTGTTTGCGCCTTTAGCTGGTGTGGTTCAGAGTTTCCACGACAACGCCAACTTCGGCGACTACGGGCCAACTATTATTCTGGAACACCGCGTTAACGACAAGCCTTTATTCAGTTTATATGGCCATTTAACCCGCTCATCGTTAAGTGGTTTGTATGAGGGCAAAGAAGTAAAACCGGGCCAGAAGATAGCCGAGATTGGTCCCTACCCTGAAAACGGCGACTGGCCTCCCCACCTCCACTTCCAACTTATGACCGACATGCTGGGTATGAAAGGGGATTTTCCCGGTGTATGCTCGTTAGCCGACCGGGATAAGTTTCTCGCTATCTGTCCGAACCCGAATACGCTGCTAGGTATTCCGAATTTATAATTCCAGCAAAACCAACTTAGTAGCTGAGCAACCATGCCACCGTATCGTTTGGGTCAGCAATAGACCATGAGTGTGGGTTCCGATTCCCCTGCTGCTTGCGATACCCTTTGTTGACTGTTGGTACATATATGGCTTGTTTGTTACCGATCAAGCGCAGATAATTGATTAGACTTACACAATCAATTGTATTCTGTTCGTACAAATCGCGATTTCGCTCATTCATCTGCCACAGGAGATCAGGTTCACTAATTAGTCGTATGGGCGTGTTTTTGAGCAGGTTCGCATTATGGGCAGTTGTATCTGTATAGCTATAGGGCGACAGCGCTACGTATTTGGCGGGTTGGACTGTAGGCGGACCACCAAATTCCTTATCCATTTTATCCATGAGAAACTGAGCTTCCTTAACAGCCACTTCTACTTTTCCATACTTCCGCTGGCGTAGCGAGCTTTGATAAAGTCGGGTAAAATCCAGAGGTGGGTCAACGGCAAAGATGGCGGTAGGTTTAGGCAGGGAATTGCCCGCCATAGCCAGTTCCGCGTATCGCACAACTCCGCTTCCTCCGAGTGAAAAGCCACCCAGATACAGTTTTTTGCCAGTCAACTTGTGTTTAGACTGTATTTCGTTGATGATGTCAGCAAGCGTCTGTTGGGAGTCTTCATCCACGTAAAACGACTGCCAGCCTCGCTGTAAGGTGACTAGTACTGTCAGCAGACCCTGCCGGGCAGCCTCCTTGGGTAGTTCAGTTTCTCCATTGACGTATTCGGGAGATTCACCGAAACCATGCAGGAGCATCAGCAATCCCTTGGGTGGTCCAACCGGTGGGATTGTCAGGTAGTAATTAACCGCACTATCTTTCGGATTGCGAAACGTAAGAGATGGTTCCTGAGCCCAGCTTATCAAAGGAATCAGGAAAAGAAAGCTAGCTAACCAAAGTGCTTTTTTACGAAGTTCGCTCACCATTATTCCTTCAGAAAATCCACTACCGCCTTAGCAAATTCGGAAGTCCGCATAGCTCCGCCGTGATCGCCGGGTACAACGACCAACCGAGAGCCGGGAATGGCATCGACTAAGGTTTGCGGATCGCCGTTGTCGTTATCTTTATCCCCATTGATAACCAGCACGGGTAGTTTAATTTTAGCTAATTCAGCCTTACTCGTTACCGGCTGAAACTCCTGCAAACGCGCCAGCACGACCATGTCGGCTCCGCTCTTCTGCGCATTATCAACCGCAGGCTGTAGTTCCGGATGGCTACCGGGTTTTGTCAACGCTTCATGAAAGTTTTTACGGCGAATCCAGTTCGGATCGGAGAAGTCGACGCTGATACCACCCATTACTGCCCGACGAACCTGTTTGTCGAGCGTCAGCAGTTTAGCGGTCAGGATAGCTCCCCGCGAGTACCCAACCACATCGTAGTTTGTCAGACCCAGGTGCTTCATCAACGCCATTACGTCTTTTAACTCTGCGTTGTCCTCATACGCTTTGGCTTCATGGGGTCTATCGGACTGGCCATTCCCCCGTAAATCGAGCGTAACGACTTCAAAACCGGCATCGGCTAACGCTTGCCGGACGGCAGCCCGCTTCCAGCTTTCCCCGTTTGTAATGAACCCGTGCAGCAGCACAACAGGCTTGCCTTCGCCGATTACGTCATAGTGAATTTTAGTCCCATCAAAAGACGTAAACAACGGTTCACGGCTGGCTTGTGCAAACGATAGGACCGGTACAAGCAGAAAGACGACGAGTCGAAGTAGTTTCATGAAGCAATATAAATCATCGTATGGAGAATGGTAGCTGAATAAGCTTAACCTTTCTCCATTCTACCGAGTTAACTTACAAACTACAGATCCTCAACCGATATGGAAACGTTAATCGCAGATTCAATAGTAAAGGATAAGACGGAATTGATCGGTTCACGCGTCGAACGCATCGACCCCGATAATTTCCGCAATCAAAATGGCCGTGACAACGGACCGGTTGCCATGGAAGACGGCGACGCCGACCGTGGCGACGAATCGCTCGAAACCGAAAACGACGGTTTATCCGACGAACCCCTCGATGAAGATGGAGATCCAACCGGCGAACACGACCATCATCAGGATGATAACTACGCGTTGGGTGGTCACGTGACCCGATCGGGCAGTGTGTAGGCTAATTACGCAGCACAGCCTTGAGCGCTTATCGAAACGTCTTCAGCCTGTGCTCCACTATGGTAACTCAATACAAGTATGAACTCAACGAACAATCAGGATTATAATCCGGCAGAAGACGAAAACCAGGGCGTGCTAACGAAACTGGCGCAGGGCCAGGAAGCCAACAATGGCGTTTCGCAGATCGAATACATGAACCCCGTGACCAATCAGGGACCGGAGCCGATCAAAGAAGAAGTAAACGATTCGGACAGTGATTCGAACGGCGTTAACGACGACCTAATGGCCGAAGAAGACGTGGAAGCAGGTAATGTGGAAGTAGACAACGAAACCGACGAATGAGTGCCAATCAGCTCGCTCAGCTTGTCATCCGCATTGGCTTAGGTATCAATATGCTCATGCATGGCCTGGTCCGGATACCAAAGCTCAACGCGTTTGTCACAAAAACGTCGGCCGGATTTGCGGCTACAATTCTACCGGAACTGGTAACGAAAGCGTTCCTCTACGTACTGCCCTTTGCTGAATTTATCAGTGGCTTTCTGATTCTGCTGGGCGGCCGTTTCAGCAAATTCGGTTATGCGCTCGGCGGATTGATTATAGGCGCATTACTATTTGGCACAACACTGAAAGAAGACTGGGCTGGCGCTGCTAACCAACTCATTTATGTCATTGCTTTCTACCTGGCACTACGCGGTTTAGACGACAACAGCCGCCGTCAGTGATATTTTCTGGGTACGTGTTCCAACGGTTTCCGGCAGGGCAGAGTCAATACAGGAAACCAATTGAATACATCCAATGAAGTCAACGTTGTTTATTGCCACTATTCTTACAGGCAGTCTGTTTGGGCTTTCGGGCTGCAATCAGGAAAATAATCCAAATGTGCCGGAACCCATTCAGACCGGCGTAATCTACCAGACCAATTTTCAGCAAAACAGCGATGGCTGGGAAGCTGATTACAGCGATTACCATACCCAGATCGGTGATATCCGGTTTGAGTCGAAGTGGACAGGGCTGCCCGCGCCCTTAGATGGTGCACGTAAGTCGATCATGCTATCAAGCATGAACCGCAGTGATGATGTCTTTATGTTCATGAAAAAGAAGCTGACCGGCTTACGTCCTAATTCCGATTATAAATTGGTGTTCGACGTAGAACTCGCTTCTTCGTACGCCGACAACTCGGTAGGTATCGGTGGTTCGCCCGGAGGCAGTGTGTTTCTGAAGGCGGGCGCTACGTCCGTTGAGCCGAAGAAGGAATTGAAGGACGATTATTACGGCATGAACATCGACAAAGGAAGTCAGTCGGAAGGCGGACGTGATGCGGTGCTGTTAGGCACTGTCGGCGCTGGCGAAGACGTAACGGATTACAAACTCATCACGCGTAATAATGCCGAAGCTCCGCTCACCGCGCGCACCAACGACAAAGGCGAACTCTGGCTGATTGTCGGCACCGACTCTGGCTACGAGGGGCTTACAACCCTGTACTACAGCAATGTTAAGGTAACAGCGAAGTAGACCGGTTCTGCTCAGTATCGACAAACGCCATTACTGTAACGTAATGGCGTTTGTCGTATATAAAATTGGGTAACTCTATTGAAAATGGAGCGGCTGCATCAGGTATTAATTTACTGAGTTGCGTTGTTTAGCGAAATAACACAAAGCCTGGCTAGTATCATAAAATAATCGAAATAACGGAAAGTTTCCGATATTTGTCCAGCCTGCCCGGAACGTACCCATCCGGCCGATTGTTAAATTTATACTGCAACGGTGCTTATTAACTGCGCACGCAACCGACCATGACTAAGGACGAGGCAATTTTAGAAAGTATTACCAATTCCGAGTATAAATACGGATTTGAGACCCTGATTGAAGCTGATGAGGCTCCCGCCGGTCTTGATGAAGACATTGTTCGTTTTATTTCCGCCAAAAAGAATGAACCTGAATGGCTGCTCGAAAGCCGCCTGAAAGCGTTCCGGATGTGGCAGGAGATGACCGAACCCCATTGGCCGAACGTTAAATATCCAAAGATTGACTATCAGGCCATTAAGTACTATTCGGCTCCGAAACAAAAGAAAACAGTAGGCAGTCTCGATGAGATTGATCCTGAACTGCTTGATACGTTCAACAAACTGGGCATCTCATTAAGCGAACAGAAACGTTTGGCCGGTGTAATTGACGAGCCAGAAGGCGAACGCCCACGCGTGGCTGTCGACGCCGTTATGGACTCCGTATCGGTAGCCACTACGTTCAAGAAGGATCTGGCCGAACGCGGCATTATCTTCTGTTCGATGTCGGAGGCTGTGCACGAACACCCCGAGCTGGTTAAGAAGTACCTCGGCTCCGTTGTTCCGGCCAAAGACAATTACTTTGCAGCGCTTAACGCGGCTGTGTTCTCCGATGGCTCGTTCTGCTACATTCCAAAGGGTGTTCGCTGCCCAATGGAGCTGTCGACCTATTTCCGGATCAACGCGGCCGGAACCGGCCAGTTTGAGCGGACGCTCATCATCGCCGACGAAGGTTCGTACGTTAGCTACCTCGAGGGTTGTACAGCTCCTATGCGCGACGAGAATCAGCTTCACGCAGCCGTGGTTGAGTTAGTAGCTCATGCCGATGCGGAGATCAAGTACTCGACGGTGCAGAACTGGTATCCCGGCGACAAGGAAGGTCGTGGCGGTATTTACAACTTCGTGACCAAACGCGGCATCTGCGAAGGCGCGAACGCCAAAATCTCATGGACGCAGGTCGAAACCGGATCAGCTATTACGTGGAAATACCCTTCGGTTATCCTGAAGGGCGATAACTCGATCGGTGAGTTCTATTCAGTAGCGGTTACCAACAATATGCAGCAGGCAGATACGGGTACCAAGATGGTTCACATTGGTAAAAATACCAAGAGCCGGATTGTATCGAAAGGTATCTCGGCCGGGAAAAGCCAGAACTCGTACCGGGGTCTGGTGCAAGTGTTGAAACGCGCTGAAAACGCACGTAACTACTCGCAGTGTGACTCTCTCCTGTTAGGCGATAAGTGTGGTGCACATACCTTCCCGTATCTGGAAGTAAATAACCCGTCGGCTACGGTTGAGCACGAAGCTACGACCTCCAAGATCGGTGAAGATCAGTTGTTCTACTGCAACCAGCGGGGTATCCCAACGGAACAGGCTGTAGCGCTGATCATCAACGGGTACGCCAAAGAAGTCCTGAACCAGCTCCCTATGGAGTTCGCCGTCGAAGCCCAGAAACTGCTGGCCATCAGTCTGGAAGGTTCTGTTGGTTAAGTGTGACTCAAAATTCTGATTATATTGAAGCCCCTGCGAAAACGTAGGGGCTTTTTGTTGGTAAGGCACTTTGACCTGCTGGCAGTTCATAGCACACGTGAACGAACTGGATGAACCAGAATTTGTATACTTGCGCTGTTCTTGATCTACTTAGCAGTTTACTCTCATGAAAAAGTTTGAATATCGCGTTTTGGACGTAGCCGCCAGCGGATTCTGGGGTGGTGATATTGACTCTCAAACGTTAACAGACAAGTTGAATGAACTTGGTCGGGATGGCTGGGAAGTTATTTCGGCCGTAGATACTGCAGTCTACGGTGGTGGCTCTAAAGGGCTGATTATTATGCTTAAACGAGAAATAGCGTAAGCTCTTTTCAGCTAATACGCAGAGTGGTCCAGTTACCTGTAACTGGACCACTCTACGTTAAATGAGACTGCGAATACGTTCCTTCCGATGGATCGCACATGAAAAATAAGCTCAGCAATTAATACTGCTCGTACTCAAACGTAGTCGTTACGTCCAGTGCCGCATTACCCTGGGCATTTCTGACTACTTTCTTAATTAGCAACCCAGCGGCATTATACGTATTGATGATATTGCTGGCCACCTCGTTGTTCTTGTTGTAAACGGCAGCGTCTGGTCCGCCGGTAATCAACTTATAAAATGGGTTCGGTTTATCATCATACTTAAATCCGCTCAGACTGACGTTATACCGATTGGTGCCTTTGTTTCCGCTCCGGATTGAAGTAACAATGTTTTCTTTCTCGTACGTGTACTGCTGAATTTCCTGGTCCGAACCACGAACGATAGTAACGCTGGTTGGCATAGCGGCCGCGCCATACTGGAGTTTATACGTTTCAACGAGTGTGTAGTTACCCGACCTGTTCTCGTCCTGATAGAGCGCGGCTGAAATAATAGCACCACTTCCATCGAACGCATACGTAACGCGCGTCAGGGCGTAGGCCGATGCAGCAGGCTGCTTATCGGCACTGGCTAATTGGCCCTGCGCATTGTACTGCATAATGGTCGTCTGGCCAGGCGTGTTTTCGGCAGCGCTACTGGTATCTACCCGCGACACGTAACTCGCTAACTGTTTGCCACTTGAGTACGTGTATACCGTCGACGAGTAAGCGCCTTTCGACTGAGATACCACTTTTTTCAACCGAAATCCTGATTCCTGGCCCTGCAACATGCGGTGGTCCTGGCAGGCGGTAAACGCAAAACAAACGGTTAAAATGCTGAGCCAGCTAAGTACATGAAGTCGCATAAATCGAATAATTAACAAAATATTTCCAGCGTAAAACTACTACCCGTCTACTTTATACTGCAAGAACGCATCCAACACTAGGCAGGAAGGCTACTTATTAACGAAAAGCCAGTCTACAAATTACTCGCAGTCAAGGAGAATTAGCCCATTGCCAGACAAGCTTAACTTATTGCAAGCAATAAGGTTTATCAATAAAAACCACCTTGCTATCAGGCTACTTTTTTCGTAAATTAGCCTGATTAGACAGGGCCGCACAGGCTGCGCTACGAATGAACTTTACATTAACTTCAGAATTTCAACCGACCGGCGATCAGCCCGCAGCCATCGACAAGTTGATCGGTGGCCTTAAAGAAGGCGAACCAGCACAGGTGCTTTTGGGCGTAACGGGCAGCGGTAAAACCTTTACGGTTGCCAATGTTATTGCTCAGCTTAACCGGCCAACGCTTGTGTTAAGCCACAATAAAACGCTGGCCGCTCAGCTCTACGGCGAATTCAAGCAGTTTTTCCCGGAGAACGCCGTCGAATACTTCATCAGTTATTACGATTACTACCAGCCGGAGGCCTATATCGCGACCACCAACACCTACATCGAGAAAGACCTCGCCATCAACGAAGAGATCGATAAGCTGCGCCTGTCGGCAACCTCGGCCCTGATGAGCGGTCGGCGCGACGTAATCGTGGTCGCATCAGTATCCTGCATCTATGGCATGGGGAATCCCGAAGAATTTAAGCGGAATGTGGTTCGAATTGGCGTTGGTGAGCGGATGAGCCGCAATCAGTTCCTGCACCAGCTCGTCAGCATTCTCTACAGCCGAACTGAGGGCGAATTTCAGCGCGGCACGTTCCGCGTCAAAGGCGATACGGTAGACCTTTACGTGGCCTACGCTGATTTTGCGTACCGGGTCATATTTTTTGGCGATGAGATCGAGACGATCCAGCGCATTGATCCATCAACGGGTAAGAAAATCTCGAACGAAAGCCTAGTGACTATCTTCCCGGCTAACCTCTTCGTAACAGGTCGCGATACGCTTAACAACGCCATGTACGAGATTCAGGACGATCTGGTATCTCAGGTACGTTATTTTGAATCTGAATTTCGCGAACAGGAAGCGACACGAATTCGGGAACGAACCGAGTTCGACCTGGAAATGATGCGTGAACTGGGGTACTGCTCCGGCATCGAGAATTATTCCCGCTATTTCGATCGGCGCCAGCCGGGGCAGCGGCCGTTCTGTCTGATGGATTACTTCCCGGATGATTTTTTGTTAGTGGTCGATGAAAGCCACGTAACGATTCCGCAGATTCGCGCGATGTGGGGCGGTGACCGTTCCCGCAAAACGGCGCTCGTCGACTATGGTTTCCGGCTCCCATCGGCCATGGATAACCGGCCGCTTACCTTCCAGGAGTTTGAAGATTTATCCGGCCAGACGATCTACGTATCGGCGACTCCATCGGATTATGAGCTTCGCAAAGCAGAAGGGGTTGTGGTTGAACAGTTGATTCGGCCGACGGGTCTGCTCGATCCCGAAATTGAGGTTCGCCCCAGCCTCAATCAGATTGACGACCTGCTGGAGTCGATCGATGCCCGGATCAAAGCGAACGAACGCGTACTGGTTACTACGTTAACCAAACGGATGGCCGAAGAATTGACCAAGTATCTGGAGCGGGTGGGCGTCAAAACGCGCTATATCCACTCGGAAGTCAAAACGCTCGATCGGGTCGAAATCCTGCGCGATCTGCGCTTAGGTAATTTCGATGTTTTAGTAGGCGTTAACCTGCTGCGCGAAGGTCTTGACTTGCCCGAAGTGTCGCTCGTAGCCATTATGGACGCGGACAAAGAAGGCTTCCTGCGCGACATTCGATCCTTGATTCAGACGATCGGCCGGGCGGCACGTAACGCCAACGGGAAGGTCATTATGTACGCGGATACCATTACGGGTTCCATGCAGAAAGCCATTGACGAAACCAATCGTCGCCGGGCCATTCAGATGGAATATAATACGGACCACGGCATCATACCGCAGACCGTACTGAAATCCCGCGAAGCCATCATGGGTCAGACGAAAGTCGCCGACTCGAAGCCGAAACACGTATACATCGAACCCGAAGAGATACGTATCGCGGCCGATCCTGTTGTCAGATACATGGGTAAGAACGATCTGGAGAAGGTCATCAACGAAACCCAGGCGAAGATGGAACGGGCCGCCAAAGAGCTCGACTTCCTGGAAGCAGCGCGATTACGCGACGAGTTATTCCAACTACGTGACAAGCTCAAGAAGGAAACAGCGTAGGAGCGAATTATCTTTGTAACGGTTGGAGGGAGATCCCAAGCCGTCCTTGAGGTGATGCGGTTTGGCCGTGTCACCTCATCGTATTTTATACCAACACACGTTCCATTCGCACTAGGATGGGTGTCAGGATTTTGGTACGTAATGGCTACCAGAAACTGACAAGTTATCAATTCTTCCTAACTTACAGGCCATCGGTTCCAAACCATTCGAACTACCATGAAACGTATTTTTATCATCATTGGCAGCATTGCGGCTGTACTGCTTATTGCCTTTTTCGTGCTGCGCAGCCTAACCAAGTCCAACAGTCCTGAATCCATTGCGGAGATCGACCAAGACGGCTTCCATGTAAAGGTCGACTACAGCCAGCCTTACAAGAAAGATCGTAAGATTTTCGGTGGCCTGGTGCCCTACGGCCAGGTATGGCGGACCGGGGCCAACGAGGCTACGGTGATCGAATTTAACCAGAACGTAGCGGTAGCTGGTCAGCCCTTAGACAAAGGCGAGTATTCGCTCTGGACCATTCCGTCGGAACAAGGCTGGATTGCCATTTTTAATCGCGAAACCGGGCAGTGGGGTACGAATTATGACCAAACAAAGGACGTATTGCGCGTCCCTATTGTAGCGCGTAAGCACAGCCCCCCGGCCGAACAGTTTTACATCACCTTCGTGCCCGCTTCAAACGGTACTGATATGATGCTTGCCTGGGATGAGACCGAAGCGATTGTGCCCATACAGAAGCGGTAACATCTGTTCTCGATACGGGTTAATTCTAGTGACGAGCCTTCATTACCGATGAAAGCTCGTCGCTATGAATTTCAGGGCATCGGGCAGGCCCGTTCGCCAGTACGACCACGTATGGCCGCCATCCCGAACGCGGTATTCGTGCGGAATTTTCCGGTTCAACAAAGCCAGATGCAACATAGCGTTCCCTACCGTCAGAGCGTCGTCGTCGCCACAATCAATCCACCAGCGTACCTTCATCAGATCACCTTCGGGCGCGGATCTGGCCAACGTAATGGGGCTATTTCGTTTCCAGGTCAGGGTTAATCGGTCTTCGCCTTTAGCTGGGCCGCTGAATACGGGTGCGAAAACGGTGTTATAGCGCTCATCGGGTATTTCTTTAAAGCTTTCGTCGGTGCGAATACCGGCGCTGAGAGCCGCACAGGCACTGAACAGTTCGGGATGATGCATGGCCAGGGTTAACGATCCAGACCCACCCATCGACAGGCCCGCCACAGCCCGATACTCGCGTTGGGTGCGCGTTCGAAACATCGAATCAATGTGGGGAATCAGTTCCTGCACAAACATATCTTCGTACCGGACTTTATTCTGGTAATCGTTGATGTACCAGGATGCTCCGGCGTTCGGCATGACGATGATCATGGGCGGCAGCTCTCCCGATTTAATTTTCTCATCGGTGATACGGTCGGCCTCGCCAAACTGTACCCAGCCCGTTTCGTCATCGCCGTAGCCGTGCAGCAAATAAACCACCGGGTAACGTCGGTTGGAGGTGTAATAATCAGGGGGCAGAAAAATTGAATATTTAACGGCCCGGTTCAGCAGCGAACTATTGAGCACCATACTCTCCAGTAAACGCGCCTGCGGAGCCGCCACAACGGGAACGGGGCCGGAAGTTTGTGGAGCTGTCAGCTGCGCCCGCCGACGGGACTGAGCGGGGGCTACTATAGCACAGATTATCAACAATATACAGAAAAGTACAGTACGTACAACCATGAGATTAGGGGATGGCAGTTAACTTTAGGCGAAATTTAAGCGCAGTTGTTCAGAACTGCCCTGACCACATTCGGCTCGTTCGTTGGCTAACGCAGCGTGTGTTCAAGTAGATAACGTAACTAACCCGTTCCTTCATGCCTACCCGCCTGCTTGTCTCGTTGTTTCTGATTGGATTTCTGGTGCAACAAGCTGAAGCGCAGCAAACTCTACCCGATTGGGAAGACCCGCAGATCATTAGCCGGAATACCGAAAAACCGCACGCCACCTTAGTTCCTTTCCCGACCGAACAGCAGGCCCTATCCGCCCCCGACTGGCGCACGTCGCCTTATGTGAAACTGCTGAACGGCATCTGGAAATTTCGGTGGGCAAAGCACCCCAGCCAGGTACCAGCCGACTTTTACCTGCCGACGCTGAACGATAAAACCTGGGACGATTTGCCTGTACCGTCCAACTGGCAGGTAGTCGGTGCCCGCGAAGGCAGACCCTACGATCGCCCGATCTTTACAAACATCAAGCATCCGTTTCCGGCTACGCCCCCGCGTATTACGTCCGATACAAACGCCGTTGGCCTGTACCGGCTGGCCTTTACGGTTCCGGGTAATTTTCAGGACCGAGAGGTATTTCTGCACTTCGCGGGCGTTCAGTCCACGTGCCGGGTATTCCTGAACGGTGAGTTTGTCGGCTACCACGAAGACGGCATGACACCCGCCGAATTTCGCATTACCGATAAACTGAAACCGAACGGAAACCTGCTCGCCGTCGAGGTTATTAACTGGTCGGATGGCAGCTACCTCGAAGACCAGGATTTCTGGCGTATCTCCGGCATTTTCCGCGACGTTTTTCTCTACGCTACGCCCAAAACCTACCTCCGTGACTTCTACGTAGTAACCGACTTAGACGACCAGTACCGGAACGCCACGCTCAAAATCACAGCGAACGTCCGGAACCTGGCTCCGTCGGGTCAGCAAGCGCCCTATACGCTCAAAATTACGCTGTACGATCCCAAAAAGACGATCGTTTTTTCGGAAGTCGTTACGTCCGCAAGCGCGACGGATGCCGGTCAGGAAGCCATTTTGCGGCTACGGAAAGACGTCAAATCGCCAGCCCTCTGGAGCGCCGAGTCGCCCGCGCTGTATTCGGTAACGGCTCAGTTGATTGGTGCGGATGGCCAGGTAAGCGAAGCGGTGGCTCAGCGGGTTGGCTTCCGCGAAATGGTCATTACGGAGGGGCAACTGCTGGTAAATGGCCGACCTGTTACGTACAAAGGCGTCAACCGGCACGAGTTCGACCCGAACACGGGGCGCGTTATCAGTCGGGAGTCCATGATTCAGGACATCAAACTGATGAAGCAACATAATATCAACGCCGTACGCACGTCGCATTATCCGAACGTAACAGACTGGTATGACCTCTGCGATGAATATGGGTTGTACGTCATCGACGAAGCGAATATTGAAAGCCATGAGCTCTGGAATAAAGGCCAGACACCGGCCACTAAACCCGAATGGCGCGATGCCTTCGTTGCCCGCGGCCGGGCCATGGTCGAACGGGATAAGAATCACCCGTCTATTGTTATCTGGTCGCTCGGCAACGAAACCGATATGGGGCAAAACTTCCGGGACATGGCCGATATTATGCGGCTCATTGACCCAACGCGGCCGATCCATTACGAAGGCCGTCGCCCCTATACTGGTACGTCGTTGAGCAGTTTCGATATTATCTCGACTATGTACCCATCAGTCGACGATATGATTAAGCTCATGGAGAAAGACCCCAGTCGTCCGGTCATTGTCTGTGAATACGCCCACGCCATGGGCAACAGCGTCGGCAATCTGAAAGACTACTGGGTGGCCATTGATAAATATCCGCGTTTACAGGGCGGCTTCATCTGGGATTGGGTCGATCAGGGCCTACGACTACGTAACAAAGCCGGTAAAGAGTATACCGCTCATATCAATTACATCGATGGGGCCAATGCGGGCGATGGGCTGGTCAACCCCGACCGAACGCCACAACCGGAGATAAACGAGGTCAAACTGGTCTATCAGTATGTAAAACTAACGACCCCGACCGCCCTCTCCGCGGGCACCCCCGTTAAGCTGAACGTTCGGAATACTTACGACTTTCAGACGCTGGAGCCGTTCCGGATGGAGTGGAGTTTAGTCCGCAACGGCGAGGTGGTGCAGCAGGGTGGCGAAAACAACCTGGTCGCTAAACCCGGACAGACGCAGGTCGTGACCCTGCCGGTGAAATTTCCAGAGGTTATCGAGCCCAATAGCGAATATTATCTTACCGTCAGCATCCGGCTGAAACAGGCCACTTCATGGGCTCCGGCGGCCCATGAAGTGGCGTCAGGTCAGTTTCCAGTGCGTGTTACGTCGCCTACGTTGCCTGTTATGGGCATGAACCGCATTCCGGTCGTGAAGGCCACCACATCGTCAACCAACGTAACGGTACGCGGTAAGGACTTTGCCCTTGTCTTCGACAAAGCGACCGGCTCCCTGAGCCAATGGATTGTTCGGGGCAAGAACCTTCTGGCCAAAGGTCTACAGCCTAGTATCTGGCGCGTACCGACCGATAACGATGAAGGCGGGGGTAACCGGTCGTTCGCAGCCCGCTGGCGTCGGGCCGGGTTGGATACCGTCAAAGCCAGACCAATCGACCTGAAAGTCGAGCCCAGCCCCCACCTGGTCCGCATTACGTGTCTGAACGAACTAGTCGGTGATGGTGGCCGCATCCAGCAGCAAACTGACTACATCGTATATGGCACCGGCGATGTACAGGTTTCGACCACCTATACCCCGTCGGGTACACTGCCTCCGCTGGCCAGAGTGGGTATGCAGTTCCAGATGCCGGCGACCGTAAAAACCCTGAAATGGTACGGCCGGGGGCCCTTCGAGAGTTATGCCGACCGGAAAGATGCCGCTAAGGTAGGGCTGTACGAAGGCCAGATTGCCGACCAGTATTTTCCGTATACGATGGCGCAGGAGAATGGCAATAAAACGGACGTGCGCTGGGCCGAACTGACCGATGCGAGTGGCGTCGGCCTGCTCATCATGAGCGACCAGTCGACGGACGGCTCGTTGCTGAACCTGAACGCCCGGGATTACACGGACGAAGCCCTGCTACGCGTTAGGCAACCCGATACGCAGGAGCTGGAGGGCGGTACCGTAACGGTGGTTAACGTCGACATGGCTCAGATGGGCCTGGGGGGTGATGATAGCTGGACACCCAGAGTGCACGCCGAATATCAGTTACCAGCTACAAAACCGT
The DNA here is from genome assembly GCF_054778895.1 of Spirosoma fluminis. Lineage (NCBI taxonomy): Bacteria > Pseudomonadati > Bacteroidota > Cytophagia > Cytophagales > Cytophagaceae > Spirosoma > Spirosoma fluminis. The sequence goes on from NZ_BAAGZD010000003.1 coordinate 259,303, forward strand.
ACCGCTATTCCTTTCGGCTCCGTCCGGTTGATGCCCGAACGAATATCGCGGGCGTGATCGGCCTTTCCCTGCCCCGATAACTGCGCCTACGCGTCAGAGAGACGTAGTAGGGATACGTAGTGCGTATGTAAACGTTCCTTTTACACATATCAACGAAAACAAGTAGCAGAAGTCTTTCTCAATAACCATATTTACAATCTGATACCATCGCCCAGGATTATTTAAACTCATGAAAGGCCCCTTATTACTATTATTCGCGTTATCGCTGCTTTGTTCCGTAGATGGCTACAGCCAGAAAGACACGCTGGCAAACAAACCGCTGATTAAGAACAGCGACATGGAGCAAGTGCCCGGAACAGACTGGAATTTTGTCGTCCACAATAGCAAAACGCCTAATCCAAACGATTACAAATTTGCCCACTCTACGGAAGCTGCGGCTTCAGGTACGCACTCAATCAAGCTTACCTGTGCAACGATCAAAGACACCTTGGCCAACTGCTTTGTCTACCAAAGCTTTTCATCAGCCCCCATTCCCGTGGGCGCTAAGGTTACCCTGAAAGCCAAGGTAAAAACGGCGGATGTCAAAGGGAAAGGCGTAACCGTTACGCTCCGCGGAGACAAAATCATTGACGGGCGGGGCAATGCAGTGCTCTTTATCAGTACGGACGGCAAAACTCCGATTTCGGGCACTAGTGATTTTAAAGAGTACAGTATTGTGCTGGACAACTACACGGGCAACACCGATTATATGGCCGTCATTTTATCCTATCTGCCCGGAACCACGGGAACGGCGTATTTCGACGACGTAACGCTGGTGATCAATTAAGCAATTCGACCTTTCCGAAATGCGTTGGCAATGACCATGTAACGCGATTATGTAACCTTGTTAGTACCATAATTACAGTAACGGATCGATCAGGAGCCGTAAGATATTCTATCAAATAAAAGGGTAGCGGCTTGCGGATGCAGCTAGAAAACCCCTATTTTCGGCCTTATACTAACCCAATGTTCAAACCTACCCTACCTGCTGTATGGCCAAACTGATTATCGTGGACGACGAAAAACCCATTCGTGCGGCTCTACGCGATATCTTGGAGTATGAAGGCTACGATGTGGACGAAGCGAAAGACGGCGAAGAGGGTCTTGAGATGATTATGCGCACGGGGTATGACGTAGCCCTCTGCGACATCAAGATGCCGAAACTGAACGGACTGGAGTTGTTGCAGAAGGCGAACGAAGCCAGCAAAACCACCCAGTTTGTCATGATTTCGGCCTTTGGTAACGTCGAAAATGCGGTTGAAGCCACAAAACGGGGTGCCTTCGATTTCATTACCAAACCACCAGATCTCAACCGCCTGCTCATCACGGTTCGAAATGCGATCGAAAAAGCGAAACTGGTTCAGGAAACCAAAACGCTCAAAAAGCGCATCTATAAACTCAATGAAATCGTCGGTGAATCCGAACCCATCCGCAAGGTAAAAGACACCATCAACCGCGTAGCAGCTACGGAAGCCCGCGTGCTGATCACCGGCCCCAACGGTTCAGGGAAAGAGATGGTGGCGAAACAGATTCACGAAAAAGGCAGCCGCGCCACCATGCCCCTGGTCGAAGTTAACTGCGCGGCCATTCCGAGCGAGTTGATTGAGAGTGAGCTATTTGGCCACGAGAAAGGCGCATTTACCGGAGCAGCCGCCAAGCGGGTAGGTAAATTCGAACAGGCCGACGGTGGTACGTTGTTCCTGGATGAGATCGGCGATATGAGCCTGTCGGCGCAGGCAAAAGTGTTACGTGCCTTGCAGGAGAACAAAATTACCCGCGTCGGGGGCGACAAAGAGATTAAAGTGAACGTACGGGTAATTGCCGCGACGAATAAAGACCTTCGGCAGGAAATCATCAACGGTAACTTCCGTGAAGACTTATTCCACCGCCTGAGCGTGATCATGATTCACGTACCGCCCCTCGCCGAACGCCGGTCCGACATTACTTTGTTGGCCGATAAGTTTTTGCAGGACATCGCCACCGAATACGGTTCTACCGCGAAGGAGCTTACGCCCGATGCCATGAACTACCTGCAATCGTTACCCTGGACGGGTAACGTACGGGAACTTCGCAACGTCATCGAGCGGCTGGTTATCATGTGTGGTGATGAAATCTCGTTCGAGGACGTAAAATCGTACGCATAGCTGGTAAGGAGCGGGGAGTTAGTAGCGAGAAGAGAGAAGGCTGACGCCAATGATTTATTCTCACGTATCGCTACTAACTCCTCGCTTCTCTTTTTCACAGTACCATCAGATTGCAGCCTCTGACATCAGAATTGTCGAATCGGCCAATTACCCGGAATTGGCCGTCGGTACCCACGTACTGACCCAAATCCTGGGTTTCAATGAATGCGCACGAATCCAGATTAGCCAGGTCTATTACGTTAATGCCGCCCGTACGCGGGTAGTCATCCGGATACAGCAGGAATGGGTCGTTGATGTCGCGCAGAAGAATACGTAACGTCGGACTCGGCTGAAACACACCTTCACCCATGGAGTACGCCTGCGAAAGCAATTCGGTCATACCGTACTCGGAATGAACTGCTTTAATGCCTAACTGACGCATCAGGAGTTCGTGTACTTCCTCCCGTAGCAGTTCTTTACGTCGCCCTTTCATGCCGCCGGTTTCCATAACAATCAGGTTTGGCAGATCGGCCAGGAACGACAAACGCCGGGCCGATTCAGCCCAATCCAGCAAACCAAACGTAACGCCGATCAGCAGAATCTGTTTTCCGGGCTCTTTCGCCTGTTGAGTCGGTTTGGTCAACTGCTCCAGGCGATCGGTCAGTTCATCGAAATTATTCAGAAAAAATCCCGATAAATTCGAGTCCGACCGGGCTATAAATCGCTGAACCATATACACCAGCGACGAGTTATTTCGTTCAAGATACGACGGCAGCAACGCCAGAATGTGGAAGTTGCGCAAAGAGCCGTAGGTTTGCTCAAAGATTCGGGTACTTACGGCGTCGTAAAGAAGCGGATCGGGCACAAGATGGCGGCTGGTCTGCTCACCGGTAGTACCACTGCTGGCAAACGTCAGTGTATTGGCTGCTGCGTCGTTGGCCGTAAATCCCGTTAATATGGTGTGCCTTTTGAAGAAGCCGATTGGCATAAATGGCACCCGACGCAAGTCTGTAACCTGTTCTGGCTGAACGCCCAGGTACCGGACGTAATCGCGATAAACGGGGTTATACGTCGCCTGATACCGAAATACCGCTAAAGCCAGTGACGCAAAGCTACTGGCCTCGACGCTCAGAATTTGTTGACGGAGCGCCTGCCGAATAGCAGCCGCTTCGTTGGAGAGTGATAATGAAACAGACAAAGTAACAAAAGCGATTATTGCACAACGAGTACAACAGTATGCGACGGCAACTAATTCAACCGTATCTCTTTACATTAGGCGTAGCCCTGACCATGTCGGCCTGCTTTAACGAGCCTAATTATTCAAATACCCCCGAGATCAGCTTTAAAAGTTTGTTCAAATACACGCTTGAAGCACAGCGGGGCGTCGGCCGTGGCAAACGCGACTCTGTTGTGCTTACCGTAGGGTTTAAAGATGGCGATGGTAACCTGGGCAACAGCATTCCCCTCGCCCGGGAAGACTCCATCAAGTACAAACAGAACGGAGGCTGGGGTAACTACGAGATTAAAACGTTCCGGCTTATCAACCGGCAGTTTGTGGAGTTCGTCTCGCCCGAATTGCAAACCCTTATTTTTCCTGATCTGACCAAAGGAAAGCCCAAAGGTGCCATTGAAGGCACGCTTGATTTCAACCAGAGCTTCCAGTACGGTTCGTCGTATCAGCTCTACCCGGTCAAGTTCCAGATCCGGATTCGTGACCGCGATTTGAACACGAGCAACGTGGTCGAATCGGATACAGTTAGCCTGCCCTTCCCGCGGTAACTGCTAACTTCTGAGAGAAAGCCTGGTCTGATCGGCCAGGCTTTTTTTAGTCGCTGTTCAGCACAATCCGGAAGGTGGTTCCTTTGCCGACTTCGGAATGCTTGACGTAGAGTCGCCCATCATGGTACTCCTCGACGATACGTTTAGCCAGCGTTAAGCCCAGTCCCCAACCCCTTTTTTTAGTGCTGAACCCCGGCGAAAATACCTTTTGCAGGTTCTTCTTCGAGATTCCTTTTCCGGTATCCGTAATGTCAATGGCCACCTCCTGATGCGGCAAGGGCACCATATTCAGCCGTAGCTCGCCCGTTCCTTTCATGGCATCAACGGCGTTTTTACAGATATTTTCAATCACCCATTCAAACAGCAGCTTATTGATTTTAACCAATTGATTAGGAGGCAACTGGCTATTAAGCGTCATTTTCACCTTGGTGGAAATTCGCCGGGACAAATAGTCAGTAAACTGCTGAACGACCTCGTTCAGGTTCTCTTCTTTCAACGTAGGAATGGAGCCTATGCTCGAGAAACGCGCCGTAATGGTCTCCAAACGCCGTACGTCCTTTTCAATCTCGTCGGTTATCGACTGATCGTACTGCGCCGGATCAGAGCGCATGTACTCAACCCATGCCATCAGCGACGACATAGGCGTGCCCAACTGGTGAGCCGTTTCTTTAGCTAAGCCGACCCAAACGCGATTCTGCTCGGCCCGTCGGGATGAACTAAAGGCCAGATAAGCCAGCACACCCAGGGCCGTTAGAATTGACAGTAAGACATACGGAAAATACGTTAGCTGACGTAACAGATTCGAGTTGCTGTAATAAACAAGGCCCCGTTCGCCGTTACCCAGTTCCACCACAACCGGTGGATGTTTCTTCTTCATTTCCACGATCTTCTGCCGCCAGAAGTCCTGCTTTTCTTTGATAGACAGATGATTAGGCGTATTTACATTAAGCGGCATGGATATATACCCATTGGGGTCGACGTAAATGGCGGGAATCGTCTTGTTAGCTTCCAGAATTTCGCTGGTCACAAAGTTCATGTCCCCGGCATTCGTGTGGCTGGTATCACTGGCATAGGCAATCGCCTTCGTGTATAACTGCACATACTGGTACTCACGATTTTCCAGCTTGTTAATCAGACGATTTGTGTACAGCAACGAACCCGTACCCACCAGCAGTAGATTCAGGGCTACAATAATTTTCAGAATGTTGTTCTGACTATAAATGTCAAATGACTTCAGCATGGCGCGGGGCTCTGATCAGCAACATCAGGATTTACGAACGTAACGACTGATTGAAAGACGGTTTAGTGTGAACCTGAGAATGCGGTGTCCGTTCAAAAATTCCCTTCTTTTATTCGGTTGTGAATCAGGTTCTGTATATGGGTAGTTAACGAAAAAATAAGGCTAATTGTACAAAAAAGAACCTCTGACAAGGCACTTGTGTTCTATCTGTAAATTGGATTGAAGTAAGAAATTTTCCAGTTATTTATATAGTTTCTAAATAACCATTCCGTTTATACAGTGCATTTTCATCTACGGCGATTGTGCTGTAAATTTGCGAAGGCCATTAGCCAATTAGTGTGATTCGGACCAATGCTAGATACATTTAAATCAATTAGTTTATCGCACAAAACGGCCCCGCTCCGGGTACGTGAACTAATTGCACTTAACGAAGACGAAGCGAAGCGCCTGATGCTCCGGCTGCGGGATTTCTTCGGGCTGACGGACTTACTCGTTATCTCGACCTGCAACCGCACGGAGGTATATTACGCTTTTGAACAAGACATTAGCGCTGATATTGCCCGCCTGTTACTTATCGAGAAAGGGCTTCTGGATACCGATAATTACCTGCCTTATTTTCAGTTTTTCGGAGCGCATGAGGAGGCCGTTCGGCATTTGTTTGAAGTATGCGTTGGGTTGCATTCGCAGGTAGTAGGCGATATGCAGATACCGAATCAGGTAAAGCAGTCCTACCAATGGTCGGCGGATCTGGAAATGGCTGGGCCGTTCCTGCATCGGCTGATGCACACGATTTTCTTCACCAACAAGCGGGTTGCTCAGGAAACCGCCTTTCGGGACGGAGCCGCTTCGGTTTCGTACGCGTCCGTTGAACTGATTGACGAACTGGTTGGAGCCAATCAGCACCCCAATATACTGGTTATCGGCTTAGGTGAGATTGGAGCCGATGTATGCAAGAATCTGGCTGATCGCGATGGTCAGAACATCACGCTTTGCAATCGCACGCAGGCGAAATCCGAAGCACTGGCCGAACAGTACGGATTCCGGGTAGCGGATTTTGCAAACCTAACCGACGAAATCCAACGGGCCGATGTCATTATTTCGTCGGTCATGCGCGATGAGCCGCTTATAACGCCGAGCTTACTTCAGGACATCAACGTACTGACCTATAAATACTTTATTGACCTGTCGGTGCCACGTAGCGTCGATGCTGCGGTTGAGCAGATTCCGGGTGTACTGGTTTACAATATTGACCACATCCGGAACCGTGCCGACGAAGCATTGAATCAGCGGTTAGCGGCTATTCCGCAGGTTGAAGTCATTATCGACCAATCGGTAGCCGAGTTCGGCGACTGGTCGAAGGAAATGGTGGTATCACCGACGATCAACAAACTGAAGAATGCCCTGGAGCAAATTCGTCGCGATGAGATTGCCCGTCACCTGAAGCATCTGACAGCCGATGAATCCGAGAAAGTAGACAAGATTACGCGGGGTATTATGCAGAAGATTATTAAGCTTCCGGTTTTGCAGCTGAAGGCGGCCTGCAAACGCGGTGAAGCCGAGACGCTGATTGATGTCCTGAACGACTTATTTGATTTAGAGAAACAAACCGCTGACGAACCTAAACGCGTTTAACAGCAGATAGACTTGATGCAAAGCTCCCGGATTGGCAACGATTTGGGAGCTTTTCGTTGTTATACGGTTGAGTTTCCGCATTAACCCACCCTTGCTATGCCTAAGCTTATCAATGCCCTTCTTCGCCTGTTTCTTATCGCTGTACTGATCGCGGGTCTCATTGCGGTATGGGAGCAGGTACGTACAGCTTCTGTTCTGAGCCGCTTCCGACGTAATGACAGCACGAAAAGCATTGTCCTGAAAGAAGTAACCGCACTGGGTAAGCTCGAATTGGTGAAGTACACCTTCAAAGACATTGTTGAGCATGAACAGGTCAACACGTTGCTGCCCAACGCCAATGCCGTGCTTATTGTAGAAGGCGAAGCCACAGGCTGCATTGACCTGACCCAACTGGCACCCGCCAGTATCGTTACAACCGCAGATTCAGTTATTGTTAAGCTCCCGCAGCCCGAGTTGTGCAGTTGGAAAATCAACCACGATCGCTCCCGGGTGTACGATACTAAATTCTCTTTTTTAGACGAATCCCAATTGGTCAGTGATGCGTATCGCCAGGCGGAAACCCAGATTCATCAGTCGGCTCTAAACGGAGGTGTTCTGGAACAGGCACGCCATAATGCCGATCAGCTCCTGCGGCCTTTGCTGGAACGGGTTTCAAACAAAAAAGTGCGCGTTACGTTCAACCAGTAAACAGAGCTACTGGAGCAATCCGGAGCAACAGCCGTTCCGTATACTGGTTGTTTCCTCTCTTACGAGGTCAATTCAATAGTTTTTGAGTAACATAGCTTTCGAAAAGTCGTTTTCACAATACGAACCTGTCAACGTCCGATGTCCCATGAACACCAATACGCCAACCGTTACAAACGGAGATTTGCTGATTGCCGAGCCTTTCATGGGCGACACGAACTTTGAACGCAGTGTGGTGCTGGTTTGTGAGCATAGCGCGGCCGGTACGTTCGGTCTGGTGCTTAACCAACTGACTGATATTCACCTGAGCGATGTTATCGACGAAGTTCAGGCCGAACTGCCCTTGTTTGTAGGGGGACCGGTGCAGCAGAACACGCTGCATTTTATTCACCGACGCCCCGATCTGATCGACAACTCGATCCGGATAAACGACGGTTTATTCTGGAGTGGCGACTTTGATCAGGTCAAGCAGGCCGTCAATTTAGGTACCCTGGCCGACAAGGATATTCGGTTCTTTATCGGGTATTCGGGCTGGAGCGAAGGACAGCTCGACGAAGAACTTGGGCAAAAGGCCTGGATCGTCAGCCGGACCGATGCTAACTTTCTGTTTAACACGCCCACCAGCGAATTCTGGCGGGGTGTTTTAAAGCGGATGGGGGGAGAATATAAATCCATTGCCCATTATCCGGTTGACCCACGGCTGAATTAACTTTTTTTAACCAATTTTGCGGGCTGATAATGCGTTATCGAAGGGTCTATTCTCTTCCAACAGTTCCCGTATGCATACGAATCGATTACTCTTTTTTGCGTTTCTGGTCTTCTCGCCCTTTTTCGCCTGGGCGCAAAGTAATAACCCCGTTGGTGGCCACTTCGGTTTTAAGGCCGGTGCGTCGCTAACGCAGGTACAGATTTCCGGCATTAGCCCAAATATTCCCAAGCAGACGTTGCAACCTCACCTGGGGGTTATGTATCGGTACCGGCTTCAGCGGTTTGTGATCCAACCCGAGGTTCTGCTTTCTATAAAGGGCGCGAACTTCCAGATCGAGCGCGTGGGTGGCCGTCAGACAACGGGTAACAGCTATTACTACGCCAGCGTACCCGTCCTGTTTGGCTTCATTCCGACCGAAGGCATTACGTTGCAGGTTGGCCCGGAGTTCAGCTATGCCCTGAACGCTGGTCAGACGAACGGCCCCGGTGCCAAAAACGATGTCGGCCTGGTGGTTGGTGCTCATTACGATTTCCTTGATCTGCTCGATAAGCTTAGTTTGCACGTCCGGTACGTACAGGGCTACACCGACGTATCGCCCGAACCGCTGGCTACGTATAAAAACCGGGCGTTCCAGGTTGCGGTTGTTTACAACTTTTATAAAAAGAAAAAGAAGTAAGCTCCAATAAGCCGGTAGGCGTATACCGCTCTTTATAAACTCCGTGTTCGTTCCTGACGCTTGTGGCCACCTAACTTATGCTCTCTGATTTCGGCATCATTTTACTGTTCATTGTGGCTGCCTTTGCCTTTATCGGCATTGTCTTGTTTATTGCTCGGCTCTTGCGCCCCGACCGGCCAAACGTCGAGAAAAACAGTACGTATGAGTCGGGAGAAGAACCCATCGGCAACGCGAATGTGCAGTTCAACATTCGGTTCTACGTAGTGGCGCTGGTGTTCGTGCTGTTCGACGTAGAGCTGGTGTTTCTGTTCCCCTGGGCTACGGTGTTTGGTCAGTCACGACTGATTGAAGCTACGAATGGGGCCTGGGGCTGGTTTGCGCTGGCTGAAGCCGTACTGTTTGTGGGTATACTCGGATTAGGCCTGGCCTATGTATGGGCTAAAGGGTATCTGGACTGGGTGAAACCAGACCCGAAGGTGCCCACTATGAACACGAAAGTACCAAAAGCCTTGTATGACCAGGTAAACGCCAAATACCGCTCTGCAGTGGGTACTGAGCCTCCGCAAACCAGTTAGCCTTTATGAGATATTACGCGCTGGCTTTTCTGCTGTTATGCGTACCGGCTGCGTATGCCCAAACGTCTAAACCGGAGTCGTATAAAATCAAGATCGTTACGCTGGAAGGAGATCGGTTCATCGGCATCCTGGATGACGTCTCGCAGACAGCGATCAGCCTAAGTAACGAGACAAGTAACGGGTTTCGGTATGAAGATAGCGAGGTTCCGCTGGCTAACATCCGGAAGGTGGTTCTGCGCCGGAACAACCGAAAAAAAAGTGCCATTCACGGGAGCGTTATTGGTGCGCTGGTGCTGGGCTACACGGTCATTCAATCGTCAAAGAAAAATGGATTTCGTAGTCCGGCGGTCTACGGCCTTAACCTTGGTCTAGCAATGATTGGCGGTGCAGCTGCCGGTGGCTTGTTAGGCTACCACATTGGGCCAATCTCCCGGAAAGTAATTCGGCCACGCGGCAGAGATCGTGAGGAAGCCCGCGAAAACCTGCGCCGACAGCTCGAACCGTTTACGTACTCGTATCAAATCGATGTCCTGAACCGCGCTCAACCCTAATGCGATGTTTTGTAAATTAACGGCATGAATTTATCTGACCCATCCAATAAAACCGGCGAAGCAAGTATCATTCTGCTGCACTCGGAAGAACTACTGAACTGGTCGCGGGAGAAGTCGCTGTGGCCTATGAGTTTCGGTCTGGCCTGCTGCGCCATCGAAATGATGCAGGCGTTCGCGGCTAATTATGATCTTGATCGATTCGGCATTTTTCCGCGCCCTTCCCCTCGTCAGTCCGACATCATGATTGTGTCGGGTACGGTAACTTACAAAATGGCCGACCGCATCCGGCGGCTGTACGAGCAGATGCCGGAGCCGCGTTACGTGATTTCGATGGGCTCCTGCTCGAACTGTGGCGGCCCGTACTGGCAGCACGGCTATCATGTCGTCAAAGGTGTCGACCGGATCATTCCCGTGGATGTGTACGTACCGGGCTGTCCGCCACGACCCGAAGCATTGATCGATGGATTTCTGAAACTTCAGGAAAAAATCAGAACCGAACATCCGCTGCTGAACTCGAAATAACTTTTCTAAGCTGTGCCTGTCTTATCCAGCACTTTTCGGCAAACCCTTACCGCGCTTCGGCTGCTCTGGCTGATGTATGGCGTTACGCTGGTGTTGGGCCTATTGGCAGCTATTCCGTTTTACAACACACTGAAAGCCGAAGGCCAGAGTTCGCTGGCCTTTCTGAATCTGCTGGACGGATTCGATTATACGGTGTATTCGGACTTTATACATCAAAGCGGAAAAACGATTGATCCCTTGCTGAGCGTTGGCCGCTGGCTGGGAGTTCTATACGTATTCCTGAGCTTGTTTTTCGCGGGTGGTGTTTTGGTTTGCTTTGCTCAACCTCAGGGACGGGTTAATGCGGGTATCTTCTGGCAGGCGTGTAGCCATTACGTCGGCCGCTTCGCTCGGTTAGCTGGTGTAACCGTCCTGTTTCTGGTAGCCGGGGCAGGTGTCTGGCTTATAATTGGTACGCTGGCTGGCGTTCTGCTTAGCGATACGTTGACCGAGCGCGGTCTATTCTGGATAGGTGCTGCTTTCTTTGGTTTGTTCGTTTCAACGGCTACACTCGTCCTTTGCATCAGTGACTATGCGAAAGTGCTCATGTTTCGCGAAGACGAACCCAACGCCTTCCGTGCATTCGGGCAGGCGGGGCGGCTCGTGTTACGTAATCTTCGCAAAACCTACGGATTATACTGGTTCTTCCTGTTGATTGGCGCGGGGCTGCTTAGCCTTTACCTGTTGCTGGATGCCACAATTCTAATGAATGGCTGGCTTACCATTTTCCTGATGTTTCTCATCCAGCAGGCGTTAGTTTTTGCCAGGATCGGCCTGAAGGTGTGGGCGCTTGGCGCAGCTTATTGCATCTATACAACACTACCCAAGCCCGTGATTTCGCTGGTGCACGTTTCAGGAGTCAACCAGTCGCCAGATCCACTTGAATCAGAAGACAACCCGGAAGCGCCTTCTGCTACCAGCTAACAGGTAAGATTAGATTTACCCTTCAAACGCAATGCGCACTGAAACCGGCCTCTCCCGTTTGGGGGCTTACAGCACCTGCCCGATTCCAAACAGCACCACAAACAATAGTGTCGTCAGGGCAAGTTGGCCTAAGCGTGCGTTTAGCTCAACCGGTCGTTTGTGGGTAGCGACCGCCCGACCGTTTATGACGAATAAGGGGAAAGCCAGTATGTATAGGTAACTGAACCAATTTGCACTGGTAAGAAACGAGTACACCAGGGCGCAAAACATTCCGGCAAGGAGCAGCCCCCAATGGTAACGGATGGCTAACGATAGCCCCAGCCGTGACGGAATCGAGCGTTTACCGGTCATTGTATCCGTTTCGATATCCCGGATATTATTGATATTCAGAACGCCGGTAGCGAATAAGCCAACACTGGTTGCAGGTAATAAGAGAATCGGGCTGAAGGATAACGTATGCAGGAAGTACGTACCCAGCACGCCAACCCAGCCGAAGAACATCAGAACAGCAATATCGCCAAAGCCCGCATAGCCATACGGACGTTTGCCGTTCGTATACCCAATCGCTGCAGCAATCGACAATAAGCCAAGGATGAAGAAGAACCAGAAAATGCTGGCGTCGGCCTTCTGAAACGAAACGACCAGCAACCAGACACCGCTGATTAGCGAAAGAATTGACGTAACGATGATTCCACGCAGCATCGCTTCCTTGGTAATGTCGCCCGTTGCTACGGCCCGGCGCGGACCTACCCGCAACTCGGTGTCTTTACCCGACACGGCATCACCGTAATCGTTCGCAAAATTGGAAAGAATCTGAAGGAAGATAGTGGTCAGCGCGGCTAACAGCGCGATCCGCCAGTCAAACTGCAGATCGGCCCAGGCCAGAAAGCTGCCAAGGATAATACTAGCTAAAGCCAGCGGCAGTGTACGTGGCCGGGCAGCTGCAACCCAGGGATTCATCATAGTTGAAAGTGTGAAAGTGCGAAAGAGTGAAAGAGCGAACAGGACTTACTGCTTTTGTTCGCTCTTTCACTCTTTCGCACTTTCACTCATTGTTTAAATGCCTACTGCCTTCTTGAATTCTTCGTCGTCGGGTTTGATCTTCGACGCGAAGAAGTGCGTTAGTTCGCCTTTTTCGTTGATGACGTATTTGCAGAAGTTCCAGGTTGGGGCTTTGTCGTTCCAGCCGTTCATTGACTTGGTTGTCAGCCACTGATATAGTGGAGACTGATCATTACCGGCCACGCTTACTTTTTCGAACATCGGAAACGATACGCCGTAATTTTTCTGGCAGAATGAAGCAATTTCTTCGTTGCTACCTGGCTCCTGACTCGCGAAGTTGTTGGCTGGAAAGCCGAGTACGACGATTTTGTCGCCATGCTGCTTGTAAAACTTCTCCCAATCGGCGTACTGGGGCGTAAACCCACACTTCGACGCTACGTTCAGGATAACGACTTTCTTTCCTTTGAAACCACTGAGCGATACGGGTTTGCCGTCGATGCTTTTTACGGTGAAGTCGTAAAGCGACTTGGTGGGAGCGTCGATTTCAGCCGGGGCTACAGCGATTTCACTTTTATCGCTGAAAATGCCTTTCACAATGTTTTTAAACATAAAACCAGAAGCAAGAATAAACACACCAAGAGCGGTGAGTGTAAGTAGGATTCTATTTTTCATAGCGAACTAGGGGTAAGAACTTGGGTTTGTTTGGATTACTGGCAAAACGGGATGATCAACGAAATAGTTTACGGATTGTAAATTCTAATCGATTGTTAATCGGTGACGTCACGAATATACACTTTTATTCCGCCGACGCGGGGCGCAACCAGGTTGTAAACGACGGCAAACAAGGCCCCGAATATCAGTCCAAGCAGTCCGTAAAAGACAGGCAGAAAGATGGCTGCGAACATGCCCCCTCTCATCATCATGCCCATGCCTGACCGACCAAGCATAGGGCTTAGGCTTAGTATAGATCCAAATGCGAGCATCATCAACGCAATGAATAAGCCAAAAACCGCGAGCACCGCCCCATAAACAAGCGCTACCGACGTTACATCCAACTTCATAATTTCTCGTTTCATTCTGTGCAGAATTAAAAGTTTACGAGATGAATGTAAAGACTTTATGGAAGCGTCTATCAGCAAGTGGTTACATTTTTTTCGGAACCTGTATGCCCAGTAGATCCATGCTCTTACGGATGGTTTCAGCGACCGATTTCGACAGTATAATACGCGTATGCAGCTTAACCGGATCAGTCTCTTTTAGGATTGATAGCTTGTCGTAGAACTGATTAAACGTCTTCGCTAACTCATAGACGTATTGCGCAATGTACGACGGAGCGTAGTCGTCACCGGCCTCTTTTACCCGCTGCGGAAACTGACTGAGCTGAAACACCAGCTGCTGCTCAATCTCATCTAAGATACTGGCCTCTACAACTCCATCGGTCAATACGCCCATCTCAGCTGCTTTCCGTAAAACGGATTGAATACGGGCGTGAACGTATTGAATGTAGGGCCCCGTATTGCCGTGCAGATCTACGGATTCGGCGGGGTTGAACTGCATCCGCTTCTGGGGATCAACTTTCAGCAGGTAATATTTAAGGGCGCCCAGCCCCAGCATCTTAAACAACTCAGCTTTCTCAGCTTCGCTGAATTCGTCGAGTTTACCTTTGGCGGCTTCGTCGGCGGCAGTGGCAGCGGCTTCGGTGGTTTCCTGGATCAGATCGTCGGCGTCGACAACCGTACCTTCCCGCGATTTCATCTTACCCGTTGGCAGATCGACCATCCCATACGACAGGTGATACAGTCCGTTGGCGTACGGCCGACCGAGTCGTTTCAGGATAGCGAACAATACGTTGAAATGGTAATCCTGCTCGTTGCCAACCACCCAGATCTGACGGTCGTTGTGAAAATCCTGGTATTTCAGATCGGTCGTGCCGAGGTCCTGGGTCATATACACCGACGTACCGTCGGCGCGCAAAACGAGCTTCTGGTCCAGTCCTTCTTCGGTCAGATCGATCCAGACCGAACTATCGTCTTTGCGGTAAAAAACGCCTTTTTGCAGGCCTTCTTCGACAACTTCTTTACCCAGCAGATACGTATTCGATTCGTAGTACGTCTTATCGAAGCTTACGCCAATGCTTTGGTACGTAGCATCAAAACCGGCATACACCCAGTCGTTCAGTTGCCGCCAGAGCGCAACGGTATCCGGATCACCCTGCTCCCACAGGCGTAGCATCTGCTGAACTTCCTGCATCAAGGGAGCCTTCTTTTCGGCTTCTTCCTTCGGCGTTCCCTGACTAACCATCTCCTCGACCTGCGCCTTATACGCTTTGTCGAACAGGACGTAGTACTTACCAATCAGGTGATCGCCTTTCATGCCTGCCGACTCCGGCGTTTCGCCATTGCCGAACATGCGATAGGCCAGCATGGATTTGCAGATGTGCACGCCACGGTCGTTGACGATGCAGGTTTTGGCAACATCGTAGCCGTTGGCTTTCAGGATGCGGCTTACCGAATCGCCCAGGAAGTTGTTACGCAGGTGCCCAAGGTGCAGCGGTTTGTTGGTATTCGGCGACGAAAACTCAACCATAACCGACTGCCCTTTCGAGGGCAACGTACCGAAGTTGGCATCAGCAGCAATGTCGTTGATGACGGTAACCCAGGCAGCATCGGCAACGCTGATATTAAGGAATCCCTGCACGACGTTGAAGCCACTAACGACGTCGCTGTTTTTAACCAACCAACTGCCGATGGCCTGTCCAATCGCTGCGGGCGGTTGCCGAAGGGCTTTCGTTAGTGAGAACGTAACGAACGTATACAGTCCTTCAAATTCTTTTTTGGTCGGTTGCAAAACCACCTCCACACCCTCCTGCTGATACAGCTCAGCAATAGCGCGTTGAATGGCTCCTTTTAAATCTTCCTGAATATCCATGAACGAGTTGAACCGCCTGTCTTGCGGTTTGCGGTTACAAACCTACGAAATATAGCCGGAGGTACGGCATTACGTCTGTTTGGAACCTTAACCGTCCGTTAAGGCTGTAACACAGTGGTGCTTTCCGCTACCGACTGCACCTTGGGCCTGGAGAAGAACACTGGGAAGTAGCTATTTTCAGCCCAGATTGGGAATAAATCCCAGTAATGTGGACTCGCCGGATCGCCCGACTGACCTGGACTATTGATGCCCAAGGTTTTATCCCAATTTTCGGTGTCTACTACAATGCGAAAGGATGCCCCGTGCGTTTGGTTCAGATCATTGGCTGTGGCATTTACCGTTTCGGCGTACCCACCCCGAGCTACCGGCCCAAGGTTAATTTTCTGTTGCATCGCCTTGTCGACCATATTATTCAGCGGGTGCGTAATGGTGATGTGTTTGTTTTTACGCTGCCCATACACCCAGTCCTCCATCTCGTTACCAAGCCGTTTCGAGAGTTCAGCTACGGCCCGGTCCAGACAGGTTAATAGCAAACTATCGCGATTGGTAGTCGGAACCAGCAGGGCATCAATCACCCGCTTCGAGGGTAAGCTTTTGAGATAAGGCCGGGCATTTTGAGGTACGTTTTGCGCGTAAACCGCTTGTTTTAACTGCCCTTCCCACGCTACGTAGATCGAAGCCGCCACCGAACTCGGCTCAAGTTTGTAATCCCACCGCCGTAAATACGCCAACGCCTGTTCGGTGCGGTTTTCGGTCGATGAGAGATTTTGCAGCAAGGGCACCAACGTTCGGGCCGGAACAGCGAGATAGTCAGCCTGTAGGGCCATAAAATCCGTCAGAGTCTTGCGCTTTCCATCGTTTAGCACTTCTTCGATCCGGTGCGCCCGAACCGGACTCGACCAGGTCCAGCCAACAGCATTGCGGTGCGGGTAGTTAATAGGCGTAAGGTTGTTGTTTGCCGTTACTACGTATCCTTCCGGTGGGTTAAGCTTGTTGGGCAGCTGCGTAATGGGCAGGTACCCACCCCACTCAAAGCGACCATCGCCAGGAACGGGCACCAGTCCCGTAAAATTCCTGCGAATGGGCGATAAGCCAACTGACTGCCAGCCAATCGTCCCGGTTTTATCAGCCCAGATCATATTCTCCCCCGGCAGCCGACTGAACGCACAAGCCTGGCGAAATTCGGTCCAGTTACGGGCCTGATTCATGCGTAAGCTCGCCAGATAAGGTGAACAGCCTACCTCCAGCCACCCCGCCCGAACGGCGTAGGCTTTGTGGTTCTTCTTGTCTTCGTAAACCACGGGACCGTGCCGGGTGAACTTCAACTCTTCCTGCACTGCTGGTGCGCCTTTCACGGGAATAGTTTCGGCCAGGGTTTTCATGCTCACCCAGCGGCCTTTGTAACGGTACTGATTCGGATTCGCCGGATTGGTTTCGTAGACGTATAGGTCTTCGTTGTCCGTCTCGAAAATGGTCAGTCCCCAGGCACCATGATCGTTGTGTCCAATGGAAATGCCGGGCAGCGTCGGCTCTCCGGCACCTATTACGTTCCAGCCCGGCGCGTTCAGGTGAACCCAGTACCGGAGCGAGGGCGTAGACTGCGCCCGGTGCGGGTCATTCGCCAGCATCGGATAACCACTGGCTGATTTATTTCCCGAAATAACCCAATTGTTCGAGCCGACGTACTGCCTGTCTACGTTAAACCAGTCATCGATTGCCTCTCTGGAACGTAGTGCTTCGTCTTCGTCAGCTTTGGTAGGCTGACCACCAAATTTTAAGGGCAACCGAAACGCTTCGTATAAGTCAAGAATAGGCTGAAACAACTCGTCGCCGTTCACGTGGAGCGTTAGGTCGGGTTGGTCGGCTTTACCGCCTGTGGGCAGGGGATGAAACCATTGCAACTCCCGAAGTTTATCAGCGCCGATCAGCTTCACCAAGCGTCCATAGTTCAGCTCTTCACGTACGTTATAGGCTAGCCCCTGGTGTCGGCTGATGACCACCTCGGGTGTCCAAAGCCCTGGTTTCGTGTTGAGTACCTGAAATTCAAACGGTAGCTTTTCGGGCGTTTTAAGGATCTGCGTGATGTAGGCATTGACCCCTTCTACAAACGCTCTTACGATCTGCGGACCACGCGGGTGATAGTGCTTCAGCTCCTGATCTAGGTTGCCGCGAAACCGAAACAGTCGGGTACCGATGTCGCGTTTTACTTCCTGCGGCCCAAGCAGCTCCGCCACCGTACCCGTTGCCTGCCGACGCCAGATTTCCAGTTGAAAGAGTCGATCCTGAGCTGCGGCATAGCCCTGCGCAAAGAACAGATCATGTTCATTTTTTGCATAGATATGGTTGACGCCCCAGCGGTCCCGGATCATTTCGACGGGCTGCTGCAAACCCGGTATTCGTTGCGAAAAAGAAGAATGGGTTGTAAGGAGAAGTAAGGCAAGCAGAAGAAATGAACGCATAGCGTGGTACGTAGTTGAAATAAGCCGGTTAACGCTGTACACAATACAACGTTAACTGACATTTAACAACCGTACCTATTTCTTTTTGTTACTTAACGTGAATTACAAATAAGCACTTGAATGATAATAGTCGGTTTTTTACCATCCCAACCCCAGGAGGAACCTTCTGATGAGGCTACTATTGCTTTCAACTCCCGAAAATCCCTCCTGTCGTCGGGATGACAAAAAACTGACCTATAGTTAACTAACGCCCATTCATAATTTACGGTAGTTAAGCCTTGTCAACCAGTATGTACTATTTCTTACAACCCTGTACCGCCTGCCGGAAGGCTTCGCGAACCTGCAAACCCGTTGAAATGTCGTTACCGAAGAATTGAACGGCGTTGACGTAGTTGGATGGACTTCCATTCTTGAACGCCTTGATCGTTTTCTCTTTGCTTCTGGTCATCAGCTGCACATAGGCTTCGTCGCCGGACGTAACAAGCTCTACCGCCGACGGATCGATTTCACCTAAGCTGAATTCGAATTGCTCGTCTACGGTCTTTTTGCCGTCGCTTGTGCTTTGCGTCACCTTGATGGCACAACCGCCCGCCTTTTCCAGCTTTTGAGTAATGGTTTTACGGCCGGCCTGCACGGGTATCAACTTCTGCGATACGTATTCGAGCTTTGCTTCGGTACTACCACCCGGCACGGTCAGTTTGCGGCTATCCCGGCATTGCGGGATCATCTTTTCCAGTTGCCCCGGCAGGTACCGGATCGCTTCGATATCATCCGTCTGAATTTCCAGTTCGCCAACGTAGCTTTGTTTTTCGCCGTTGCGCCAGACTTCTATGTACTTCTGTTTGTTAGGCATGGCCAGTTCGAGCGTGAACGCCTTACCCGATGCACTCAGCTTGGTTGCCTTCTCGTTCAGATCTCCCCAGAAGAAGCGGTACTCCGTTGTCTTCCCCGATTCGGCAACCGTAAACACGCTCTGGCAACCCGGCTTTAACGACTGCTCAACGCCACCCATGGGTTTCAAGGCCGCAACCAGTCGCTGCTGCGTATCGTCGGCGGAGCGGTAGGCGGGAGCCATATCTTTCTGCTTCTGCTGAGCCAGGGGCAATAGCTTTTGCAAAACCATGCTGCCTTCGCGGGCTTTTTCCAGATCCGCGAAATAGAACCGGACGACGCGGTCGTTGCCCGGTTTTCCACCTTCCGAATGCCGGATGAAGTTTTCCCGGTTACGGGTAGTGGCTTCAATACATATCCATTTCCCTTTCACGTCGAGCTTCACACCCGACGGATCAAGGTCGCCTACATTGAGGTCTGTGGTCTCATCGACTACTTTTTTGCCGGTATTCTGCTGTTGCGTGACCCGAACCTTCAACGGGTTTGCTCCATCAGTAAGCGTTACGGTCTGCCGATACGTTTCGTCACTGCTGGTGGCATCGACCACGTTTTTGCGCAGCCAATCCGTTAACGCAGGCAATGAACTGCCAATGTTCAGGCGGCTCTCAAGAAGTTTCTTTGCCGAGGCTGGGGTGCTCCGTAACGCTTCAGTCAGGGCCCGCGCGTTATCAATATTTTCCGCATACAGCGTCAACGTATTGTTAAACCGCAGCTGGCTGTTTTCCTTCACGCGGACGAAGTCGTTCCCGTTAACGGTTTTAAGCGTAATCGGCATCAAATCTTTCCGGGTGTCATACTTCACCGAGTTCGGGTCTACATCGGCCAGATTAAGCTCGTAAATATATTCCGTCGATTTTCCTTTCTTGTCGGTTTCGGTCACCTCGAAGGTTACCAGATACGGTTGATTACCAGCGGTCTTTAGCTGTTGTTTATATTCTTTATCGGCTGCTTTAACCGGCTTTAACTGAGCCGCCACCTCGCGGAGCGAACCGCTCAAATCTCCGGTCGACTGGCCGAAAGCCGTCGACCCAACCGCCCAGCTGAGCGCGAGCAAAAGAACGTATTTAGTCTGCATTACAATGGATGTATTTGTTGGCTGTGAATGATGTAAAGCGCAAAAAAATAGAGAAAGCCGCTTACCAGACGTATCCATTAGAGTAATCGGTCATCAATGTTCGTGATCGTTACGTCCGACGGGCGACGGCGGGGTTTTGGACCGGTCGTAACTGCTGGTTACGACTTTATGCGTAACATTGCGGTGCTTTTGCTTCTTATGAAAATCTTGTACGACCATCAGGCTTTTACAGGTGCGCGATTTGGGGGGGTGGCCCGGTATTTTTACGATCTGATTGTATCGCTTCGCAAGAAAGGCGTCGACACAACGCTCTCCGTTCGCTTCTCTAATAACGATTACCTGCTGAACAGCAGGCAGTTCCATACGTATCCCTTCCAGTATTTTCTGGGCTACATGTACACCAGCATGTTGTTTTCCCAGGTGAATCGCCTGTTGAGTTCAATTCAGTTGATCCGGAAGGATTACGACGTGTTTCACCCGACGTTTTTCCACAGCTACTTTCTGAAGTTCATTGGCAACAAGCCCTTTGTGCTAACGTATCACGATGTGATCAAAGAAAAACTGGGCGACGCGTACGGGCATCTGGACAATGCGTCGAAGGCGCAGAAGCAGGAACTGCTCGACCGGTCGGCCCATGTGATTGCGGTCTCCGAAAATACCAAGAAAGACCTGGTTGAGGTGTTTACCATTGATCCGGACAAGATAACGGTGGTTCATCATGCCACGAACTTCCGGACCTTAAGCGTACCCGATACGTTTCAGATTCAGGCTCCCGAAACGTATCTGCTGTACGTAGGCATGCGGGGTACATATAAGAACTTCGGTTTCTTTCTGAAAGCCGTCGCGCCAATCTTAAAGAAATCTCCGGGCATCCGGTTGGTTTGCGCCGGTGGTGGCGACTTCAGTGATGCCGAAAAGCTGTTGATCGGTAGCCTCGACCTCACTGATCAGGTAGTTCATTTTGCCATCAACGACTTTATCTTGTTTCGCCTGTACGAACACGCCCTTGCGTTTGTGTATCCGTCGCTCTACGAAGGGTTTGGCATTCCCATTCTGGAAGCGTTTGCTGCGGGTTGCCCGGTTGTGCTGAGTAACACATCCTGTTTCCCCGAAGTGGCCCAGGATGCCGCCCTTTACTTCGACCCAACATCGGAAGTGAGTATTCAACAGCAGATTGAGCGGGTTATTATCGACGATACGTTGCGGCAATCGTTACGGCAAAAGGGGTACGAACGGCAGCAGGCCTTCTCTCCCGAGAACGTAGTTAGTCAAACGCTGGACGTATACCGGCGCGTAGTTTCATAGATATGGCGAGGAAAATACTTTTGTTCGATACGATCATCAATGGTCACCACGCCGATTACCTGACGCATCTGATTCACTACTGGCTTCACTATCGAATCAAAGGTGAACTGATCGTGGTCACGCAGGCCTCGTTTGAACCGGCCTTTCAGCAACTGCTGGCACAGGACCCCGCTCAGACAACGGTACGGTTCATTAGCATTCCACCGGAAGACATTGCCCGTGTTCATCAGTCGTCGGTATTACGTCGCTCCTTCAACGAGTGGAATTTGTTGCTGGACTACATCCGTGAACACACGCCAACGCACGCGTTGATGATGTATTCAGATATTTTTCAACTGGCGCTCTGGTGTGGTCGAAAATCGCCTTGCCCCGTGTCGGGTATTTACTTTCGACCCGATTTTCATTACCCCGCTCCGCCCGGCTTGAAAGCCCGTCTGAACATGGTCCGTAAGAAAGTAACGCTTCAGGGCGCACTGGACCGGGGTGTATTAAAGAATTTGTTCTGCCTCGACCATTCGGCGGTACCCGCCCTGCGCGCGATGACCCCCAGCGTAACGGTGGTTCCCCTACCCGACCCGGTCAAGTCGTACCCCATCGACCCGGCAGAAGTGGCTCAGCTACGTCTTGAGTTAGGCATTGACCCCGCCCGTAAAGTCTTTCTCTTATTTGGTACACTTGAAGATCGGAAAGGCATCGAACCGCTGCTCGAATCGCTTAAACAGCTCAATCCATCGGTGCATTCACGCGTATGTGTGCTGCTGGTCGGCGCCATCAAACCCGATTATCAGCAACAGATCGAACACCTTATTACGGAGGTAGCCCCGACCATACAGATCAGTTGTGTTTTCCGGGATACGCGCGGCAAACAGATTCAGCTTTATTTCGAGCTGGCCGATTACGCCCTGGCTTTATACCAACGTCATACGGGTATGGCGTCCGTGATTATTCGGGCGGCTGTTTCGGGTAAGCCGCTGCTGTCGTCCGACTATGGCTACATGGGTCAGTTGGTGCAGCAGGAGCAGTTAGGAGCAGTGGTTGATTCCACTTCGCCCATAGCCATCAGCCAGTTGCTGGAGCAGGCCGTCAGGCAGGGCATTTCGTATTCGAAAGAGAACCTGCAAACGGTAGCCAGCCAGAACTCCGACGTAGCGTTCGCCGAAACGATTTTCACCCACCTTTGACCTTACAAACCGTCGATGGTGAATACGTCCAGCGTCGTCTTGCGGAAGTTGCGGACGCGGGCGAATACGGCGGTTCCGTTGCTGGAGCCTTTCGAGTCGGTATTGCCTTCGATGGTTTCCACCACATCGCCCTCGATTTTGGTAATGAATCCGGTATGGTACCAGTCGGGGGCTTTGGGATAACGTAACACAAATACGTCGCCGGGCTGCATCCGGGCCGGGTTCTTTTGAACCACAGCGTTGTCAATCAACCTGCCATTCTGCTGACCACTCAGGGCCAGTACATCGCAGCTTAACGTCTGCGGCATAATGACCGTAAACGAACGGTCATGCGCAGACGCCACCTGATCTAAAACAGTTTGCACGAAGCCAGCGCACCATTTAAACGGCGATCCGTCTAAGCCATCGCAGTAACTACGTACCCAGGGACCCAGATTCTGCGCATCGGTGGTCTGAAGTTCCGTAGCCCGTTGCCGCAGGTGCAGCCGGGCTACCTGCACCACCGCCCGCCGAACATCGGGAATCGACGCGACCGTCTGGAAAGCCGTGGCCAGCGGTTTGCTTAAGTGCGCAAATAAATCGGGCGTAACCACACCCGTTCGGGGCAGGTCGACGGCCTCCTCAAAATTACACACGGCCCGTTTTGTTGCCGGGCCAAACTGACCGTCTACATTTGTCGTCAGGCTTACATCGGGAAAACGTAACGCGTTGAGCGAAAGCCACTCCTGAACGCGTTTGACTTCAGCACCATGGCTTCCCTGTTCAAGCGTATCGGTCAGTACCAGTTCTTTTTGAAAGGCTGTTTTAAGCATCTCAATAACAAATTAATACGTAGTTGACTTGGTGAGGCCCGGAGCAACTGGGCATCCTGCACATTCGGGCGTTAAAGATACGCCGTTGCGCTGTTCCGATTAAGAAAGGGCTAGTAATCGGTCAATGAGTTGATTTCCGGTCACTGTCAGGTCTGTTCACACCTAATCGTCGGCATCACTGGCGTCTTTATTCAGCGACGAAGAAAAAGCCCATAGCAGGTCGGCAAAGATAGTGCAGAACAGGAATGGGTTATGTTACCAACCTGTTAAGTCATCCCTCAGATTCTGGCATCATCCGCCGAAGTTAATCACCTCAGCAACACACGGTCGTCTTCGCCAATAGCTCAGTTCATTGGCCCAGTTTTTCATTATCCTGCGCTTCATTTGTGTTACGTTATCTTCCCTGATGGCTGTTTTTGCAGGCCGATAGTACCTAGCAGTGTAGCGACGTCTTCGCGTGTCGGGATGGCACTGTTTTCCGCTTTTTTTTGTATTTTTGATAGGTATATACCCGTAGTAAAATGACCATCGCCGACCAGTCGCCAGTTGATTATCTTAAACGCTATTATGGATACGACCGCTTCCGTCCCATGCAGGAAGACATCATCCGGTCCATTCTGAGCGGACGGGATACGCTGGTGCTGATGCCTACAGGAGGTGGCAAGTCAGTATGCTTTCAGATTCCGGCGTTGATGCTGCCGGGTATTACCATTGTGGTTTCGCCCCTGATCGCCCTGATGAAAGACCAGGTTGGTGCTTTGCACATGAATGGTATTCAGGCGGCTTTCTACAACAGCACGCAAACCAGTCGGCAGCAGCGCGATATCGAAGCCGACTGCCTCAGCGGCAAGCTTAAACTGCTGTACGTATCGCCCGAAAAACTGCTGACCGAGTCCTTTTTTGCGTTTCTGAAGCGCGTGACCATTTCGCTCTTCGCCATTGACGAAGCGCACTGTATCTCATCCTGGGGGCACGATTTCCGGCCAGAGTATACCCAGTTACACGTATTGAAAGAGCATTTTCCGCAGGTACCCACGGTCGCCCTAACAGCAACGGCCGATAAGCTTACCCGTCAGGACATTGGCCAGCGGCTGGGCATGAACGACCCGGCCATCTTTATCTCGTCGTTTAACCGGACTAACCTTAGTCTTCAGGTCTTACCCGGCCAGAACCGCATTCAGCAAATTATCCGGCTCCTGCAACGCAAGCCCGATACGTCGGGTATTATTTATTGCCTAAGCCGGAAATCGACGGAATCACTGGCGGCAAAGCTTCAGGAAAAGGGATTTAGCGCGGCCTTCTACCACGCCAAGATGGACCCCGACGATCGGGCGCGTACGCAGGAAGCGTTTTTGCGCGACGACGTTCGGATCATGTGCGCGACCATTGCCTTCGGCATGGGCATCGATAAGTCGAACGTGCGCTGGGTGATTCATTACAACATGCCTAAAAACATCGAAAGCTTTTACCAGGAGATTGGTCGGGCGGGGCGTGATGGAGCCGATGCGCAGACGGTATTGTTCTACAGCTTTGCCGACGTAGCGACGTACAAGGAAATGCTGGCCGAGAATAGTCCGGCAAACCTGGGCCTGCAACTGGCCAAGCTGGAGCGGATGCAGCAGTATGCTGATGCCCACACCTGCCGTCGCCAGATTCTGCTGTCCTATTTTTCAGAGGAGTTAGCGGAACCCTGTGGCAACTGCGACGTTTGTCGCGACCCGCGCGTTACGTTCGACGGTACCATTCTGGCTCAGAAAGCGCTCTCGGCTATCGTGCGGACGGGCGAACGCGTACCGATGAACCTGCTGATCGACATTCTGCGTGGTTCCCGCAGCCAGGCGGTGCTACAGGGTGGTTACGATCAGGTAAAAACGTATGGCGCTGGCCGCGACCTTCGCTTTGAAGACTGGCGGAATTATCTGCATCAGCTTATCAACATTGGCGTGGTTGAGGTTGGCTATGACCAGCACTACGCCCTGCGTCGGGGTATACTGGCGGACCAGGTGCTTTATGGAGGCCGTAAAATTGATCTGGTACGTCCCGACGATGCGCCGAAACCGGTGGTTGAGAAACCGAAGACCAAAACCGAAACCAACCGCGACGATTTGTTCGAGCGGCTTCGTGCCCTCCGCAAAGAACTGGCCGACGAGCAGAACGTACCACCCTACGTTATTTTCACCGACACCACGCTGGAAGACATGGCGCGGCAGCGGCCAACCACGCCCGATGCATTACGTAACGTAAGCGGGGTTGGCGAACGCAAGCTGCAGTTGTTCGGCAGGCGGTTTCTGGATGCGATTGTCGGCCACGTAAAGGGCCGGGTTCAGGCAGGCGAAAAACCCAAAGGAGCAACCCAGCTGATTACCCTCGATCTGTATAATCGAGGCCTCACGATCGATGAAATTGCCGCCGAACGGCAGCTCACGGCAGGCTCCATTGCAGGTCATCTGGTGCAGTTGGCGAAGGCAGGCTACGACCTGGATTTAACCTCCCTTGTCGACCCGTTTGACCGTCGGCAAATCGAGCAGGCGATTGACATCGTCGGCCTCGAAGAAGGTCGGCTCAAGCCCATTTTCGACCACCTGGAAGGGCGGTACGACTACGCCAAAATAACCCTGGTTGTGGGGCTGATGGGCAGATAAAATCCTACTTTTCGCTGGGCCGTTGGATAATTCTTAGAACGGCGGTTTTGTAGTCAGCAGATAATCAGCTATATTCGTAGAGTCATGTATGGCAAGCCCGCTACGTTAGTACGGGCTTTGTCGTCTCTATGTACCACAACAAATACCGTTATTTTGATAAGAGAAGTAGGTTTTTCATTGCTTATGGCCGCCATTAAACCGGCCTTTGGCTTAGCCACAATCGGGGCGGATACGAGTCGAAATCTTCAGTCGCCAGACGGCTTAAATAACCCTTCGCTGTTGGTTGTTGATTCCTCCAAACGAGTATTTCCAATTTATTTTTGCGGGGAAGAAGTTCCGGTCGACGAACCCCGTGTTTCGCGTCGATGGGTACAAACGCTGCGGACGTACGGCGCTCAGCCCGAATGTTTATTTGACCTCCGCCGTCGGGCCTCGACGTTCTTTCCTATCATCGACCCGATTCTTCGGAAGTATAAGATTCCCCGTGATTTCCGATTCATGCCGCTGGCTGAGAGTGCGCTGGTCAACGACTGTGTATCCCCCAAAGGTGCATCGGGTTACTGGCAGTTGATGCCCGGCACCGCCCGGGAGTTGGGCTTAACCGTAAATGGCAAAGTCGACGAACGTTATAATCTCCAGAAAGCAACGGTGGCCGTCTGTCGGTATCTGCACCAACTCTATGCTGAATTAGGTTCGTGGACGCTGGTAGCCGCTGCCTATAACGGCGGTATTACGCACGTGCAGAATCGGATGGTGCAGCAAGGGCAGAAAAATTACTACCGGCTCAAGCTGCACCGCGAAACAAGTCACTACCTGTTCCGGATTCTGGCGTACAAGGAGCTGCTCAGTAATCCGCGGCAGTATTCGTTGCTGCTCCGTAACTCCACGATTGCGCAGTTGACCAAGCCACTGCCGAGCTGGACCAAGCCACTGGCATTGTCGAAGAAAATCAAGGATTCGCCGACTGTAGAACTCGTTGACGAAGACTACAACGACCCAACCTGGGGTCCCCGGCCAAATACCGCCTTGACGAAAGCCCCGTCGGACACGCAGCAATTTATTGCGATGGCTTCCAGATCACCGGAGTCTTCCTCGGCTACGCGGAACGCGGGCCTGGAAAAACAAGGCGATCAACTACCCATCAAGAAACTGATGATGGGGCTGATGGTGCTTCGATTCCGTCGCCCCCGATTTTTGCAGTTAAACAAAGGGGAAGGAACTCGTCCGCTGCACTTCTGGGACTGGCTTTAATTGACATTCAGTACGTAACGCAAAAGGTTGCTCTAATCAGGGCGACCTTTTTGTGTGACGTAGCGATGGCCAAGCGACAAAAAAATAACTATAGTATTGTGTTACTATAGACTATATAACCCGTCAAAGTAAGGTACCCATACGTAACTAGTACGTGCCTGTTTGATGAATTTGCTTGCTTCCTGTACGTTGATAACCAGTCTGGTCTTAACGAGTCAGTTCAACCGGATTTCGGGCTTGACGGAGTCTACGCTGCCGTCTACCGACCCCGGACTGATCAAAGCGCTGCCTCCTGTGTATTTCTGTGGTGAGTCAGTGCCTATACACGAAGAAGTTGTTGCGCGTCGGCTGGTATCGGCTTTAGTGCAGAACACCAATCAGAACCAGGCTCTGTTCCGGATCAGGCAGCGGGCGGCCTCGTTCTTTCCCATTATCGAGCCGATTCTGGCCCGGCATCATATTCCCCTCGATTTTAAGTACCTACCATTGGTCGAAAGTGCGCTTCGGGGGTTCGCCGTGTCGCCGAAAGGGGCGGTTGGTTACTGGCAGTTCATGCCCGCTACCGCCCGCGAACTGGGATTGACGATTCGGCCGGGATACGACGAGCGCCACAACCTTATCAAGTCGACGAACGCGGCCTGCCGTTACTTAAACTATCTGCACGATCAACTGGGCTCCTGGACCCTGGCTGCTGCGGCTTACAACAACGGCATTGGTGCTTTACTGGGCAATATCCGGAAGCAACAGCAGCGCGATTACTATTACCTCCGCCTGAATGCTGAAACCGGAAAATACCTGTATCGGATACTGGCTTTTAAAGAGCTATTCTCGAATTACCAAAGCTACCCACACATTATTCCCGACCCGATGATGGCGTACCTGAGTGAACCGCTTTATCCAGGTTCCGAAACCGGTCAGGATATTTTAATTCCGGAGCTGCTTGTAGACGACGCTACGCAGGCAGCGGTAGATACGCCCATTCCAGAAAGCGCTACCCATGCAGCCGGACGAACGATGGATATTCCGCTGCCCAACGCGGCCGACGTTTTCAGGGGTGGTATCAGGGCGCGTCTGAGCGAAACCGCCGATTTACGACGTGGTCAAACCTGGGTGTTTCACCTGACCCGGCACGGCCTCGCCGATGGTATTGAAGTAGAGGAAGGCGACCTGCTGTATGCGGTAGTTGAAGATATAGATCCGAAAACGAACAAACTGTACTTACGCGCCGACAAACTGTATTCGACTCAGGACAAGTA
Organism: Spirosoma fluminis; assembly: GCF_054778895.1. NCBI lineage: Bacteria > Pseudomonadati > Bacteroidota > Cytophagia > Cytophagales > Cytophagaceae > Spirosoma > Spirosoma fluminis. The sequence goes on from NZ_BAAGZD010000003.1 coordinate 287,598, forward strand.
CACGTATAAGCTGACCCTGACGGCCGTTGATGCCTCGACCGGCCGCATCGGCATCAACCTGCCTGATGTCGATCAGCTCAAATCCGGCTGGATTCTTACGTGGAAAGCACTCTAGTATTGCTTGTGAAGCGGACTTAGCGGCAGTGTCGTCTATTTCCTGTTTCCTAACTCGTCCGCATCCACCCGAACTAAACCCAGGGCAGGCTTCGTTGTCTATGGGCTGAACTAATGCTAACTGTTTTGACAAAAGCCATTCAATACGTAGTCCCGCTGATTTTAAGTATTTTACTGAGTAGTCAAGTCGGCTGGACGCAAAAGAAAACGGCTGCGCATTCGGGTAAACCGGTGCGGTCCGTAGCTAAGTTACAGCCCCCGCGGCTTCGTCCGGAGCGACTGCATTTCTGCGGTGAACTGGTACCGACCGAACAAGGTGACGTATCGGCTAAACTGGCCCTCGCCCTGGCCAGCAGTTCGGGCTATATTCAGCATGTACAGGCATTACGGGCGCGTTCAGCTCCGTATTTCGCGGTGATCGAGCCCATCCTGAGCAAACATGCGATTCCGAACGACTTCAAATATCTGCCATTAATTGAAAGCGCCTGGCACGCCAGTGCCGTTTCGTCGGCGGGTGCTGTAGGCTACTGGCAGTTTATGGACGATACGGCGCAGGATATGGGCCTGTCAATTACGCCCGGCAATGACGAACGGACGGATCTGAAGAAGTCCACCGAAGCAGCCTGCAAATACCTGAAGTTTCTGTACCGCAAACTGGGTTCCTGGACGCTCGTGGCCGCGGCTTATAACGGGGGCGTTGGCATGGTGCAGCGGAAAATCACCCGAGTTGGTCACCGCGACTACTACGCCATGACGATGAACGCCGAAACCGGCTATTATCTGTACCGGATTCTTGCCATGAAAGAGTTGTTTACGAACCCCTCCTATAGTCTTGGCAACGGTGCGTTACTGGCGTCTTCGGTCAATGCCTACGAACTTGAGCGGCAACAGGCCCGGCGGATGGGCTGGCTTCAGGATGAAGAGCCCGATCCGGTAGGTATCCCCATTGGCCAGTTGGTGGATGAGCCATCCGGTATCGTCCGCAGCGAAGCCAGGGTCATGGATAGCCTGTTGACGGAGCTGCTCAAGCAGCAGCCGACCACGGCGCCCGTGTTCGTGGGCGACGTAAGTGCTAAACTCCTCCGCGCGGGTCAGCTCAAACTAGGGCAAAGCTGGGCCTTTACGCTGACCGAAGATGTACAGATTGGGGAAGACGCCTTGAAAGTAGGCGACGTGCTGTATGCTGTTGTGGATGATATTGACGCGCGAGGTACGGTGTTTTTTCGGGCAACAAAAGCCATTTCGGCGGAAACCAGATCGACCATTTCCCTCACCCTAATGGCCATGAATCCGGCAACGGGGCTGGCTGGCGTTCCCCAGCCTAAACAAATCAAACCAGGCTGGCTCGTCCAGTGGAAGCTCTAATTATCGCCAGCCCTCCGGCTCCATAACGGGCACTGGACCATATGTATCCCGGCAATCATACAGTGGTACGATCTGACTGGCAATAAACCCATACACGGCTGAGCCGGTTGTTTCGACGGCTGGATTGCGAAACCGCTTCCGGGTAATAGACGTAACGGCAAAATACCCCCTGGCCCGGTCAGTAGGAACATCGGCATTCACTACGTTGCCCGTTACGGGAGCAGGTAAAGGATCAAAGATGCTACCCGTACGGGCGTTCTGCTGCTGATACAGCTTCCAGAACTGATAGTTACTTTGGGTCATGCTGTACTGCTGCACCTCTACCAGTTGGGGCCCTACAGCATAAACCGGCAACTGAAAAACAGCCTTATTGCGTATTGGATTGCCGTTGATCGCTTCATCACTATAAATGTTGATCGCATCGGTCGACTCGGTTATCCAGCAGCGATCCAGGCAAATCGATGGGCATCCCAGGCAGCAGGGCACCCCCGTTGAGCGCCGGGTTGTTACGCCAAAGGCCGTCCAGCGGTAGTAATTTTTCTCGGCAGCCGGGTCCTGCGTCGTAATGGCATAACTGTATCGAAAGGGTGTAATGATATTCTCAACCCGAACTAAGCGACCTGAGATGCTATCGATAGCCGGTACAATGGGCATCCGCTCCGGCTTGGTAACGTAGCGTTTGCCATCAGTCAGCACAACACTCAGGCTGTACGAACGCCCTACCTGCCCCCGAAATGTCGAATCGGCTGTTTGGTAAACGCCCGGCCCCGTTGCCACAAACCGGGTTGAACGGCCCTGATCATCGGCTAGGCTAACCTGGGCTCCGAACACAAACTGATCGGCGGAATTTTGTCCTTCGCTCCCGCTGTACTTCCCGGTATAGGTAAGTTTGACCGTATAGGGCGGAGCTTCGTTGGTGATCTGGCCTTCAACCACCAATCGTGGCTCTTCGGTCCGAACCGGCAACTGCACCTGATCAATGCAGCTTATGAGCGCCGTTAACGCAAGTATAAAGACAATGAACCGGGTCATGGTCAGAAATAAAAATTGTAAGCAATTGATGGAATCAACGTACCAAAGACCGATAACCGGTATGACTCAGTCCGCTGATTGTAGCGCGTAAAATAGACGGAGTATGGATTCTTGTGGGCATACAGGTTATAGATGCCGATCGTCCAGATACCGTACCGTTTCTGCGCTTTGGTAAATCGGGTGTCTTTTGAAAACGCTACGTCCAGCCGGTGGTAATCCGGAATCCGGTCCGCGTTACGCCGGGAGTAGTCCAGTACCGGTTCACCCGAGTAGGTGTACTGACCATCAGGATACGTAGCAGGTACGCCGGTATAATACACAAAGTTGGTGGAGAACGACCAGTTGTGCGACATGGCCCAGCGAGCCTGAAGATTCAGCGTATGCGGCCGGTCGATATACGATGGATAATAGTCACCGCCGTTTATCCGAAGCTCGTCGAACGGCGTCTGCACGGCAATCAGCGAACGGGCATAAGTGTAGTTTAACTGACCCGTCAGCCGGCCTTTGTTGCTGCTGATACCAAATTCCACCCCGTAGGCCCGGCCAGACGCGGGCAGCAAGGCCGTTTCGAGTCTGGGATTCAGGATCAGATTGGCTCCGTATCGATAGTCGATCTGGTTCTGAAGTCGTTTGTAATACCCTTCTATACTTAGCTCAATGGCGTTATTATTGAGGTTTTGAAACAACCCCAGCGAAACCTGATCGGCAATTTGGGGCGGTACGTAGCGATCGCTTAATTTCCAGAAGTCGAGGGGCGTAATGGCGGTGGTATTGGAGATCAGATTTACGTACTGGCGCGTGCGGCCAATACTGGCTTTGATGGCCGAGTTTCGGGCCACCTGAATACGTAACGCCACGCGCGGTTCCAGCCCGCCGTAGTTCTGAATTGCCTGCCCTCTGCCATATCCCACGGAATCGACCACCGTTTCGGGCGAACGCGGTACGTTCTCCGCGTATCGATAGATCGTCTGCGGCCCCAGAAAAGAGAACATCGAGTACCGTAAGCCGGCCATGAGTGAGATCCGGGGGGTTAGATCCCATTCGGCGTTCACATAGGCTCCCAGTTCGCGGCCTGACTCGGGGTCGATACGTTGCCGATTGATACTTGAATTTTCTCCCGTCGGCATTACGTCGCCGGTCTGAATTCGATACAGAATGCCGTTGATTCCAGCCTGCACTTTTGCTTTCTGATTGACGGTATAATAGACATCGGCCTTACCTTCGCGCTGCTCGATAAACGATGCAAACCGAAAGGTTAAGCCCGGCGTCACCCCGTCTACGTTCAGGTGATAGCCACTGTAAAGCGCCGTTAGGTTAAGCTGTAGATTTGGGCGGATCAAGTAACTCCAGCGCCCCGTCAGCACATCAGAATGCCACCCGTACAACGTATCGCCCGGAAAGCGAAAGTTATCCTGACTCCGATAGGCCGAAACAGCAATGGTATTCCGTTCATCGGGCGTGTAGGTGAGCTTGACGTTACCGTCGTAGAAAGACGCGCGGCTATTTTTTACGCTGGCTACCGGAAACGACCGAAGCAGATAATTCGGGAACGCAAACCGTCCGCCCGCTACCAGCGTCAGTTTTTTTGAGATCGGTCCGTCAACCACGGCCCGGACACTGACCGGGCTCAGTCCGCCCGACACGCGCCACCCCTCTTTGTTTCCGTTCCGAGTACTCATCAACAAGAGCGACGACACACGCCCGCCGTACTGCGCCGAAAACGCACCTTTGTTTAAGCTGACATCCTGAACCAGATCCGGGTTGATATTGGTGTAAAAGCCGAGCAGGTGCGACGTATTGAACAGCGGAGCCCCATCTACTAACACCAGGTTCTGGTCGGCCCGTCCGCCCCGCACGTTGAAACCTCCGGCCCCCTCCCCCGCTGTAGTAACCCCCGCCTGAAGCGCCAGCGCCTTCAGAATATCGGGTTCACCCAGTACCACCGGCATTCGCTTCAATTCGGGCATACTCAGTTGAATCTGCCCCATCTGAACGGTTTTAATGTTTTTGTCCTCGCGCGTAGCCCGGACATCCACTTCCTCCAGATCGGTTGACCGGGGCTGTAAGAAGTACTCGACACGTTTGTTGAAATCAAGCACAATCGTTTCGCGGCCACGTATATAGCCAACCGCTGAAATATATACAGTAAGGGCACCCGGCGCATGATTCAGCGTAATGACGCCTGCACTGTCAGCCTGCGCCCCCGCTCGGGTTTCGCCAACCAGCAGGCTGGCTCCGGGAACAGGTTTTTTGGTGACGCCGTCACGCACCACGACAGTCATGCGCAACCGCTGCTGGGCCCGGACCGACGTCGGACCAACGAGAAGCAAGAAGATACAGGCAAGAAGACACCGAAAGATCATACCGTTGGCTAACGAGACAGCCAGAAAGCGACCCGTAGGATACGAAAAAGGTTGCAACAGCGACAAACTACTTAGCCAACGCTTTTCGATACGTATCAATAGCCCGCTGCCGGGCAAAGGTGTGTTCGACAACGGGTTGTACGTAGTCTAGCCCGTTAAATTCAGGCACCCATTTTCGAATGTATTCCCCCTGCGGATCAAACTTCTGCGCCTGTAGCGCCGGATTGAACACGCGAAAATAAGGCGCTGCATCAGTACCGGACCCGGCCGCCCACTGCCAGCCGCCGTTGTTCGCGGCCAGATCATAATCGCGCAGTTTTCGGGCGAAATAGGCTTCACCCCAGCGCCAGTCAATGAGCAGGTGCTTTACGCAGAAACTGGCCGTTACCATCCGGACCCGGTTGTGCATCCAGCCCGTTGCGTTTAACTGTCGCATTCCGGCATCGACCAACGGGTAGCCCGTTCGTCCGGTGCACCAGCGTTCAAATTCCGCTTCGTTGTTTCGCCACTGAATGTTGTCGTATGCACGCCGGAACGAGTGTTTCTCGACGTGCGGAAAATGATCCAGAACCTGAAAGTAAAAGTCTCGCCAGGCCAGTTCTTTCAAAAACGTGGGGCTGGTCTCCTGCGCCTGCCGGGCCAGATCGCGGATGCTGATGGTGCCAAACCGCAGATGAATGCCCAGTTCACTCGTGCCGGTTTGCGCCGGGAAATCCCGCATTTTTTGATAGGCCCGCAGGAGTTCAGCCGAAACGGTCGGCTTCGGAAAAGCTTCCCCAACGGGTTGAAAATTCATTTCCTCCAGCCTAGGAATGTGGTCTTCGGGCTGAGTTTTATAAAAGTTGGTAAAGTAGTTCTCCGTCGGGTACGATTTAAGATAGAACTCCCCCAAACTGCCCGCCAGTTTACTCAACCAATTGTTGCTGTAGGGCGTAAAAACAGTATACGGTGAACCGCTGCCGCTTACCACTTCCTCGCGGTCTAAAATCGTTTGGTCTTTACTGACGTAAAAGCCAATGCCTCGCTCTTCCAACATAGTACACACAACGGCGTCACGCTCTTTGGCGTATACTTCATAGTCGTAGTTTGTGTATACATCGGCAATGTTGTACTCTTCGGTCAATTGCTTTAGGACGTCGATGGGACGACCGTAACGGGCTACAATTCCCGACCCTATCTTCGCCAGGTCACTATGCAGCTTATGAATTTCGGTATGGATAAACTCCACGCGCCGGTCCTGACGGTCTTCCAGCGTATCCAGAATCAGGCGGTCGAAAATAAAAACGACAAGCACGGGCCTGCCACTTCGGAGTGCGTAATACAAAGCGGCATTGTCGTGCAGGCGCAGGTCACGCCGGAGCCATACAATGGACAGCGGTTCAGTCATGTTTAGACAGTGGGTTATTAGTCGGTGGCCTAACGAGGGGTTCAACCCAAATGTTTGGGCATAAAAAAGTCGTCCGTAAGCAGGATCACGAACGACTCATCATTAAGAATATACCTATTGGGGCTGAAAATGCAGCCGAACCGTATGCCGTTCGCCTGGTACGTATTCGCTGGCATCACTTTCGTAGCCGACCAGTTTCCTGCCCGTTAACTGCTGAATTAAAGCCGTATTGATTTGTTCGTTCTGGCTAAAGACCTCCAGTTGGCAAAGCTCGTTGTCGGCATTGACCCGAAACCGAATGACTATCACACCGGCTCTACTGGCTGGCCGGAGTGCATCCGGAAAGGATACGTACCTGGCGAGCTGCTGTGCCAAAGTAGCTTTAGCGGCTTTGGGTTTACGCGCTTTTATCGACGTAGCGTCGGCTTGCGTCGACAGGAAGCCGACCAGCGTAAGAAGAAAAAAGAATTTTCTCATGGACTTAGGTTGTCGTAAAGCTGAACAATGCCCAGTTGTCTACATAACTCGTTTAGGTTATAAGAACTGTTGGTATTGTAATAATACGTCAATGTTAAGTAAATGTTAACAAATCGACCTATTATTTTTTGGAGCCAAAGTTTACCAATCCCAATTCTAAAACAAAATTCCCTATTGAGTACGATTTCCTACTGATAATCAACAGAATATATTAAAAAAGCCGCCTTAGTGAAAGGCGGCTTTTTCGAATAAACCGAATGGCAATATTACGCAAATGTTAAGCGGCTGCTTTAGTTCGTCAGTACCCGCAGTTCGATTCGGGAAGGATATGCCTTGTCGTGGTATAGACGTATAGTTGCTTTCTGAAAGTCGGCAGCGTCAGCTTTACCAATGTTTATGAATTTTTGTGGGTTTCGGTCAACCAGCGGAAACCAGGAGCTTTGTAGCTGTACCATCAGCCGATGACCTTTCCGGAAAGTATGCATTACATCGGGCAACTGGAAAGCAACCGAGGTTACTACGTTGGGCTTAAACGGCTCGGGTTTAACAAACGAGTCGCGAAACTTGCCCCGTAACACTTCGGCCCGCACCAGCCGTTGATAGCCCGTCGATTGATTCTCCTGGTTTGCGCTATCGGGAAGCACATCAATCACTTTCACGATGAAATCAGCATCCGTACCGGTTGTTGATGCAAAAAAAGTCGCGTTGATCGGGCCAGCCACCATCAGGTCTTCCGCCAACGGCTCGCTTTCGTACGTGACTACATCTGGACGCTTAGCCGCAAACCGCTGGTCCTCGATCATATACTGATTGTTTCGCCGGGCATGAACACCGTTGGTATACGGCACGGGGTTGGCCGGATCACTGACGTATTCATCGAACGAATTGGCGACCTGGGAAGGTGTCAGGCCCAACTGGCGATTGGGAGCCAGATAAAATGAACGTGACTGAGCCGCTTTGGGTGGCCAGGCATCAAACGATTTCCAGGCGTTGGTACCTGTATCGAACACCGACGCTTCGGCCGTATTGAACTGCCCTTTGTCTTTCAGGTGAAACGCGAAAAATGCCGACTCAAACTGATCGCGGTAATACTTGGCCGTGTTCTGACCGAACATAAGCGGCCCAAACTGGCTCCAGTCCGGTCGCGCCCACGCTCCGTGCGTCCAGGGGCCCATAACCAGTTGATTCCGGTTACCCGTTGATTGCTTTTCAATCGACTCATAGGTACGTAACGCTCCGAATAAATCTTCGGCATCGAACCAACCGCCAACCACGAGCGTCGCGGGTTTGCTGTTTTTCAGATGTGGACGAATGTTTCGGCTTTGCCAATACGCATCATACGTATCGTGCTGAAGGTATTCATTCCAGATTTTGGCCCGGCCTGGATTGGCTCTGTTGTTGAAATACGTTGCCCCATTCGCATTTTTGACGGGACCTAAATCCAGAAAAAACTGGTACGCATCGGTTGGACTCCAGCTAAAGAGTTGATTATAGCTTTCAACCGGTCCGGACCGTGGGGCGTCGAAGTAGTTCATGAACGAGAAGTTATCCAGTAAAAAGAACGCGCCGTTGTGGCGGGCGTCATCGCCAATAAACTCGTCCGTTACCGGAGCCTGGGGCGATACCGCTTTCAGAGCCGGGTGAGCATCGGGCAAGGCCGCCGAAGCATAGAACCCCGGATAGGAAATCCCCATCATCCCAACGCGACCGTTATTAGCCGGTATATTTTTCAGCAGCCACTCGATGGTATCATATGTATCGGTACTTTCGTCAACGGGGCCAACCGGTCGCATGTTACCAATGTATTTTGCGGTTCGACTGGTGTCGGGTATACCGGTAAAGATGATTCTCTTTGTATGCCGCTTTTTTAAGCTCTCCTTCGGCTCGTATACCACGCTTTTGTTCGGCGTCATTTCTTCAAAATTTCCTTCGCTCATATACCGACCGCGCACATCCTGATACACGAAGATGTATTTCTCCTGCGACAGTTCCCGGCTCATGCCCGGTCCGGTTTTTGGGTATTTATCCTCACCATAGGGCTCGGCGGAATACGGCGTTCGCTCCATCAGGATCGGGTACCGGTTGGTTGTACTGCCATCGGTCGGTACGTAGATGACCGTATAAAGCTTTGTACCATCGCGCATGGGTATCCGGCGATCCATTTTTACGTAGTTCTGACGGACAAACAGCGAATCGGCACCGGACTGCGCATAGCTAGACAAAGCCGCTGCCAACAGAGTTAGGGTTAGCAGCCGCCTTCTGATAGTCAACATGAATAAGTGGTTAAATGACTTTGAGTGATGTTAACGAAGTAAGTATACGCAATCTACTTAAACGGGCAAAAACGGGCGCGACGGAACTGCGTACTGCTGCTTTGCCGAGACCGATACTAGCTCACGTTCGGGGTAACGTAACGCAGTCAGCCTTCCGCCAAACGCACAGCCCGTATCAATGTCAATGGTGTTGTTCAGCCAGACTGGGTTAGCAAGGGGTGTATGTCCGTATACAATCGCGGTTCTGCCTTTATACTCAGCGGCCCAGTTCAGGCGAACCGGCAAGCCAAACGCGTCCGTTTGCCCGTTGGTCGCACCAAAGAGACAAAAGGCCCGGACCACCTCGCCACTACGTCCGTGCAGCTCTTCCCGCAGCCCGGCATGGGCAACCAGCAGTCGCCCTCCGTCTAGCCGGACGTAGTACGGAAGACTTTCCAGAAAAGACCGGATCTGATCACGCACGGCGCGGGGCTGTTCCTCAACCTGGGCTACGGTTTCGGCTAAGCCATTCGTAAGTGACACCCGGTTTCCCCGCAAATACCGTCTGAGTTTATCGTCATGATTACCCGATACACACAAGGCCTTTCCTTCTTTCACCAACTGCATCACGAGCGTCAACACGCCAACTGAATTAGGGCCCCGATCCACTAAATCACCCACAAAAACAAGCTTTCGGTTGCCCGGATGCGTGAAGCCAGTTGAATCATAGCCTAATTTCAGCAGTAATTCGATTAACTCGTCATAGCAGCCGTGCACATCGCCGATAATATCGAACGGGCCGATCTCTTCCTGATGGATATCGCTCTGCGTGATTCGTTTCATAACGACGCTATTCATCTCTTCCGGTGAGTTCAACGTATGTACCGCCAGAAACCCCTCATCCAGTACGCTTTCCTGTGTATGCTGAAGATTAGTCAACTGGTGCAGAATAACCGATTCATCAAAGTCCCGGTCGGCCCGCCAGCGGTGCCGGTCCATTAACACCGACTCGGGCAAGTCGAACACCAGTGCAACGGCCGGCAGTCCGTAGCGTCTGGCCATATCGAGATAATCGCTGCGGTCAATTGCCTTTAGGTTTGTCGCGTCGACTACGGTAAGCAGCCCCCGTTTCAGCCTTTTTTCTATAATCAGATGAACCAGCTCAAACGCATCCCGGGTCGCCCGCTGGTCGTTCTCATCGTCGGCGACAACCGAACGGTAGTGATCCGATGACACAATCTCCGTCGGCTTAAAATGCACCCCCGCGAACGTAGATTTGCCCGAGCTGCTGACACCAATCAGCAACACAAGCGCACGTTCGGGTAGGGTAATGATCATGACAATCTGCCGTTCGGAAATACGTGGGTTCAACAACTTACTAATACAACACTAAACCGGGGCAAGTTGCTTAGGACAAATCAAGATTACGCCCCCAACGCATGAGTACATACGGTGTAATTAGCTTATTCGCAGCTTGCCTGACAGGGCTTATCACGCAGGAAGCCCTCACTGATCGATCAGTAAGGGCTTCCGCTGTAAAGTCTTTTAATGGCTAAACCGTTTCCAGCTCCCGCTCCGATTTGCGCGAACGTGGCCGATCGTGAACGTGCAAACGAAGCAGAATCCGTTCTTTAATGCGCATCCAGCGTTCATACAGCTTGGATTCCTTCAGAAAATTCCATTTATCTTCTTTTTGCTCTTTCTTGTGCTCTTCGGGATCGTACAGCATACCCGTGCACAGGCAGTGCTTGCGGTTTGTGCGGGTCAGAATATCGAAATTGGCGCAGGTTTGGCAGCCTTTCCAGAACGCATCGTCCCCCGGCAACTCGTTCAGCGTAACGGGTTGATAACCCAGGTCAGAGTTGATTTTCATCACCGCCAGACTCGTGGTAATCCCAATGATTTTAGCATCCGGAAATCGTTTGCGCGACAACTCAAACGCCTTGGCTTTGATGCGCGTGGCGATGCCGCTTTTCCGGTGTTCAGGATGAACGATAAGGCCGGAATTGGCCACAAATTTACCGTGTTCCCACGTCTCGATGTAACAAAAGCCGACCCAGTCACCTGACATTGTCGTGGCGACAATCGCTTTTCCTTCGAGCATTTTTTCCATCACATAAATGGGTGATCGCTTGGCAATGCCGGTTCCCCGAGCCTTGGCGCTTTCTTCCATTTCATGGCAGATGGTTTCGGCCAACCGCAAGTGGTTCTCACTGGCGACCTGCACTATATATTGATCGTTGACTACTTCGGGCGTTATCATCGTCGTTAATTGGCGGATTAGTCCGCATACGGAGACGTTGTGATCCGTTCAGATTGTTAAGGTGAATAAATAAAAACGTGTCGGAAAAAGTTTACCGCATAGGCAAACAAAAAGAGGTAGTCCTTTCGGACCTAAACCGAAATGGCGTAGTATGGAAGAAGGTCGGTATGTAAACGAGCTTTGCCATCGGTTGTGCGCTGAAAACGCGGACAATGTTCGATAAATTATCCGGGTCTTGCAATAGAATAACGGATTTTTTGTAGGATAGTTCGGGAGCGGTAAAACATATTAATTGATCAACTTGTCTTACTGGCCTGGTCACGAATCCGAATTATCGGACGAGGGGCTGCCGAACCCATGTTAACCGCCCTCCCTTCGCCATCTTATCCGTTGACGCTCAGCGAAAGTCGCCCGTTACGATACGGAGTCTTTCTGTATCTCTACATCATGCAGGGGGTTCCGGCCGGATTCTATACCACCGCGTTGACAAATTATTTTACGGCCGAAGGTGTAAAACCGGACGTAGTCGGGTCGTTTATCGCCATCATCGGTATACCCTGGGCGTTTCAGTTTGTCTGGGGGCCCGTTATCGATCGGTTTCAGAACTCGCCGATGGGTCGCCGAAAACCGTGGGTAGTTGGGTCGCAGCTCATGACCGTCCTGGCCTCACTGACCATTTTATTAGTGGACGACCCGATCCGGCAAATTTCGTTGCTGGGCTGGCTGTTCCTGATTCGCAGCCTGTTTGCCGCTATTCAGGATGCCAGCGTTGACGCCATGGCCATTACGGTTATTCCCGAAACAGAACGGGGTCGGGTTAATGCCTTTATGCGGTGCGGCTTCCTGATCGGCTACGGGGGCGGAGCCGCCATTTTTGCCCAGATTCTGCGGCAATATGATTTTCAGACGGCCGCCTTAATACAAATCCTTTGTTTGTTAACGGGGGCTATCCTAATGGCTTTCATCCGCGAAAGGCCTGAAAATCGGCTGCTGCCTGCGTTCCAGTCGTCAGATTCGCACGATACTTCACCCGATCGTTCCCGTCCGAATCCATACAAAGCCACAACCACCGGCGCGTCGGGAACTGAGTACCCACCCGCCTGGCTGACTAACCAGCTGCCCAACCCTGGTTTTCGATGGCTGTTTACAGAGCTTTTCCGAGGCTTGTTCGCTCGTCATAGCCTATTGTTATTTGGCTCGATCATCCTGGCTTATACGAGCGTCTCTTTGTTCGTACGAGCTTACAACTTTCATCTCATCCGCAAGCTTGGCTGGCATGATACGGACCTGTCTGTGTTAACAGGTACGTACGGTATGCTGCTGGCGGCTGGTGTTTCCTTACTGGGTGGGTACATCGCGGATCGGATCGGACCGCGTCGACTGCTGGTGATTATGTTAGTGCTTGTTGCCAGCTACCTGATCGGGTTCAACCTGATCGCCAATTTGTGGGCACGGCGCGACGTAGCGCAAACAGGTCTGGTCGCGCTGTATTTTATGGACCCCAGTATCAGTGTGGCAGCCATGCCGGTGCTGATGGCCATATGCCGGAAAGGGGTTGAAGGGTCACAGTTTACTACGTATATGGCCTTCGTGAACCTGTGCGACATCGCCGGCACGTACCTTTCCGGCGAAGCGCTGACCTTATTCTCGGCCCCAACGATTGGCTTGTTTTCGGGAGCTATGGCCGGATGCGCCGTACTCGTCATCTTCTTCGCATTACGTCACTACCGACGGATTGGCGAACGACTTGTATCGGAAGGAGGTTGATCGACAGATATGGTCAAATTGCCAGCGGCTGCGTAGCTTGCGGCACGACCGTATCTGTTATGTCAGTCCGCAACAACCTTTATCGTGTCCTCGAAACGTCGGCAGGAAAACGCCGGGGCGCAAGCCTGATATTTAACGTACTTCTCATTACGATTATCACGCTTAATGCATTTGCCATTGTTCTGCACACGGTCCCCGAATATGACCAGCACTATTCTGGCCTATTTTCTTCGTTCGAGCTATTTTCGGTTATTTTCTTCACCATCGAATACGTGCTGCGCCTGTGGGTATGCGTCGAGAAGGAAAGGTATCGGCATTGGCTCTGGGGCCGATTGCGGTACATGCTCTCGGCTTCGGCCATCGTTGATCTGCTAGCCATCTTTCCCTTTTATTTCTCGCTGTTTGCCACCGATCTGGCCATCGTACGTATTCTACGGCTGTTCCGAATCTTCCGTCTCTTCCGCATCTCGCGGTATTCCCACGCCTTCCGGCTAATCCGGAACGTAGTATCCGACAAAAAAGAGGAGCTGATCCTAAGCATGGTGTTTGTCATCTTCATGCTCATCATTGTATCGAGCGTGATGTATTACGTCGAACATCCGGCCCAACCCGACAAGTTTGCCAGTATTCCGGCAACCATGTGGTGGGGTATCAGCGCCATGACGACAGTCGGCTACGGCGATATTCATCCCATCACGCCGTTGGGTAAGCTCCTGGGCGGTATGGCGGCCATTATGGGGATTGGTCTTTTCGCGCTCCCAACCGGTATTCTGGTTTCTGGCTTTACCGAGCAAATCCGGAATCAGAAAGAACCGGTTCAGCGCCTATGTCCGCACTGTGGAAAGGAGATTTAAGGAGCAGGTAAAACGCCAAAAGCCACTATCACTTACAATCAACTAACCGTCAACTATTTGCAGGCCCAGTCTCATTTACACCACCTATTCCACTCACCTATTCTGTTTGATTTCCTCCCCCCTGCGTGCTAACTTGCAGTATGGAAAATTTCGTGGTCTCGGCCCGCAAGTACCGTCCGGCAACCTTTGATACGGTCGTTGGGCAGGAGCATATTACAACTACGCTTAAGAACGCGATCAAGACCAATCACTTAGCGTCGGCGTTTCTTTTCTGCGGACCGCGCGGAGTTGGCAAAACCACCTGCGCCCGAATTTTAGCCAAGACCATCAATTGCCAGAACCTGACTCCCGAGGGCGAAGCCTGCGACCACTGTGAGTCGTGCGTGAGCTTTAATCAGAACGCGTCCTTCAATATCCATGAGCTTGATGCGGCTTCGAACAACTCGGTCGAAGACATTCGTAACCTCATCGACCAGGTTCGGTATCCGCCCCAGTCGGGTAAGTACAAGATTTATATTATTGACGAGGTACACATGCTCTCGTCGGCGGCTTTTAATGCCTTCCTGAAAACGCTGGAAGAGCCTCCCTCCTACGCCATTTTCATTCTGGCGACAACGGAGAAGCACAAAATCCTGCCGACGATTCTGTCGCGCTGTCAGATCTTCGATTTTAACCGCATTCAACCCCAGCATATTGCCGGTCACCTGGCGAAGATAGCCGAAAAAGAAGGCATTGAAGCCGAATCAGAAGCCCTCGATCTGATTGCCCAGAAAGCGGATGGCGGCCTGCGCGATGCGTTGTCGATGTTCGATTTGAACGTAACGTTTGCCGCCGATCGGGTGATTCGCTACAAGGAGGTGCTGGACAATCTGCACATTCTTGATTATGATTATTACTTCAAACTGACGGATCAGGCCTTGGCGGGTAACCTTCCTCAATGCCTGCTGACGATCGATGAAATATTACGTAAAGGCTTCGATGGTCACCAGTTTGTGGTTGGGCTGTGCCGCCATTTCCGGGATTTGCTGGTCGGTAAAGATGCCGCGACGGTTCAGTTGCTACAGGTAACCGAAAATGTTCGTCGGCAGTACCTCGATCAGTCGGCACGCGCGCCCATGTCGTTCCTGCTGTCGGCGTTAAGCCTCGGTGGCCAGTGCGATATGAATTATAAACAGGCTAAAGATCAGCGGCTGCACATCGAACTGTGGCTGATGAAGCTGGCCAACCTGCGCAACGTACTGGACTGGAGTAGCTACCCCGATCGCGCCGACGCCCTAATCGCGGCCCCTGGTAGTGGCTCCCGAAACGGAGAGCATGCTGCCACGGATTCGTTGGTAGACGAAAAAAAAAACGGCCGACCGACACACGACGAGCCGAAAACCAATGGATCAGCGCCTAACGGATCGTCAGGCAGCAACGGCCATTCCGTAGTTGAGCAGCACCCCATTACCAGCGAGCCGACCAATGGATATCTGCCAACGCCCCCCGTCAACGGATCTGCCACAAATGGCGCTGGGTATGCGACTCAGGCCACTCCCGTAGCGCAGGCAAGTGTAGCCACGGCGAAACCGCAGACGGCCCCACCGGCTCGTCCGGCCACAAGTCGGCTCCGGCCTACCGTATCGCTGACCGCTACGCCCGTTCAGGCGACAGCCGCCGAAGAAGTTGTGGCAACCGCTCCGACACGCCCTGACAAACCGTTCATTTTCGAACAGTTACAGGCTGCCTGGTCAGCGTTTGCCAGGATTCGGCAGCAGCAGAATGATTCGGCTAGTGAGCAGCTGATTCTGAACCGCGACATTGTGCTCGACGGCACCACCATTCGCATTACCCTCGACAACACGCTCCAGGTTGGGTACTTAACCGAAGTAAAACCTGAACTACTCGGCTACCTGCGCTCGCAGCTGCAAAACAGCCAGATACAGATTGAGCACGAGGTTCGGCTACAGGAAGTAAAAAAGATGATTTATAGTCCGCAGGACAAGTATAACTACCTCGCCGAAAAGAATCCGGCGCTGCACGAGCTACGTAAAGCGCTGAACCTGGAAGTCGACTATTAATCTGGAATACAGCGGAGCCGTAGATACGCATTACAGGCTGAATGCCTCCACCGGATTTTTAATCAAGATCTGTTTCCAGTCTTTCTTCGCAAAGCCCCGCTTGTTCAGTTCGGGCATCAGCTGCTTAAAAAGCACAGTATAGTCGCGGCCGATTGGTCCGCCGTTGGGCTTAGCGGGATCAAACCAGCCTGCATCATGGGAGAGTAACGTCCGGTGCAGAAACCGATTTTCTTTCATCAACAACAAGGTTTCGACGTACTGACTGACATTGCTGTTATCCAACCCATCCAGACTTACCCAGGCCCCTTCGCGAATCGCCCGGGCGTAGTGCGCCATGTTGCTGCCTTGTGCATGGACCCAAACAAACGCATCGGGTCGAACGCCTTCCTGCTTCACTACGTCGATCTGCTCAAACGCGGGTACGTACGGCCCGGTATGCGAGCAGATTGTCAGGCCAGTCCGTTTGTGAGTCCGGGCTGCGGCCGTAATGAGCTTTCGATGCAAATCAGACAAGGGTCCCGGATTCACGCTGATCTTGATAAAACCGGGCTTAATCCCGGTTCCGTCGATGCCGTTTTCGTAGTCAGCGACCCAGCGATCGGCCAGTTGGTCGGCCGTTTCTGTGAATGCATGCGCCGGTAGATACCTATTATCCACCGCCCCGTAGTAACCAGTGTTGGTCAGTATGGTAACGCCCGATCGTTCAGACAGTTCTTTGAGCAGCAGCGGATCTTTACCCAAATAAGATGGAGTACAATCGAGCAACGTCTGGCAACCGAGCCGCTTTAACTCGTGCAGGTAAGGCAACATCTTATCCACGACCCCGGCTCGGTTCCACCGGTCGGAACGTATCGCATCGGCCCCAACAAAATCGACCAGAATATGCTCATGAATCAACGTCAGGCCCATGTCTTTTGCAGGCACAGGACCCGTAACGGTTTGAACATAGGATTTGTCGGCTGAGAGCATCCAGAGCCCGGCCAGCGAGCTACGAAAAAACGAACGTCGGGAAAGCATACGCGTTAGAGTCGAAGAACAAAAGAAGTGAAATCTTATGACTTCGTATAGGCTTTTGCCTCCCGAATCAAGGCTTTATATTCGCCAATAGCCAGGGCTTTTTTGTAGTACATTTTGGCCAGGTTCCGGTCATTGGTGCGGGCAGCAATACGGGCCAGCCCCGCATACGCAAAGGCATGATACTCTTTCGTATAGGGGTCGTTAAACTTCTGCTTCAGCGCTAACTGATAGAATTCAGCCGCTGCTTTGTCGTCTTTGTCCGCGTACTCCGCCAGCATACCATCGAATGTATTGACCGCAGGCGGCACTAATTTATCCGGCATTTGCCGAAGTCGCTGCACATAAGGCCGGGCCTCAGCATACCGCCCGGCCAGGAGCAGCGCTTCGGCGTTAACCATGCCGAAAAGCGGGTTATTTGGATATTTGTCGGCCAGATACTTCGTATATAGTGCCGCCCGCCCCGGCTGAATCTCATGCTTGATCAGAATATGCGCCAGATAATAGTTCGCTACAGCCCGCATAAACAGACTTTTTTTGGCCGCCGTATCCATTTGTTTCAGGCCCAGCGTCATATCCCCATCGTCGAAGAAGATCATAAACGGTCGTACGATCGGATGATCCATCGGATAGCGTTCAACGTAATAGTTATACAAACCTGTCGTAAAAAAGAAGTCCGGGCTCTTGTCCATCAGCTTGAAGCCGTCCTTTAAGTAGCTATATGACTTTTTCGACTCGCTAACGGCTTTCAGCGATTCACCCTGATTGTTGTAAAATGAGGCCAGATAGCTGTGCGCAGTTAACGCGAAGAATACACCCTCGGGGTCGTCCTCGTTTTTATCGAGTAGTTTCTTAGCCAGATCAAGCCCCTGATTAGCCGCCTGAATGAATTGCGCAGTGGCCGCTTTGTTTTCGTGCAGGGGCAGGTATTGCAACTCAAGCTGCGTAGCCCGCAAAATAGGCCCCACGGGATGCTGGGGAAACCGCGCCCGGAGCTGACGGGTCAGATTATCGGCTTCATTGAACTCCAGGTTATAAATATGATCCAGGGTTTTAAGCACCGTCTGCTGCACATTTGAATCAGTCATAACCTGAGCCTGATTCAGCAGGGGCAAACAGACGAAGCTAAGCAAGAAAAGTCGTCTTATAGAAATAGATATACGTAGTGCCAATGGACGTCGTTTGATTCTGTACGGCCAGAACCGTACTTTTGTTAAGTGCGTATTATCTAACGAGGGCTATACGCAAAAGTTTCTATTCATGATTCATTACGAGCAATTTGTTCTGGATAATGGTCTGCGCGTATTCGTCCATGAAGACGAATCGACACCAATCGCGGCCGTTAATATTTTATACAACGTCGGTTCGCGCGACGAAGACCCGAACCGCACCGGATTTGCCCACTTGTTTGAGCACCTGATGTTTGGCGGCTCGCGGCACATTCCCAGCTACGACGAACCGTTACAAAAAGTTGGTGGCGAGAATAACGCGTTTACCAGCCCCGATATCACAAATTATTACATTACGTTGCCAGCGGCTAATCTGGAAACGGCGTTCTGGCTCGAATCAGATCGAATGCTGAGTCTATCGTTCGATCCGCAGGTGCTCGATGTCCAGCAGAAAGTGGTTATTGAAGAGTTCAAGCAGCGTTATCTGAACCAGCCCTACGGCGACGTCTGGCTTAAGCTCCGACCTTTGGCTTATCAGCAGCACCCCTACCGCTGGGCAACCATCGGCAAAGACATTAGTCATATCGAAAACGCTACGTTAGACGACGTAAAAGCATTTTTCTTCAAGTATTATCTGCCTAATAATGCCATATTGGTCGTTGCCGGTAACGTAACGGTTGAGCAAATAAAGCAGTTGTGCGCAAAGTGGTTCGCTCCCATTCCAGCCGGTAATCCGTATATCCGTCAGTTACCCCAGGAGCCGGTTCAGCAGGAAGCCCGCAAACTGGAAACAAGCGCGAAGGTTCCGTTGAATGCGCTGTACAAAGCCTACCACATGCCCGGCCGCTTTGACGAAGGCTTCCAAACCGTCGATCTGTTGAGCGATATGCTTGGCCGCAGTAGATCGTCCCGATTGTATCAGCGCCTGCTGCGCGACAATCCGCTGTTCAGCAACGTGGGCGCTTACATTACGTCCTCGGTCGATCCGGGCCTGCTGGTCGTTCAGGGAACCTTAAACGAAGGCGTATCGCTGGAAGAAGCTGACGCAGCCGTTGAAGCGGTCGTGCAGGAGTTCATCGATCAGCCCGTACCGGAAGAGGAGTTAACCAAAGTAAAAAATCAGGCAGAGGCAACGCTGGCCTTTTCGGAAGTCGAACTGCTGAACCGGGCCATGAACCTTGCCTATGCCGCCAACGCGGGCGATCCGGAACTGGTCAATCAGGAAGCCGCCAAATTACAGGCAGTAACACCCGACGATATACAAGCCGCAGCTCGAAAGGTATTACGCAAAGATAACTGCTCGACCCTGTATTACCGACGGGCCGAACCGGTTGATGCCTAACTTTATTCGAAAACCATGGAAGCAACCTACGAGCCTAAACCGCTCACTGCCGATGAGGTGAAAGCGTTGTCACATGAGGTGAAACAAGCCTTGATGGAGCTATACGGTGATCGGTTAGCGCAGGTAATTCTGTACGGTTCCTATGCCCGTGGTGATTTCCATGCCGAATCAGACGTCGACTACCTGGTGGTGCTGAACGATGATAAAATGGAGGCTGGTCGGGAAATCCGTAAAATGGCATCACGTATTGGGGCTTTGGCCTTAAAATACGGCGTTGAACTATCTATTTTCCCAACAACAGCGACCAAGTACGAACAAGGATACACGCTATTTCACCAGGCTGTGGAACAGGAAGGCACACGTTTATGAGTGATTTAAATCGATCTCTGGCTTACTTACAAAAAGCCGAAGATGACTTACAACAAGCTCATATCTTATTCAACGCAGCATACGCTGATGGAACCATCAATCGCGCTTACTACGCTTTGTTTGATGGTATATTGGCCTTGCTTAATACCACAGATGGACCAATTCCTAAAACCCATACAGGAGCACATACGGAATTTCGCAAGCAGTTTATCCGAACAGGTCTTATCGGTGAAGAGTATAGCACCACCATCACCGAGTTGTTTAATCTTCGGCAAGGTGGTGATTACGATTTAGACTTTGCTATTTCTTTGGAAGATGCTCAATCTGCTATTGATCAGGTTAGTCAGTTTTTACAGGAAGTACGTAATTACCTCCACCGACTTGGCCTCATTTAATTTATTGGTTTCATGAAAATTAGGGTAGGACAAGGGTATGATGTACATCGCCTGGAAGAAGGACGACCCTTCTGGCTCGGTGGCATTCAGATTCCCAGTTCATTTGGGCCAGTAGGCCACTCCGACGCCGATGTTGTGTGTCATGTGCTCTGCGACGCCCTGTTGGGTGCCGCCAACATGCGAAATATCGGCTATCATTTCTCGGATAAAGATCCGCGCTGGAAAGGGGTCGATAGTAAGTTGCTGCTGGCCGAAGTGCTACGTATGGTGCGCGGGGCAGGCTACGAGGTTTCGAACGTCGACGTAACGGTCGTGTTGCAGGAGCCAAAACTGAATCCGCACATCCCGGCCATGAAAACCTGTCTGGCTGACGTAATGGCCATTCCGGAAGACGATATTTCGATTAAAGCCACTACGTCCGAACACATTGGATTCGTTGGTCGTGGCGAAGGTATTGCTGCTCATTGTGTTGCCCTTATCTTTAGAGAAGATTCATAAACCCCCGTTCTAATTTACCCATGCGCTTCACTGTTCCACTGGTTGCCTTTACCATCTCCGTAACTGCTGCTCTGGCCCAGCCTAAGGTGTCGACACCGGCTGGTCCTATCGATTTTGAAGAATACGAACCGGTTTCGACCCTCAAAGTGTCCGAACACAAGCTGGGCCGATCCAAATACCCATTTATTGATGTTCACAATCATCAGTATCAGATGGATAATGGTGATCTGCGCCCGCTGGTTAAGCAAATGGACAGCCTGAACATGGGACTGATGGTGAACCTGAGTGGACGCGGTTTCAGCAGTAATGCCAACGAAAGCACAAAGTTCTTCGATAACGCCCTCGCCAATATTCAGAAAACGAACCCCAAGCGTATCGCGTTATTCACCAACATCAACTTTGGGGAGGTAAACGATAAAGACTGGACAGCCCAGGCGGTTAAGACCCTCGAAGACGATGTGAAGAAAGGAGCCCGCGGACTGAAGATTTACAAGAATCTCGGCTTTAACGTAAAAGACGACAAGGGAAACCGAGTGCGCGTCGATGACCCCCGGCTTGACCCGATCTGGGCCAAATGCGGTCAGTTAGGCATTCCAGTGCTCATTCATACGGCCGACCCCAAACCCTTTTGGGACCCAATGGATCGCTTTAATGAACGGTGGCTGGAGCTGAAACTGCACCCCGGTCGCAAACGCTCAGAAACCAATCCCGTGTCGTGGGAGCAGCTTATTGCCGAGCAGCACAATGTATTCCGCAAGCATCCGAAAACAACGTTCATTGCTGCGCACATGGGCTGGTTTCCCAACGACCTGAACAAGCTCGACAGCCTGATGAAGGTGTTCCCGAATATGAATGTGGAGATCGGGGCCGTAATTGCTGAACTAGGTCGTCAGCCACGAGCTTCGCGTAAGTTCTTCGAGAAATACCAGGACCGCATCCTGTTCGGAAAAGACAGTTGGGTTCCTTCGGAATATGCTACATACTTCCGCGTGCTCGAAACGGACGATGAATACTTTCCCTACCACAAGAAATACCACGCCTTCTGGCGCATGTATGGCATGGCGCTGCCCGACGAGGTGCTGAAAAAAGTATATTACAAGAACGCGTTACGTATCATTCCGGGGCTCGACAAAAGCCAATTTCCGAATTAAGCTAACAACAGTACCTATGAACTACAGAGTCCATCTGGCCATTTTTCTGCTGCTGAGCAGCTATGCGGTGCAGGCCCAGTCGCTCCAGCCTGATGCCTTTGCTACGCAACTCCAACAGCAGCCGTCGGGCCAGCTGATCGACGTACGAACGCCCGGTGAGTTTAATGGCGGGCATCTGGTGGGAGCTAAAAACATTGATTTCAGAGACGCGGCTTTCGCGCAGAACCTGGCGAATCTCGACAAAACCAAACCAGTGTATGTCTACTGCCTGTCGGGCGGTCGATCAGCCGAAGCGGCTAAACTCATGCGTGAGCAGGGGTTCGCGAATGTATACGAACTTCAGGGCGGTTATCTGAAATGGACAACTAAACTTAAACCGGTTGAGGGTGCGCCCTCAGACGCATCAGCGAAAGCGGTTACGCCTGCTCAGGTGCAGCATATCGCCACAACCAACCGTTTGGTACTGGTTGATTTTTACGCGCCCTGGTGCGCGCCCTGCAAAAAAATGATGCCGCTTGTTGAGCAACTTCAAACGCAGTACGTTGGTAAACTCGTCGTTGTAAAAGCCGATGCCGACGCCAGCAAAGCGTTAATGCAGCACTATCAGGTCGATGAAATTCCAACCTTATTACTAATCAAAGAGGGTAAGCTCCAGGAACGCATGATCGGCCTGCAAACGTCGGCCATGCTCAACGAACTTATCGACAAAAATCTGTGACCCGTTGGGCATGACCATCACCAGCATCACCCTGTACCGCTACGACATTCCGCTTAAAGCCCCGATCGCTATCTCACTCGGCACCATTGAGCACGCTCGTAACGTTTTGATTGAAATTCAGACCAGTGAAGGCATTACCGGATGGGGTGAAGGTTCGCCGTTCTGGATGATCGTCGGTGAAACGCAGGCGTCAGGCTTAGCGGCCGCGCAGGACATGGCCCGCTTACTGATTGGCCGTGACCCGCTCGACATTGAAGGGAACATCACTACGCTCACGCGCTACCTGCCCGGCCACCCCACTACGCGCTCGGCGTTTGATATGGCCCTGTACGATATTGCTGCCAAAGCCGCCGGAATGCCGCTCTATCAGTTTCTGGGTGGGGCGAAACGTGACCTTGTTACTGACGAAACCATTTACATCAGCACACCCGAGCGCATGGTCGCCGATGCCCTGCGCATTCAGGCTAAGGGCGCTGAAGCCATCAAGGTAAAGCTAGGCACCAACCTGCGCGACGACGTTCAGCGGGTTGAGGCTATTCGCAAGGCGATCGGTGATCAAATCCCCATTCGTACCGATGCCAATCAGGGCTGGGACGTAGTAACTGCCTCGGCTGTACTTCGCACGATTGGCTCCTGGAATGTGCAGTACTGCGAACAACCCATCCGTCGGCACGACATCGCGGGATTGCGGCAAATTCGTCGCAGCTCGCCTGTGCCGATCATGGCCGATGAAAGCCTGTTCGACTCGGCCGACGCCATCCGGCTTGTGCGCGAAGAAGCCGTCGACTACTTCAATATCAAGTTATCCAAAAGCGGGGGATTATTCGAAGCGCTTAAAATCAATGCCATTGCCGAAGCCGCCGGTATTCCGTGCATGATTGGCTGTATGTCGGAGTCAAGACTCGGATTAACGGCAAATGCCCACTTTGCTGCGGCCCGGCAGAACGTCTGCTTCTATGATCTCGACGGTTGTTTTGAACATGCCGATGACCCTGTTGTGGGCGGTATTACGTACCATACCTATCAGATCAGTCTGCCCGATACGACCGGTATCGGAGCCGAAGTTAATCCGGCATTCCTGGCTCAGGCTGATCGTATCCGTATTTCTTAACTAGTGCATGATTTCGATTACTACTGTCCAGTCCGATGCCGACGTACGTGGCATTCTGGCTCTACAACAGAAAAACCTGCGCAAAAATGTGCCCCTCGATATACAGGTTGCTCAGGGTTTTGTAACGGTTGAGCACAAGCCTGACGTCCTGCTGCGAATGAATCAGGCCGCCCCAAGTGTCATTGCGAAAGATAGGAATCATGTCGTCGGGTATTGCCTGACCATGCTGCCTGAGTTCGGGAATGACGTACCCGAGCTGGTCCCCTTGTTCGCCTTAATCAACGCTCTTGACTATCAAGGTAAACCGTTCATCGACTACGCCTACTACGTAATGGGGCAGGTTTGCGTAGCTGATGGGTATCGGGGACAGCGACTATTCGACCGCATGTACGAGCACCAGCGCGAGGTGTATAGCGACCGTTACCAGTTGTTGGTGACCGATATTTCGGAGTTGAATACCCGTTCGTTACGTGCCCATGGCCGCGTCGGTTTTGAACCTATCCATTCGTTTTACGACGTAACGCTCGATGAAACCTGGGTCGTTGTCGTCTGGGACTGGCAAAAGTAGAAGGTAACGCTCGTTGAGCTTTACCAGTAAAGCTGTTGGCGCTAACCGTGACTAGCCAATCGCCCCGTAACCTGACTAAGTACCTCTTATGCGTATCTGTATCCTGTTTCTGCTTGTCAGTTCGTCGCTTTTTGCCCAATCTTCTCCTCCCCAGGTATTCATCGCTCCTAAATCTCCCGCTGAGACTGGTTTCTCGGCTGACCGATTAAAACGGCTCGATACGTGGCTACAGAGTCTTATCGATCAGGACATCGCGCCGAACGCCGTCACGTTCGTAGCCCACCGGGGCAAGATCGTCCATTATAAAGCGTTCGGTTACAGCAACCTGGAGAACAAAACGCCCCTCAGGCGCGACGACCTGTACCGCATTGCTTCGCAATCGAAAGCCATCACTACAACGACCCTGATGACGTTGTTCGAAGAAGAGAAGTTTTTGCTGGATGAGCCCATTTCGAAGTATATCCCTGCGTTCAAAAATCCTAAAGTGCTGGTCCGGTACGACCCGAAAAACCCGGCTGAAGGCAGCTACGATACCCGTCCCGCCAAAAGTGAGATCACCATCCGGCAGTTGCTGAGCCACACTGCCGGTATTCCCTATGAGCATCCGCTCGATCAGCGGCCGGAGTTCAAACTACCTTTCTTCAATTCTACGCAGCCCGACAAACTCGAAGACGTAATCAATAAACTGGCTGCCCGGCCGCTCCTTCGCGATCCCGGTACCGACTCAACGGGCGCGGGTTTCATATACGGGCTCAACACCGACATCATTGGCCGGCTAGTCGAAATTCTGTCGGGAAAATCGCTCGATGTGGCTATTCGTGAACGCGTGCTGGAACCACTCGGCATGAACGATACGTATTTTTATCTGCCCGCCAACAAAGCCAGCCGGCTGGTCGAGCTGTACGAAAAACCAAGTATGACTAAGCCGCTTGCCCTGCACCCAAATGCTACGTATCGGAATTATGCAGTTACCGGAGCCAGGACGTATTTCTCCGGGGGAGCGGGCCTGATCAGCACCGTTGCCGACTACGCCCGGCTTTGTCAGATGCTGCTCAATGGCGGTACGTTCAACAACAAGCGCGTTCTCGGCCGCAAGACCGTCGAGATGATGGTTCGCAATCAGATCGGCACCGCCGAAGTCTGGGATCGCAGGGATAAATTTGGCCTGGGGTTTCAGCTGATTACTGAAGCTTCTCATTATGGTGATCAGGCTTCGCCCGGTTCGTTTACGTGGGGTGGTATGTACTGCTCGGAGTTCACTATCGACCCCAAAGAAGAACTGATTCTGCTCATTTTCACGAACGTTCAGCCTTATGCGTATTACAGCGATTTCGTGAAGAAATTCCGGATCGCTGTCTACCAGGCTTTAGAGTAAGCTACGTATCGTTCAGACGGTTAATTACACGGTAGTAATCCGATCGGGAAACCCCCATCCCTGTTTTTTGCGTTTATACTTCATCATGACGTTTCCAACCAATGCGTAAAAAAATTGCTCTTATTGTCGTAGGGGTACTGGTCGTTCTAGGGGTCTGGCAATGGGAGTTAGTGAGTTATGGGTATATGCAGGCTAAAGGTCAGTTGCGGATTATGTTTAATACACAACCTGTAGCCGACGTACTGGCAGACCCGGCTTACCCAGACTCGCTAAAGCGGAAAATAGAACTTATCCGCGAAATCAAGCGTTTTGCTATTGATTCGCTGGAGCTTAATCCATCGGGTAGTTACGAGTCGTTTTATGATTTACAAGGCAAGCCGCTGATGTGGATGCTGATTGGCTCAGAGAAATATAGGCTCGTACCCGTTGAATACAGCTTTCCGATACTAGGTACGTTTTCGTATAAAGGTTTTTTCGATTACAACCGGCTTATGGAAGCGGATAGCCTGTTGCAGCAGCAGGGGTATGATACGCGGATTAATGAGGTAGCCGCATATTCGACGTTAGGATTTTTCAAAGAACCCATCCTGTCGAACATGCTGGGTCGAACGGAAGGCAGCCTGGCTGAATTAATTATTCATGAGTTAACCCACGGCACACTGTTTGTGAAGGATAACTTGGAATACAACGAAAACCTGGCTGATTTTGTCGGTGAGTACGGTGCGCTGCGGTTTATGGAGGCTAAGTACGGCCCTAAGTCCGAACCGTATCGAAACTACCTGGCCGCAAAGGCGTTTTATGAACGGTATGACGACCACATCCTGCGAGGTACTCAAACGCTGGATAGTTTGTATCGATCGTTTAAACCTCAAACGCCTGCGGCAGTCAAAGATACGCTCAAGTGGCAAACGATCCGCCAGATTGTTACGTCATCGGATACGATTACCGACGAACGTGACAGATCAGGCAAACGCTTACTAACAAAACGACGTTTAGATAAACGAAACTTACCCAACAATGCGTACTTTATTGGGTATTTAACCTACCGGAAGCAGCAGAACCGGTTTCGGCAGGAGTTTGAGAGTCGGTTTAGGAGCGATTTTAAACGTTATTTAACGTATTTAAAAGAAACATATCCATCTTTATAAACGATGCCCATTGTGGGCGGTTGTTCGTATGAAGAAGTATCTGATTGGTCTTAGCGTTATAGCTGTTCTGGGTACCGGCTTTACTACCCTGAACACGTACCGGCGCGTGGTAAACAACAGCTTCGGCCCCGGTGAGCACCTGGAGTACCGCGTTCACTATGGATTTCTGAACGCTGCAGAAGCCATTGTCGATGTGAGTCCGACGTTGTATAAAGTAAACGACCGCCCCTGCTACCGCGTCAACGTAGATGGCCGTACGGTTGGTGCCTTCGACCTGGTAACGCGCATTCGCGATACCTGGCGGTCGTACATCGATACCTCGGCGATCTTACCGCAGAAATTTTACAGTAACCTCCAGGAGAATAACTACCGGAAAGAAGAAAACATTACGTTCAATCACGCGGCCAATACGGTTAAAGCCGAAGAGCGTACTGAAAAGGACGTGTTTAAAGTGCCCGACAACGTGCATGATTTTATCAGTGGCTATTATTTCCTGCGCACCATCGATTTTAACAACCTGAGCAGCGGACAAGTCCTCGAAGTCCCAGCCTTCTACGATAATACGATATATAACATGAAGGTTCGTTACCGGGGCAAATCGGTGATCAAAACCAGACAGGGAAAAATCAATGTGCTTCGGCTTAATCCGGTCCTACCGCAAAACAAGCTGTTTAAAGATGAGGAATCCATCCGCATCTTCGTATCAGACGATATCAACAAAATCCCTGTTAAGGTTGAAGTTGATTTGTGGGTCGGCTCCATGGTGATGGACCTTCGCATGAATCAGGGGCTGAAACAACCGTTGCGTTATTTTTAAACAGAGCCCGGCGTCAACGCCGGGCTATTTTGTTTTTCAGGCCAACGGCCAGTCGCTCTATTGTACTCAGCCGGTTCCAGCACAGCGCCCAGAACGGGGCTTCCACTGCACCAAAGCTTTTATAAAATAGTCGAACTGAAGGCTTCTCGGGACTCTCGAAATCCAATAGTAACGGTTGACCGGCATAGTGCTGAATCTGCTGATTGATCAATACGGTCCGTGCGTTGCCCCGTCGGCCGATTTCGGACGCAGCGTTAAAGAGGTAGATTAACCGGTTTCCTTCCCGCACGAACAACGCCCCCGCTTCAATCTGCCCGTTACTCACCGCATATTGAAGACTTGCCAGGCCACGCTTCGTTAGCTCGCCAATCAGCTTCTCCAGAATTCTATAGGCCTGCCGGTTCACTCCACCCGGTATTCCCTCCGCGTGGTTATCGCGGAACAGAGTAAGCAGCGGCAGCGAATCGGTTGAGTCTACGATTGCCCAATCCAGCGCCTGGGCCAGACGAAGATTTCGTCGCCGGTCCGATGTATAGTGCTCATAAATTGATGTGTATCCAACCGACAAATCCAGGACGTGCGTTGATAAAACCTGCTTCGTCAGCGAGCCGGTGAACGCAGCCAATTTTATCTGGCAATGGAAACTGGACGCATATCGGAAATGCTCGTAGGCGACTTCTAAAAACAAAGTCGGATTAATGGAACCCGTACGTCGAAATACAGTAAGAAACTGACAGAAGAACGGCTGATGAATCACCCAGGCATAACATATACCCGCCACCGATTTCCGACGTAACGGCAGGGGCATCACGGCCTCGTACCCATCGGAAGGGCTGTCTATAACGAGCCCAACCCATTGCCACTCCGGCTTAGGCAGCACAGCGTCTAAATACCACGAGTACCCATAAACGATACACTCAGCAGAAGCCCCTACACAGGCATCCCAGGCTGTGGTGTTGATCTCGGCCCGAGTCAGCAACCTGATCGCACCAGCCGGATTAGGGAACGTAGCACTCGTGGACGTAACGGATACCATAGACGCATCGCTGTCCACCATAGTCAGCTTATTTAAACTGGGCTTTCAACTTCTCGATAATATCGCGCGTCTCAGCGTGTTTGGCGACCAGGTCGCTAATGGTCTGCACGGCGTGGATAACCGTACTGTGATCGCGACCGCCGAAATGATACCCAATCGACTTCAGCGACAGGTCAGTTTTCTCTTTAGCCAGATACATCGCCACCTGCCGGGGATGCACCAGTTCGCGCTTGCGGCTCTTGGCTTTCAGATCAGCGATGGTGACATTATAAAAAGAAGCAACGGCTTCCTGCACCGAGTCGATGGTTACCTCCCGCTCCGAATCGACGACGATGTTACGGAGCGTCTGCTTGGCCAACTCCAGGTCAATATCCCGGCGGTTCAGCGATGCCTGCGCCATCAGCGATACAATCACCCCTTCCAGTTCCCGAACATTCGTATTGATACTGTGCGCGAGGTATTCAATGACGTTATCTTCGATGTAAATGCCTTCGGCCTGAAGTTTCTTCTGAATAATAGCAATACGCGTTTCAAGATCAGGCGTTTGCAGGTCGGCCGATAATCCCCATTTAAAGCGCGATAACAACCGATCTTCGAGTCCATCGAGCGCGCGTGGGGCCCGGTCAGATGTCATGATGATCTGCTTACCCGACTGGTGCAGGTGGTTGAAGATGTGGAAGAAAATCTCCTGCGTCTTCTCTTTTTTCTGTAGGAACTGCACATCGTCAATTACCAGTACGTCTACCTGCATGTAGAAGCTCGTGAAGTCGCGAATACCGTCCGTCCGGATTGCATTCAGAAACTGGTTGGTAAACTTCTCCGACGTAACGTAGAGAACAAATTTGTTCTGGTTGTTATTCTTGATGTAATTCCCGATGGCCTGCACCAGGTGCGTTTTGCCCAACCCTACTCCCCCATAAATCATCAACGGGTTAAACGACGTAACGCCCGGTCGTTCGGCGACGGCGTAACCCGCCGACCGGGCCAGCCGGTTGCAATCCCCCTCTACGTAGTTATCGAACGTGTACGTCGGATTGAGGTACGAATCCAGCGTAAGCGAATCCAGATCTTTAAGCTGGAACGGACTTTTCAGAATATCCGGATTAACATTATCCGGTTTGGCTGTCTGGGGACTTTTTGTGGTCGGGACATTGACCGTCAGGGGCCGGTTCTGCTCGTTCCCTTTATCAACAATGATTGAATACTCCAGTTGTCCGTCGCGGCCAATGGCTGTATCGAGGGCTTTGCGGAGGGCATGTACGAAGTTTTCTTCGAGCCATTCGTAGAAGAACTCGCTCGGTACCTGAATGGTCAGTACGCTCCCGTTCAGCCGAAGGGGAACAATCGGCTCAAACCATGTCTTGAAGCTTTGTTCGGGTACAATATCCCGAATCACGTTCAGACAGCGGTTCCATACCGTTGTTACTTCGCGTTGCATGCCTGGCGGGGTCGTTCCATTCACAATTATACTTTCTGATTACGGTGAGTAACGTCCAAAAAAAGGGAGACAAATGTAGCTAATTATCCGGCCCAAGCCACAGCTATAGCCTTCGTTTTTTAGTTCTTCTCCCTGCATTTAACGTTTAACCTGTTAAAATTACAGGATTCGGACAAAACGCCAAGGCAGCTGCCTAATCCCTTTGAATAATGCAATCGCATTGGGTCATAGGCCGTTACAGACGCCACTTTGCCTAAAAAAAGAGAAAGTAGTACATTTACTAGACATTGAGACACCCGCAGGATGGAGCCGCTTTTTAAGAACATATTTTCGCCCGTTGATCGATTTGCCTGGTTAGCCCAGGTCCGGGCTGAGTTAAAAGACGAACATGCCTACGAGAGTCTGCGATGGTCATCGCCGGAAGGTTTTGGGGTCGAACCCTACTACACAGCTGATGACCTGACGACTCTGCCGCTCGCCGACATTCAAACCGCTCAGAAAGCCGCACCCGGATGGCTCAACGCGCCCGAACGGCGCATTACCAACGAAAAACTGGACAACGCATCCTTTCGGTCTGCGCTAACCAGCGGAGCCGACGCACTTGTTCTCGATCTGCCGCTGCAGGTCGATGTAAATCGGCTACTGGACGGAATTAAGCTCAGCGATACGCCGGTTTATTTTCGACTGGCAAGTGCCGAAGTCGACTTTGTACAGGCGCTGCAAACGGTGGCTCCGTATCAGCTCAAAGGCGGTTTGTTAACGGATGTAAGCGCTGATACGGCCCAGATCACGCGCCAACTGGCGGGTTCACCTCAGTTCCGAACGGTTTGTGTGAACAGTCACCCGTTTCACAATGCCGGAGCAACAGCCACCCAGGAGTTAGCGTTTACCTTCGCCCGGCTATCCGATGCGTATGATCAATTGACGGAGGCAGGACTGACCGCCGAGGAGTTAGCACCGAAAACGCTTATTTCCGTTTCGGTCGGCACCAGTTACTTTATGGAGATTGCCAAGCTACGGGCTCTACGGGTACTCTGGCAGCGGTTTATTGGAGCTTATGGTACATCAACCGTATCAGTGACCGTTCACGCGCAAACGTCAACGTTTTATGACGCGACCGCAACACCTTATACCAATTTGCTTCGGGCCACGACCGAAGCGATGGCAGCGGTCATGGGCGGTTGTGATGTACTTACCATTCATCCGTACGACACGGTACTCGGTCATGCTACTGACGAACTGGAAAGCAACTTTTCAGAACGTATTGCCCGGAACGTGTCCTTGCTGTTGGCCGAAGAAAGTTATCTGGGTAAGGTAGCGGACCCAGCGGCCGGTTCGTATTACATCGAAACCCTGACGAGTCAGCTTATTACGGCTGCCTGGACGTTGTTTCTTGATGTAGAGAAGCAGGGCGGCTATACGAAAGCAATGGAAAACGGGTTCATTCCCGGCGAAATTGACAAATCATATCGGGCCAAGATTCAGGCCGTTGAAACCGGCAAGGTGCTTGTCGGCGTCAATAAGTTCCGGTTCGATGAAGGCAATCGCCCGGCAACGCACCCGAAAGGCCGTAGCCAATCGAAGACTGGTCTTCCAGACCGTCGATTAGGTGAATCGTTTGAGTAAAGCGGAACTAGAGTAAGACTATGAGACCCGACTTCATCAATAAATCAATTCCGGCAGCGGACACGGATCAACCGACCCAGTCAAAATCATTTACTACCGCCGAGGGTATTAAAGTAAAGCCGCGTTTTACAAAAGTCGACCTACAAGCGGCCGAACACCTGAACTATGCGGCCGGCATTCCTCCTTATCTGCGGGGTCCTTACGCCAGCATGTACGTTCGCCAACCCTGGACCATTCGGCAGTACGCAGGCTTTTCGACCGCTGAAGAATCGAATGCGTTTTATCGGCGTAACCTCGCGGCCGGGCAGAAAGGCTTGTCGATTGCCTTTGACTTAGCTACACACCGGGGTTATGACTCCGACCACCCACGGGTTGTCGGCGACGTAGGCAAAGCGGGTGTAGCCATCGACTCGGTCGACGACATGAAGATTTTGTTCGATCAGATTCCACTCGATCAAATGTCGGTGTCGATGACCATGAACGGGGCCGTACTGCCGATTATGGCCTTTTTCATCGTAGCGGCCGAAGAGCAGGGCGTTACGCCCGAAAAGCTTTCGGGTACCATCCAGAATGACATCCTGAAAGAGTTCATGGTACGGAATACGTACATCTATCCGCCTGAACCCTCCATGCGCATCGTCGGCGACATATTCGCCTATACGAGTCGTCACATGCCGAAGTTCAATTCCATCAGCATCAGTGGCTACCACATGCACGAAGCGGGGGCTCCGGCGCAGCTTGAATTGGCGTATACGCTGGCTGACGGACTGGAATACATTCGAACAGGGTTACGGGCGGGCATGAGCATCGACGCCTTCGCCCCACGCCTGTCATTCTTCTGGGGCATTGGCATGAATCACTTCATGGAGATTGCCAAGCTACGGGCCGGTCGATTGTTATGGGCCAAGATTGTGAAGCAGTTCAATCCCAGGAATGCGAAATCCCTGGCCTTACGTACGCACTGTCAAACGTCGGGCTACAGCCTTACCGAGCAGGACCCGTTCAATAACGTAGCGCGCACGACCATCGAAGCGCTAGCCGCAGTGCTGGGTGGAGCCCAAAGCTTACACACCAATTCGCTGGATGAAGCCATTGCGCTACCAACCGATTTTTCGGCGCGCATCGCCCGGAATACGCAACTGTATCTGCAGCACGAAACCGACGTAACGCGGGCGGTCGATCCGTGGGGCGGCTCGTATTACGTTGAATACCTAACCAAAGAACTCGCCGAAAAAGCCTGGGCGCTAATCGAAGAAGTAGAAAAATTGGGCGGCATGACGAAAGCCATCGAAACAGGCCTCCCGAAACTACGTATTGAAGAGGCAGCCGCCCGGAAGCAAGCCCGGATCGACGGTGGTAAGGACGTAATCGTCGGCGTAAATCGCTACCGGCCAACCTCGGAAACCACGATTGAACTGCTCAATATCGATAATCAGGCCGTTCGCGAAACCCAGATCCGGCGGCTCCAGCAAATCAAATCGACACGTAACAACGAGCAGGTCCAGAGTGCCTTGGCGGCCATTACTACGTGTGCTCAAACCGGGGAAGGTAACCTGTTGGCTCTGGCCGTCGAAGCGGCTCGCCACCGGGCTACGTTAGGCGAAATTTCTGACGCTATGGAAAACGCATTCGGTCGTCATAAAGCGACAATCCGAGCCGTATCGGGTATTTATTCGGCGGAGGTTTCCGATGATGAGAACTTCCGGCTGGCGCGCGAACTGAGCGATCAGTTTGCGGAGCTGGACGGTCGTCGCCCTCGCATTCTGGTGGCTAAAATGGGACAGGATGGTCATGACCGGGGCGCTAAAGTTATTGCTACCAGTTTCGCGGATCTGGGCTTCGACGTCGACATGGGCCCCTTGTTTCAGACGCCAGCCGAAGTAGCACGTCAGGCCGCCGAAAACGACGTACATATCGTTGGCGTATCCAGTTTAGCGGCTGGCCATAAAACGCTGGTACCCCAACTGATCAACGAACTAAAGGCCATCGGTCGCGACGACATTATGGTTATTGCGGGTGGCGTCATTCCGGCTCAGGATTATCAATACCTGTACGATGCTGGCGTGAAAGGCATTTTTGGGCCTGGCACCGTCATTTCGATCGCAGCCCAGAAGATTCTGAGGAAGTTAATGGGTTCGGCGTAACACGAATTTTCGTATATTCACTCGTAAACGAACCCGCTTCATGGCCGACGAATTAATTGCCGAACTCTTCGACGCACCCGATGCTCAACTGATCATCAACCGTGTACAAGCCATGCTTGACGACGAGAAAAAGCGTCGTCAGGAGTTCTATGAGTGGCTTTCGGATGACGTAAAAGCCGAATTTATCAATGGCGAAGTCATAATGCACTCGCCCGTCAAACGTCGTCATCTGCGGGCGAGTAAACGCCTGTTCCGTTTGCTTCTGGAGTATGTTGATGCTCGTGATTTGGGTGAAGTTGACATTGAAAAAGCGATGGTTACGCTTACTCGTAATGATTACGAACCGGATATTTGTTACTGGCGGAAGGAAGTGGCCGATACATTTACTGATGACACCATGCAGCACCCGGCTCCCGATTTGGTGATCGAGATTCTATCGAAAGCGACCGCTAAACGCGACCGGGGAATTAAATATGAGGATTACGCAGCTCATGGCGTTCGGGAATATTGGCTAGTTGACCCTACTCGTCAAACCGTTGAGCAGTTCCGATTAGATGAAGAGTTTATGGCCTTCGACGCCGTTGGCAATTTTCACCTTAACGACACAATCAAGTCCTTAACCCTGCCCGACTTCTCGATTCCGGTGCGCGCTATTTTTGAGTCGGAAGCGAATAAAGACGCATTACGCTTGTTGCTACAAACCAGTTAGCGCCATTCTTTCGGCAGGTACGAATCTAGTCTCAAAAACAAAACCCCCGCTCTCAGCGCTGAGAGCGGGGGTTTTAACTAAACGGTTGGCTTAGTATTTTTTGATAATCGAGTCAGGCAGGGTTCTGACGTCAAGCCCCGTAGCCTTCAGCAGATTCGCGTGATTATTACGTCCATCCTGATACGCCGGATTCACAATCATCGACTGATTGTAGTAATACGACGCAAGCTCAAGTTTCTGCCGGTTATTCTGCGTAAAGCCTTCTCCCTGATAGATAACGCCAAGGTTATTGTAAGCCGGCGCATACGCCGAAGCCGCCCGGATGGTTTGCTTGTAATAATGCTTAGCCGAGTCTACGTTTGGTATGATTTTTTGGAAGACGTACGCCATGGAGAAGTACGCTTCGCCGAAGTTTGGATAGATTCGCGTCGACTCCTGCAAGTGATCAAGCGCCCAGCGGCCGTGTTTATTGGCATGAGCAATGTTCGTATCAATCAGCACCTGGGCTTTCTTGATCTGCTCGATCGACGGCTTCGGCTTAATTGCATTGGTAACGCTGGCAATCGAATCGGCTTTCGCCCGATCTTTCAGCCCCTTTTCAATCCACTCGTTGGCTACGTGCCGCTGAACCTGACAACTGTTTGGCGCGTAAGGTAAAGCGGAGTTGAACAGAATGAAGTTGTTTTCCCAATCGCGGTTCCGCTCCACTGTCTTGAACGAGTACAGCCCGGTAATAACGGCCATCAGGGCCAGCAGCGCCCCATACCGAACCAGCAGCGGCTTACTGCCATCTTCCGGGTTGCGAACCAGCAATTTATGTAACGCCCAGATTAAGACGAACGCAAAGCCCATTACTGCCGCATACGTAAAGCGTTCGGCCAGAATACCGCCCCGCAGCCAGATAAAGCCTAAGCCCGGTGTCATCGTTACAAAGAACCAGAACAGACCAAAGCCCCATAATGTGCGTTTCACGAAGCCTTTCCAGGTAAGCCATAACATAGCCACGATCGTAAAGAAGCCAGCCCATGTCAACAAATCCCCTTTACTGCCCGACGGAATCACGTTGTAGGAATAGTCATAGACGAGCGGATGGGGTAAAATCAGCAGGCGCAGATAGTACTCGAAAAATTTGAACATCGTCGACTTCTGCGTTTTCTCGATCGCGTACGGATAGTTCGCCCAGTCAACGGGTGGATTACCGCTAAGCGTACCGATCATCACCTTTTTCTGATAGAAGAAAAGGGCAGCCACGATCAGGAACGGCCACAGACTAATGAGCGACTGCCACAGGTTCCGGCGGGCGAACCAGTACTGCATAGCCGGAATCAGGGCTAAGCTAACAATTGAGGATTCTTTGGACAGGAACGCCAGATAAAGCGAAACGCAGGCGGCCACAATCCAGGCCCACTGCTTCGTTTCCAGATAGCGCCAATACGTTAACAGCATCAGCGCGATAAACAGAAAACTCAAAATCTCATCCCGTCCTTTAATATTGGCGACAATCTCCGTATGGAGTGGATGCGCCATAAACACAACGCCAATCAGTAGGGCCAGGATAATTTGATTCGGCAGCCATTTCTGCAACAGGATACCCGTTACCAGCCCGGTCAGCCCATACAAACCAGCGTTAATCATGTGGCTGATGTTCGGATTGTC
Organism: Spirosoma fluminis; assembly: GCF_054778895.1. Taxonomy (NCBI): domain Bacteria; kingdom Pseudomonadati; phylum Bacteroidota; class Cytophagia; order Cytophagales; family Cytophagaceae; genus Spirosoma; species Spirosoma fluminis. Next base: position 323,816 of record NZ_BAAGZD010000003.1, read on the forward strand.
CTTAAAATACTCCTGCTCTAAAGCGAACGTAATCAGCGATAAAGGCCGGTAATACCCCAGCGAAATATTACTAAAATGCCAGAATTCGGTTCGTAGCAGATCGGGAATACCCGCGATGCCTTTTTTCACGAACAAATTCTGCCCGATTGCCGCAATATCGTCCAGGGCGTACTGATGGCCGAACGTATTGACATACAGCAACGCTCCCAGAAGGGCCAGCAACACCGGTGGCCACCACAACACCGTCCGTTCATCGATCGGCAAATCGGGCGAAGAGGTAGTATCGGCTGATTTTGCGGCCGTTGGGCGCGTGGGTGGGCGCAGAACGGCTTCAGCAGAACGGGCTGAACTAATACGGGAAGAAGCAGGTGATGACAAAGCAGGGTTAGGGGCCACCGGGCGAGGTTTTTCTGGGCCGGGACCGGTTGGTTGCTTTTTTTTGGCCATGACAGCGGAGAACTCTGTTTATTTTAGGTCAATGTTGCAGCTACTCACTATCTTGGTAGACAAAGTAGGTATTGGTTTGTTTACTTGTTGTAAAGTTCCGTAAGAATGTCAGTAAAATCAATTCATATCGGTCATCGAATCAAAACTATTGCGTTTTCTGTAAGCATCGGGTTACTGATCCAGAGTTGCTCTCCCGTTGCTACGCCCAAAACAGCAGGCACGGGATCAACCGAGCCAACGCGCGACGACAATCTGGCGCTCGGCAACCCAAGTGGTGCATCAGTCGGTGACCCGGCTAATTACCTGCTCACAAAATCGACCTTTGCTCTATCTTACAACCGCCAGCGGGGCATCGCAAACTGGGTAAGCTGGCATTTGAGCCCGGCCTGGAAAGGTGACAGCCGACGAACCAACGACTTTCGCCCTGACCCTACCCTGCCCAGCGGCTGGTACGCCGTTCGGACGTCCGATTACACGAATACCGGCTTTGACCGGGGTCACCTGTGCCCTTCCGACGACCGCGACGGCTCACCCGAAGACAATGCTACCACCTTCCTCCTAACCAACATCGTGCCACAAGCTCCGCGTCACAACCGGGAAGTCTGGAAAAATCTGGAAGATTACGAACGCCAGCTAACTACAGGCGGTAATGAAGTATACGTAATTGCCGGTACTGCTGGAACGGGAGGCACTGGACAGAACAGTTATACGGAGTCGCTGGCCAATGGGAAATTGACCGTTCCGGCCACGCTCTGGAAAGTTATTGTTGTGCTGCCAACGGGTTCGAACGATGCCGCACGGGTATCGACGAACACGCGTGTTCTTGCCGTTATGATTCCCAACAATCAATCCGCAGCCGACAAACCCTGGCGGGCTTATCTGACCAGCGTTGATGCGATTGAACAGTTAACGGGCTTCGACTTTCTGTCGAACGTACCAACCGAAGTGCAGCGAATTATTGAGGGCCGCGTAGACGGAGCCTATAACTGATCAGCGATCAATTCACTACGTATTAAACCAGTTCGGCCTGTTGCGCGACGACAATACGTTGGGTGCGCCGACGCAGCAAGGCAATGGCATCGGCCTCATCGGCGAACGTACCGTTCACGTTGACCATGTTATGCGCCAGTTTATCGTACCGGCCGCGCATCAGCAGGAAAAACACCTGCAAGAAGTCCAGCCCGTCGAATATGATGGCCTGATTCTGCGCGTACTTGTCGAGTGTCTTCTGGAAAAAGACGGGGTGTTCGGTCCAGTGCATCGCTGGGCGAACGTGGTGACTAATGTGATAGCCATCGTTCCAGCATTTTTTGTTGTACTTGACGTTAATGCACGTAATGCTGTTCTTGTACGCATTACCCGGATCTTCGAAGTCCACAAAGGCGTGCTGCGTCCAGTTGCCCAGCATGGCAATGAAGCGGTAAATAAATAAGGGCAGCAGAAATACCAGCACCGTAGCAGGCCAGTTCACAACTAATAATCCCAGGCAGATAATCCCAAATGAGATCTCACCAATTAGGGCACGTTTAGCGAGCTTCGGCCGTTTTTTCCAGCGCAGATAGGTAAGCAGGTCATGAACACCTCTGACGAAAAACTGCCCGAAATAAGCCAGGAAGCTCCGGAAGCTGTCCCGTTGGTAAGCCATTGTGCTGCTCTCGTCATCCTCCAGATTGTTTTCCGGATGGTGCATGCCAATATGATGGCTATAGTACGTTTCGGGCGTGTGTCCAAAAAACGGCGCAACAATCCAGGGAAGGAAATTATTCATCCAGCCGTATTCCGGTTTAAAAAATGGCCGGTGGCTGGTGCAGTGCAGCATTAAACCGAAAGGCCCTTTAAAAACAAAATTGCTGACGTAAAAATGAACGGCAGCTACTGTCCACCAGACCCAACCCGTCACAAACGGCATGAACAAGAGTACACTCAGCGGAATCAACACTAGACTGATACGAATTGTGAGAAACACAAACGGCAGATCCCGCTCATCCTTGATGTAGCGTAAAAAAAACTGCTCGATCCTGTTGTAGCGTTTTTCCCGAAAAATAGGGTCTTGAATAGTGCCTAATACTTTCATGCAAGCGGATACGGTTTACGACAAACATAGAGAAGGGTTCAGACTGTTTCGATTGCGCTATGGAGGACAATCGAAACTGCCTAAACCCTTCTCCTTCTAAAGAACGATGAAAAGATAAGAAGATTGAATGAAACCTTGATGCAATTAAATTATTTTTTCTCAACCGCGTGCCCGCCGAACTCATTCCGAAGTGCAGCAACCACTTTCCCCGTGAAGGTGTCGTCCTGCAAAGACCGGTAGCGCATGATCAGCGAAAGCGCAATAACGGGCGTTGGTACACCAAGGTCGAGCGCCGTTTCGAGCGTCCATTTGCCCTCGCCCGACGAGAACATCCGCCCTTTGATTTCGTCCAGCTTAGCGTCTTTCCGGAAGGCGTTTTCGGCTAGCTCCATTAACCAGCCCCGAATCACCGACCCGTGCCCCCACATCTTGGCAACGGCCGCAAAGTCGAGCGGAAACTGACTTTTCTGCAGTACTTCAAATCCCTCGGCGATGGACTGCATCATACCATACTCAATACCGTTGTGCACCATCTTCGTGAAGTGGCCGCTACCCGCAGGACCGGTATAGAGGTAGCCATCTTCAACCGAAATATCCCGGAATACACCGTGTAACGGCTCGATTACGTCCGCATCTCCGCCTACCATCGTGCAGGCACCGTTGAGCGCCCCACTAATGCCCCCACTGGTACCGCAATCCAGAAAACCGATTCCCTTCTCTTTCAGGTACGTATGGCGACGTACTGAATCCTGGTAATGCGAGTTACCACCGTCAATCACTACGTCTCCTGCCTGCATGATGGGCAGAAGTTGTTCAATTACGTTATCAACAAGCGGCCCCGCCGGAATCATCAGCCATAAAACACGCTTTTCGGGTAAGGCATTGTAGAGGTCCTCCAGGGAGGTGACGCCCTGTGCGCCTTCTGTTTTGATGGCCTCGACTAATGTCTCATTGATGTCGTAGCCGACAACAGTGTGACCATGACGGACTAAGTTACTGACAAGATTGAATCCCATCTTGCCTAAGCCAATAAATCCAATGTGCATAACAATCAATGGTTTGAGCAGTCAAATTGGCGATTTTTTTCTAAACCTCCTTCAGTTAGCCATTACATTTAGCCTACAGCCCTTTTTTTGGTTTTGGGGAAGCTCATCTGAACGGTTATACGCACTGAAAGGTCTGGATAAACGATCACATTATGTTCCCCAAACAGTTACGTAAATTCTTTGCTATAAACGAAATACCAAAAAAGGTTGAAAACAGCGGCTAAAGTAGTTTGTTTGATCCATTCCATCTATCCTGTTTTAAGAAACAGTAGGGATTGATAAATTGTGTAACCCCTCTATTTTCCTCTTAAGTCTGCCATCCTGCCTTATTACGCAGCTACACCGCGATTGCTTTATTCAAAATTTGCGTGATCGCATCAAATTTATCTGAAGTTTAAGTAGCTTGAGTCTCTTTACATTAACCCTTAACTACCTACTGTTCATGCTAAATTATGATAAGAATTCAAGAAGGGAATGGCTCAAAAAATCTTCTTTACTGGGAACCGCTTTCCTATTGGAGCCATCTCCGAAAGTCGAAGTCAGACCGGTAACAACAGCAACCCGCCGGATTCCGATCAGTGTTTCCAGCTATTCCTACTGGCATTTTACGCCCCAGAAGTTTCCCATCGAAAAAGTTATCGAAGAAGCCGCCCGGCTGGGGTTCGACGGCGTTGAAGTATTGCACAGACAAATGGCAGACGAGTCAATCGCGTATCAAAATAAACTGAAGCGAATGGCTTTTGATAGTGGACTCGCCATTCCTCTACTGTCAATCCACCAGAATTTTCTTCAGCCGGATGCGGCTAAACGGAAAGCGGATATTAACCATACATTCAAATGCATAAATATTGCTACTCAGATGGGTATTCCCTGCGTTCGAATGAACACCGGAAGCTGGGGCACAGTGAAAAACAAAATAAAAACAGACTATTACCAGACAGGAGTCGAACCGCCCATTTCTGGTTATACCGATGAAGATGGTATTAAGTGGGTTATCGAAGGAATGGGCGAATGCCTGGCCTACGCGGAAAAGGCGGGCGTAATACTAGCTTTGGAAAACCACTGGGGCTTGTCTTCCAACACCGATTATCTGCTCAGAATCTATGATGCGCTGAAGAGTTCACCAGCTATGGGGTTGAACGTAGACACGGGCAACTTTGTCGGAGAACCGTACGCAGGACTCGAAAGACTGGCGCCTTATGCCACCATTGTTCAGGCGAAAACGTATTACGGCGGGGGCACGTTTTATGATAAGGAGATGGATTACCCGCGAATCGGCAAAATATTCCAGAAAGCGAATTACAAGGGGTTTGTGTCACTGGAGTTCGAGGGCAAAGAAGATCCTAATGTAGCCGTTCCCAAGAGTCTGGAAGTTCTCCGAAAGGCCTTCACCTACGACGTATAAACAAGGGATGGTTGTTTGTTCTATATCAACAGGGTTGGTACGTAGTTGAGCGATCTGCTAACGTAACGACCCTAGCTTTTTATAGATTTGGCTACCGCCCACGCCAGCCCAATACCAACGACGGTTCCGACTGCATCGGCCAGGGCATCGAGCAAATCGCAGGAGCGGCCAATCGGCATGACGCCCTGCCAGATTTCGATCAGTAAGCCATAAAGCGCCCCGGTAATAAACACCCAGGCAACCGGCCGACCCGCCAGACGCCAGAGCAGGCCAAATGGCAAAAATATGGCAATATGCACCCACTTGTCGCGGTTCGACGATAGATCAGGCAAATCGTTGCCCGGCAGCGAACAGCCGATGAAGAGAACGATTGTCCAGCCTACGGCCAGGTAGTAAACCAGTTTTGTTTTGTTAATGAGACGGGTATTCATGGCCTGAGCCGGTTAGCAGTCAAGAGGATAAAGAGAACCATCAGGCTAAGCAGATAGACGACATTCCGCGAATCGACCAGCCCCCGCCCTAAGGCACGGTACTGTTCGTCCAGAGCCAGATATGATACGTAATAGCCGACGTCGCTTGCCCCAAATAGGCCCGCCAGTGCACTTAACCCGACGTAAAACAGAAAACAGAAAAATACGCCCAGAACAAAGGCAACCACCTGGTTGTCGTTGAGCGACGACGCCCACAAGCCAATGGCGACAAACACCCCGCCGAGCAATACCAAGCCTATGTACGAACCAAAAACGCCCGCCGAATCGATATTACCAGCCGGAGCGCCGAGTTGATACAGGGTAACGTAATAGACCAGCGTAGGCAGCAGCGTCAGCGCTACCAGCAGCCAGCTCGCCAGAAATTTACCAGCCACTACGCCCCACCGACTGACGGGCTTTGTCAACAACCATTCGAGCGTACCCGACCGAACCTCGTCGGCAATCGAACGCATGGTAATGGCAGGCACTAAAAAGAGCATGACGTAGGGCGTCAGGTTAAAAAACGTGCCCATATCGGCGTACCCGTTTTCGAGCAGACTCGTATCTGGAAATACCCATAACAGCAGCCCTATGGCCGTCAGGAATACGCCCATGATAATATAGGCAATGGGCGACGAGAAGAACTGATTGATTTCTTTGCGAAAGATAGCCAGCACGGTAGTCAGGTAAGATCAATCAAAGTCGTTTAGTACGTGGGCAGCTCTGCCTGTAAATGCCTGCGCAGCATCTTTCCAACAGCACGACTGTTCTAATCAAACGGATTATTTTTGTTTTTACGCATAACCGCAGCAATAATCAGGGACAGGATTACACCGATCAGGACAAACCAGAATATACCGAAGAAAAACGTGATGCCCGGGCCCTGGAACTTCTGGGTCATTTCCATCATGCTGTCAATCTTTTCATCGGACAGCTTGCCCTGCTCCTCCATCTGCTCGCGCATCTGGTCATACAGCCTCTCCTGAAAACCGGGGTCGATTATGGTTGTATAGAATACAGAAAACGCCGACGATAAAAAGCCCGCAATTGCCGACAGGAGTGCGCCGATACTCAGGCCCTCGCTGTAACTCATGTATCCACTATTTGCAGATCGGTATTCGCGCATACCCAGTATCAGGCCCACAATCAGCAGTACGTAGATCAGGGCGCCCAGCCAGGGAATGGCCGTCAGGTCAAGGGTGTACAGTATGACGGAATAAACAACCAGGCCAAGCCCGGTGATCAGTCCCCATTTAAGCGCAACGCGGGCCGTAGACGTTGTATCATTCATAATTGGTTAGGGGTTTAAGACACTATAGTCCTGCTTACGAAAGATGAGCGATATAATCAGAACGGGCAATACGGCCAGCGCCGTCTTTTTGGTCAATTCATCGGGCAGTAAAACGCCGGGCTGCATGGTGCTAACCTTACTCCACTGGTCCTGGAATGTTTCCGGCCCAAACTGATCGACAATCTGTTTCTTACCTTCTAAAAGTAACTTCTTCGAGTTGGCGACGTACTCCGTGAACACACCCGGATCAATCTGGGTCACAAATAGATAAATAAGCCAGCCGGTGATGAGAGCCGCTACGGTATTTAATACGTATCCGATGGTGATGCCTTCCCAGAGGTGCATGTGTCCCTGGCCAATCGTTTTCCGGTAATACCACACTGTACCAATTATGACGATGACGTGAATACCATAGTCAAGCACCCGGATGTTTCCTAAAGCGGGTATGCCGAGGGCGTATAACGCCAGAAAATAACCAAAGCACAACAGGCCTGTAACTAGTCCGGCCAGCAGCGGGATCTTCAACAGGGGGTGGCTGAAATAAGCGATAATGGCTTTCATGAAGTATGAGTAAGCATCCCTTGATGCACGGTTCCAACAACGCGACCAGTGAGTGTCTGGCCTAAAAAGGGAGAATTGACAGATTTTGACTGTGTACGCGTGTAATGCCAGCTTCCGGCCGGATCGAACAGCGTTAGACTAACGGGCTGCCCTTCGGCGATGTGAACGGCCGGTAAGCGCAGAATCTGCCGGGGCCGAGTCGTTAGGGCATCGATAATTTGTGTCAGCGGTAAACCCCGGTTGTGGGTCATTACAGCGCCGAACACCGTTTCGAGCCCAATAATGCCGAACTCTGCCTGATCGAACTCCAGGTTTTTGCTTTCTGCATCCTGCGGAGAGTGGTCCGATACAATGGCATCGATGGTACCGTCGGCCAGCCCCGTCCAGAGAGCCGCTACGTCGTCGGAGCTGCGGAAGGGCGGGTTTACTTTCAGATTGGTGTCGAAGCCAGCCAGCGCCGAATCGTCAAACACCAGCTGATGAGCCGCTACGTCGCAACTGACCGGCATCCCCTTTGCTTTGGCCTGACGAATCAGCTCGACCGACCGAGCCGACGAGATCGTTGAAAAGTGGAGTGCCGATAGTAACGGCGCACTGCTCTTATCCTCAGAACCCTTTGCTTCTCGCCCACTACTCAATACGTAATCGAGCAGGCGAAGGTCGCGTTCAATCATCAGTTCTTCGGCGAGCGCGGGCATGCCTTTCAGTCCCAGCAGTGTGCTCTGAACCCCCTCGTGCATCTGGCCGAACCGCGTCAGCAGCGCTTCTTCGGGGCGGTTCATCAACAACCCGTTTATCGGCTGAAGGTACTGTAAGGTTTTAAGCAGCAGATCCGGGTTTTGCAGGGGATGGGCACCATCTGAAAACGCAATCGCTCCGGCCTGGTGCAGGTCAAGCATCTCCGTAAAGTCTTCACCAGCGGCTTTCCTGGTAATGGCAGCAATCACGTGGACACGTACCGCCTGTCCTTCGGCCATTCGGCGCACGTAGCCGAGCATGCCCTTAGCGTCGATAACTGGGGAAGTATTGGGCAATACGGCAATGTCGGTGAAGCCCCCGGCTGCGGCCGCCTGACAAACGCTGGTTAGGTCTTCCTTGTGCTCGAAGCCGGGGTCCTGGGCCGAAACCCGCATGTCGACCCAGCCCGGCGAAACGTGCAGATTAGGTACGTCCAGAATTCGAGTCCCTTCGTCAACGCTCAGGTTTTGGCCAATCTGGCGGATCAGACCATTTTCTATAAAAATATCACCTGTTTGCCCGTCGAACGACGAAGCGCTGTCAACAATACGGGCGGAACGGATCAGAAGTTGCATAAATAACTGCCCTTTTTCTAGTAAAAAGAGGCCGTGAATGAGGAAGTTCTAAAAAAAAGGCCCCTACCGGAGCCTTGATTAGTATTGACGGGTATGCATCAGGCACCCACCAGATCCTGATAGGCGTCGGCGGTCAGCAGGCCATCCTTATCGTCAGGATTGGCTGGCTTTAGTTTAATGATCCAACCTTCGCCGTAGGGGTCGCTGTTGAGCAGTTCAGGCGATTTCTCAATGGCCGCGTTCAGTTCCAGCACTTCGCCTTCGATGGGCAGAAACAGATCAGATACCGTTTTTACGGCCTCTACCGATCCGAACACATCGCCTTTGCCCAGCGACTGACCGACGGTATTTACATCGATATAGACAATGTCGCCTAACTCATGCTGAGCAAAGGCCGTAATACCAATAACGGCGGTACCGTCTTCGTCCAGTCGAATCCACTCGTGGTCCTGCGTATAACTCAGTTCTGCGGGAAAATTCATTGTGGGGGAATTAGTTTGTATCTACAAAATACGGTACCCGCCACCGGATTTGCAAGCAGTATTCTCGCCAGCGCTTCCGGCAGCGGTTCCCTTACCGGACCGCAGCTGGCGGAGTTGGCGAGAAGTTGGCGGGAGCGAGCCGATCATTTCCCTGGCGTTCGATCATCCATTGCGGATACGGTTTAGGCGCAGCACTGATGGCGTCGAGTTCAGTGAGCTGCTCGGTGGTTAAGCTCAGTTCAGCGGCTTTGATGTTGTCAAGCAGCTGATCGGTATTTTTCGCGCCAATGATCACGCTCGTTACGCCCGGCTTGGCCAGCACCCAGGCTAGCGCAATACGAGCCACCGATACGCCATGCGCTTCGGCTATCGTCTGCATGGCATCAATAATGTCGTAGGCTTTTTCCTGGTTAACGGGCGGAAAATCGAACGCCAGCCGACGCGAGTCATCGGTGGGTTTATTGTCGCGGGTGTATTTGCCCGACAGGAATCCACCCGCCAGCGGACTCCAGGGCAGAATGGCCATCCCCTGATCCTGTACCATAGGCACAAGTTCGTTTTCCAGATCCCGACCGGCGATGGAATAATAATTCTGCGTTGAGATGAACTTCGACCAGCCATATTTATCGGCAATGCCGTTGGCTTTCATCACCTGCCAGGCCGCCAGATTCGAGCAGCCGATGTAGCGAACCTTGCCGCTACGTACTGCGTCTTCGAGCCCGCGCATGGTTTCTTCGAGGGGCGTAATGGCGTCGAACCCGTGAATCTGGTACAGATCGACGTGGTCCAGCTGCAGGCGTTTCAGGCTGTCGTCCAGCTGCTGCATAATCTGCAACCGGCCCAGGCCCACCTGATTTTTGCCGGCTCCCATCCGGCCTCTTACCTTGGTGGCAATAACCAGTTCCTCCCGCGACAAGCCCAACAATTTTATCGACTGCCCAAGCAGCGTTTCCGACTGACCAAACGAGTAAACGTTTGCCGTGTCGATAAAGTTGATGCCGTTGTCAACTACCGTCTTCACAATATCATTCACGGCATCCTGCTGGAGGGTTCCCATCGCTTTCCAATGGCCTTCGCCCCCAAACGTCATAGTACCCAGACAGATCTCCGACACCAGTACGCCGGTATTCCCTAATTGATTGTAGTTCATGGTTGATTACAGGAAAGCTTTCTCATAATCAACCATGAACCTAAAAGAATGTTAGTGGGGAATTGAGAACTTACTCAGCCAGGTTGAACTTCACCTGAACGCCACCCGACGTAGTAGCCCGCCGGAACGAGTTCGATACGAGTGGATCATTAAATGTACGGTCGAAATAGAAGTTGAAGTTCAGACGACGGCTCACGATATAGCTCACCTGCGGACGCAACTGGAAGTTGACGTTTCCGGCCGTTACGATCTGCTCGGCGTCTAATTTCCGCTGAATCGCGCGGGTATCACGTAACGTCAGGTTGCAGGAGAACGTCAGATCATTTTTCAGCCGTTTGTACGCGCCATTGATCCGGAATGGAATCCGAACGTTCTGCCGGGTAAAGCCAACTGAAGCCGTCAAGTCTTTGTTGGTCAGTTCGGCTACCTGCGCATTCGACAGATTCAGTGCTACGTCGCGGCTCTGGTTGTATTCCAGCCGTCCGCTGATCCGGCTCTTAGTCTGGAACTGAACCCCCAGCATCGGCGCAAACTTCTCCGACATCGTGATGGTACTCATCGCAAATACCGGAATAAACTGATTAAGCTGATTCACCGAAGCCGCCATAGGGTATCCCTGCACCGCCAGGTTGACGTAAGCGGCCCCGTATTCCAGGTTCGAGACGAAGTTGCCGACGCTGTAGTTCGACGTGTAGCTGTGCGTAAGCGTGAACGCGCTGAACCGGTTCCGGATAAAGTTAAGCCCCGATAAACCGTTGTAATCAATCCGCCAGTTTGGCAGCGGGAAATTGTAGAACGGCGACAATTGCGCTTTTTCCTTTGGCTGACCGCTATAAGCGGCAAAGAAGGCTGGAATCAGGACATCCTGTGACCGGTTGTCGTACGTCCCACGCTTTTCCGGATTAGCCGCTGTGAGCTTTTCGATAAAGTATTTTCGGTAACTCTCGAACTTGTCGAAAATCGGCGACGTATTGTTGTCCCGCAATCCGATGAAGGCGGTACGGAACGACCAGAACGACATGCTGAACTGCCCGTTACGTACCGGCGACTGGGTTTCGAAAGGACCGCCCAGCGCTCCCGGCCGGTAGTACTCCTGATACGCATCCGTACGGGTCAGGCGCCACTCGACCTGCATCCGAAAATCCTTGAACGGCTCCAGCGTCGTTCGGGCATTAAAGTTTTTCGACAGGGTTTGCTGGAAAGCCGTGTTCAGCACGGTACTCGGCGTTAGCCATCCTTTGCTGGCCGCCCGCTCCTGAATGCTGCGGTCCTGACTGCCCAGCACGAAGCCGAGTCCGGGCGCGTTGTTCTGATCGAGTCCGAAGAATTTTGGCGTTGGCAGGAAGCCCGGCAGAATCGTAGACTCCTGCACGGTATACGAGAAGTTGATCCCACGAACGGTCAGCAAGGCCCGCGTAAAGTTTTTGAGCACCTTACTTTCTCCGCGTTCAATCTCTTCAATATCGCCGGGGTTCCGGGCGAAGTTCTTCCGAACGGGCGCGGGTGTGTTCGCAAAGCGCAGGTACCGGATTTTGTTGTACAGCCGGATCAGATCGACACGACCCGTTATGCCCCGCTCCCGGTTGTTACGTAGTACATTCCCAAACGGCACGCCAAGCGTATCGGCAATGCCGAATGAATTCGCCTGAAACTGATAGCCTACCCCATACACAGCGTCGGCAGCGATCCAGTCGAGCAGCGGAATCTTGTCGAGGGGCAGCCGGTACGTAGCCTTGATGTCCTGCACGAAGTTCTTGATCCGTCCCAGGTGTTTCAGGCTATTGACGATCGAATCCCGTTTGGCCTTGGTATTAATGTCGCCCGCTGGTTCATCAATGACCGCATTTGACTGCGCGTGGTACGTCAGCACCAGGCTGCGCGTCAGGTTCCAGGTCAGGTCGTAATACCGGTTAAAGAGAAAATACTTTTCAAACTGCGGTATGATCCCGTTGGTGGTCAGGTCCGAACTCCGAAGCTGGGTTTTAACGAAGCTCCGATCCAGGTCCGTACGAATCGACACCAGCGACGGCAGCAGCGTCAGGTTAAAGTCTTTGAGCCAACGTAAATATGGAGCCTCGAAGGAAGCTTTATTGCGGAACGGTTCAAACGCTTTGGGCTGAGCCGCGTAGGTATAAGCAATTCCGCCCCGGTACTGCTGCTGCAGGTATTCGTCGGTTAGGATATTGGTACGTTTGGTGTCGTTGAACGCGTACGTAAACGCGAAATTCTCGATATCCCAGAAGTGCGCTTTCGCGTTCGGATTCACCTTAACCTTCCGAACATTCGAGAAGTTGAACCCGCGCCGGGTAGTGTTGTCCTGCACCAGTCGGCGGTAGTTGTCGCGCTCAAGACCTTCGGGTAAGGTCGACAACGACGTTTCGAGTGGCGTATCGGGATCAAGCGGATTGAAGTGCGGATCGACATTGCGGTGATCGTAGTTTACGTACAGCGGAATGCGCAGTCCCCAATTGGCAGGCATAAACTTATCCACCGAAATGGCCGACGACAGCCCGAATTCAGACGTTGTTTCGCGGGATCGTTCGCCAATTTTTGTTTGCACCCCCCCGAAGCCGAAGGTCGTAATGCGGCCCGAAGCGGTGACCGTAGCCAGATCGGCCAGTTTCATGTTCAGGGCACCAATGGCGGCTATCCCGGCGTGCTGGTCATAGCCATTGGCCCGGAGTTCATTCACCCAGATGGTGAAGGTTTTTGCCCGTTCGCCATCACCCGAAATTTTAGGGTTCCGAACGCCAATCATAATCGACTGCACCGAACTTAAATCGGGATTACCGACCACCGTCAGAATGTATCGCCTATTGGCTGACTCCTGAGAGAAAGGAAGCGATGTTCGACGGCTCAGGCTGCGGTTCCGATCGGCTTTCAGATTGATCAGTTCCTCAAGCGCAAGGTCGAGTTCATTCTCTACCGGCCATACTTCTTCAGCCGTCCGATTTCCTTCGGGTGTAGCGCGCAGACGGGGTATTTCGATTTCGTAATAGTTGTCGGTATAATCGGTACCCAGGCGAACGAAGGCCGACACCTGACCACTTTCGTTGTCCGGATTGTGCATGTGCACGAACATTTTCAGCTGCTTCCGGAACTGAAGATCGAAATTCGTATTTCGGAAAGCGCCCCGCGAATCGCCGTCGCGCAGGTTCGTTACGCTTAACCGCATGGATTGCTCGTTGAGCTGAACGGTACTTACCTGCGTGAAATCGCGGTCCCGCTCGTAGCCCGGAGGTACCTGATACACGTACTTGCTGCCTCCCTGGGTCGCTAGATCGGCTCCGCTGTTTTCTTCGATATTGACCGTCGACACGGTGAAGTTAGCGTCGTACGGTTCGGGAACTTCCTGCAACCCGCGCTGGGTCAGATCACCGGTATACTTCCGATACTGATTGGCCTCCATCTGAAGCTGAGCAAAACGAAGGACAACCGGATCGGCAAAATCGGTCAGGTACATCCGCATGAACCGGATCGACTTGAACCCATTGATGCTCCCAACTTTACGTAGTGGCTCCCGAACCGGAATCCGGAACTGATACCACGTAACAACTCCACCGGGCGCACCGGGGGTCGGCACCGACACCTTATCTACAATATACCGCTGCCCTACTTCCAGCTTACCGGGCTGAAGATCGATTTCGTACTCGTAGTACGCTTCGTTGTCGTTGATAGTATTATCAATGTTCAGATCCTCGATGTCGGGTAAGGTCGTTGACGCTGGCGTTAAGAACTGGCTTGCCGATACGTTTTCAGGCGAGTTATTCTCCATCCCCATGAACCGCTTGTACCGCGCAACAATGTATTTCTGCTGATCAGCCTCTTCGCCCAGATAAAATCTGAAATCGTCGTTTGAGGGGTCCTGCTCAATGTCAGCCAACGCTGCGGGATCAGTTACCCGCGTCCGGATGGTGTTCAGGTAATCCCGGAAAAACTGCTGTTCACTCACGGCCGGATCGGCGTTCTGACGACTGCTCAACCCATCCAGACCAATATCCTGCTGGTCGCGCAGACCGCTCTGAAACGCATTTGTCACAAACTGCTGCAAGGGAGCGCGTCCCCAGGCGGTTGTTTCCGTACCCAACTGGCGGTTTGTCGTGTCTACGTTATTAAAACCGTTCTCGAACTGGTACCGGCTGTCTTTAATCACATCTTCCGATATATCGCCCAGGTTGAACACCAGCTTACCGCCCTGCGTACGACCGGTATTGTCAAAGATCTGACCGGGGCCGGTACCCGCCCGAATTTTTCCGGCTTCCCCCTGCACAAAGGGGTCCATCAGCCAGAACGTAACGTTCTCAACGTTGGCGTTATCGAAATCAATATCCGACGCAATCGCACGGGTTACCGCGCCAAAATTACGTCTTGGGTTCGAGAGCAAACCGGCTGCCGTCAGGTTGGGGTTGTAGTTGTACATCCCCCGCTCGCTGGGAAAATACGATACGTCCAGAATGCTTTCGGGCAACTGCACCGGCCGCGCCGACCGACCGGGAAACAGATCCGTTGGCAGGAAGTACCGCTCGTAGACGTGCGCATTGGCATCGTCGGGGTCAACATTGGAGACCGCGCCCAGCGAACCCGGCGTGTACAAACTTGGATCGACGGAATACACCGAAATACGAGCCCGATTAAAAGCCGATTCGAGCGGGTTCTGGAATGAGCCCTGCGGGAACTGCTGTGGGGTAGTGCCCAGCCGCCAGCGTGTTGGCTGACGGGTTAAATCGAAGATGGTCCGGGCGGCCTCAAAATCATCGAGATAGCTGTCGCTGCGGGCTCTTTGGTTCGTACCCGGAAACAACTGTGCCACTTCGCCCGTAAACTGAACCGTTGATAGTTCCTTGGTCTGCACAATGGGCAGCTTGTCCAGCAGGCGCGTTAAACCCGGCGCATCTTTCCGGATGCTGGCGTTAACACCGAGAATGGTATTGTTAACCGGCTCGTTGCCAATGGCTACGCGCGTCAGATAACCCGCCGGGGTTTCCTTCATGTGCATGGCCGTCAGCCCAACGCTTACGTCCCGACTGATGGCGTAATCCAGGCGAGTTCCAATCAGTGATCGGATCTGATTCTGGAATAAATCCGGCTGTTCGTAGCTAATGCGGATCTCCCGGCCCGAGTTGGTAACCCCTTCGTTGATGATGCGCAGCCGCCCCGTCTGGCTTTCGAATACGTAGTCCTGACCCGCCATCAGCGGTACGCCACCCGCGGTTACCTGCACCGACTGCTCGTTAACGCCATAAGGCAGGGCAACCTCCGTCCCATTCCCGGACTGAAACGAGCCGCGCAGGAAAAACTTATTCTTGTCAGCCACCTGCTGAGCATCGGCCAGCGTGGTGCGGTATAGCTGATTGAAGACGTATTTAGACTTCAGATTGGTTTCGTCGGGGTCAAACTGACGGTCCAGGTACGACCCAAATGGCTCCAGCACCGGAAAGATTATCTTCCCGAACCGGCTATCGACCGTTATGTTTTCCACATAGTCGAAATTACCGTCAGGCTGAGCATCGAGCTGCTGGTTGAGCCGGTCCATATTGAACACCTGCACCAGCGGCCGGTTCTGTACGCGTCGCCCTTCCTGTAAGTTCGGGTTATCAATCCCGGTGATGTCGTCCTTATAAACAATCCGTAACTGGAAACCCTGCCGACTGATCTGCGAGGTGTTTAGGGAGTAGATGTTTTTCATCATCAGGTCCCACATCGGCAACTGAAGATTGTTCCGTAGCGTGGCCGACTTCAACAGCTTCAGTACCAGCACTTCATTGTCCTGACGAGCCTGATAATCCTCCGTCAACTCCCCCACTTTATACCGTCGGCCCTGGTAAGTGTACTCATACGCTACAGCCAGAATCTCGTCGTTACGCAGGGGCGTTACCAGCGAAATGTAGCCGAGTTCAGGCTGAAGTTTATAATCCCGATCCGTTAACCGTTTGGCGCCCCGCAGCAGATCGTAGTCGGTCCCTTTTGCCAGGTTGAACGTGCTCGTCAGGACGTCATTCGCCCGGTCGACCTGTCGGAAGGGGCTGGTGGAATTACTGGTTAGCTTTTCGAAGAGACCATTGGCGGCATTGGCCGTTGGCGTCAGGTTGCTCCGCGAGAATGGCTGAACGGCCGGATTCTGCTGGCTGTACGGATTACCTTCGCCCAGGTCCTGAAACCCCGCAATGTTACGTAACGACTCGGTGGTGTTGGTTCGGTTGGTTACGTAAACTTCCACGCGGGTTACGTTGATGCCCGACGTTACCTGTGGTAGCGAACGCAGCGATGACTCGTACCGCGCCCGGAAGAACTGCGACAGAAAGAAGTGCCGGTTTTCGTCGTACTGGTCCGCCCGAATTTCGAACGGCCGGTTGGACGTACCGCCCCGCAGCACAATCTCGGCCTTGCGCGAGCGCTGCTGCGAAGCCACTACGGTAGCGTTCAGGCGACCGAACCGCAGTTGGGTTTTGATACCGAATAAATTCTGTACGCCCGGGATCAACTGACTGTTAACAGCCCAGCTGATATTTCCTACTTCGAGTCCCTGTAGGATGCTTTCGTTCTGCGGAGTGAAACCCGGCAGACCAGGGGTGGTTCCGTTTACCCCCGGAACACCCGGCAGATTGGGAGCACTGGGCAGGTTGGGTAGATTCGGCAGCCCCTGACCAGACCCTAGCGCCGGTAGGCCACCACCCGGCCGGTAATTTACTTTTAAGGCGTTCTCGAAGTTGAAGGCCGCTTTGGTATCGAAATTCGCCAGCACGCCCAGTTTCTCGCCAATCTTACCGTTGAAGTTAATGCTGATCTGCTCGTTAAATATAAAGTTCCCGTTTCGGCGCTGCCGGACAGGAATAACCGGGTTGTCGATAAACTGGTAGAGATAGCCAAAGTCGAGCGTGACGAACCCGTTCGGTTTAAAGTCTACCTGACTCCCCCCGAACAGCCGGTCGATAATGGGCGGCAGTTCCAGCTTGGGAGCCAGACCACGCCCACTGATTGCGCTCTGTCCATCGCGACGAGCCCCGTATTCACGCCATAAGCTCTGCTCAACGCGCTGGTTCTGCAGTTGATTGTAAGTAGAAAAAGGAATCGCTTCGGCCGGTCGATACGGCAGGCCATACTGCGAGGGCGGCAAGGCCAGACCCGGCGCGGGTATGCCCGGCGAAATCGTACCGGGTGGGGTGGTGCTGGGTGCAGCCGCATCCGGAAATGGATTACCGGGAGTTGTAGTGGTGCTGCCCGGTACGCCAATCGGCGACCGACCCTGCACGCTATTGGGCAACGGGGGACCCGACAGCGATACTCCCGCCCGAACGCGTTCGGTAACCGCAATGCGTCCCTCCGGGTCAAGCTTAAAATCGGTAGCTACTCCTTTCGGATCGCGGAGAATAAATGGCGACTTAGACGGTCGTTCTGAGAAGCGGGTGGCGCGCCGGTCGGGCCAGTTGACCGTTGGTCGGCGGTTCGCACTACGTGCCGCCCGGATACTGTCGTTACGTTCCTGAACAGCCTGTTTGATTGAATCAGCGCGGACAACGGCACGACGGCGCGCTTCTGCTCTGGCTGAATCGGCGGTTGCCTGCTGACGTCGGCCGGCGGCTCCGCGCCGGTTCGGAGTCGGCGTTTGCGGTTCCTGTCCGAACGTAACGCCAAGGCCCAGCAATAGCCAGCAAACCGGCATTAACCAACCAATGGATACGATTGGCAACCTGTTAACGACGTAAAGTTGAGTGCTGGCAACGAAGTTGTGAACAAAGTAAGGGTTCACCATCAGGGGGTACTTTCGGGTTCAGTATTAGTAGCGTACGGTCTATTCTTCTATCAAACGGCCAAAATCAGGCCAATCGTCTAATAACTCGATAGATTTTTTAAAAGGTATATTTCCTGCAAATAGCGACAGTTTACGGATAATAGGAAGGGTAAAATTACAAATTAAGTGGTCCATTTGGAAACCATTTGGGTTAAATTAAAAACATAAGCCATGCCATCGTCTCAGCTTGTCCGCATTCTTCCTTTTGCCAACAGCCGGGCTCCGCTCTCAAAATACCAGAAGGCGTTCAACCGGCTTACAGAGCAGATTAGCCGCCTGGAACAGGACCTGGTGACAATCCGCCAGCTTACCTTAACCGTTCAGGAGCGCGTAGCCGCCAAATACGAGCCTTTGCTGGCTACTTACAACCAACACCGTGCCAGACTTGTCAGGCTGTACGACCGCGCCCATGATCGACCCGAAACCAGCCGACCGGAACAGCGGAAACTAGCCGAACTTATTTGTGAACTGGCCGGAGAGCTTGTCAGGCAATATGACCTGAATGAGCTACAGCCGATTCTCGACAAATATACCCATGCCGGATCGGACCGCCGTAAGAAGACCAGCGAACGTATTGACCGGTATACGTATTCGGAAGAATCGCAATCCGAGCAGAAGACCTCAGCCGAATCAGCCGAAACGCACTTCACATCGGCACGCCAGCAAAAGCGGGAAGCCCGGATTCAGGCAGAGGAACAGAACAGTACCAAAGCTGTACGAACGCTATACGTCGATCTGGTGAAAGCGTTTCACCCCGACCGGGAGCCCGACGAAGCCGAAAAGCTCCGAAAAACGACCATTATGCAGCGCGTAACCGAAGCCTACGAAAAAAGCAATCTACTGGCCCTGCTTCAGCTTCAACTGGAGTTAGATCACATCGACGAACGTCATCTGGAAAAGCTTGCCGACAGCCAGCTTCGCTATTACAACACCATTTTGCAGCAGCAGGCGGATGAACTGACGCAAACGCTGACTGAGTCAGTGAATCGGCTGGAGCGCCTGCTGGGTAAACCGATCCCAACTGGCGCGTCGATGGCACAACTCGAACAGTCACTGAATGCAGACATTAATGCGTTGAAGAAGAGCACAAATGCGTTGCGTAACCTGGTCAAGACCTTGTCAGATCCGGCTCAGCTAAAAGCCTGGCTGCAGGCTCAGGCAGGCTGATTAGGTAGTATTGACCCTAAAAAATAGCTCACACTCGCTAAAATACCGTTGTGTCTGCACATGCGCTTTTTTTCTACCTTGCTCCGAAAATGCCATTTTCTCGTTGCGTTATGTTTATTCGTCTCCTTGCCCTGATAACGCTGGTGATCGGGCTGGCGGCTTTCCTGAGCCGCGCCGATGAGTCAGCCGTTATTCGTATCAATCTGCTGGGTTACCGGCCTGATAGTCCGAAAATTGCCGTTTGGGGAAGCCTGACCGATCAGACCATAAGTCGCTTTGAACTGGTTGACGAACAAACGAATCAGGTGGTCTGGTCAGGTAAAGCCGGACGCTCGTTTGGTGCTTACGGCCCATTCCGGCAAAGTTACCGGCTCGACTTTTCGGCCTTTCGTCGGCCTGGCCGCTACTACGTACGTACCGCCGAAGGGGTTCGTTCACCCCTTGTCCGCATCGGCGAGGATGTGTACGACGGAGCGGCCGATTTCTGCCTGCGGTACATGCGTCAGCAACGTAGTGGATTCAACCCATTCCTGAACGATTCCTGCCATACGCACGATGGCTATACGTTGTATGGTCCCATGCCCGATAGTACTCATATTGACGCGTCGGGTGGCTGGCACGACGCATCCGATTACCTGCAATACGTAACGACCTCGGCCAATGCAGCCTATCACCTGCTGGCCGCGGCCCGCGACTTTCCGACAGCCTTCCGCGATCAGCATCAGGCAAACGGTCTTGCAGGCAGCAATGGCCACGCGGATGTGCTCGACGAAGCACGCTGGGGCCTCGACTGGCTCCTGAAAATGCACCCAACCGACGAGTGGCTGTTCAACCAGCTTGGCGACGACCGGGACCACGCAGGCATGCGGATCCCGAAAGAAGATAACTTCTACGGCAAAGGGTTTGAACGTCCGGTTTACTTCGCCAGCGGTCAGCCACAAGGTATGTTTAAGTACAAGAACCGGGCTACGGGCGTAGCGTCGACGGCGGGTAAAGTGAGCAGTGCCTTAGCCCTGGGTTACCAACTCTTGCGGGACCGGCAGCCCGATTACGCCGATAAGCTCTTAAAGCGATCGAAATCAGCGTATCAACTGGGCTTACAAAAGCCAGGTAACTGTCAGACTGCGCCGGGCCGCGCTCCTTACTTTTACGAAGAAGACAATTATACCGACGACATGGAGCTGGCGGCAGTTGAACAGCTTAATGCGACCAGCGCAACGGGCCAATCGGCGCAGACCCTCCAACAGACAGCACTGGCCTTTGCCCGGCAGGAGCCCGTTACGCCCTGGATTCTGAACGATACAGCCCGGCATTACCAGTGGTATCCCTTCGTGAATGTCGGCCATGCCGAGCTGGCCAAGCGGTTGCCAGCCAAGGAACGGAAGACCGTCACCGATTTTTACAAACAAGGCATTGAAGTCGTCTGGCAACGCGCCAAACAAAACGCGTTTTATCGGGGTGTGCCGTTTGTGTGGTGCAGCAATAACCTCACTACGTCTTTTGCTACGCAGTGCTTCTGGTACCGGCAACTCACGGGCGACCAGCGATACACTGCATTTGAACAGGCGAATTTCGACTGGCTGTTTGGCTGCAACCCGTGGGGCAGCAGCTTTGTCTACGGGCTTCCGGCGGGGGGCGATACACCGACCGATCCGCATTCGGCCTTCACCAATCTGAAACAATACCCAATTGATGGTGGCCTGGTCGACGGACCTGTGCGCGGAAGCATCTACAAAAACCTGATTGGCATAACGCTTCACGAGTCCGACGAATATGCCGCGTTTCAGAGCGACGTAGCGGTGTATCACGACGATTACGGCGACTACAGCACCAATGAGCCCACTATGGACGGTACCGCTTCGCTGATTTACCTGTTAGCAGCTAAGCAAGCGGAGAACCGCCCCTCGCCCAAGCCCGCCCTACGTAACACCAAACCCGTTCGCCAACGCGCCAGGCTAGGTCAGCAGTCGGGCGTGCGACAGGAGCCACAGGCGGCAAACCATCTCTTTTCAACCTATTTTAAAGGGGCTAAAATCCGCGGTGACACGACAGCACGGCGGATTGCCCTGGTCTTTACCGGCGACGAATACGCCGATGGTGGCCAACACATTGCCCGGACCCTCAGGAAGCATGGTGTCCGGGCTTCTTTTTTTCTGACGGGTCGTTTTCTGCGAAATCCGGATTTTACGGCGCTCGTCAGGCAACTACACCACGACGGTCATTACATCGGTCCGCATTCGGATCAGCACCTGCTGTACTGCGACTGGCAAAAGCGCGACAGCTTGCTCGTCAGCCAAGATCAGTTCGTTGCGGACTTGCGGACCAATTATGTTGCGCTTGCTACGTTCGGTATCAAATCGAGCAACGCTTCCCTCTTTTTGCCCCCGTACGAGTGGTACAACGACACTATTGCCCATTGGGCGCAAACGGAGGGCGTAACGTTGATCAATTACACGCCCGGCACGCTCAGCCACGCGGACTATACAACACCCGACGCACGTAACTACCGCAGCAGTGCCACCATTCTCCAGTCTATTCGCACGTACGAACAAAAGAGTTCAACCGGTCTGAACGGCTTCTTCCTATTAATGCACATTGGCACCGCCCCCGCCCGCACCGATAAGCTCTATCAGCATCTGGATACGTTCATCAGCGAGATGCGTAGCAAATCATACGAGTTTGTGCGCGCCGATGCGTTGTAAGTCAACGCCTGTTACGTAGTACCTACTCACCTGCCACAGCGAACCGTTGTCTGGCGTGTATGAGTGAATACAACGACACCATGCCAAATCCCACCATCAGCATGATGTGAAGAAAAAACATACGGAAGTCGTGGATATAAAACGCCAGCGCCAGCCCGCCCAGAAAATACAGGGCCAGCATCCCTTCCAGCACGGTTAGCCAGTTCACTTGTCGGCTGACGTATTTGTTGGCGGCCCAGCTGTCCTTTGCGGTTGTTACGTTGAATTTTGGCGTCCGGACAAAGGGCGTTTTACGGCCAATGTATCCTTCGATTACGGCAATGGTATTGTGCAGCGACAGGCCCATCATCAGGGAAGAATACATTGGAAAATACCACCCTAGTTTGGCCGGGCTTTCGCGGTTGAGCAACAAAAATGGGATGCCATAAAACGAAAGCAGAATGAGCAGATTGAACTGGAAGAGGTTGATCACGTAAAACACCCGTTCCCATTCGGGATGCTGACTTCGAATATAAATGAGCGGTACGCTCATTACGCCCAGCACAAGTACCAGAATGAACGTAGCGCTGCTGAACAGGTGAAAAAACGCGTGCAATTTCATCATGAGCGATACACCCGGTGTCCGCAGGACCTGAACAAAGAGTTTGCGGGCGCATTCGGCCGCGCCTTTCATCCAGCGGTACTGCTGCGATTTTATCGCGTTCATCGCTACGGGTAGCTCAGCCGGAGAGCCCACATCTTCCCGGTACACAAACTTCCACCCCCGCAACTGAGCGCGGTAGCTCAGGTCCAGATCTTCAGTCAACGTATCACTTTGCCACCCACCAGCGTCGGCAATGGCGATTTTCCGCCACACGCCCCCCGTTCCATTAAAATTGGCCAGGAAACCAGCCGCATACCGACCGCTTTGCTCAATGGTAAAATGAGCATTCAGTCCAAACGCCTGTAATTGGGTCATCAACGAAAAATCTTCGTTCAGGTGCTCCCAGCGGGTCTGTACGATCGCAACCTTAGGGTCGTTGAAGTGCGGGACGGTCTTGAGCAGAAAATCCGGATCAGGTACAAAGTCGGCGTCGAAGATGGCGATAAACTCTCCTTTGGCAAATTCAAGCCCGTACGCCAGCGCACCTGCCTTGAAGCCTTTCCGCTCGGGCCGACGGACGTGGGTTATATCGAAACCCTGGCGTTGGTACTCGTCAACTTTAGCGGCAATAATGTCGACCGTCTCGTCCGTCGAATCGTCTAAAACCTGAATATCGAGCTTGTTGGCTGGGTAGCGTAGCAAAACGACCGCGTCGATCAGGCGCTCGATTACGTAGAGTTCGTTATAAACGGGCAATTGTACTGTCACTCGCGGCAATGTATCCGGTGCGTTTATGTCGGCCAGCCGAATGGCGGATCGTCGCTTTTGTACGGACCGCAAATAAATGATAATCAGGCTTAGTTGACCGCAGTTGTACAGAAACAAAAGGAGTAATGTTAAGCCATATAGTGTAACAACTACAGTGTCCATATTGAATAAACATCAAAATCGTCGCGTTGAGTATAGCTTCGTTGAGGAGATAAAACCAGCTACTTTGCTCTTCAATTCGTATGCAGAAGAACCAGAACCCCCGGTTTTTGTTGCTAATTCTGAGCGTAGGCCGTTTGCCCAGGCTGAGCGGTCATACTTACTGATCCTGTTTAGTCTATATAATTCGTTCAGTTAAACGGACGTACCTGCCTACTAGCTCATGCCAAGCTGTAAAAGACGGCCTGAGTTTCCGATCCGATGCGTCCTGTTCTATAGGTACGTTGTTCAGTAAGGCACAGCGGCTGCTACGTATCGATCTGGCAAAAAAACGCTTATACTTGACGATGGAAATTTCATTTATTGGCGCGGGTAATCTCGCCTGGCATCTGGCTCCCGCACTCGAAAGTGCGGGGCACCACATCAACGAAGTCTACAGCCGCCAACTCCAGCACGCGCGTCAGCTGGTCAGCAACTTATACGATGCGCATACCCATTCCGACCTCAATTTTGCCGATAGCCCTTCCCGGCTGTTTATCCTGGCCGTTCCGGATGATACGCTCGATAGCGTCTGCTCCCGGCTCGTGCTACCCGAAGAGGCCATTCTTGTGCATACATCGGGCAGCCAATCGCTCTACGCTCTGGAGCAGTGGATGGCGATTTACAGTGATATTCCGGTTCAGACCGGCGTTTTCTACGCCTTGCAAACGTTCACAAAAGGGCAACCGTTTATGGTATTCGATGAGATTCCGCTTTGCCTGGAAGCGTCCGACAAAACGACCGAGGACGTACTGGTTCAGCTCGGCCAGGAGCTAAGCGATACGGTTTACTTAATTACGTCCGAAGAGCGTCGTTTGCTGCACGTTGGCGCTGTATTTGCCTGTAACTTTACCAACCATTTGTTTGCCATTGCTCACGAGCTGGTTACGGCAAACGGGTTAGAGTTTGATTTGTTACGTCCGCTCATTCAGGAAACGATCCGCAAAGGACTGGCGGCCGATAACCCGGCTACAGTCCAGACTGGACCGGCCCGGCGGGGGGATCTGACGACCATTGAGAGCCACCTTACCGTGCTTAATCAGCACCCGCAGTTGTCAGAGCTGTACCAGGTGCTGA
Source organism: Spirosoma fluminis (assembly GCF_054778895.1). Classification (NCBI taxonomy): domain Bacteria; kingdom Pseudomonadati; phylum Bacteroidota; class Cytophagia; order Cytophagales; family Cytophagaceae; genus Spirosoma; species Spirosoma fluminis. Next base: position 348,339 of record NZ_BAAGZD010000003.1, read on the forward strand.
CACAAAGCATTCTTCGGCACTATAAGCGCTAATAGCCATTAAATGAAGATACTAGCCTTGTTACTATTTCATTGGCGCTAGCCGAAACGGCACATAACTTGTTATATACTCATGAATTTATTGTACTTTAGAGTTCAAAAGCTTACTCCTGTGTAACCAATCATAAACAACACAGGGTTATACAGGTGAACTGCCGAAATTCTTTCGGGGATTTCAAAGCATTGCCTAATTGTCGTCAATATGAATAAACTGGAACGGTTGGGTGCAAAATCCACTTCGCAGGGAGTTGGGCCGGAGACAGACCGCATTGCGCTGTACGACAAGTACGGCTCAATAGCATACGGGATTATCCTGCGCATTGTCCGTCAACCTGATGTAGCACAGCGCGTACTGGTCGAGATGTTTGCGTCGACGGAACTGCGAACGTCTACTACGATTACGGCCAATCCGGCTACTACAATTATCCGGATCGCCCGCGAAAAAGCCCTGGCGGCTCGACCCAGAGAATTACAGGATGCCCCTGTATCGGCAGACTCGAATTCAACGAAACACGAGAACCTCGGCGCACTTATTTTTGATCTGACGTTTTGTCAAGGGTACAAGCCTGAACGTGTTGCCGAAAAATTACAGATAACACATACGGATGTAATGAAAGCAATTCGGGATCATTTTGCCTATCTTCGTACCCGTTAAACACGTTATACGTTGAAGACCCATCAATATCTGACAAGCGGTATTCTGGAATCCTACCTGCTGAACCTGGCGTCTGATCAGGAGAAGGAGGAGGTAGAGCGTGTATTGACCGCTGATCCGGAGATTTTAGCAGAGCTGAATGAGCTCGAAACCGACATAGAGCAGTACTTCCTGAGCAACGCAGTTCCTCCCCCACCCAGCGTAAAAGAGGCTTTGATAAGACGTGTCGGCAACACGGAGGTTAAGAAGTGGAAACCTGCGGAGCATAAAGCCCCCCGCCAGGAAGATCCCGACCCTGAAGGCCCTCAGTATCTGGACGTCGAAATCAATGATACACACATTCGGGTACACAAATACTGGCGGCTTGCGTTCATTGCGGTATTTGTTTTATCGAAGATATTTCTTGTACTGGGCCTCTATTATTACTTCAAATCCTCCAGTATGGAGCAGGAGATTGACCGACTGAAAGCCGAGATGCACCAGTCGACATCAATGCCTCGCGGTGGCAACCCCTGAGTTGTCCTGTGTAACTACTTTTCATGAAACGAGTTCTCTGTAGTCTGGTCCTTTGTTTGGTGTATGGACTGCCTGCTGTAGCGCAATGGCGCTCACAAGTTGTCAACACCGACGCCAGTTTCCGGGCCGTAAGTGTGGCTAGTCCCGAAGTAATCTGGATTGGCGGTACGCAAGGCACCTTTGTGCGAACGGCGGACGGTGGCCAGACCTGGCAAACCGGTACGGTACCCGATGCCCAGACCTGCGATTTCAGGGATGTTCAGGCCGTAGATGCCCAAACCACTTATTTGATGAGTGCAGGCCCCGCCGAAAAAGGCCAGGCTCGCATTTATAAAACCCAAAACGGCGGGCAAACCTGGGCGTTGGTGTATCAGACACAGCAGCCCGGTGTGTTTTTCGATGGCATGGACTTCTGGGATAAGCAGCACGGCATCGTGTTCAGCGACCCAATCGATGGCAAGTGGTTCATCCTTACAACGGCCGATGGTGGCCAAACCTGGCAGCCTGTATCGCCAGCGGCCTTGCCCCTTATGCAGCCCGGCGAAGCTGCATTCGCGGCTAGCGGAACCAGCCTGGTCGTAGAGGGCAAGCAAAACGTCTGGATTGCCTCCGGCGGGGGTATAAACGGGCGGGTGTTTCGGTCAACCGACCGGGGCAAAAGCTGGAGCGTTACGTCGACGCCTTTGCCCGCTGGCGAAGCTACGGGCCTGTTCGGTCTGCAATTCTTCGGCAAAAAAATTGGGGTCGCCGTGGGTGGAAATTACAAGCAGGAACTGCAGCCCGGACCCAACGCAGCCATCACCCGCGACGGTGGCCAAACCTGGCAGTTACTCAACCCTACCGACCCACCCGGTCTGAAAGAAGCCGTTGCGCTGTTGCCCGGCGACCGACTGCTAACGGTTGGCCCTTCGGGCACAAGTCTCTCGGCTGATCAGGGGCAGACCTGGCAAAAACTGGATACCGACGGCTATCATTCCGTTGGTTGCGCCAAGGGCACCTGTTACGCAGTAGGCAGCAAGGGAAAAGTGAGTAAACAGGTGTTCAAGTAATCCCCATCGCCAGTTCTTCGTTGTTGTTCGTTGGTCATTTGCAGCTGGCTGCCAAATGACTTTATGTTCATCACAATCCATAGCCTGCTTTCGTCGTTATTCTGCCGTGTCGAACGATTAACCCACCTGGTTATACCTGTGAAAACGGCTTTATCCCTCTTCCTCATTCTACTGAGTGCAGTCCCCGTGAGTTCGCTGCGAGCCCAGCCTCACCAACAGCCATTTATCTGTAATTACACCGGCCGCAATGCCGGATCGGAAGTTATCTGCTCACCCACAACCGCGTCGAACGGCCACGCCGAACGCGTTGTCGATCGGATCCTCAGACCCATTGGCCTGATGCGGAATTTCAAGGTCATTGAGTGCTCGAATACTGATAATTGCTTCGCAACGGTGCTGAAAGGGCAACGCTTCATTGTGTATGATGCGGCCTTTATGCAAACCATCGAAGAAGAAACCGAAACGGACTGGTCCGCTATCAGCATCATGGCCCACGAAATCGGGCACCACCTGCAAGGTCACACCATCGACGGTCGGGGTGGTCAGCCTCAGAAAGAGATCGAAGCCGATAAGTTCTCGGGCTTCGTGCTGCACCAGTTAGGTGCTTCGCTGGAGGAATCGCTCGTGGCCGTGCGGGCCTTAGGTAACGAACGGGCCACGCCAACGCACCCCGCCAAACCCGCCCGAATTGACGCCATTCGGAAAGGCTGGCTGGAAGCCGAAGCGATGTATCCTAAAACGCGGGTTGCTGCGGGTAAACCGGCGGTAGCCATGGCTCCGAAGCCCATCAATACGAACACGACATCGGTAGCGGCTACCCGGCCGGTTGTTGCGCCCCAGGCTACGGCCCGGACAACAGTCGGCTGCGTATCGGGTGACTGTGAAGACGGAAAAGGCGTATTTGTTTACCCGACCCGCGAGCGTTACGTTGGCGAGTTTGAGGAAGGCGACAAACACGGCGAAGGCACAGAATACTACGCCGATGGGAAGCTCAAGTACAAAGGCAATTTCCGCGATAACCTGCGCGCTGACTACGGCGTGTATTATTATCGGAACGGGGATAAGTACATGGGCTGGTTTCAGAAGAACGTACCCAACGGAAAAGGAACGTATTATTTCGCCGATGGCGACCGTATTGTCGGCACATTTCTAAACGGGCAGCCCACCAGCAATGCCGCTCTTTACAACGCCGACGGCACTAAAGAACGGGGAGGCTTATAAAATCAATCGGCCGAGAAGGAAATATGTACCTTCTCGGCCGATTGACTAGAATGCCAGGATTGTCTTCTCGATTATATCGCAGGCTTCGTGCATTTGCTCTACGTTGATGACGAGCGGGGGCGCAAAACGGATTTTGTCGCCATGTGTAGGTTTGGTCAGCAAACCGTTGTCCTTTAGCTTTAAGCAAATTTCCCAGGCCGTTTCCTGGCCAAGATCGGGCCGCTCAGTAATGACGATGGCATTGAGCAAACCTTTACCCCGTACTGATTTAACGAGGTCGGTTTTCTCGCTCAAAGCAGTCATCCGGGATCGAAATACTTCGCCTATTGTCGCTGCGTTATCGGCCAGTTTCTCGTCTTCCACTACCCGAAGGGCTTCCATCGTTACGACGCAGGCTAGTGGGTTTCCTCCGTACGTACTGCCGTGTTCGCCAGGCTTGATGGTCAGCATCACCTCATCGGACGTCAGTACGGCCGAAACCGGCATGGTTCCGCCCGATAAGGCTTTTCCCAGCACGAGCAGATCAGGCTTTACTCCTTCGTGGTCGCAGGCTACGCGCTTTCCCGTTCGGCCGATGCCGGTCTGTACCTCATCAGCAATAAACAAAACGTTGTATTTTGTGCACAGCTCCCGAACGCCCCGCAGATACCCCTCATCGGGCACCACAACGCCCGCTTCACCCTGGATCGGTTCCACCATAAAGCCAGCAATATTTGGGTCAGCTTTAAACGTATCTTCCAGCGCATTCAAGTCATTATACGGAATAACGACGTAACCCGGCAGCAGCGGTCCAAAATCATTCGTACTGCTCGGGTCGGTCGACGACGAAATAGCCGCCAGTGTCCGCCCCCAGAAGTTACCCGCGGCATATACCGTTTTGGCCTGATTCTGGGGAACCCCTTTCACTTTATACGCCCATTTGCGGGTCAACTTCAGAGCAGTTTCTCCGCCCTCGGCCCCGGAGTTCATCAGCAGCGCCTTGTCGTAGCCGAAGTATTCGCAAAGAAATTTTTCGCAAAGGCCGGTTTTGTCGTTATAAAAGGCCCGTGACGTCAGGGTTAACTGCTGCGCCTGCTGAATCAGCGCGTTGATGATACGTGGATGGCAGTGCCCCTGGCTAACGGCGCTGTAGGCTGACAAAAAATCGAAATACCGTTTTCCGTCTACGTCCCAGACATGAACCCCTTCTCCCCGCGAGAGAACAGCCGGAATCGGGTGGTAATTATGAGCCCCGTAATTCCACTCTAATTGCATAGCCTGATCAGCGGCTGAGATAGGCCCCGTCTGGGTAAGGCTGGCCTGAATGGGCAGTGTTGTTTCCATAGCTGTAGCGAGAATTGGGTGAAAATGAGTCTGTCGATGAAGTAATTTACACCATTTACAACTAACTGCGTGAACAGTGCGTTTGGCCTCAAAAGTACGGCTTCTTCTACAGACGCACAAAACGATGCAATCCCACCCCCAGCACAAAAAGATTCCCGGCTTAGCCGACGAAGATTACTACTATACACCCGAAGGCTTTGTCGTATTTACGGCGGCCTATCACCTCAAACGCGGTTATTGCTGCAAAAATGGCTGCCGCCACTGCCCTTATGGATTCAAAAAAAAGTAACGAAGGGTTGCAGATTATGAATAATTTAGCCAAATTTGCGCCCTCATACGGAAAACGAGTACGGTAATGGCCAGAGTTTGTCAAATAACAGGAAAGCGCACGCGGACAGGAAACAATGTTTCCCACGCCAACAATAAAACAAAGCGTAAATTTTTCCCGAACCTGCAAAAGAAGCGGTTCTTCATCGAGTCAACAGGTGAGTGGGTTACGCTGAAAGTTGCTACGTCGGCAATCAAGACGATCAACAAAAACGGATTAGAAGCAACGCTTCGCAAGGCTCACGAGCGCGGTACGCTGTCGTTGTAGTCTTTCTAAAGATATTTGTCCGAGCCTCTTCCGTCTGGAGGAGGCTTTTTTGCGTTACATAGCCTGTTGTTCAATGGCATTGTTAGTGATTCGATGCCGTTCCGTGCGAATACAACGTAATGCCAGCGAACGACTGGTAATGACCACTACTAACTTTATAGATGAAACTGAATTTTGAAGACCTTATCGTTTTTGAAAACGACGATTACATACTCATCAATAAACCCCCTTACGTAGCCTCGCTCGACGAGCGAACAATCGACCGGGGTGGTCAGAGTATTCTGCGTATGGCTAAGGCGTATCATCCCGATGCGCAGCTCGGCCACCGGCTGGACAAAGAAACGTCGGGTGTCCTGGCCATCGCCAAGAACCCCGATGCGTATCGCCATCTGGCTATGCAGTTCGAACACCGGGAGGTTACCAAACGCTACCACGCGGTCACGAACGGGGTGCATAATTTTGAAGGGATTTCGGTCTATCTGCCTATCTCGCCCATCAAGGATGGAACCGCGGTCCGGATTGACCGGGAGAAGGGAAAGGTTGCCGAAACGATTTTCAATACGTTACAGGCTTTCCGCACAACGACGCTGGTAGAGTGCATGCCCATTACGGGACGGATGCACCAGATTCGGGTTCACCTGATGTGCCTGAAAGCACCCATCGTGTATGATGCTACGTATGGTGGCGAGCCGGTTTACCTCTCCGAAGTCAAACGCAAATTCAATCTGAAGCAGGGAACAGAGGAGTTGCCGCTCATTCAGCGGGTGGCGCTTCACGCTCATTCACTTACATTTACCTTGCCGAATGGCGATGAGCAGACGTTTGTAGCTCCGTATCCCAAAGACTTTGGGGTACTGGTAAAGCAGTTGGAGAAGTTCAGTTAGTAAGTTGTGGCCGGAGAGCCGCTTCTTTCGTTCCGGACTTACTAACTTACCGACTTATTCACTTACCCATTCGCAATATGTTCGTTCATACTGTTTTCTTCTGGCTTAAGCACCCCGAAAGCCAGGATGACCGTACCGCTTTAGGAGCCGGGCTTGAATCCCTAAAAGGTGTCAAAGACATCTCGGCCGCTTATATCGGTACACCTGCTGAAACCCGCCGACCGGTTATCGATCACTCGTACGATTACTCGATAACGTTCGTTTTTGAAGACAAGGTCGCACACGATGCGTACCAGGAGCATCCGGTTCATCTGGAGTTTGTGGCCGAGTGCAGCCACCTCTGGGAACGCGTTCAGGTATATGATGCTGTAGGAAAACAGTAATCAGGAGCTAGGAGCGGGAAGTGAGGAGTTCAATAAGCTCACCTCCCGCTTCGCCCTGCTGATTATTCACTTACACCATCACTTCGATCTTCATCTCCATATTGCCTTTGACGGCTTTCGAGTATGGGCAAACCGCATGAGCTGTTTCGGCCAGTTGCTGGAGCTGATCCTTATCCATGTGTGGCGCCTTCACGGTAATTTTGCCCGACAGGAACATGTTGTTACCATCCTTATTGAGTGATATACTCACTTCGACGGCATGTTCGGGCAGTATGACTTTCCGACGTTCGGCAACAGCCATGAGTGCGCCGTTGTAACAGGAGCTGTAGGCTGCAGCAAACAACATCTCGGGGTTAGCGGCTCCACCCTCGCCGTGCATTTCAACGGGGCGCCGAACGGTTAACTCCAGATTTCCATCAAGCGACTTTACGTCACCTTCTCGCCCACCGACATTACTTACGGTGGCGGTATACACAGTTTCTGCCATATACGTTTAAGTTAGTGGGTACCGTGTAGAATAGAGGCTAAATTCTTCATCCTTCATTGGTACACGTGTACATCCTGAAGTGTAAACCCGAATCGGCCAACTTGTTCACCAGATTTTTGGTGACCAGCAGCTTTTTATCGGATCAGGCAACGTAATGCCCGCTCAACTGGTCTTTATATCCGCCGAATTGGTTATATTTAATAACCCCTTGTTCGAAACAGAAAGGCAGGATAGTTGCGGGGTAAACCCCGTACTGGGCGTACGAAACCGGTGTATCGAGAGTTGACGGACATTCCACCGTTTTAAACTACCTTTGTCTTAGGCCGTTATTAGCCGTAAGCCGCAATAGAACAAGGGAAGCCACGTTTTTTGCTAAATACGCATCTCAACACGCTGACCAGCATGAATGTTACGCATAAATTTTACCGCAACTGGCAGTGCCCCGGACGGATGGGCGGATTTATTCTGGCCCTTTGGCTGATTACTACTCCTGGTTTATCGCAGCGCAAACGCGAAAAAGCCGATCCGAAGGCGGGTACCACGCTGGCCAAAGCGGCATCTACGACCACAACACGTATCGAAGCCGAAACTCAGTTTACGGAAGGCATCCGTTACCTGATGACTGACGAGCCAACGAAGGCCATTACGCAGTTCACCAAGGTTTTACAGAAAGACCCCAACAACGCAGCGGCTCAGTATTCAACGGCCAACGCGATGCTGAAAACAGGCAGGATTGCCGAAGCCATACCATACGCTGCGAAAGCGTATTCGCTGGCCAGGGACAACAAATTTTATGCGCTGCTGCTGGCCGAACTCTATGTAAAACAGAAGCGCTACGGTGAAGCGGAGGAACTCTACGAAAATCTGCTGAAAAAAGGTTCTGACAACGCTGAGTACGGGGTTGAACTGGCGGCTATCTACCTGTTTGACGACAAACCTGACAAAGCGCTGGATGCCTACAGCCGGGTGGAGCGCGAGCTTGGTTTAAACGAAGAGATTACCCGTCAGAAACAACGGATCTATCTTAAGCAAAACAAGATCGACAAGGCAATTGAAGAGGCCGAAAAACTGGTCGCATCGGAGCCCGGCGATCCGGATTATCTGCTCGAAGGGGCTGAACTGCTCATCGCCAACGACCGGGCCGATCAGGCCATCGGCTGGATTGACCGCGCTCTTAAATTAAATACTGATTTGCCCCAGGCTCACGTATTACTCGCCGACATTTACCGCAAAAAAGGCGACATGGCGCGCGTGACCAAAGAGCTTAATCAGGTATTTGCGAACCCCAACCTGGAAGCAGGCCTGAAAGCACGTATTCTATCCAGCTACGCTGGCATGACGAGCGAAAATCCGAACGCCCAACAAGATGCCTTAAAAATGGCGCAGGACCTGGCTAAATCCAATCCTGGCGATCCGAAATCGCAGATTATGGTGGCCGATCTGCTCATGCAGCAAGGCAAAAAAGTAGAATCCCGCGATGCCTATGCCCGGGCGGCCCGGCTCGACGGCTCCGTCTACGAAGTATGGGAAGCCCTGTTACAACTGGATAGCGAGCTGAATCAGGTGGACAGCCTCCTCGAACACTCGCAGAAGGCGCTTGAAGTGTTTCCGACGCAAGGCTTATTCTGGTACTCGAATGGGGCAGCTCATCTGATGAAACGTCAGTATCAGCAGGCAGTCGACGCCCTCGAAGAAAGCCAGAAGTTACTGGCCGCTACGTCGAATACGCAATTAAAAAATGGGCTGAACGCTCAGTTGGGCGACGCGTATAATGGACTCGGCGATCATGCCAAATCGGATGAAGCGTATGAAGCTGTTTTAAAGGTCGACCCGCTGAACGATCACGTGCTCAATAATTACAGCTACTTTCTGTCGCTGCGGAAAGCCAACCTGCCGCGAGCCGCGCAGCTGGCCCAGAAACTAGTAGAACGCCATCCAACGAACGCAACTTACCTCGATACGTATGCCTGGGTATTATACGTGTCGAAGGATTACGCCAAAGCCCGGCAGTATCTGGAGAAAGCAATCGCTGATCCGGCGGGAGCGAGTGGCACGATCATCGAACACTACGGCGACGTTCTGTATCAGCTTGGCCAGCCCGATAAAGCGCTGGAGCAGTGGAAAAAAGCAAAAGCAAAAGGTGGAGCCAGCCCCGATCTTGACAAAAAAATTGCCAGCGGAAAGTTGTAAACCGGTTTTGGCCGACGGTCTGGGGCAGGCAGTAACTTATGCCGGAGCGTAGCACCTGGCACGTAGCTGCCTTATCCGGTTCCTAAAGCGGTAAACTACCTAAATGAATAGATACCTGTTCGTAACCTTTTTAGTAGGCACATCATTATACTGGTCGGGTTGTCGGCGCAGTCAGTTAACCTCCCCCTCTCATTCAATACCGGCATCGGTGCCCTCGGTTGTAAGCAAGGCCGATTCAGCTAAACCGGATACGCTGGCGGCCATTCGGCCCAGTCGTCTGCCCGACTCCACAGCCGCCAGCAAGCCAAACCGTCCGGGCATCGAAGAGGCCCGCGCCAATGTAGCCGAGATTGACTTTCAGTACCTGACGGCCAAGTCAAAGATTTCGTTTAAAGGGCCCGAGCAGGATATTGACAATGCAAACATCAACATTCGGGTACGTAAAGACAGTCTGATCTGGCTGTCGGTGTCAAAGCTTGGCATCGAAGCGGTACGTGGGCTCATCACCAGAGACTCGATCGTCATCATTGACAAAATCCACAAAGAGTATTCGGTCTACGATTTTCCGACCTTGAGCCGCCAATTTAATTTTAATATGAATTTTGAGTTGCTGCAAGCCTTGATTGTCGGTAATTTACCGTTACCAAAACGCCCCGCTCAGAAGATCAAGAATGAACGGGATTATCTGCTGTTACGTCAGAGTGAAGGCAAAGTATTGGTCGAGAACTACATTGGTGAGCAGGATCGTAAACTCAAGAAGTTGATGGTGACTGAGCAACCCACGAAAAACACCCTTCGGCTGGACTACGAAGATTTCACGTCGCTCAACAATTTTCTGTTCCCATACACGAGTCTGGTAACGCTCGATTATAAATCGAAGACTGACGGTCAGTTTTATCAGACCTTGCTTCGCATTAAGCACAGTAAGGTAGAATTAGTTGACAAGAGTCCGGGGTTTCCGTTTACCATTCCGTCGACGTATCAACGTCGGCAGTAAGTTTATTTGTTGGTTCATTTATGCACTCCATTTTTTTGCATTCTTCTTTTCTTGTCCGGGGGCTTCTCATCAGCCTGGCCCTCGCTGGCCTGTTGCTTACGCCAGCATCAGCCCAGCAGACTCAGCGGAATCGACAGGTGCTGGAAAAAGAGAAAAAGCAGAATCTGGAAAAGATGAACCAGATCCGGACCATCTTAAAACAGACGGCTTCTGAAAAACAGGTAGGCATCGGGCAGCTGAAGGCATTGAACCAACAGATTCAGGCGCAATCGCAGCAAATTGGTCTGCTCAACAAAGACCTCCGGCTAACCGAGACCGAAATCACCGAACTTCGTCAGGCCAGTAAGTCGCTGGCCCGCGATCTGGACAAGCTGAGAGACGAATACGGGTCAATGATTTACGCAGCTGAAAAACGGCGGCAGCAGGTTAACCCACTCGGTTTCTTGTTTGCCTCCGACAATTTTAACCAGCTGGTTGCCCGTTACCGCTATTTACGCCAGTATTCCGACGCCCGCCAAAGTCAGGTTCGCCAGATGAATAACGTGCAGACGATGCTGCAGGGTAAGCAGGTCGCCACCCAGCGCAAACGTCAGCAGCAGCAGAGCACACTGACCACAAAGCTGACCGAAACAAAAAAGCTGGAAACTCTGAAAGAAGAAAAAAATCAGGTTGTCCAGGAACTGGGGCAGAAAGAAACGGAGCTTCGGGCTGAATTGGCCGAAAGTCGGCGGGCGATTAACCGGTTGGAAGCCATGATCACGCGCATCATTGTGCGCGAGGCTAAGGAGCGGGCAGAGCGGGAAGCCCGCGAACGCGCCGAACGGGAGCGGCTGGCCCGAATTGAAGCCGCCCGGAAAGCCGCTGAACGTGCCGAGCGCAAACGGGCGGAAGAAGCCATTGCTGCCGCTGAAAAAGCCGGGGAGAAACCCGCCCCCGCTGACGTAGCCAAAGTCGAAAAGCCCGTTGAACCAGAACCCGCCCCGACAAAGCCGGACGAACGACGTAACAACAACCTCAACGATGAAGAAACGGCCCTGGCTTCGTCGTTTACGGCTTCGCGGGCTCATTTGCCCTGGCCTGTTTCCAAGGGGTTCATCTCTGACCGCTTCGGCCGGAAACCGCATCCCGTTCTGAAAGGTATCTACGTCGAAAACCAGGGAATTGATATTCAAACGAATGCGGGCGAGAGCGTCCGTACGGTATACGATGGCATTGTTCAGGACGTAACCAGCATGCCGGGCATGAATAACGTAGTAGCCATTCAACACGGTGATTATTTTACGGTGTACGCCAAGCTACGTAGCGTATCGGTCCGGGCGGGTCAGCGCGTAAAAGCCCGCGAACATATCGGCACGGTGGCCACCGATAAAAATGGCGTGTCGGAAATCCAATTCCAGATCTGGAAAGAATTCACCAAACTCAACCCCGAGTCGTGGTTGATACACCGGTAAAGGACGTCATACACAAGCAATAAGTTACTTACTTGTGTGGATCGGAGCCTAATTCACCAGTCTGTCCAAGTTATTTTGCTGCGTATGTAGTTGCTAATGCCAGGAAGCAATATTCGGTTGATAGCCAATTTTGTAAATCGGATATTCCAATCCGTAAAACAGGTCTTAGGAGTGACTGGTGGCTAAGGACCGTTTCGCTAAACTGGTATCTGATGAAAATTTTAAAACTATTTCGAACATTCTCTGCTTCCAGTTCGCTCAGCGGGCTGATGCTGATGGGTAGCGTCATTCTAGCGTTGATCGTCGCCAACTCTCCTTTAGGGTCTGCATACGAGCGTATACTGACGCACACCATCGGATTTGATGGCGCGGGCCTAGACCTGAATTATTCCCTGTTGACCTGGATCAACGATGGCCTGATGGCCGTATTTTTCCTGATGGTTGGCCTGGAAATTAAACGCGAGTTGGTAGAGGGAGAGTTATCATCTTTCAAAAAAGCGGCCTTACCTATTCTGGCCGCTCTCGGCGGGTTTATTGTACCTGCGCTGCTTTATTTTCTGCTCAATCGGGGAACGACCACTGTAGTCGGCTGGGGCATTCCGATGGCTACCGATATTGCCTTCGCGCTGGCCATTATCACAGTACTGGGCAAACGGGTTCCGGTTTCACTTAAAGTGTTTATGGCAGCACTGGCCATTGTTGATGATCTATGCGCGATTTTGGTCATTGCCCTATTCTACTCCACAGAATTACACACACTGTATTTAGCGCTTGCAGGGGGTGTTTTTGCGCTGCTGGTGATTTTTAACCGCATGGGCATAAAGCACCTGTCCTTTTACCTGGTTCCAGGCCTGATAATGTGGTATTTGGTTCACCACTCCGGCATTCATGCCACCATTGCCGGTGTGCTGACCGCCTTGACGCTGCCTACAACACCAGATGACACTGAATCACCTCTGGAAAAGCTGGAACACGCCTTATTAAAGCCCGTGAATTTTATCATCATGCCACTGTTCGCCCTGGCTAATACAAATATCAGATTTGAACCAGGCATGATGCATGGCCTGGCAACGCCAATGGGGCTGGGAATTCTGCTGGGGTTGGTGATTGGCAAGCCGCTGGGCATCTCACTCTTCTCCTGGGCAGCGGTGAAGCTGGGCTTGGGCACACTGCCAACGGCTGCGCGGTGGGGACACATTCTGGGCGTGGGTATTCTGGGAGGAATCGGCTTTACAATGTCAATTTTTATTGCCCTGCTTTCTTTCCCGGATCAGGAAGCGATCTCATCAAAAGCAAAATTCGCCGTACTGACCGCATCGATTCTGTCGGGCATGGCTGGGTACGTAATTCTGAGAACAGTAGGTAAGGGGAAAGTATTTACCGAAACGGATGAATAACAGGCAACGGTCATCTGGATACGAAGTTAGTTTTCGAGCAAAAGAGAACTGACACGCTGAACTCCCTAACTTTGCGCTCATTTCACGCTCAAAACTGCTCCGATGTCTGTTCATAATCCCGATATTAAACGCGTTACTACGCACACAATTCAGGAGTTAAAGAATAAAGGCGAAAAAATAACGGCGCTTACGGCCTACGACTACTCCATGGCACGCGTAGTCGACATGGCGGGCGTCGAACTGATTCTGGTAGGCGATTCAGCGTCGAACGTCATGGCCGGCCACGAAACAACCCTGCCCATCACGCTCGATCAAATGATCTATCACGCGAGTTCCGTAGTACGTGCGGTCAAACGGGCACTGGTCGTCGTCGATTTGCCGTTCGGTTCGTACCAGGGTAATTCATCCGAAGCCTTACGATCGGCGATTCGCATCATGAAAGAATCCGGAGCGCACGCCGTGAAAATGGAAGGTGGCCTGGAGATAAAAGAATCGATCGTACGTATCCTGAGCGCCGGTGTGCCCGTGATGGGGCATCTTGGGTTAACTCCCCAATCCATTTATAAATTTGGTACGTATGCCGTTCGGGCTAAAGAAGACGCCGAAGCCCAGAAGCTCATGGACGACGCCCATATGCTGGAGGATATTGGCTGCTTTGGTCTGGTTCTGGAAAAAATTCCAGCTGCTTTGACCAAAACCGTATCGCAAAGCCTGACAATCCCGACTATTGGCATTGGCGCTGGCCCCGATGCTGACGGGCAAATTCTGGTTATTCATGACCTGCTGGGCATCACCAACGAGTTTAAACCACGCTTCTTACGGCGCTACGCCGATTTGCACACGCTGATGAAACAGGCAATCGGTCATTACGTTGACGATGTAAAGGCCAACGATTTTCCGAACGAGAACGAAGCATATTAAGTTACTAAGTGAAATAGAATTAGTTAGCACTACGGGAAAAGATAGAAGACGAACTGGAAACGTCTTTCCTCGTTTATGTAAAAGGGTAATGAAGAAGAAACCATTTCAGGTTGTTTATGAAGATAATCATCTGTTGATTGTCAATAAGGAACCGGGTATACTCGTGCAGGGCGACCGCACCGGCGACGTTACGTTGCTGGACGTCCTGAAAGAGTATATCAAAGAAAAATATAACAAACCAGGTGAGGTATTTCTGGGCCTGGTGCATCGCCTTGACCGCCCGGTAAGTGGTCTGGTTGTATTTGCCCGAACGTCGAAAGCGCTGGAGCGGATGAACGAGATTTTCCGGAAACGGCAGGTGCAAAAAACGTATTGGGCGGTAGTCCGGCAAAAGCCACCTAAGGATTCCGACAAACTGGTCAACTGGCTCATTAAAGACGAACAGAAAAACCAGGTTACCGTCTACGATTACGAAGTACCCAACTCGCAGAAAGCCGAGCTATCGTACCGGGTAATGGGTCGCATCAATGAGCATTACCTTCTTGAAGTAAACCCCATTACGGGGCGCCCCCACCAGATTCGGTCGCAGTTGGCACACATGGGTTGCCCGATTCGGGGGGACGTTAAATACGGGTATGATCGGATCGTTCCGGATAAGAAAATCTATTTGCATGCCCGTCGGTTGTACTTTATCCATCCGGTAAAGCCAGCGGGAGAGCCAGAACGGCCAATCATCTGCAAAGCAGGATTACCAAACGACCGGTTCTGGGAGGAATTTCTGGAATTGGATGATGAAAATTACAAAGACAAAAATCTGGATTACATCTACGAGTAATCTAGGTTTTGCCTTAATAGAAAGAGCCGCATCTCCTACTCCACAGTAGACGATGCGGCTCTTTCTATTAACTATCTGGATACGTAACGAGTTAGTCGACGCTAGGTTGTGCCTCATTCTGGGGCGCAACATCCGTAAGTATCTGCTCCATTACGCGCTCAGCCATTTGCACTGCACCCCGAATGGCACCGTACGTCAGGCAAAGCGGCAAAATAATGGGCAAAAAGAATACCCACTGGAAAATCATATATAAACGAACATTTTTCATCAGCTCAGAGGATATTTAAAGTTAAGTATACGGCCTTACCAACTTTGTTAATGAATAGATACGAACACGTAAATGCTGTTCTTATCATATTCAAAGTTAACCTTGACTTAATACAAAAACAAGCTAAAACTGAAAAAGTTTACGGGAAACAGGGCCTTTCAAACCCCGTCTGGTGTATAGTTTATGTGACTTGGCAACCAGCGCATAAATTCGATCAATTACTGTGCCAACATGAGCAGCAGCTAATTGAGCCAAAGGAAGATAGTTGAAATTACGTTCAATTTGATACTTTTACGACAATATTTTTTATAACTGTTCAGCGTGTTCCGGCTACAGGTCTATCGGTTTGGCATAGCTCGCGTACTCTTTGGTCTGTATATCGCTATACTGATCAATGGGATCGTGTTCCGCCACGCCCACCGGTTAGCCGACGGAACAATCATTTGTCACGCTCACCCGTACAAATCATCTCCGGGTAGCCAATATCCCTCCCATGCCCACAGCCGCGATGAGTTCATCTGGCTGGCGGCTTTTTCAAACGGCGTCTATACCCAATCGGACCTTAGCATCTGGACAGCCTTAGTCGCTATCCTTACCCTGCTAACTCTTGTTGGTGCCACTCCCGTTTCGTTTTCGTTTTCGGCCGTTCACGTTGCTTATCGGCACCGGGGACCGCCTGAGGATTTGGTATAAGTTCTGTTTTTCGACGCACACCTACGCTGTTATCAATCTGAAGTTTCCCAGAAACTCAGTGCGGTGCATGCACGTGCCTGCGTGTATTCGGTTCAATCAACCAAATGCTTTCCCTCATTCCATGCTTCGACTTCTTCTTATTGCAGTCCTGCTGCCAACGGCAGCAATCGCTCAGGCTATACTCGCGGGCCGGGTTATTGATAAAACCACGCGAGAACCACTCATTGGCGTTACGATCTACTTACCCGATCTGCAAAAAGGCAGCTTAACCGATACCTTAGGCCGCTATCGATTAGCTGGCATACCAGCGGGCCAGCACAAAGCCGAGGTTCGTTTCCTAAGCTATAAAACCCTTACTCGTTCGGTCCGCATCCTCGACGGAGAAACTACGGTTGATGTTGCGCTTGAACCCGAGGCCTCCCAACTCCAGGAAGTTGTGGTAACGGGCCTGACGACCGGCTCAACCGTAAAAGAGAGTCCGGTTCCGATTATGACATACAATAAGATTCAGTGGCTGCAAACGTCATCAACGAACCTGGTTGATGCAGTTGGGAAACTGCCGGGTATGTCGCAGATTACGACCGGCGTAGGCCTGTCGAAACCTGTTATTCGGGGGCTAGGATTCAACCGGGTGATTACCGTCCACGATGGCGTTCGGCAGGAGGATAACCAGTGGGGCGAAGAGCACGCCCTCCAGATCGACGAATACTCCATTGATCGATACGAGATCATCAAAGGATCAGGTAGCCTACTGTACGGCTCCGATGGCTTGGGGGGGGTTATGAGTTTAATCTCGGCGCGTCCGCCCGAAGCTGGTACATTCCGAGGTCAAGTCCTGACCAACTATCAAAGCAACAATGGCCTGATTGGTTTATCGGGCGTGCTCGAAGGCACCACGCAGAAAGGCCTGTTCGGGCGCGTACGTATCAGCTCAAAAAATGCCGGAAACTACCAGAATCGCTACGATGGGCGCGTCTATGGGTCAGCGTACCGCGAATTTGATATAAACACGACGGTCGGCATCAATCGCAAATGGGGGTATACGCAGTTATATGTTTCGAACTGGCATCAGGACATTAATGTCGTAACGGGCGAGCGTGACCGCACAGGCCGGTTCCAGGAGCTCGTTCGCGTATCGACAGATTCAGAGGCTCTACGCCCCGCTTCGGATGCTACCCTGCGCAGCCGGGCTATTATACCCGCCAATTACCAAAGTCTGAACAACTTTAAAACCTCGTTGAATACGTTTGCCAAAATTGGCGGTGGTAACGTATCGGCTATTGTCAGCTACAGCCAGAATCGACGGCAGGAGTTTGCCAGTACGCTCACGCCGGGGCAACCAGCCTTATATTTTTACCTCCAGAACGTTTTCTACGACCTGAAATATTACTTCGGTGGACGTAACGGATGGGACTTTACGATAGGCGGCAACGGCATCTATCAGCACAATCAGAACCTGGGCCTACAGGTGTTGTATCCGGGGTATAAGTCCTGGGATAATGGCCTGTTTTTGTTTGCCCAAAAGAAAACCAACCGGTTCATCGTCAACGGCGGTTTGCGGATGGACGTACGGAAGATGCAGATCAACCGACTCTACGCTGACGCGGATGGCGTATTCAGTGAGAAACCGATTCCCAATGGGCAGGTACGTTTCGCGGGTCTGAATAAAACGTACTCAAATCCGACGGCCAGCTTCGGAGCCACGTATAATTTGTCGAGCCGCTGGATTATTAAAGCTAACCTGGGTCGCGGCTTCCGGGCGCCTGCCACCCCCGAATTATCGGCAAACGGCGAACATGCCGGTACGTTCCGCTACGAAATCGGCAACCCCAATCTGCGATCGGAGACCTCATGGCAGGGCGACTTAGGCATAAATTATGAATCGCCCGACGTATCCATTACGGCCAGCTTGTTCCAGAATCGGATTAACAATTATACGTATTCGGAGAAGGTGCTCAACCGGTTCGGCCGCGATTCGATTGTTGACCCTGCCCGCCCGATTCTTACGTATCGATATGTACAGGGCAACGCTGTCCTGTTCGGTGGCGAAGCCCAAATCAGCGTTAATCCAAGCTCAGCCCGCTGGTTTCACTTCACGGGTTCCTATTCGCTGGTGCGGTCGCGTAATTTATCCGCTACGTCCGACTCGGCCCGGTACCTGCCTTTCCTGCCTCCCCCCCGCATCATCAGCCAGCTCAAGTTCACAAAGGCCGAAATGGGAAGCCACTGGCGTAACGCCTATGCTCTGCTGGAGGTCGAACACAACGCCCGGCAAAATCAGGCTTTGCTGGCGTACGGGACCGAAACAACCACACCGGCGTATACACTCGTTAATCTGGGCGCGGGCAGCGATCTAGTCAATGCGAACGGACGGACGTTGTTTCAGGTTTATCTGACCATTCAGAATATATTCGACGTAGCGTATCAAAGTCACCAGAACCGGCTCAAATACTTCGGCGTCAACGAAGTTACCGGCCGGGCGGGGGTTTTCAATATGGGCCGCAACGTGAGCGTGAAGGTAGTTGTACCGTTCGGTGCGAAGAAAGGCTAAATAGGCCGATCCATAAAATCAGAAGCCAGTCGACACACCGTCGACTGGCTTCTGATTTTATACGTAACATAACCTTATTTCAAGGTAGCAACGGCGTCTTTAATACGTTGTACAGCTTCGGCTAAAGCTTCGTCCGAAGCAGCCGTCGAGATACGTAAGCAGTTAGGCGCTCCAAAACCCGAACCCGCTACGGTTGATACGTAAGCTGTATTCAGCAGCCATCCGGCAAAATCATCTGAGTTTTCGATGGTCGTTGTACCGTCCGATTTACCGTAGTAGTAGCTGATATCCGGGAACGCGTAGAATGCGCCTTCGGGCACATTAGTCCGGAAACCGGGTACTTCTTTCAGCAATTTCACCACTAAATCCCGACGACGCTGGTAGGCTTTAGCCATCTCCATCGACGGCTCCAGTGGTCCGCTAATGGCCGCAGCAGCGGCTTTCTGCGCAATTGAGTTGGTACCGGACGTAACCTGCCCCTGGAGCTTCTCAACGCCATCGGCAATCCATTTAGCCGCGCCAATGTAGCCAATGCGCCATCCGGTCATGGCATAGCCTTTGGCAACGCCATTCACCGTAATTACGCGATCAGCGATCTCAGGGATTGACCCGATGCTGAAATGGCCTTCCGGGGTAAAGTTGATGTATTCATAAATTTCGTCGGCCAGCACGAAAACATTCTCGTGACGAGCCACCACCTCGGCAATAGCCCGTAGTTCAGCTTCCGAATAAATCGAGCCGGTTGGGTTGTTCGGCGACGCGTACATCACAATTTTGGTACGGTCGGTTATGGCTGCTTCAAACTGCTCGGGCGTTACTTTGAAGTTATTCTCAAAAGAGCCATCTACAACAACGGCTTTTCCTTCGGCCAACTTTACCATTTCCGAGTAGCTAACCCAGTACGGCGAGAAAATAACTACTTCATCGCCGGGGTTGATGAGCACCTGAATGACGTTAGCCAGCGAGTGTTTCGCGCCCGTTGATACAACGATGTTCTCAGGTTTCCAGTCAATGTTGTTGTCACGTTTAAATTTATCGGCAATGGCCTTGCGCAGGTCAGGATAACCAGCAACGGGCGAATAGCCGTGGAAACCATCGTCAATCGCCTTCTTGGCAGCCTCGCAGATGTGCTGGGGCGTCTTGAAATCTGGCTCCCCAACGCTTAGACTGATTACTTTGTGGCCCTGTGCAGCCAGTTCACGGGCTTTTTTGGTCATCGCCAGCGTGGACGATTCCTCCAGCGCGTTGATGCGGTCGGCTAACAAACTCACGGTGTCGAGCGTGGCAGACATAATTGGTGGTAATTTTTGAAAATTTGACAACAAACTGGGTGCAAAGGTACTACCTTTTCAGTGGAGGGATGTACTTATTCGAAAATTAAAAATTATCAAAATACCGACAAGAGAGTAACCTCGCTTGGATCTTCGCATTCGGCCAGCAACTGAGCCGTTGTTTTCCTCAAAACCGGATGGACAAAATCTGGCGCAATTTCGGCCAGTGGAACGAGCGTGAACCGACGCTGGTGCAGATAAGGATGCGGAATGGTTAACGTAGCGCTGTGCAGAATTAACTGATCGTAATACAGAATATCAACGTCAATCTGCCGCGCACCCCACCGCTCATGCCGGACGCGTCCCAGCGTTTCCTCTACAGCCTGTGTCTGCACAAGCAGCGCCTGGGGTTCCAACGCGGTTTCAACACGTAACACCTGATTGAGAAACGAAGGCTGATCGATAACGCCCCAGGGAGCGGTTTCGTACAGGCTGGACTGCTGTACTACGTTGCCGATACGTTCGCCAATCAACGCAACGGCCCGACGTAGCGTCAGGACGCGGTCGCCGAGATTAGCGCCAAGGAGGAGATAAACGGTCAATGAGCGAAAGAGTGAATGCGTGAATGAGTGATTGGTGTGCGTGTTAACTTTATTAACTAATTCGCTCAATCACCCATTCACAACTTGATCAATAGTCCTTGATTGGTTTGATGTCGTAATACGCGTTGATTTCTTCCGCGCTCGGTATTTTAGCCGGGCGAACGATACGGAAACCAACGAACGAAGCCGACGTTAGCCACCAGTCAGACTTTGGGCTTTGCGGATCGAGAACTTTCCAGGCGGGTTCCGATGGTGTACGTGCTGCCGAGCGGAGAACCTCCGGGTCATCGTCCCACGACCCACCCCGCACCGAGTTGGGATACAGTTCCGTTGTTGGTGCAAACGGTTCTTTAACTGTTCCCCTGGCAACTGACGCGTAGTAATCGGCAATGTACTGATCCTTCGTCCACTCCATTACGTTACCGTGCATGTCATATAAGCCAAACGGATTGGGCTTCTTGGTACCTGTTTTTTTATAGGCTCCGTCGCTGTTGCCTTTAAAAACGGCATACTCGCCTAACTTTTTCACATCGGCCCCGAACGAATACGGGGTGGTCGTGTTCGCCCGACAGGCATACTCCCATTCGGCTTCGGTTGGCAGCCGGTAAAATATCCCCGTTTTTGCGTAGAGCCAGGCACAGAATTTAATAGCGGCATACTGGGTCATGTTAATGGCTGGGTGACCGGCCCGGCCCATACCGAACGACATATCGACATACGGTGGACTGGGACGGATTGTCGCATCTGTTTTAGTCAGGTTCGCGTCGGCGTCGGTATACTTGGCCGCCATCTCCTTCTCCATATTTGTGAAGGCAAACAGGTCGTATAAATCCCAGGTAACCTCATACTTCCCCATATAAAAGGGTTCAATGATTACCTTATGCTGCGGGCCTTCGTCGGGCTTGCGGCCCTTTTCAGTAGCCGGGCTCCCCATCGTGAAGGCTCCACCCGGAATAGCGACCATGGCGTACGTCTGGTTGCTGCCCGGCACGACCTGGGTATACGATTTAAACGCAGTGGTTGTCTGAGCAGAGAGCGTAACAACCGAACTAATTGCTGCTGCAAACGCTGCTATGAGAGGTTTTGCGTACATTCTTGGTTTTAGGAGAAAAGGATTCGTTGCGTCAATTGGCGTAAAGACCGTGCCCAAAAGTACGAACGAATTTCTTTGTTGTACCTTTGTAT
Source organism: Spirosoma fluminis (assembly GCF_054778895.1). NCBI lineage: Bacteria > Pseudomonadati > Bacteroidota > Cytophagia > Cytophagales > Cytophagaceae > Spirosoma > Spirosoma fluminis. Next base: position 369,851 of record NZ_BAAGZD010000003.1, read on the forward strand.
TCTAAAACCTGTAAGGCCAGAGCGGCCTAATCTAAGACCTAACGGGCTTAGCGAATTATGAATTACCTCTCAGCTGAAAACTTAACGAAATCATACGGCGACCGTGTGTTGTTCCGCAACCTTACATTTGGGGTGAACCGGGGCGACAAGGTAGCTATTGTCGGAGCGAACGGCTCAGGCAAAACAACTTTACTGTCGATTTTAGCAAGCGCTATGCCGCCCGACTCGGGTCTTGTTAGCCAGCGAAAAGACATCACAGTAGGCTATCTCGACCAGCAACCCGACCTCAACAATGCCTTGACGGTTATGGAGGTAGTACTGGCGGGAGAAAGTGCGCAGCTCGATGCCGTTCGGGCTTACGAACACGCGCTGGCTCATGAAGATCATACGCTGCTCGAACGGGCGATGAGTGATATGGAGAAACTCGAAGCCTGGGATTACGAAGCCCAGATTCGGCAGATATTGGGCGAATTAGGTATACAGGACGTTAACCAGCCCGTCAGCGCCTTGTCGGGCGGACAGCGTAAGCGGGTGGCGTTGGCCAGGGTATTGATTCAGAACCCCGATCTGCTGATTCTCGACGAGCCCACTAACCACCTCGACCTGGAAGCGATTGAATACCTGGAAAACTACCTGAATACCAACAACGGTACGCTCCTGATGGTATCGCACGACCGCTACTTTCTGGATCGGGTCTGCAACCAGATTGCGGAGCTGGATAACGGCCAGCTTTACACGTACAAAGGCAATTACGCTTACTTCCTGGAGAAAAAAGACGAGCGCGAAATGGCGGCAGCCTCCGAACTGGCTAAGGATCGGAACACCTTCCGGCGTGAGTTGGAATGGATGCGTCGGCAACCCAAAGCGCGTGGTACCAAAGCCCAATACCGGATTGATGCGTTTGAAGAATTGAAAGAAAAAACCGGCGGTCGACGTAATGACGGTGAGCTGGATCTGAACCTGCGCACGTCACGGCTGGGCACGAAAATCCTGGAAGTCGAAAACCTCAGCAAACGCTTTGGCGACAAGGTTTTGCTCGACCATTTTACGTATACCTTTAAACGATTCGACCGCGTAGGGCTGATTGGTAAGAATGGCATGGGTAAAACCACGCTCATGAATATGCTGACGGGCCAATTACGTCCCGACTCGGGTAAGATTATGACGGGGGGTACGGTGAAGTTTGGGTATTATACCCAGACCGAACTTGATATGCCCGAAGATCAGCGGGTTATTGATGTTGTGCAGGATGTGGCTGAAGTTATGAAATTAGCAAATGGCGATACGGTTACGGCGAGTCAACTGCTGAGCCGATTCCTGTTTAACCGCCAGAAGCAATACGACTACGTATCAAAATTAAGCGGGGGCGAAAAACGTCGGCTTCAGTTGCTGCTGGTGCTAGTCCAAAATCCGAACTTTCTGATCCTTGACGAGCCGACCAACGATCTGGACATTACGACGCTGAACGTACTGGAAGATTTTTTGCTGAGCTTCTCGGGCTGCGTACTGATCGTGACGCACGACCGCTACTTCATGGACCGGCTCGTCGACCATGTGTTTGTGCTGGAAGGCGAAGGTAGAGTCCGCGATTATCCGGGCAATTACACCGATTATCGGGAATGGCGCGACGCCCAGCCCACTCGTAAAGCCGAGACAGCTTCGGCGAAGCCAGGATCGACAAAGAACCAAACGACAACGGCTTCGGTTTCTTCGGCAGCTTCCCCTGCGAACAACGCCAACGTGGCCAAAAAGAAACTGTCGTTTAAGGAGCTTCGTGAGTACGAAACGCTGGAGAAAGAAATTGAATCGCTGGAACAACGAAAACTTGAAGTTGTGGGTCTGTTGAATGGGGGTGGCCATCATGAGCAACTCACAGACTGGGCCCGGGAGATCGAGCAAATTGACCAGGTCATTGCCCAAAAATCTGACCGCTGGCTTGAGCTGGCGGAGTATATCTAAAGAGTGAATCGGTGAAAGAGCGAATGCGCGAAAGAAATGGCAAAAGTCACTCATTCGCTCTTTCACTCTTTCGATCTTTGAACCATGGATCAAATCGTCGACTTCTTCCAATACCTGCTTGACTCCGAGGAGATAATCCGGACCGGGGGACTGGTAATTATTACGCTCATCATTTTCGTTGAGAATGGTATATTCTTCGGTTTTTTCCTGCCGGGCGATTATCTGCTCTTCCTGTCGGGTGTTTTTACCGGCACCCGAACGCTCGATGTACCGCTTTGGCTTCTGCTAACGTGCATTTTCGGCGCGGCTGTTCTCGGTTCATTAACCGGTTACCTCACCGGTCATTTTGCTGGTGGTCGCTTGCAAAACCGGCCTGATTCGCTGTTTTTCAAGAAGAAGTATATTGATAACACAAGAGCCGCCTTCGAGAAATACGGTACCAGCGCCTTGATTGTGGCCCGGTTTCTACCCGTTGTCCGTACGTTTGCCCCACTTTTGGCGGGCCTGATCCACATGAACTTTCGCTTCTTTATGTTATACAACATCATTGGCGGAGCAATCTGGGTCGGTACACTCGTTGGTGGCGGATTTTACTTTGGCGAGAAGTTTCCGTGGATCATCAACTACGTCCATTGGATTATTATCTTCTTCCTGGCCATCACTACGTATACCGTCGTGAAAGGTTACCTAAACGCCAGACGAGACAGCCGCCCTGAGAAGGTATAAAGGATTTAGACCTGTTCAGGTTTTCTTATTTAGGTGATTTTCTAAATCCTAGACAGGTTCATAGTTGAGAGACAGAAAAGGCAGCTCGTGAGCTGCCTTTTCTGTCTCTCAACTATACTTACAGATCTAATTGCGTAGCGGCTTGCCACCCGTGAGCAGGCTTTGAATCCGCTCCAGCGTTTTCTTCTCACCACTTAACGACAGGAAGGCTTCGCGCTCCAGATCGAGTAGATACTGCTCAGATACAGGCTGGGGAGCACTTAAGTCACCACCGCAAATGACGTATGCCAGTTTATCGGCAATCTTCACGTCGTGGTCCGAAATGTAGTTACCCATACGCATGGCCGTGATCCCCGCTTTAAACAGCGCAATACCCGTTTTGCCCTGTACTTTAATGTCCGTACGTGGTTTGGGCTGCGTATAGCCATCTTCCGACAGGTTAATAGCCGCTTGTTTAGCTTCGGCCAGCAGTCGGCTGCGGTTCAGCACAATCTGATCCGTAGAACGGAGGTAGTTCATCTCCCGCGCTTCCTGCGCCGAAGTTGATAGCTTCGCCGTAGCGATATTCATGAACGCACTTTGCAGAATGTTCAACTCCGGATCACCCGTCTGGTACAGATCGGATGCACGTGCCGCCATCTCTTTCGTACCGCCACCCGCCGGAATAAGACCGACCCCAACTTCAACCAGACCGATGTAGCTTTCGGCATGAGCGACCGCGCGGTCCGAGTGTAATACCGCTTCGCAGCCACCGCCTAGCGTAAGCGTATGGGGAGCGACAATAACCGGAATTGACGAATAGCGCAGGCGTGTGATCAGCTTCTGGAACTGAGCGATCATCAGATTAACCTCGTCAAACTCCTGCTCGACCGCGTACATGAACAATGTACCCAGGTTGGCTCCGGCCGAGAATGCTTCGGTCGAATCGTTACCCACAACTAATCCCCGGAAGTCTTTTTCAGCTAACGAAATCCCTTTCAATAAAGCTTCGGAAACCTCCTGCCCGAAGGTATTCATCTTGCTGCGGAACTCAACGTTCAGAATACCATCGCCGATGTCGATGATATTTGCGCCCGCGTTTTTCCAGACGATGTTGTTGCTGAGATTCTCCAGAATGGTAAACGCTTCTGTACCCGGAATAACCTGATAGCTCCTCGTCGGAATATCGTAATACTTCCGCTTTCCGCCCTCAACTTTATAGAACTGCTCAAAACCAGCGTCGAGCATGTCATAGACCCACTGTGCCGGTTTCTTACCCTGTGCTTCGATGAGTTCAACACCTTTCCGAACACCAATGGCATCCCAGGTTTCGAACAGACCAACCTGCCAGCCAAAGCCCGCCGTGATGGCCGCATCGATCCGGTACAGTTCATCGGAAATTTCGGGAATGCGGTGGGTTGCGTACTGAAACCCATCAGCAAAGGTCCGACGGTAGAACTCACCTGCTTTGTCCTGTCCCGCCAACAGCACCGGGAAGCGCTTCTTCAGGTTATCAATCGCCTTAGTGCTTTCCAGTGTAGCAAATTTAACTTTTTCGGAAGGCTTGTATTCAAACGTTTTCAGGTCAAGCGCCAGGATCAGCGTTTTCCCTTTTTCGTCTTTCGTCTTTTTGTAGTAGCCCTGACCGGTTTTGTCGCCGAGCCACTTGTTCTCCATCAGTTTCTGCACCGAAGCCGGTAGTTCGAACGATGCCCGCGACTCATCATGCTCCATCTTGGCGAGGTTACTCGCTACGTTCACCGTCGTATCCAGACCCACTACGTCCGATAAGCGAAACGTACCGGATTTGGGCCGTCCTACAACCGGACCGGTCAGTTTATCAACCTCCTCGACGCTCAGTCCCATTTCTTCGGCAACCCGAATCGTTTGAATCAGCGACTGAATGCCCAGCCGGTTTGCAATAAAACCGGGCGTGTCCTTACACAGTACGGTCGTTTTGCCAAGGTATAAGTCGCCGTAATTCATCAGAAAATCAACCACAGCGGGGTCGGTATCAGGTCCCGGAATGACTTCCAGCAACCGCAGATACCGGGGCGGATTGAAGAAGTGTGTACCGCAGAAATTACGACGAAAATCGTCGCTCCGGCCTTCGGTCAGCAAATGCATCGGAATACCCGACGTATTCGACGTAATGAGCGTACCCGGCTTACGGAATTGTTCAACCCGCTCATATACCGAGCGCTTAATATCGAGCCGCTCAACCACGACCTCAATAATCCAGTCGTAACTGGCGATATCTTTCAGGTTATCGTCGAAGTTACCCAGCTTGATCCGTTCGGCGAACTTAGAACTGTACAGCGAGGCTGGCGTAGCCTTAAGCATGGCCTGGAACGCATCGTTTACGATTCGATTACGTACAACTGGGCTTTCGGTTGTCAGTCCTTTTGCCTGTTCGACAGCATTGGGCTCTTTTGGAACAATGTCCAGCAGCAATACGTCGGCACCAATGTTTGCGAAGTGGGCGGCAATACGCGAACCCATAATACCCGAACCCAGTACAGCTACACGCCGTATGGTGCGGTTTTTTGATACACTTTTAGGTTTTTCTAGGGTGGCTTCCATGCTATTTTTCAGATTCTCGATTTAACGCTCAATGCCTGGTTGAAAACACAAAGCCTTATAAACTGCCTCTTGTAGGTCAGGATCTGTAACGGCTCCATAGTCTCTAGTAAGCCTTTGCTTATCAAGAGTTCTAATTTGATGACACAAAACAATACATTCATTTAGTAAGCCAGTGCTGCCAACTGGCAACAGGACTTCATTTGGATAGATCTGTCGGTTTTCTTTTCGCGACGTGATCGGTAATACGTTGACTACCCTGAGAAGGCCATTGATCACATCATCACTGATTACCAACACAGGCCGGGACTTCCCTTGTTCTGATCCCACAATAGGGTCAAGACTTGCTCGGTAGATTGACCATTTTACAACCTGCATTACAACGTTTCTCCATCAATAGGCCCAAAATCCGCTTGTACTTCGTCGATATCAGCAAAGAATAAAGGATCGATCGCAGCTTGTTACATCATCTCGAACTTAGAAACTTTTGCATCGCTGATCTCTTCAATCACAACCAATACCCTCTTATTATCAAATTCCGACGGAAGATCAAGGGTAACTTGATTGTCGTGTACTTCTACAATTCGTTTCCAAGTCATACCTATACAGATGGTTAGCCTCGTTTTAATCCAGGGGTAGTTCCTCGATCTCGGCCTCAGCCGCTTTGATCTTCGCGTTTTCTTCCTCGACAATGCGGTTGATGTCCTTAATAACATCAAAGAACACAACCAGCTTATCGAGCGGGATCTTCTCGCGGATCATGTTATTAAACTGAATAACACCATCACGCGCCATCTCGCGCTTCACTTTTCCCTCTTCGGTCAGGTAGATTCGCACAAAGCGCTTATCGTTGCCATCAACCTCCCGGCGGATCAGGCCACGCTCTTCGAGACTCTTCAGCATCCGGACCAGCGAACGGGGCTCCATACCCAGCAGAGGCCCAATTTTCGTGGCGGGCGTGCCCTCCTCCAGGTCAATGTTAATCAGCACGAACCCGATCGCCATTGTAATATCAAATCGGGCTGCGTAGGCATTGTACATGCGCGAAATGGCATGCCAACCCCATTTTATATGAAAATCAACGGTTTTTTCCTTTTTCATAGTAGGTGTCGTCCTGTCCAATTTCAGACTGTAAATCTACTATTTTTTCAGAAAATAGTATGCATGCATACCACTTAAACCCAAATTTAACTTAAGATGGATCAACAGGATTCCACTTCTATAAATTAAAAAGAGCAGAATCCTGTTACTTATCTAAAATCAATTCAATCCGGGTTCAGACAGCAGCTTATCGACGAGTCGGTTAAACTCCTCAACGTATTGATCATAGTATTTACCCGTACCGGGCCCTGAGAAGCCGGTATGAATGTGGCGTACCTGGCCTTTTTTATCGATGAACAGGGTAGTCGGAAAGGCCACAACGGCATTCAGATCAGGCAAAGCTTTGGAAGCCTGCACTTTATCGTTGGTGCCCGCTAACACAACGGGGTAATCAATCTGAAACCGCTGCTTCATACGTTCGATCTTCGGTCCCGACTCGGCCAGTGCGGGCGATCGTTCGAAGGCTAACCCAACCACTTCAACACCCCGCTGTTTGTTACGTTTGTACCAGGGACTCAGGAAGTTGGTTTCATCCATGCAGTTAGGGCACCAGGTACCGAGAATCTGCACAATCGTTACTTTATTCTTAAATCGGTCATCAGCCAGCGAAACCATTCTTCCGTTCGGCTCCGGAAACGAGAACGTAAGCGTCTTGGCACCGGGTTTAAGATACGTCAACTTAGCCGGGTCAGGCAGTTCAGCATTCGGGTCGAAACGAGCTACCCAGGATTCATACCCCGATACACCCGACCAGAAACCACCGGTCAGCGTCTTAGTGACGGGGTTGTGTTTCGCTTTAAACAGAAACAGGTGTGAGCCGTCGAAGCAGGATAGAAACAGACTATCACCCACTACGTTGCCATCGAGATACCGATAATCACCGGTTGGGGTCAGAAACGTTCCGCTAACGCGGTTGCCTTTCTGGTCGAACACGCCAACGGCGTTTACCGTATCAACGCGTCCGGTTTTACTATCGAAGTTTGTTGCCCATTTTCCGCTTAGGTTAGCGGATGCTGCTTCACTATCGGGAGCAAACCGATACGTATAGCCTGACTGCGCTTCGAACGGCAGAGTTTGATATTGTTGCCCTGCCCGACGCCGACGCCATACTCCCCGGAGCATATTACCGTCTATCTTTGCAACCAGCTCAGATTCAAACAAGGCCATTGGTATGCGAAGCGAGTCACCCTGCACGGTAGCCGGGTCCATTTTTAAGCGCTCGTTGCCATTTAAGACAAAAACCGTATACGTTTTCGGGTCATTCGCCGTAGACTGAATAGCTAATCCGAACGGGAGCTGGCCTCCGCGGGTTTTCAATATAGCCCGATAGGTACCCGGTTTGACGGTAGCCGAGGACGACTGGCCCGAGCAGGCCGCTGGTAACGACAGCAGCGCAACGGCCGCGAGAGGAATGAGCTTTTTCATGACAAAAACAACAACGACCACTAAAGCAGGTTAGTTTCTGAATGTCCAACTACCACGAACCCGTTTTACTGCAGGCCTGCATCGATGGCCTGAATATACAACCCGGCGGCACCTACGTTGACATTACGTTCGGGGGCGGTGGCCACAGCCGTGAAATTCTGCGTCAGCTGGAAGGCGGACGGCTGTTTGGTTTTGATCAGGATGCCGATGCCCGTGCCAACGCCCAGGCGATTGGCGACGCCCGCCTGACGTTTGTTGCCTCGAACTTTCGCAATCTGAAACGCTATCTGCGTTTGTACAAAGCCGAGCAGGTCGATGGTATTTTAGCCGATCTGGGTATTTCGTCTCACCAGATCGATACGCCTGAACGTGGTTTTTCTACCCGATATGACGCAGAGTTGGATATGCGCATGAACCAGCAGGCTGATCGCACCGCCCGGCAGGTTGTAAATGAGTATACCGAAGCCGACCTGCACCGGATTCTGGGTATGTATGGCGAGATAACGAACGCCAGAACGGCCGCCAGCGCTATTGTCTCGGCTCGATCGAACCGGCCGCTCAAAACGGTTAACGATCTAAAGGGCGCCCTCCAGCGGTATGCCCCACGTGGTAAAGAGAACAAGTATTTCGCCCAGGTTTTCCAGGCGTTACGTATCGAAGTAAACGAAGAATTGCAGGCGCTGGAGGAGTTTCTGGAACAGGTACCGGACGTATTGAAACCTGGTGGGCGACTGGTGGTTATGTCGTATCATTCGCTGGAAGACCGGCTGGTGAAGAACTTTATCAACAAAGGTAAATTCCAGGGTGAGGTCGAGAAAGATTTGTTCGGCAACGAGATCAAACCGCTACGTGCCGTGACGCGTAAACCCATTGAGGCTCTGCCCGACGAAACCGCCAGAAATCCGCGTGCCCGCAGCGCCAAGCTCCGGATTGCCGAGAAGATTTAATTCAGTAGCTTTGGTTTCGTTTACCCTACTATCTACCGTAACTTAACATGTTAGCTAAAACCTTTGGCGCGGCCGTGTATGGCGTCAATGCCAGTATCATTACCATTGAAGTTGCCGTTGCGCAGGGGTTGCATTTTCACATGGTCGGCTTGCCCGACAGCGCCGTAAAAGAAAGCGAACAGCGGGTGGAAGCCTCGCTCAAATTTTTCGGCTACCGAATGCCCCGCCAGAAAGTTGTCGTTAATCTCGCTCCTGCCGACATTCGGAAAGAAGGCTCAGCCTACGATCTGCCGATTGGTCTCTGCGTACTGCAAGCCTCCGAACAGATCACAACCCAGCGAAATCTTGGCGATTACGTAATCATGGGTGAGCTGGCGCTCGATGGCAGTTTACGACCGATCAAGGGCGTATTGCCGATCGCGATTGAGGCCAGAAAACAAGGCTACAAAGGGTTTGTGTTACCCGTCGAAAATGCGCAGGAAGCGGCCATCGTCAATAACCTGGATGTGATTGGCGTCACGACGATGCAGGAAGCGGTTGAGTTTTTTGAGGGCAAGAAAGACATCGCCCCCCTATCCAGCGACACGCGCGATCTGTTCATGAGCCAGATTAACGCCTACGATGCTGATTTTTCGCATGTGCAGGGCCAGGAGAATATTAAGCGGGCGATGGAGATTGCGGCCGCGGGTGGGCATAACGTCATTATGATCGGACCTCCGGGCGCGGGTAAAACCATGCTGGCAAAGCGCCTGCCGAGTATCCTCCCTCCGCTGACATTGCAGGAAGCGCTCGAAACAACCAAGATCCATTCGGTAGCGGGTAAGCTCGGCACACGGGCCAACCTGATGGCGACCCGTCCTTACCGGGCTCCGCACCATACCATTTCCGATGCAGCTCTGGTCGGTGGGGGCAGTTTTCCGCAACCGGGCGAAATATCGCTGGCGCATAACGGCGTCTTGTTTCTGGATGAGTTACCGGAGTTCAAGCGTTCCGCGCTGGAAGTGATGCGTCAGCCGCTCGAAGACCGGAAGGTGAGCATCTCACGGGCGAAGTGGGCGGTGGAGTTTCCGACTAGTTTTATGCTCATTGCCAGCATGAACCCCTGCCCCTGCGGCTATTACAATCACCCCGAAAAAGAGTGCGTCTGCGGACCGGGCATTGTGCAGAAGTATCTGGCCAAAATCAGCGGCCCCCTACTCGACCGGATTGATCTGCACGTTGAAGTGACACCGGTTTCCTTCGATCAGATGACCGCCAACCGCCCCGCCGAAACCAGCGAAGCCATTCGCGAACGCGTAATCAAAGCCCGCAACATCCAGACCGAGCGATTTGTCAATCAGCCGGGTATCTATTCTAACGCGATGATGCCTTCTCAGATGGTAAAAGAAGTTTGTCAGATTGGTGATGCGGGCCGGGCGTTATTGAAAACGGCAATGGAACGGCTGGGTCTATCGGCCCGCGCCTACGACCGTATCCTGAAAGTGTCCCGCACGATCGCCGACCTGGCGGGCACCGAAGAAATCCGCATTGAACACCTGGCCGAAGCGATCCAATACCGCAGCCTCGACCGCGAGAACTGGGCGGGGTAATCAACAAAAAAGCTGTCGCCAGCCCCCAATACGTTGAGAACTGGCGACAGCATAAAATTCAAAGCCTGCGGTTATAACATCTCAACATTCACCAGGTTATCGTCTGATACGCGATCAATGAGCTTGTTGTAGGGGTCGATACCGGCTTTCACAGGCTTACCTTTAACCGTCACTTCGATTACGTGTTCGCCGGGGGTCAGGCTGCGCTTCTGCATCAGCAAAGGGGTTTTCGTCGTCATACCGTCTTTGTTCTTGCTATCATCGGTCAACACCGCAATATCAGCAATTACTGGTCCTTTGCCCTTCGCCGTTTCCTTGCCGGTTTTGTCGTAGTATTCGGTGGCGGTACGAACGTAGAGCTTAACCCGGTACTGCCCGTTACCAATGGATTTAGCCTCCGCTTTGGTGATCCGGTTATCGTACAACGTCAGCTTCTCGAACGCATCAGTCAGCCACGGACGTAACGAATCTGGGGTAGCCGTTTTCAGGAAGCTATACCACTCGGTTGACGTAGTAAATGGCGCTTCCTGCCGGAATCGGGCGGCTTCCATGTATTTCTTCAACGCCTGGTTAACACGCTCTTCGCCGATATAATCCTGCAATGCATACATAATCAGCGATCCTTTCTGGTACCAGACGTACGAACGCGTATCGTTTTGGAGTAAAGTCGCTTCAAATTTATCCTCATTGGCCCGCCCACGCAGGTACTGATCCAGGCTATACTTCAGGAACTTAGGCATAGCGTCGGTACCGTAACGCTGCTTGAGTACCATAAGCGCTGAATATTCGGCCATTGTCTCTGAAATCTGGTTAGCTCCTCTTGTTCGGCTAGGCATAATCTGATGTCCCCACCACTGGTGAGCTATCTCATGCGCCGTAACAAAATAAGCATAGTCTGTTTTGTTGGGATCGCGGAAGTCGCCTACCCAGCCGAATTCCTCTGAGTACGGTACGGTCGTTGGGAAGGACTGCGCAAACGTAGCGTAACGCGGAAACTCCAGCACCCGCAATACTGGGTACGGGTACGGTGCATAGTTTTTCGAGTAGTACGCCAGCGACGCTTTCATACTCGCCATAAACCGGTCGAGATTCCGTTCGTGGCCGGGATGATGGTATATTTCCAAGGCAACGGCTTTACCGTCGGGCGATGTCCATCGGTCGCGCTTTACGCCGTATTTGGCCGAACACATGCTGAAGAAGTAATCGGAAAAGCCAGGAAGCTTGTACTGGAAATACTTGCGTGGCTTCCCGTCCGGCCCAGTCTTCGTCCAGGTTTTCAATAGTTGACCGGGCATAATGGCTGTCTGGTCGGGTGTGGTCGAGATGGTTCCTTCGAATGTCACCCAGTCGGCATCATCAGTAAACAGAAAATCGCGCAGGCCAAGCGAATCGGTTTGCGTCGGCAGCGTCCACTCTTTAACCGGCAGCTTATACTTCTTGCGGTATTTGTCGCTGCTTAGCTCCCGGCCTTCGTCATAGCCGAAACCGGGGAAGATACCAACGTTAAAGAACGTACCGTTGGCCACTACATCCCGGCTATCGCCACTATTGGCAAAACCAACGTACTGACCCGTCACCGCCATTTCCATCCGGGCCGTATCGCCGGGATTCAGTCGATGCGGAAGCTTGTAGATGTAGTAGCCCAACTCGGTGTCGTTTACCAGCAAGCCAGGTGTCTTTCCATTAATGAACAGTTTGGTCAGTTGCCGATGGAAGTTATCAGCCGGAAGGCTCAGATGCAGCGAGTCGATGGGCTGATTGCCTTTGTTCACAATCGAAAACATACCCGTAGCAACGGCTTTAAACTCCTCCGGAAACACATCCACGTTCACCTTTGCCGAGGTAATCTTTGGCTGAAGAACATTCGCGTAGCGGTGATACGTCTGCTCGAACTCGGCCTGCCGTTCGCGTTGTTCATCGGCCGAATAATACCGGTTGTGCACGCTCACGTTGGTATAAATCCAGGCCCCCATGCTTACAAACGCCAGCAACAGCCCGGCAAATACCAGCATAGACAAACGCCCCATACGTTGGCGGGCAAGCTGCCAGCGGGCCTTCAGACTCGTGTCGGCTCCCCGGTTCCAGAACCACAGTGCCAGCACGAGCAGCAGCCCGCCAAAGGCATACCAGTACACCCGAAAGGAAGCCAGACTCGCCACGTAATGACCAAAGCCGTTCATATCGGAAAGCTGAATGGTTCCGCCCGAAAACGGCAGCGCCAGGCGATAATTGAACTCGGCAAATTGCGGTACCGCCCAGATCACAATGTAGGTTGCCAGCGTAACGATATGCCCGACAAACTTCTGGTTCACCAGCGTATGCACGAAGAACGCCAGCATCACCAGCTGAAAATACTGGGTAAATGCAATCAGGTACAGATCGCGGAAATAGATCGAAAACTCGTAATTGAAATACCCCTTCACAGTCTGATTCAACACGCCCGACACCAGCACTAAGGTCGTCAGCAGCAGGCAGATATAGATCATTGACAGGAGCTTGGCCCCGTAATTCATCCAGTCCGGTACGGGCAGGGCGTCGGCAATCGCATCGTAATGAACGGCCTTGTCGCGGTGAACAACCTCACCCGTATAAAAAATCAACACGATCAGGACAAAAAAGAAGAACGTACCGTTGCGGGCCTCAAGCATGGTATAGGTCGTAGGCAGCGAAGGCGTACCATACGTTGTGATACCGAACCAGCCATCCAGGAACAGAAAGAGCACAGCACCCAGCAGAATGGCAATGAAATAAGGGTCTCGGACAACGCTGACAAATTCGATACGCGCCTGCCGAAACATCTGCCGAACATACGTGCCGACCTGAAACACCGGCGTTGGCGTGGGTAAACTCGCCAAGGATGGAACAGCCTTCGCCGGGCTTTCGCCTTTCTCTTTCTTGCCAAGTTTAACGGCCAGAAACCGGATAAAACTGAATTGCGCTACCGTGAAGAAAAATACCAGCAGGCCCACACCGAACCAGATCAGACGATTCATGAGCAGATCGCCCTCCAGCGGGGCCAGTAGCGCGTTCTGCTCCACCGGCGACCAGTATTTGGTGGCGGCATCATAGGCATACGAACCGAACGGATCGAGCAGATTAACGAGGTGCTTATTGTCCAGATCCTGCATCAGCGTCGCCCCTAACAGGTAGGCCACAAACAAGAGAATACTGCCCGCATACGTCGTAAACACTTGCCGCGAGAAGGCGACTAAACCAAAGAAGATGCTGCCGACCAAAAACATGTTGGGTACCACAAACACCAGAAACGGATTGGCATAATCACGGAAGCGAATGGGCCCGAAGCGTTCGACGTTGTTGGCTAAGTTGAACACCGGCCCGAGTAGCGACCCGATCACAATACCCAGCATACCAGCGGCCATTATCCCAAGCAGCACCACAAACGACCCCAGATAGCGGCCGAGCAGGTACCCCCGCTCACGAATTGGAAAGCTGAAGTAGTAATTCTTTGTGTTGTGTTCAATATCGCGGTATACGGGAACGCCCATAATTGCCGACGCGACCAGCATCCCGATGATGGTCATGACCACCACGAACTGAGTAATGGCGTACGGCGAGTTGACATTCGTTTTTTCGGAAGCCGGCCCGTTCCCATAAATAACAAACAGGAAGGTAAACAGGAACAGAATCAGCGCGTACAGATACGTAGCCGGGCGTTTGAGCCGGTACGCCAGTTCGAAGCGGAAGATCTCGAAGAACATAGTATGGAGAAGTTAGGAGCGAGGAGAGAGAAGCCATCCGGTCGGAGAGGTAGCCAATTATCGTTGGCTGTTAACCGCCATATAATAGGCATTTAGCAAACGGGCTATTTCGTCGAGATCAGCCTGCAAGTCTTTAGTGTCGGCATAGTCCAGATCATGGGCCAGAATCAGGTAGTAATGAGACTCATCGAGTGATCCTTGTGCGGTGTTCAGGAATTTAGCTTTATCCGGAATAGTCCGTTTTCGGTATCCTTCGGCAATATTGCCGGGTACCGACGTAGCACTACGTCTAAGCTGTGAGGTTAGCCCAAATAATTCTTGTTTGGGAAATAGTTTGGTCAACGTATATACCTTCAATACAAACTGATGAGCCTTTTGCCAGACAATCAGCTCCGTGAAATGTTTTGTCTTTTCCATTTTCAAAGTGCTAGTGGGTAGTATCAAAAGAGAAGATAAAATGGGACGGAGCCATTCATGCGGATAGGAATAACAGGAAGCGTCAGCAACTCCTCTCTTCTATCTCCTCGCTCCGAACCCCTACACAGTTACTACATCCATTTTCTCCGTGATCTTCGCGAAGTACACGTCTTCAAGGTCGGGGCTAACTGGCTCAAAACTAGCCGGTGGCGTATCGGCCAAGACGTGAATCTGGGTTTTACCCATTTTTAGTTGCGTAGAAATAACCCGATGCGTTGATCGATACGTACTGAGTTCGGCTTTGTCGATGGATTTGGCAAATACCTTTCCGCGCAGGTCACGCACGAGATCATTCGGATTGCCCGTGGCCACCACTTCGCCCAGGCAGATGATCGCCATATCGGAGCAAAGGTTCGTCACGTCCTCGACAATATGGGTCGACAGAATCACAATGGTGTTTTCGCCGATTTCGGAGAGCAGATTATGAAACCGGTTACGTTCGGCCGGGTCGAGACCGGCGGTCGGTTCATCCACAATAATCAGTCGCGGGTTGCCAATCAGGGCCTGCGCAATGCCGAAGCGCTGTTTCATCCCGCCCGAGTACGTACCCAGGTTCTTCTTACGCACCTGATACAGGTTGACCTTCTGCAGCAGTGCGTCTACGATCTCTTTACGTTCGCGGCTGTTGGTGATTCCTTTTAACGTAGCGATATGATCGAGCATAGACTCGGCGGTTACGCGCGGATACACGCCGAACTCCTGGGGCAGATAACCCAGCACGCGCCGTAATGCGTCTTTTTGCGTGAGTACGTCGATGTCGGTTTCAGCCATACCGGGTACCGTTACGCCGGTTAACCGGACGCGGCCACGGTCGGCTTCCTGCAACGTAGCGATGGTGCGCATCAGGCTCGATTTACCCGCTCCGTTTGGGCCAAGTAACCCAAACATGCCTTGCGAAATGGTTAGCGAAACGCCTTTGATGGCGCGTACTCCGTTCGAATAAGTCTTGGTTAAGTCCGTAATTTCTAGCTGCATACCAGCGGGTTCGTTTAAGGTACGCTAGCAAATTAAGGAATCGAAAAGTGCTACACAACGACGCCCGACGGATATTATATGAGCGGTTACCCACCAAAGAGACAAGGCCCGGCAGGATTCTTATTTTTCTTTCGGCTTGGCTGGCGTCCGTACAACGGCTAATCGCTTTAACAGGTCCGGTCGGCTGCCTTCGGGGATTGGTAAACAAACCTGGTTACCGAGCAGATATAACTGACTGCTTTCCAGACGCGAAACGTAGCTTAGGTTGATCAGGATCGACCGGGACAGGCGAAAAAAATCAGCGCTGGAGAAATATTGAGCCAAATGGCCCAAATGCATGGTCAACAGGTGAGGCTGCGCTTCAGCAACCTTAAAAATCTTGACATACGCCCCACTCGCCTGTAAGTAGAGTACGTCTTTTTTGTCAATTTTTTCGTACCCTTTATTGACGGGTATATACAGACTTTCCGACTGATCGGGTGATGAAACGTAACGTTCTTCACACTGATTGAGATACGCCAGTTCTACCTGAAACGCTAGCTCTTCCTGCCGAAAAGGTTTGAGTAAATACGCAGCTGGTCGAGTTTTCTTGGCGCGCTGAAAGGTGGGTGATTCTGAATTGGCGGTCAGATAAATAATGGGCATCTCGTTCATTTTAAGCAACTCCTGCGCAATGGCGATTCCATCCGCAGTTGACCCCTCCAGGTGAATATCAATAATCGCCAGATCCGGAGTTTCTGCCTGAACGGCTGTCAGCACTTCGTGCCGATTAGACGCTATGGCGGTAATCCGATGACCGGCTTTCTCTAACGTTTCCTCAATATCCGCAGCCGTTATAGCCTGATCTTCAACTAATAGTATGTTCAGGGAATTCATGGTTCGTCTCGCGAGAAAGTTAACGTAAATACGGTTCCATTTTGATAACTGAATTGATAGGCACCCCGAAGCTGATTCGATAAGGTTTGAATCAGGCGCATCCCAAAACTCGTTTTCGCGGCCAGCGCAACGTCACTGACGAAGTCGGGGCCATTATCAGCCACCGTTAAGTTGACCTGCTGTTTGTTACGTCGGCAAACTAAGCGATAACTGGGCGAAGACTGGCCAGGGAAGGCATGTTTACAGGCGTTAGTCGTCAACTCGTTGACCAGTAAGCCTACCGCTACGGCATCATCGGCGGATAAATAGATTGACTCCAGATCAAGGGTGGGCTGAATAGACTCATAGCCATAGGTCTGTAAAACCGTTTCTACAATCTCGTCGATAAAATCATGCAGGTTCACGTACGCTAATTTGTCGCCTTCGTAGAGCCTGCGGTGCAAAATCACCATCGACTCAACCCGCAAACGGCTTTTTTCAATAGCTTCCTTCGCCCCTGCGTCCGTCAGTCGATTCGCCTGTAAACTGAGCAGGCTGGAAACAACCTGTAAGTTGTTTTTTACCCGGTGGTTCTGTTCATTAACCAACTGAGCGTTCAAATTACTAATGCGCTGATTCTTCCGGTAAAGTTTGTAAAAAACTACGCTGGCTACAGTTGCCAGCACAAGCAGAGCCAGGGCCGTAAGGGTCACTTGCTGATGAGCCTGTAGGTTTTCGGCCTGAAGCTGCACCTGCTTTTGCTGGGCTTTGAGCATCAAATCTTTTTTCTGGGTCTGGTAATCAAGGTGCAGCCGGGAAATAGCCCCTTCCCGATCAGCCAGTAAATCGCGTTTTTCCCACTGGTGAATTCGTTCGGCATGAATCGCAACCTGTTTCCAGTCACCAGTCTGACGATAAAACTCGAGAAGTGCATTTTCGACAGCAAACTGCCAATAATAGACATCAGGATATTCGACCTGCCCCATCCGCCGGGCTTGCTGAATATAGGTCCAGGCGCGTTTTGGTTGTCCGAAGTGTAAATAAGCCGAAGCTACACTGAGCGTCATGTGGAGTTTGTCCGCGCTGTTTTGGCGCGTCGCAATGGCCAGGGCATCGGTCAGGTACGTAATAGCCTGTGAATTATTGCGGCCAATCAACTGTCCACCAATGGACTGTTTCACATGAGCTACTTCCATGGGATCACCCAGCTGATAGGCCAATGCCTCAACCTTACGGAAGTAATAAAGGGCGCTATCACTATTCGCTTTAGGCCAGCGCAAGGAAGGTGGACTTCGAGCAGCCCAGTCGATCTCGTGTACACGAGCCAGCAAAGCACAGGCGCGAATCATAGCCCGTTTGGACTGACTTCGTTTAGCCACTGCCAAAGCTTCATAGGCATGCTGTACAGTTTCCGGATATTGACTTTGAAGAGTGGCCAGGTCCGCGAGTCGTACATGAAGGCGAGCCAATTCGTAGGAATCGCCCAGTGGTTCTACAATGCGGAGCGATTTTAGAAACCAGCGGTGCGCGTTGATATAGTCACTGGCGGCAGCATACAACTTACCGTATTCATAATACCCCTCGGCCACAAGCATAGGCTTTTTCTGGGCAATACCGTCACGACACAGCTTTTGGGCTAACTGTAGTTTGTGGGGTTGAAGTTTTAATGGAGTCGGCGGTTGTGCAAAACCAATTATTGCGGATAGTAAAAAGGGAAAGAGGAGCTTCGTATACCAAAAAAAGTGGGCAAGGGTTGGAGGCATTGTGGCTCAATCAGTAAAGATCAGCGGCCAAAATAAAGAGAAATTATGAATCTGGCCTAACGGCATTTGGCCATTCGGAAAAAGAAGGCTTTCATCAAGAAAAACGCTGATCCTGTATAGTTTACAAAAGGGTGTTACCAAAATTAAGGCTTCTTTGACGTAGCATCTGCTGACATATCTAGATATAGACAGTTGAGCAACCAGAATTACTCCTGAAAGCTTCTATCCACACCATATTTATCAACCGTAACCTTATGAAACAGACTTTACTGCTTGTATGCATCCTAGCAATGGCAATTGCGCTGTCGTGTAAGAAAGACGATGGGCAACCCAACCCTACCCCAGCTGGTAACCTCATCACGGCCAACCCCACCGTCACCGGTGTCAGCGGAGCCAGCGTCTCAGTCAGCGGTTCTACCTACACCCTTACGCTACCCGCCGGTACCAACGTCAAAGCCCTTAAGATCAGCATACTGGTAGCCAGTGGAAGCAGGGTTGATCCTGACCCTAGTATTGCCCGCGACTACACCAACCCCGTCAGTTACACCATCACAGCCGCTGATGGAAGCCAGCAGACTATTCGAGTTACAGTCGTTGTTGAGCAAGCCCCCAAGTCATCCGAGAAGCAGATCACCGCCCTCAGCTTTGCCGCTCTCAACCCAGTCGTGCAAGCCAGCATTGACCAGACCACCCGCAAGACCACCGCTACGGTGCCCGCCAGCACGGACCTAACCCAGCTAGTACCCACCCTGACCGTGTCGAGCAAGGCAACCGTCTCACCTGCATCAGGTGTGGTGCAGAACTTTACCAATCCGGTCAGCTACACCGTCACGGCGGAAGATGGCAGTAAGCAGGAGTATGAGGTGAAAGTCGACAAACAAGCCGTTGTTAACAGCTCTGTAGCCTGTTTATGCGTTCATGAGGAATACAGTTCTGATAACTCAACCTATAGTTTAGACTACTCTCACGACCAAAATGGTAGAATAAACAAAATAAAGTTTATTGATCTACGTGGCAATAAATTCACTTCAGAAGAAAATATTGATTATGATCAAGACGGAAATTTAATACGCTTATATGGAAAGAATACCGACTTCAGGTTTTCTTACCAGAACAACAAAGTAATAAAAATGGGACTATATGATTCCAACAACAAAACTTTAGGTGATTTCATTAAAGAAGGAGTTATAAAATTCAATGACAAAAACGAAATGATTGAAATAAATCAATCTGGTTTTAAGGACAATTATGAATATAGTAACGGAAATTTAATTAAGGCTATTGAGTACGATAGTTTAAAAAAAGAAACTAAATTTTTTGAACTAACTTACGACAATAAGCACAATCCAATAGCTTCGAGCAAACCGCATGGCATATTCACTTTTATTTTCTGGAGTTATGGAATTTTACATCCATTAACAAGCAATTACATAACCTTAAAAGCAAGCGATTCTTCCCGAAGTTATTCATTGACATATACATACAACAAAAATAATTATCCAGTAGAAGCGAAAGCTATAGATGCAAACGGCAAAGCTATTCTAGCGAAATGGACGTACGCAAATTGTCAATGAGCTAATCATAAATAAGACCAGATAAGCTCACAAACGGAGGTCTCACTGTAAGAGATAACATTACAGTTTCATACGTAACAAGCATTTGTCAACCCGCTCTAATTCACACTGCCCATAACTATGTACCAGCTAAGCCGTCTTTTTGTCTGCCTGCTCCTTTGCATAGGAGTTATCTTATCTTGTAAGAAAGACGATGGGCAACCTAACCCTACCTCAGTCGGCAACCTCATCACGGCCAACCCCACCGTCACTGGTGTCAGCGGAGCCAGCGTCTCGGTCAGCGGTTCTACCTACACCCTTACCGTACCCGCCGGGACCAACATCAAAGCCCTCAAGATCAGCATACCCGTTGCCAGTGGAAGCAGGGTTGATCCTGACCCTGGTGTTGCTAGAGATTACACCAGCCCCGTCAGCTACACCATCACAGCCGCTGATGGAGGCCAGCAGACCATCCGGGTTACGGTCCTCCTTGAGCAGGCCCCCAAGTCATCCGAGAAGCAGATCACCGCCTTCAGCTTTGCTGCCCTCAACCCGGCTGTGCAGGCCAGCACTGACCAGACCACCCGCAAGATCACCGCTACGGTGCCCGCCAGCACGGACCTAACCAAGCTAGTACCCACCCTGACCGTGTCGAGCAAGGCCAGTGTCTCACCTGCATCAGGCGTAGCGCAGAACTTCACCAATCCGGTCAGCTACACCGTCACGGCAGAAGATGGTAGTAAGCAGGAGTATGAGGTGAAGGTAGACAAGCAAGCCGTTGTCAATAGTACGGTGCCCTGTCTGTTAACGCGGGTTGAAGATGCTTCCAATTCAAATGAATATATAGCTTATGAGTACACATCGGAGGGACGATTGTCGAAAATGACTGCTACGCAAAAATTTGGCTTATTCACTTTTTCATTTGAATACGATCAGGCTGGCAATTTAGTTAAGTGGATAAAACCAGATGGATACTACGATGCATTGAGCTATACAAACGGAAAACTGACTAGTTATAAGTTATACAAAAACGGAGTATTAGTGACAGGAACGGTAAATGGACCCGATGGCGAGTACATAAAAGACTTTGTTCTAAACGAAAATAATGAAATGCTAAAATACAAGAGTGATGTATTTAGCTACGAGAATAGTAATCTAGTTAAGTACGAAAACTATGACGGCCCTAATAAACTCGGAGAATATCGCATGGAATATGACGCAAAAAAACATCATTTATCTGCCAGCAAACCAAAAGGTATATTCGGAGCTGTGTATTATTTCGCTATGATCGGAAGCGAATATGGGCCATTATTAAATTTCACTACTAGTTTTAATAATAACCTAGTAAAATTGACAACAGACGATGGAAAGTCAATTAGATATAGTTATTTATACAATAACAGTAATTTTCCCACCCAAGCGGAGATAAGCTTTTCGTTCTCTAATGAGAAATTTAAACTGAAATACATTTATTCAAATTGCCAATAGAGTGCAATTATTCCGAAACAAGTTAGCCCTGCAAGGTATTTTTGAAATACTTTGCAGGGCAGTTCTACTCCACTACTTACCCCAGAACTGGTCTTCTTGGGCGAGGTCAGCCGAGTAGACAGTGGTTTCGACGATTTTGCCGTTTTCGACGGTGTACACGTCGATGTTATCGACATTCAATATGCCACCACCGGGTTGAGCGGCTTCCCAACGGATCAAACACGCTACGTTGTTGCCATTAACGGTTAACTGCTTAATGTCGGTCAGGCGGAGTGTATTCGCGGTAGCTTCGAACATCCCTCCCACCATCTTGAATACATCGGCGCTCGACTTTTTGACACCCGAAAACCGGTTGGTACCCGGTTGGCTCCAGCGAATATTTGGGTGAACTAAACCGCCGAACGTGGCCTGGTCTCCTTTTTGAACGGCAGTTAAAAACGTCTTGACGGTTTGTGCGGCTTGATTTTCCATGCTTTTTGCGTTTACAGAATTGGTTGTTGATTGATTGGTTGTTCTGCTGGCCAGTTGTACCTGAGCCTGGGTGATCGACTGACTGAATACGGCGAGGGCAAGGCCTGCAACTGCGTGGATGATACGTTGTGCGTTCATGTTCGTTGGGCTGTTGATCAGCGTTGATTACAGGGCAAAACTACCCCGAGACCCTGTGCTGGGTCTTACCCAAATCCGCCAATGAATTACCACTTCACGCCACGGAGGAACGACACAGAAAGATTCGGCTTACTTTAGTCGAAACATTCAGTCATGGAAGAATTTCAACTCCGTTTCGTCCTGGGCATGCTCGCCTATACGATTCAAAAAGACGTATCGCCCGAACGGCTGTGCAAACTCGCTGGCCTGGATTGGGAGGAGGTAAAGGCAGGTAAAACGCCCCTTACGGCTAAGCAGGTAAATGACCTCTGGCTCAACGCAAGCCACCTGACCAAAGACCCTTTGTTTGGCCTACACTTTGGCGAATCCTTACAACTGGCGGCTTTAGGCATTGTCGGCCAGATTATTCAGAACAGTCGAACCGTTGGCGAAGCTTTAACGCATGCCGCCGAATTTATTCACCTCCTGACGGACCTGTTCGACATGGACGTAACGCAAACCGGTCGAACCTTTTCTGTGCAGTTTGTTGCGAATGAAGATCGGGTTAAAGCATATCCGTTTTTATATCGGCAACTGGCTGATCTGGCAACGGTGTTCGTTTTGCACGAGTTAGACGGCTTGTTATTAGAAAAGATGACCCCACTTACCGTAACGCTTCCTTACGTATCACCCGATTATCAGGAGTATGAGCGGGTTCTTCGTTGCCGGTCGGTTAACGAAGGCGATACGTATGCCCTTGTGTTTGACGGTCGGTATCGGGACGTACCGATCCTGACGGCGAACTACGAGTTGCAGCAGTTGTTACTTCAGAAAGCCAGTGCTATGAGCAATTCGCTGGAGGCCGGCCAATCCCTGAAAGAACGGATCTGCACGTTTCTGCTCGCCAATGCGTATTTAGGTATTCCCACCCTGGACGGCATTGCCGCGAACTTCAATACCAGTTCGCGCAGTCTGCAACGCAGGCTTCAGGAAGAAGGCGTTACGTATCAGCAGTTAGCTGATTCAATTCGAAAATCGCTGGCTCTTCATTACCTCGAATCTGGCAAATATCCTATCAAAGAAATTTCGTACATCCTCGGCTATAACGAGATCAGTGCATTCACGAGAGCGTTCAAACGCTGGACAGGTTACTCACCTATTAACTACACACGATAGGCAAAATGCGTCATTTTATCATGATGTGACGGTGCCAGCCTACCCAATTCATGTTTCTCGTAGTTTCTTTAAAAACGATTTGCGTCAGCGAAAGGCTCATTTGACTGTTCGTCAGATAGGTGAGCAACTCCGGTAAGATCAGGACCTGAGGTTCGGGTTTTCACTATCAGCAAATTCGCATGAACAGCGACCGAACAAGCGCGCTCGGGGTCGGACAAACAATGCCCTTCATCGTATGGTTAAAGGTTGGTATATACACCGGATATGTTTACTCAACGATGAAGACAAGACACATTCTTATAAGTGGCGCGCTGGCGATCGGCCTGGTTGCCTGCGGCAAAAAAGAAAACAAGGAAGAAGGCGAAGCAGCCACCGTGGCCACCGCAGACACGGCGCTCAACCTGCCCGCCCCTTACGCCACGAAGTCCGCGACTCATTTTACAAAAGTGATTGGCTGGCCTGCGGATAAAACACCGACCGCCCCTGCTGGCTTTACAGTAACGAAATACGCGGGCGGCCTCGTTAATCCCCGCTGGACATACGTAGCTCCGAATGGAGATATACTTGTAGCCGAATCAAATACTGAGCCCAAAGGCACCAAAAAAGTGAAAGCGGTGGTGAGTGGGCAGGCCAAATCGCAGCGTATGGACGAAAGTGCAAACCGCATTACGCTATTGCGCGACACGAATAAAGACGGGAAGCCCGATGTCCGCGAAACGTTCCTGACCGGCCTGAATCAGCCTTTTGGTATGCTTATCATTGGTAACGCCTTTTACGTGGCCAATACCGACGGAATAATGAAGTTCCCCTACCAGACAGGGCAGACTAAAATTACGGGTAAAGGAGAGAAGATCAAAGAGTTGCCCGCGGGCGGCTACAACAACCACTGGACCCGTAACCTGCTCGCCAATGAAGATGGCTCCAAGATCTACGTAACAGTTGGGTCGGGCAGTAATGTACAGGAACATGGTCCGGAGAATGAGATCAGACGCGCTAACATTCTTGAGATCAACCCCGACGGTTCGGGCGAACGGATCTATGCCAGCGGCCTTCGCAATCCGGTCGGTATCGACTGGCAGCCAGGCACGAAAAAGCTGTGGGCCGCCGTTAACGAACGCGACGAGCTGGGCGATGAACTCGTACCCGACTACATCACCAGCGTGAAAGAAGGTGCTTTCTACGGCTGGCCATACTCGTATTACGGCCAGAATGAAGATCCGCGACTGAAAGGGCAACGCCCTGATCTGGTGAAAAAAGCCCTGGTCCCCGACGTACCACTGGGAGCGCACACGGCCTCGCTCGGACTGGCCTTTTACGACAAAGACGCGTTTCCGGAAAAGTACCGCAATGGCGCGTTCGTTGGGCAGCACGGCTCCTGGAACCGCTCGGCGTTTTCGGGGTATAAGGTCGTGTTCGTTCCCTTCGCCGATGGCAAACCTGGTAAGCCCGAAGATTTCCTGACAGGTTTTCTGAAGGAAGGCAGCGACGATGCCTACGGCCGACCAGTAGGTGTAACGGTCATGCCCGACGGCTCCCTGCTGGTCGCGGATGATTCGGGCAATACGCTATGGCGAGTGACGCCAGCGCGTTAATCCAGCGAACCCTTATGATAACCAGAGCGAGTCCTCACCGGCTCGCTCTGGTTATTTCGTAAAATCGAGATCATACATCACGTTGAGCCGGAATCCGTTGTTCATTTCAAATACGCGACTGTTCGTAATCGGGTCGGCTTCGGCATGCTGTGTAATCTGGTTCAGGCAGCCAAGTTCCAGTTTGAAATTCTTCTGAAACTGATACCCAACCGCCCCATAAATCCGGTTCTGGTTGAACGTATTGTAGCCAACATTTGGCCCAAAACTAATAAAGAGTTCATCGAAGAAAGAAAGATAGAACTCGTGATCATCAAGGGTACGTCCCCGCAGGGGTAAAGTGGCTGCTAACTGATACCGGATGCGATTCTGGTACTCCCAGCCAGTGATTCGATGCGAACCATCTTCGGCAGCCCCGCCAATCCAGCGCTGCTCCAGGCGAAGCCGATGTTTCAGCGCCACAATGCCTAGAGCCTCCGAAAGTTCAATGTCTTCGTGCAGCCGGTGTTCGGGAATAGGCACTCCGGTATCTGCTGTAGGGTAGTCCCCGTAGGGATACGTAACGAAATAAGTGTACCCACTGCTTACGGTGATTCGGTCGTTTACGGCATAAACAGCACTCAGCCGGGCCAGCGACTGCTGCCAGGATTCGACCCAGTTCACGCGTCGCCACTGGTATTCGGTATGTATCGCCCACTTCTGACTCACTTTGTGATCGCCGTTGTAGACAAACCAACCGATCTGATTATGATCGTTCAGCCGACTTTGCTGCCCCGAGGCCGAAAAGGAAAGTAAACCCAGAAGGGATATGGCTACGGCGTACCTGTGCATATAATTTGGCTTCCGCCCTACTAAGAGCTACCTACACAACAACTGATCAGAGTCAGGGGAAGCTAATCCTATCGACAGGCACAGAATAGCGACCTACGGGCGAATCAGTTTTTACGTTAGCCAGTAAGCACGTAAAGCAACGGTTGCTGATTATAACCATACTTACTGTCCTCACCAGAAGCAAAAACGGCCCGCTCATGCAGGCCGCCATACACGCAACAAACAAGAACCCATCTATTTCGGAGCGCGGGTAAGCTGCCAGGTTCCGGTTGCCTGTCCGCCGTTCGCTTCCCAGTTCCCTTTCAGCGCTGGGTCAGTTAAGGTGCCCGAAAAACTGACGTCTCCGCCCGACGGGTCGCTGTACGAAGCACTTAATTTTCCATTTCGCCAGTTGGCCGTCTTCAGGTCAATGGGATACTTGTTTCCGTCATCCGCCAGCATAATAATCTGCCCACCGAGCTTGCTGGAAGCGTCTTTGGTAAGAACCAGTTCGAACTTCCCCGACGAAGCACCGTCAAACGTTCCGGTCCATTTGCCGACAACCGCAGCCAGTGAATCGGTCGTTGAGGCAGCTGTTTGTGCCGATGCCGCCGTATACGTAGCGACAATTGTGAGCAGCAGTATACTTAAAGCTTTACGTAACATAGCTAATGCGTTTAGTGAATAGACTAAATTTATAAAAAGATACCTTTTAGGTTGGTAAAGTTGCACAACCTCCTTCAATTAAGCGTAACAAAGATTAGATTAACTTAAGAATCGCTTGCACAATCTGGCTTTTCACTGATATATTATAGGCACTTGTTGTACTATACCATTAAATATAAACTTTTACATATAGTATATGGGTTATATACTTGAATAGAAACTAGCTAGCGTAGCCATATTTAAATATTGATAGTTAGTTAATTATATGTAAAATGGAAATTACTCAGACTTATAAACACAGTAATAAAACTAAAGCTACATTTATCAGCATTTGGACTTTTTTACGATTTTACATTAAAGGCTTTATCCAGGTAAATGCAAACGTATTCGAGGGCTTAACCCGCATGGCGGCCCCCTGGGGTGGTAACTGGCTAGGTTCCACAGGCCGTTACGGAAACTAGTCTGGTCAGCTTATACACCTGCAGACTCCATATCAGCACCTATATCACTTTCTTTCAAGAACTGCGTTAACGGCTATTCCGTCACGCCGGGTGCGCTGTACGCTACCCGCCTGACCAGCACTAATGCACTTAATCAACCATACATTATGTCACTACATCAGCAAGTTGCTTCGTTACAGCAACAACTCGACTCACTCACGGAGCAACTATCAACCCTGGTTCATCAGATCGATCAGGAACCCGTAAAAGCAAAGCAGGCACACCGGTTAAAATCCGAAGTGGGCATAAACCGGTACCGGGCGATTCACGGTAAACCATCACGATCGGGTAAGGCACTATAAACGCCTTATCCAGTAGTAACGGCCCGGCGATCGACAGTCGCTATTTATGTCCTCTTACTGACTCCAGGTACCGAATTTACCACGCCGGTAATCGTCATATGCCTCCATAATTTCCTGCTGGGTATTCATCACAAATGGCCCCTGAGACACTACCGGTTCGTTGAACGGCTCGGCATGCCCGAATAACAGAATACTGTCTTCACCCGCGGTTAGGGTCAGCTCTTCGCCATCCCGGTTAAATTCGGCCAGCGAAAGTGCTTCCACATCAGTACCATTCGCCGTAATAACGCCTTTGATGACGTAAAAGAAGAGGGTATTCTCCTGAGGAACCTTGAGGTTCAGGCTACCGCCGGGTTTAAAATAAATGGTGCTCAGGGACACGTTCGTGCTGGAATCAAACGCGGCTTTGTGCCCATCCCAGTCACCAGCAACCAGATTAACCGTTACGTTACCGTTATCTAAAGTCAGGCTTGGAATGTCATCTCGCTGTAAGCCTTTATAAAACGGCTCGGTCATTTTAAGCCGCGCTGGTAGATTGAGCCATAGCTGAAGAATTTCGAGGGGGCCACCTGTTTCTTTGAATGCATCCGACGATACTTCGGCGTGAATCAGGCCCCGCCCGGCGGTCATCCACTGCACACCACCCGCCGTGATTACGCTATCGTGCCCGCTGCTGTCTTTGTGCGCAATGTCGCCCTCGAGTATGAACGTAACCGTTTCCATACCCCGGTGCGGGTGCGGTCCGAAGGGCAGGCCCCGGTTCTGCGGCTTGTAAACCTGTGGTCCGTGGTGGTTCAGGAACAGAAACGGATCGAGGTAATCGATCGAACGAGTCGGAATGGCCCGGTACGTAATCAGATCGCTGATGGGCGCGTATTCAGCCTGATGGATGCGTTTTAGGGTGATCATGCGAAATCGAGCCTTCTGGCGGTTGGTGTTCGCTTAATGAACTGATGATCGCCTGTGCCGGTTCAAAATCGGGCTTATCAACAAGTTGACGTGGTTCTGCTTTAGGCCAGTTTGATCTTGGCTTCAGCAGCTTTATTTATCACAAACTGACGCGCTTCGTCGTATTCTTCGGGCGTGCGCAGATGCTCGAGCAGTAAAGGGACATCCTGAGGTAGGGCTGACACATTCCGTAGATACGTACCGTAATCCAGACCGCCCCGGCCGGGCAAGGTTTCGGCAAAGTGGCCATCTTTCCCGTATAGGTCTTTGGCATGGGCGGACACGATCCAGCGACCCAGTTTGCGGAACGTATCGTTGATGAGCGCCGTGTTATTATAGTATCGGTCGGGGCTGTTGATGATGTTGGCGATGTCGATGTGAGCGGCAAAAGCCGGGCGATTGATCGCCTTTATGAACCGGAGGTACGAATCGGCCCCGTCGGGCAGGCTCCAGCCCATCATCTCCAGCGCAAACTTTGCCCGCTTCGGCTTCACCGCATCAATCACTTTCCGGCAGTTTTCAACCGTTGCGTCGAAGTATTCCCGGCTCAGATTCCGGATGTCGGGGCCATCCCACCGAACGGGGTTATACGACCCGCCGATGTTCACGCAGGTAGTGCCCCAACGGCCTCGGCTAAGGCCAATCGCTCGGTAACATAATCCAGGTTCTTCCGGCGCTTTTCGGCATCCAGATCCAGCATGTTCACCCAAGCTCCGACTTCGGCAATAACGACATTCTGAGCAGCAAATGCCTTACGAATGGCGGTAATCCGGGCCGTATCTGTCAACTCAACTCTGGGTACGTAAGCCGCACTGTAGTGCAGTCGTCGATGCTCGCGGGCCAGTTCGTCGGGATCCTCACTTTTCAGGAAAATAGGACCGCCCAGGCGTAATGGTTTTTGGGCAAACCCCAACGACGAGTGACGTAACGTCAGCAGGCTGCCCGTTAAAGCGACTGACGACAGCAGGAATGTGCGACGAGAAACTGGTTTCATAGGAAATGATCAACACCCCTGCGTAAAGGGCCATCGGCATTGGGTTTACTGACTTTTGCTCAATCAGTTCCTACCGGCATAGCCGTTGCACATAAAACAAACGTCAGTTACAACTTCAGTGGCCCTTTATACAAAACGCAGACGTTGAGCCAATCCAGTACGCGTTGAACGCTATTTCTCTGCGTTTGCTTTCCTACCAACTTAAAAACAGCAGCTATTGAAAATCGTCTGCACTATCGCCGTATTTGGCTCGCTCTGGGCCATCCAGTACGTATGACAACCGGTGCGTCAGCGTGCCGAACTGGCCACTCCACTCTCCGCTCAGGAACAGCAGCCTGTTCCGATCAATGCTGTTACGTATCAACGTTCAAAGCTGGCAAAGCCGGACGGGCGGCTGTGTATATTATCCACCACAACGGTCCGGCGGGCTTTAGTGTACAGGCAGGTTTGCCTTTCCGCCGGATTTCTCGTTTGTCGAGCCGTTTCCGGATGGGTTCGCTTTAGTCACTTCCACAGTAATAGAGAAGATAGGGTCAATAAACAGAGAAGTGAGTTATTGAACCGACCCGATACGAAGTTGCCCAGTGGTCTTCACTTCAAGCGTAATTTAGCTCAACTCATCGATCCGATTCGCGGATTGATAGCGATTAAATTCATTACGTAGCAGATTCGGGCTACCTTAGCTTTACTAAGGCCTCGATGGTTGCTTAGGTAATCCGTACCGGCACCATGGACATAGCCCCGGTTTGCCAGCGTTCGTGGACAGCGAACAGACAGACAGCATAATGAGTAGTACAGGAATAATTGATAGTCAAGGGTTTAGTCTAGGGTATAGCATTGAAGGAACGGGCCTTCCAGCGCTGGTGATTGGTAGTGCCATTTATTACCCCAGAACCTTTCTGAACGAGATTCGGGAGCACCTGCAATTGATATTTATTGATCATCGGGGTTTTGTTCGACCGCCATCTGCCCAGCTAACCACCGATGATTTCGAGATAGGTGTATTGTTGGAAGACATTGACGCCATGCGGGCCGCGCTGAACGTAACCCGCTGTGTAGTCATTGGTCATTCGGGACACGCCTTTCTGGCCCTCGAATATGCCAAAGCCTATCCGCAACACGTATCACAGGTGGTTATGATCGGTGCCAGCCCCGACTACAGCGAGGCTACCGCTCAGGCAAGGCAGGCCTTTTTCGAGCAGGACGCAACGCCCGAGCGAAAATCGGCCCTTGAAAAAAGTATGGCCCTGCTGCCCGCCCGGATCATGGCCCAACCCGACCGGCGCTTTATTCACATGTGCGTTTGCGCCGGTCCGCTAAGTTGGTATGACTACACGTTCGACGCCACCACGTTGTGGGAGGGAGTGTATACCAATATGCAGATCCTGGATTACGTCTGGGGCGTAGTGTTTCGGGATATTGACATCACCAAAGGACTCGATACGTTCGACAAGCCGGTATTTCTGGCGCTGGGCAAATATGATTACCTGACGGGCTTACCTTTTTTATGGAATGACGTTCGGCCCCAATTCCAAAATCTGACCCTGCGCGTATTTAGCAAGAGTGCCCACACCCCCCAATTCGAAGAACCGGAGCGCTTTAACAAAGCACTGCTGAAGTGGCTTTACAAATAATGCGGGCATCAGCAACGAACAGCTGGTCAGGCCAGTCCATGTTCGAGGGCAAATTTGACCAGGTCGGCGGGTTTGTTGATGCCTAGTTTCAGGTTGATATTGTTGCGGTGCGTCTTGACCGTGGCAACGCTTAAAAACAGCTTTTCGGCAATTTCTTCATTAGTAAAGCTCTGCCCAACCAGACCAATGATCTCAAGTTCGCGTTTGGTGAGTTGAAATTGCTTCATAAACGAATCGTCGGCGTGCATATTCGCTTTATGCGCCTGGGTAAGTTTCGGGTCGTAGTACGTCTTGTTGGCGCTGACGGTCTCAATGGCGTTTATGACTTCATCGACACCTGAATTTTTCAGGATGTAGCCCTGCACGCCCATCTTTTTGCAGTCGTCCACGAACTTCCGGTCGTTATACATCGTCAGCACGATGATTTTAACGGTTGGAGCCACTCGCAGCAACTGAGTCGCTACGTCCAGTCCGTTGATGTACGGCATGTTGATATCCAGCAGCACTACGTTCGGCATCAGCCGATTGACGGCTTCCAGCACATCTTTTCCGCTAAACACCTGCCCTACTACCGCCAGGCTCGGCTCGGTGGACAGCATCATTTTCATGCCGTCATTGAACAGCTGATGATCGTCGGCAATCAGGATTCGGGTTTGTGTTTCCATCGGTTTCGTTATTGGTATGGAATTTCGACAATGGCCGTTACGCCGTGCGGGCTGGCATCCACGTCGAGCTTTCCCTGGATAAAATCTACTTTAGACGTCAGGTTATTATAATCGGGGGTTCGCGGGCCATCGTCTTCGGTGATGAAGCTCAGGTGGTCGTGATTAAAAATCAGCTGAACCGTTGCCTGCGTAGCGGTGGAGTTTCGCAAAATGTCGTTGATCAGTTCGGACGCGATCCGGAACACCTGTACCTCCGTCGATGCGTTGAACCGCCGTTCCGTACCGACCACCATGTATTCGAACTGAATGGAACTGGTATCAGCCACTTTATCGATGGTTTCGGCCAGCGATTTCGACAGGCCTAACTGCGCAAAATTTTTCGGCATCAGGTTGTGCGAAACGGTACGTAGGTTCTCAACGGCCCGGTCTAACAGCTTGCGGGCTTCGGCCAGAACGGGGAAGCGTTCGCCGATGTCGGGCTTGCGAAGCGCACTCGACAGATACCCAATAGCCGTTGACAGCATGGCTCCTACGTCGTCGTATAAATCTTCGGAAATCCGGTTTCGCTCGATTTCGAGGGCGTCGATGATTTTCCGCGACTGTTCCTGTTCGCTCCGGTGGAGAGCGGTCAGCAGTTGTTCGTTCTGCAGTTTATATTTCTGAAACCAGAAGTAGAGTACGCCCGACGACAGGACCAGTAGATCGAACAGAAAATTAATAACGACCACTACGTAGCTATCGACCTGAAACAAAGGCTCCTGCCCACGGATAAAGGCCAGATTAATAAAGAAAACAAGCAGGTAGCCGATGAGCTGAAGCGCCAGCGTAACGGTGTAAAAGATGACCACATTTTCGCGTCGGCCAATCCGTTCGAAGATGGACCAGAACGCCAGCCCGATACTGATGACCATAAACGCCAGCGTCGTGTTGTACGTCCATTGGAAATGATTAAGCGGAAATACGTCCAGCATCCGCAACACGATGTTAAGCGCCAGGATTGCCAGCATACTGTACTTGAACGTCTGCACCGCCCAGAACGCCCGGCTATGCGCTGCCCGCTGGCCGATAAAATGCTGCATGAACTGCAGCTGGGCCAGCATGATGAGCCAGCCCGACAGTAGGGCCGGGTCGAGCCGGTTGAAACCCGGCGAATCAGGCCACAGGTACTGAAACCCTAATCCGGACTGGGCCGAGATATGAAACGCGATCGCCACTATCAGCCCCACGAACCAGAAGTAAACAGTCTCACGGGTAGCTGCATACGCCACTACGTTGATCAGAAAGATCAGTATACTCAGTCCGGTCAGGATACCCCAGAACAGATAACTTTTTCGATCAGCCCGCTCAAAGGCGTCGGCTTCCCATAGACTGGCCCGCACGCCCAGGACCTCATACCGTTTAGCAACCATTACAAAGATGTCGGTGGGCGTTTTCCCATCCAGGGCCACCGGAAAAACCCAGTTGCTGCTGGGAAAACCCCTTGAACTGAACGGCAGCGCATCGCCCGTGATCACCTGCTTCACCAGCCGGTTGTTAATCACCTGATAAAACCAGAAATCGTTGATGCGCGGATTGTCCAGTTCAACGAAAACAGTTCGTGGCGTTCTGGCCCCTAAGCGGAAATGCAGCCAGTGGTGCGATGCTGTATAGCCCCGGTTTAGTACGCTGGTTGGCAGATCGTTGAAAGCCCGCCGTTTTTCCAGGTCGACAATCTGACGAATGGTGAGTTGAGCCGAGGTATCTTCGTAATGGGCCACAGAGCCATCCAGCGCCAGGTGCTTACCCGCTTCAACCCAGTACGTTTTCTGGGCCTGCGACCAGGTTGCACTCAGCGTCAGCACTAGCAGTATGTAACCTATTCTTTTCAAAGGCAGCGGGCTTTAAAACAAATGTAGACCAGGGCTGCGCCCTAAAACATACTAACTTGTTTGTATTTTTTGCGGGATCAGAACGGCTATAGTAGTGCCGTTACGGCCCGACTTAATTGTTACCTCGGCCCGTAGTTCGCGGGCGCGGGCGTACAGATTTCGCACGCCAATGCCACCCGTCGCTTCTGCCACAGTCGCCGTATCAAATCCCTTTCCGTTGTCGCTCACCGTCAACGAAACGCGCTCGCTGTCGGCACTTACTACTACGTTGGCCTGGGTTGCATTTGCGTGTTTGATAACGTTGGTAATCAGCTCGGTACCGATCCGATACAGTTGAACTTCCTGGCCAATCGATAAGAAAGGTACGTCGCCGGTTCGCGTGAGCGTAAAGGGCACCGGCTGGGTTTGATTCAGGTGTTGAATCAACTCAAAAAGCGAATTCGTCAAACCCTTTTCGGCCACAACGACCGGCAGGCTGTTCTGCAAAATCTGGTTTAAATCTGTATCGACCTGCTGAATAAGCCGCCTGGACTCGGCTAGTTTTGGCGAGGACATGCCGTTTTCTAATGTCTGCCCGGCTTCCTGAAGTCGTCGGCATACGTTTACCTGCAACAGGGTGTGGATTTGCTCCCGCTCGGCATCGAGCACCTCAATGATCTGCTGGTTGGTTTCCTGACGCGACTGGGCCAGGTTGATCGTCAGCTGCTGCTGCTCACTAAGCGACTGGCGATACCGATACGCCAGCAGGTAGGCAAACACCACCAGATCAATAAAAAAGATTACGGTCAGGATCAGATACGGATCAATAAAATACGTGCTGTTTGCCAGATACCGCATCGTATTCTGAATAATATTGATCAGCTGACAGGCCGTCTGTAGAGCAGCTCCGGCTCCATACAACTGCCTTAACTCATTATCCGAACGCAGCGCCACAACCGCAGTCCAGACGAATAGAACTGTCATTATATTCGCCAGTACAGCATGAATACGCGTGATGGTAATAACGATCTCGGGATACTGCTGCGGAATAGCCAATATTTGCAAGACGATAATGATCAACGAGCCTGCCCAGAAGACGTATTTCATGATTTGCGTAACCCGGAAAAGGGGCTTATTTTCCTCTTGCAGATTCAGAAAATACTGCTGAAACTGCAGCATCGCCGGGATATACAGCCACAGCGCCTGAATGACCGGATCGGGCGCGTTCAGAGCCGGAAGGGCAGGCCACAGGTATTGAAAGCCCAGTCCCGTGTCAGCCGCCTGCCGCAACGTAAGGCCGAGTACGTAGAGCGCGTACCACAAGTACACCCGGTCGCTGGTTGTGCCCCAGTAAATGAAATTGAGCAGCACCACCAGCACGACTACGCCCACAAAAATGCCCCACAGAAAATACGCCCGCTGTTCTTTATCTTCAAAGTCGCTGGTGCGCCAGAGCGTAATTTCCGTAGCCAGATTTTCGAATCGCTTGTCAACCCGGACGTAATAATCGATGGTTTGGTGAGCGTCAAGATAAACGGGGAACGCAAAGCTTTTGGTAAGAATAGGACGTTGGCTAAACGGCAGCCAGTCGCCGGTTCTGGTCACCGAAAGCAGCCGGCCGTTCTGCACGGCGATTACGTCGAGCCGGTTGATCGTCTGATTGCGAACATCAAGCGTAAGCTCCCGGGGAGTATCACCGGCCGATAACCGAAACCTGAACCAGTGCAGCGACTCAGTATAACCGAAGCTTTGCCGATGCAGTCTGACGGGTTTGAAATCAGGTACGTGTATTACCTGCCGAATGGTGGCCTGCGCGGTGGTATCTTCCCAGTGAAACAGGAAAAGCGGCTGGGCATTTATCGACCTGACGGACTGGGCATGGTACCACGCAAGGCCCGAAATGGACAGGACCACGACCACAAATAATCCGATCAGATTGCGAACCATATCAGGGAGTGGCAAGGGGAATACTGACCATAACCGAATGGCCCTGCTCATTGGCGTCGATCAGCAGATCGGCGTTCAGATACGCTGCTTTCGTACGCAGGCTGCGCCAGCTGCTTGCCGTGCCCCCCTCATCCGCGTTCAGGCCATTGTCCTCAACGGTCAGGTTCAGCCGATCGGGATGATAAATCAACTGTACAGTCGCTTCGGTCGCATCCGGCCGCTGTTGAACCTGCCGGAGCAGATCGGTAGCCATACTGAACACCAGCATCTCAGACTGAGCATCCAGCGGCTTCACCTGCCCCACACTGACGAACTCGACCTGCGTATGCTCGCCTACTACGTTCCGGATAGTCTGTTCAATGGCTTTAGTCAGCCCAATCTGTTCAAAATGACGGGGCATCAACTGATGCGAAATGGTACGTAATTCGTGGGCCGCCCGATCGAGCAGGGCTTGCGAGTGAAGCATTTGGGGTGATTTCTCATTGCGACTCAGCAGCGACAGGTAGCCTTTGGCCGTCGATAACGTAGCCCCGACGTCGTCGTGGAGGTCCTGAGCCAGCCGACGCCGTTCGTCTTCCAGGGCGTTGATCACGCGCCGTTGCGATTCCTGCCGGGCTTCGAGCAGGTTGAGTTCGAGCGCCCGGTTGGTTTGCCGGAAGGCGCGGTATCGATATGCCAGGCCGTACGAAAAGAAAACGATGTCCAGAAACACCGTTACGCCCATAACCACGTACGTTTCCACATCGAATGGCAGCGCCCAGCCCTGATTCTGACAAAAGTTGATAAACGCCACAATCGAGAATCCCGTAGACTGAACAATAAGCGCGTAGACGTAATAACGGACCACCTGTTGCCCCTGCTTTCGGGCACTCCGGCGTACCGATTCATACAGGCTGATGCCCGTCAGCAGCAAAATCAGGATCACAAAATAGCGGGTAGCAGACGCAACCAGCTTGTATAGATACGTCTCCCGTCCATCGAGCTCAATAGCCTGAATACCAACAACCAGTAGTAAAGTGCCAATGACTACGAGTTTGAACCAATTTATCCAGCGAAACACACGGCTGTTGTGCGCGGTCTGGTGAATGAAAAACTGCAAAA
Source organism: Spirosoma fluminis (assembly GCF_054778895.1). NCBI lineage: Bacteria > Pseudomonadati > Bacteroidota > Cytophagia > Cytophagales > Cytophagaceae > Spirosoma > Spirosoma fluminis. Next base: position 405,754 of record NZ_BAAGZD010000003.1, read on the forward strand.
ACGTGATCTGTGCCACCATCGCTAACCAGACGTAGAGGTAAACCGGGCTGTATGCATTGATCTGGGGCGTATCGGGCCAGAGGTATTGAAACGCCAGCCCGGCATCGGAAAACAGATGCATGGTCATAAAATGCAGATACAACGCATACCATAGATAGATCCGGTCGCGGGTGGCCAGCAGCATGACTAACGTAACAACCAGTACGATGCAGATGACGCCGATATAGATACCCCAGATGAAGTACTCATCGCGGTCGATGTGCGAAAACACAGTGCGGGGCCAGAGCCGGATAAAGAACGAAAGAATGGCGTTGGGCCGGTCAAAACGCAGGTAGTATCCGGCTTTCTCTCCCGCCGGAATGCGCAGCGGAAACACGTAGTTATTGTTCACGTACGGCCGCTGGCTAAAACGAAACCGATCGCCCGTCAGCGCTACCGAGCGGACTCGCTGGTTCCGGACTTCGAATAACTCGACCTGATCGATGTTGGCGTATTCAATTTCGAGCATCAGATCGGCCTTCTGAACCGACTCCAGTTCAACATACAGCCATTGAACCGAGGTGTTGTAGCCAAAATCCTGCCGAAACGTGGGACTAACAGAAGGCGTAAACTGACCTTGTTCGCGCCGTCGAATCACCTCGCGGATTGTAAGCTTTCCCGTCGAATCTTCCAGGCGATACAAGGCATCTCTGAGCGACAACTCGCCGGACGGCAAACGAGATGCTCCGACCAAAAGGGGTTGTTGGCCGGGCTGCGCCCAACCCGCACGGGCTATTCCGAGGAACAGCCACAGAAACCAGACGTATTTCATTGGCGGGATAGGTTAAGGTTGTCAAGGCACCGGGCAAAGTGCCTATGCCTCTATTTATTAGTCACTTAGAACGACAGAATAGACAGGCATAGGTCAAAAGAAACGTATTTCTCCAATAAATACAAACAAGTCTGTATGGAAACGCCCCTGTTTGACAGGCCACCTTTGCATCATCAAAACAAACATAATGAACCCGTATTCGGCGGCAACTACCGCCCTAACTAAACAAACCCCATGAAACGCTCCCTTACGTTTATTTCTGGTCTAGCCTTAACCGCCTGTTTGCTGCTTACGACCACAAGCTGCGACAAACCCCTTGATGTGCAACCCCTCGACTCGACCAGTGGCGCTCGCCTGGGTGACATTGGCGATATCAGCGCCCACGGTTTTGATCCGGCAGTTATGAAAACAAAGATCGACGCCTACATGAACGCACAGAATGTAAGCGGTTATGCGTATACCATATTTGTCAACGGCAAGCGCGTAGCAACAGCCGAAGGACGGGGGGGAGTAGCCCGTAAATCGGTGGATTACCTCGAATCGCAGGCCATCGCCCATTCGCCCTGGATCCGGCAGGAAGTGGCCAGCTGCTCGAAATACATTACGACACTGGCTGTGGTCCGGATGCTGGACCGCGCTGGTGTGAGTCTCGATACGTCAATCCGGTCCTATCTGCCCTCATTCATGACGCCTTCGCCAAAATCCAAGACCATTACGTTCCGGCAGTTGCTCTCGCACCACTCGGGGCTGGTGAGCGACACCGACGATCTGAACATTACACTGGCCGATATGATCCTTGCCGTGCAGACGGACAACAGCACACTGCACGATTCGTACCAGTACAACAACATGAATTTTGCGTTATGTCGGCTCCTGCTGCCGTACGTTTACTGGAAACAGGTATTGAAACTAAGCACCCAGACCCTGAAGAACAAAGAAGCCAACCAAACGAACCTGGACACGGAGCTGGCAACTGTTTTCCTGAATTTTGTCCGCAACGATGTGTTTAAACCTGCTGGTATATCAGACTGGAATCAGATCGGTGCCGTTGATGCCGGCAATAACTCACCTACCTTATACTACTCGAACAACGTAATGGGTTTCAGTGGCGTAAGCATCAGCGTATTAAACGAAAACCGCAATCTGGGATCGGTTGGATTTGACTTAAACGCCATCGAGTTGGCGCAGATCACATCGGCGGCCCGGGATTACAAGATCGTGTCGCAACCCTTGATGAATGCCATTCGAACCGGGTACAAATCACGCCCCTTAGGCTTCAACGATTCGCGAAAAGGTAAGTACGGCGAATACTACTACAAATACGGCGGAGCGAATTGGAATTCAAACGGCAAATCCGGTGGCCTGGCAACCATGCTGGTTGATTTCGACTGTTCGGCTGCGAATGTGCAGGTGGCCGTTGTAGCAAACCAAAATAAGAGCAGCGTATCCGACATCAACTGGATACAGACAGCGTTCGAAAGCGCCTGGAAGTAAGCAGTCGTACTCGCTGGCTACAGTTTTTCGCAGAAGCGACCCGATTTATGGGTCGCTTTTTTTAAGCCTTCTGCCGAAAAATACAAACAAGTTGGTATGGAAATGCCCCTCCCCAATCTGCCAACTTTGTCCTATCAGTTAACCATCGCAAAAGCTATGAAAACGCTCCAGTTCAACCAGCACTCAACTCCATCCGTTAAACCGTCTTCTCCCCTGCTTCCCGAACGGCACCGTACCGCTGACCCACACCAACCGGCTTCTACAAACCGACCTGACCGTAAAAAACTGGTCGGTATTATTGGTGCGGGTGTCAGCGGTCTGGTAACCGCTAAAACCATGCGTGAGCACGGCTTCGACGTCATCATCTTTGAAAAAGAAGCGGAGTTGGGCGGTGTCTGGACCTCGACCCGCCGGTACCCCAACGTAACGACCCAGAACACGCGCGATACGTATACGTTCTCTGATTTCCCAATGCCCAAGCACTATCCGGAGTGGCCGTCGGGACAACATGTGCAGGAATACCTCACCGGCTACGCCCACCAGTTTGGTATCCTTCCCTACATCCGTTTCAACACGAAGGTAGAACAAGCGGAACCGATCGAGCAGGGAACCGGTGGCTGGGTACTTTGCATCACAGCAGATGGGCACTCAACGGAAATTCAGGTTGACTTTCTGGTCGTGTGCAACGGGGTGTTCAGCGAACCCAACATGCCGCAGATTCAGGGACAGAACCAGTTCAAAGGTCAGGTACTACACAGCACTCAGTTCCGGCAGGAGCACCTCGAAGCCGCCAGAACCCAGAAGGTAGCGGTGGTAGGCTTTGCCAAATCCGCCCACGATATTCTATCCCAGGTCAGCAACGTATCCGAAAAACCCGTCTGCATTTATCGGGAAGCCAAGTGGAAAATGCCCCGTATTTTCTGGGGACTCAACTTCAAATACCTGCTGCTGCACCGCTTTGGCGAATCGCTGTTTCCGTATCGGTTCCTGTACGGTATCCACAAGTTTCTGCACGGGCCGCTGGGCAAACCAGTAACCAACGTACTGGTCAAAAGCATCGGTAAGCTGGTAGCCGCTCAGCTAAAACTCAAAAAAAGTGGTCTGCTACCCGACAAACCATTCGACAGCATTGCCAACTGCTCCATTGGCTTAACGTCCGATAACTTCTACGAACGGGCCGCCAGTGGTGAAATCCAACTGGAGAAAGGCGAGATTAGCCGCTTCGAGGCCGATGGCGTTATGCTGACAACCGGCAAAAAAATAGCGGCCGACCTGGTTGTTTTTGCAACGGGTTTCCGGCAAACGGTTCCCTTCTTCAGCCAGACCGTCAGCCGTCAGTTACGTAACGCAAAAGGATGGTTTCAGCTCTACCGGAACGTCTTGCCGATCGACGTACCGAATTTGGCCTTCGTGGGCTATAATCCATCTTTGTTTACGCCCTTCACCTCCGAGCTGGCGGCTCATTACTCCGCCCAGTATTTCAAAAACCAGCTTCGCTTACCCAACCCCGACGTAATGAAGGCAGAACTGGCTCAGCATCAGGAGTGGCTGTTAAAACGGGTGCCGCACGGACACTCGTCCGGTACCTGCATCATTCCGTTCTCGTTCCACCACGCCGACGAACTGATGCGCGACATGGGCCTGAAAACACGCCGAACGGCGAACCCGATCAAGGAATTTATGGCTCCCTTTAACCCCGGTATGTACAAAGGCCTCACCCAACAGTTGCAGGCACTAGCCTCAGCAAATCAAGTCAGCAGTACGTCAGTCTTCAACGAAAAGCCGATCGCTGCCGACGTAATAAGTTAGTAACTTATGGGGGTGTTGTTCTTTAGTCGGTAGATTCCTTCTTTAACCGGCGAATGATTCAGATTAACAACGATCTTACACCCACCGACTTTTCAGCGAAACTAACTAAGTTCTGGGCGCTTTCCGGGCAAAAAATTCGCCTGATCGACGAGCAATACGACACAGACAAAGGTTCACCTGTTTTTACGGTTCAGGGAACGTACACTACCCGCGGCTGGACGGAGTGGACACAGGGCTTTCAATACGGCTCGGCCATTCTGCAATACGACGCTACCGACGACGCGTATTTTCTGGACATGGGTCGCAAGAAGACCGTCGACGTAATGGCTCCACACATCAGCCACGTTGGCGTCCATGACCACGGTTTCAACAATGTCAGTACCTACGGCAACCTGCTTCGACTCATGGTAGAAGGCAGGTTGCCATTTAATGAACCCGAGCGAAATTTTTATGAGTTGGCCCTAAAAATATCGGGCGCGGTTCAGGCCAGCCGCTGGACATCTATCCAGAGCAGTCCCTCTGCCAGCGCAGGGTTCATTCACTCATTTAACGGTCCTCATTCGCTGTTTGTCGATACGATACGTTCGTGCCGGGCACTGGTGCTTAGCCACAGCCTGGGCCATGTATTTCAGGCCGAAGGTGATGTAAAGATCAGTTTACTCGAACGGGCTATCCTGCACATGAAAGCCACGGCCGACTATTCTGTATTTTACGGAGAGGGCCGCGATACGTATGACGTGTGGGGCCGCACCGCCCACGAATGCATATTTAACGTCAAAGATGGCAACTACCGCTGTCCGAATTCGCAGCAGGGATACTCCGGATTCACGACCTGGACCCGTGGCTTAGCCTGGGCTATGTGTGGCTTCCCTGAGGAACTTGAATACCTGGCTACCCTCGACGACAGTGAACTTGGCCCTTTGGGCGGACGCGAAGCCATCGAAACGTTCATGCTCAAAGCGGCCCGTGCCACCTGCGATTTTTATATTGAGCATACGCCCCTCAACGGCATTCCGTACTGGGACACCGGCGCCCCCAACCTGCATAAACTGGGCGATTACCTCGACCGGCCCGCCGACCCGTATAATGACTACGAACCGGTAGATAGCACCGCAGCGGCCATTGGCGCCCAGGGTTTGCTCCGACTGGGCAACTACCTGACTAACAAAGGCGATACGGAAGCCGGTAACCGCTATTGGCAGGCAGGTCTGACCGTACTGAATTCGCTGCTCGACGAGCCGTATCTGAGCACCGATCCGAATCACCAGGGCCTGCTATTACACTCGATTTACCACCGGCCGAACGGCTGGGACTACGTACCGGAAGGCAGCACCATTCCGTACGGCGAGTCGAGCATGTGGGGCGATTATCACATCCGCGAAGTGGCGCTGTACCTTCAGCGCATTGTCAATGCCCAGCCTTACTACGCCTTCTTCAACTGCCTGCAACCATGAGTGCGAAAAATAAACCGAAGTATTCCCGCGTCGCTCAGTTAAAGACAGCGGCTGATTTTCAATCGTATCTGGAGGCCAGCGGTGTTGAGTTACCGTTTGACGAAACGCTGTTACCACCCGACGAAAGCCCGTTCAATCGGCCTATCCCGCTCAAATCGGGCAAGGTCATCGGCAATAGCCTGTGCATTCTGCCGATGGAAGGCTGGGATGGCACGCTCGACGGGCATCCGTCGGAGCTGACCCGTAACCGCTGGCGCAAATTTGCGGTCAGTGGGGCTAAGCTGCTGTTCGGATGCGAAGCCGTAGCCGTTTGTCATTCGGGCAAGGCCAATCCGAATCAGCTGGTACTAAACGACGATACGTTCCCCGATTTCGTCGAACTGCATCAGCAAATTCTCGACCAGCATACCGAGCAGTTCGGACGTACCGACGACCTCGTCATTGGTTTGCAGTTGACACATTCCGGCCGTTTCTGCAAACCGCATAGCCATAAAGCGTTTGAATCAAAGATTCTGTACAGCCACCCGTTTCTGAATAAGCGTTTCGGGATGGAGGCCGACTATCCGACGCTTACCGATGAGGAAATTGATCAGATTATCGAGCATTACGTGAAAGCGGCCGTACTGGCGCAGAAAGCCGGGTTTGATTTTGTCGATGTCAAGCATTGCCACGGCTACCTAGGTCATGAGTTTTTAAGCGCGGTCAGCCGACCGGGTAAATACGGCGGAAGTTTTGAAAACCGGACCCGGTATCTGCGCAGCATCGTTGCCGGTATCCGGCAGGCAGCGCCGGGCTTAGAAATGGGCATCCGTCTCAGTGCGTTTGATTTCCTTCCCTTCAAAAAAGGCCCCGACGATGTCGGCATCCCTGAGTCTGCAGATCAATACCCGTTTGCATTTGGTGGGCAATCCAATGGATTGGGCATCGACCTGACCGAAACCAAAGCGATGCTTGAATTAGTGCAATCGCTGGGTATTCAGTTGGTCTGCATTACGGCGGGTAGTCCGTATTACAATCCCCACCTGACGCGGCCGGCCCTGTTTCCCCCTTCCGATGGGTACCTGCCCCCCGAAGAGCCATTCAAGGGCGTGAAACGCCACCTCGACGTAACGTATGAGCTCAAGAAGGCCTTTCCTGAGTTGGTCATCATCGGGTCGGGGTATTCCTACCTACAGGAATGGTTGCCGAACGTAGCGCAGTACGTATTGCGAACCGGCCTGGCCGACAGCATTGGCTTCGGCCGGATGGTACTCTCCTACCCGACTATGCCCGCTGATATGACTGCCGGTCGACCTCTCGTGCGTAACATGCTATGCCGTACGTTTTCGGACTGCACCACGGCCCCCCGTCACGGTATGGTTTCGGGCTGTTATCCCCTGGACCCGCATTACAAGAAGATGCCGGAAGCCGAACAGCTGAAAGCGGTTAAAGTGTAGCCCATGACTGAGGACAACGTAACGGAATGAGCCCGAACCAACCGAAGAAGGTAGCTTTCGTAACCGGTGGCAGCCGGGGAATTGGGTATGGCATTGCCCAGCACCTGGCGAACGCGGGGTTTGATCTGGCTATCAATGGGGTTCGTCCGGAAGAAGCTGCCCGGGAGGCCCTCGATGGCTTGCGGACCCTGGGCGCTGACGTTATCTACTGCCCCGGCGACGTAGCGTCGACAGAAGCCAGGCTTGCTATGCTGGATAAGATTCATTCGCATTTCGGGCGATTGAACGTCCTGGTCAATAATGCGGGAGTAGCTCCCAAGGAACGGCGTGACATTCTGGAAGCCACCGAAGAAAGCTTTCAGCACGTATTGACCACCAACCTGCAAGGCGCTTATTTTCTGACCCAGGCGGCTGCCAACTGGATGATTCAGCAAAAGACAGGACAGCAGGACTTTACCGGCTGCATTATCAACGTATCGTCTATTTCCGCCACCGTAGCCTCCGTTAACCGTGGAGAATATTGCGTAGCGAAGGCGGGGCTAAGTATGGCTACGCAACTGTTTGCAACCCGGCTGGGAGAATACGACATTCCGGTATATGAGGTACGTCCGGGTATCATCCGCACCGACATGACCGCTGGCGTGACCAGCAAATACGACAAACTGATCGACGACGGCCTCTGTGTGCAGAAGCGCTGGGGATATCCCGATGACGTGGGAAAAGCGGTAGCCTCGCTCGCCCGTGGTAACTTCCCCTACTCAACGGGGCAGGTCATTATGATTGACGGGGGTTTAACTCTACCCAGACTGTAAGTATAGCCCGTGCAAAATACCCTTTTCTATACCTGATGCATCAGTCCCTAAACCCCATGACCCCGTATGAACGCTCAATCAGATTCCCGCAGGAAATTCCTTAAAACCGCGGCCACCGGCTCCCTAGCGGTGCTCGGTATGCCCACCATCATTCCGGCCCACGCCTTTGGCTCGAATGACCGCATCCGCGTAGCTGTAATTGGCGTCAATGGACGCGGCACCGATCACATATCCGGTTTCTCGAAGCTGCCCAATGTAGAGGTCGCTACGTTATGTGATGTGGATAAGATCATCCTGGCAAAGCGGGCGGGCGAGTTCGAGACAAAATACGGACGGAAAGTGCAGACGATGGAAGATCTCCGCCAGGTGTACGACGATAAAAACATCGACGCGGTTAGTATCGCCACGCCGAATCACTGGCATTCGCTGGCGGCTATCTGGGCGTGTCAGGCGGGGAAAGATGTGTACGTTGAGAAGCCCGGTTCGCATAATCTTCGCGAAGGGCGCAAGCTGGTGGAAGCGGCCACCAAATACAAGCGAATCGTACAGCATGGCGTACAGCTTCGCAGCTCGACGGCCATTCAGGAAGCCATCAAGCACCTGCGCGACGGGTTGATCGGCAAGGTGTATATGGCCCGGGGTATCGTGTATAAATGGCGCGCCGACATTGGCAATCAGGGGCCATCACCCGTACCCGACGGGTTAAACTGGGATCTCTGGCAAGGACCAGCCCAAACTCGTCAGTTCAGCAAAAACTACGTGCACTACAACTGGCACTGGTTCTGGGATTACGGTAACGGCGACATCGGCAATCAGGGCATCCACGAAACGGATTTGTGCATGTGGGGACTGGACGTAGGCCTGCCCGAAGAGATTACCTCGGCCGGCGGTAAGTACCTCTGGAAAGACAGTAAGGAAACGCCCGAAACCCTGATGTCGACCTATAATTACCCGAAGGAAGGAAAAGTGATTCAGTTTGAAGTTCGCCCGTGGATGACCAACCGGGAAGATGGCGTTGAGATTGGCAACTTCTTCTACGGCGATAAGGGGTACATGGTCGTCAATGGCTACAATGATTACAAAACCTTTCTGGGCCGAGAACGAACACCCGGACCAGCCGGCCACGCCGGTGGCGATCACTACCTGAACTTTATCGAAGCGGTGCGGGCACGGGACAAATCGAAGCTGAATGGTCCGGTCGAAACGGCGCATCTGGCATCCGGCATTGCGCACCTGGGCAACATTGCATATCGTCTGGGCCGCACGCTGAAGTTCGATCCTAAAAAGGAAGAATTCATCAGTGATTCGGAGGCCAACGCCATGCTGACCCGCAAGTACCGCGCTCCTTATACTGTACCTCAGCAAGTGTAAATCATACGTAGTGACTCGCCTGCCGATCAATCTAACCTTACAACCTTTTCTTTCGCGTCGAACAAAATGGTCGAACAACCGCAAACGGAGCAACGTAGTCTTGCCCAACAATTACTGCAACTTCCCGTACTGGTAGCGGCTTTGGGCTATCTGGTGGATATGTACGACCTCTTTCTGTTCAGCGTCGTGCGGGTACCCAGCCTGAAAGCCTTAGGCACCGTCCCAGATCGACTGCTGCCCGACGGCATCATGCTCCTGAATATGCAGATGGCCGGTATGCTGGTCGGCGGCATTTTCTGGGGTGTACTGGGCGACAAGCGTGGGCGACTGTCGGTCCTGTTCGGCTCTATCCTGATTTATTCCCTGGCCAATATTGGCAACGGTCTCATTACGTCACTGAACCAGTACGCTATCCTGCGCTTTGTGGCCGGGGTTGGTCTGGCGGGCGAACTGGGTGCCGGTGTTACGTTAGTAACCGAAGTATTACCAAAGAAAATTCGCGGCTACGGTACCACCATCGTCGCCACAATGGGGGTATTGGGCGCGATTATGGCCTATTTTGTGGCCGATCTGTTCGAGTGGCGTAACGCATACTTTATCGGCGGAGGATTGGGTTTGTTACTCCTGTTACTACGTGTCAACGTGTTTGAATCGCGCATTTTCGAAACCGTGAAAGAACGGCAGGTAAAACGTGGGGATCTGATCATGCTGTTTTCCAACCGAACCCGCTTTCTAAAATACCTGCAATGCATTTTGGTGGGATTGCCTATCTGGTTCGTAGTTGGCATCCTCATTACGTTCTCTCCCGAATTCGGGCAGGCGATGGGGCTTTCCGCTCCGGTTGTAGCGGGCAAAGCCGTTATGCTGTCGTTTACGGGTCAGGTGTTTGGCGACGTAGCCAGTGGCTTGCTAAGTCAGCGGATTCAAAGCCGCAAGAAGGCCATCGGCAGCTTTATTCTATTGTCGCTGGTTTTCATCCTCGTCTATCTGTTGGCTCCCCTGCGCGACATCGATACGTTCTACCTCGTCTGCGTCTTCCTGGGTTTTGCCAATGGCTACTGGGCCCTATTCGTGACCATCGCGGCCGAGCTGTTCGGCACCAACCTTCGGGCAACCGTGGCCACCACAGTTCCGAACTTTGTGCGGGGAGCCGTCATTCCCCTAACCTCGCTGTTTGTGCTGGGGAAAGCGCAGGTTGGCGTTCTGTACAGTGCCTTGGGCGTTGGCTTACTGACCGTAGCGCTAGCACTCATCGCCCTACGCTTCATGGAAGAAACCTTTAGCAAAGACCTGAACTACGTAGAAACCGAATAAGTGAAACCCCAACGTGTAGCAGGTGTTGGGGTTCGTTTAAGACGTACTAGCAAAGTCAACAATCCGGCTGACTTCCAGTCAGGTCCAATACGTCTGAACCAGCAGGGCTTTACTTTTCCACCAGACGTGTTTAATGGGCGGGCTAGTGAGTTTCCCGACATGCTTGTTTACGAGCCCGTTCTTTAATTCAGCCCTCTGTATTCATTGGGTGAAACTCCCATCTTTTGTTTGAAGAATCGGGTGAAATGCTGCGGATACTTAAACCCCAGTCGTAAGAAATCTGGCTGACCGACCGCAACAGGAAAAGGACTCGATGTATTCGTTCTCAGTGCATTTCGTACAGGTACGGGTCAACCTAGTCCCCGGAAGTGGTATGACCCACACGTACATACTGCCGAATACCGAAAAAGGCATCGTCAAGTGGTTACAGGCCGTTACAGATGCCGAACACAGTACAAAGTAACCCCACCGGTTTCCGGTTTGGGCCAGTTGCGGCCAGGGTAGTTAAATCACGTTGACACAGGAGCACACGGAATTATCTCCCTCTATTTCTTTTGCTGCTATCCATACCAATAATACCCGTTTTGTAATGAATCAGTCGGCTCAAGCTGGGCAGACCAATGCTGCACTACTCCATACTTACTTTCAGAAGTCGTCCAACGTCTTTGTGGTACAAGCGACCGATGGGCAGCTCCTGATCGGCAATGTCTACATGCGTTAGGGTATATGCCATTACTTTATCGACCGCCACAATGAACGACCGGTGAATACGCACAAAATCAGCCTCGGGCAACATCGCTTCCAGCGAGCTGATGCTTTGCTTGACCAGCAGTGGCTTCGTCGCTGTGGTAACAATTTTGACGTAATCTTTCAGGCTTTCCACGTAGAGAATATCGCGGGTAAACACCTTGACCATCTTTCGTTCGGCCCGGAAATACAGAAACGTGTTTGCGGCAGGCTGCACAGTCGACTTCTCAACCGGCGGAGTCGGTAACGAACCGAACTGGTTTCCACCTATCGAAATCGGCTCGGCCTTCATCACTTTGGAAACCGCCCGCAAAAACCGCTCGAACGAGATAGGCTTCAGCAGGTAGTCAACCACATCGAGTTCGTAACCATCTACGGCATAATCGCGATAGGCCGTCGTGAAAATAACTTTGGGTGGCTGACGCAGACTGCGCAGGAAATCGGTACCCAGCAGCTTCGGCATTTTGATGTCCAGAAACATCAGATCCACCGGCGTTTCCTGCAACTGGCTAAACGCCTGAACCGCATTAGGGCATTTACCCACAACCTCCAGTCCGTCGACCATATCAATATACGACTCAATCACCTCCAGCGCGGGCGGTTCATCATCAACAAGCAGGCAGCGTAGATGCATAACGTAACGAAAGTTAAACAGCCTCGGTCAATTGAGGGGTGGAAACCAGATTATCGATTTTCGCAGGGAGTAATATCAGCGTTAACGTAACCATGAACGTCTCATCTTCGGCCTTGATGCGCAGGTTATACCGATTGGGGTAAAGCAGTTCCAGTCGTTTTTTCACATTCTGCAGGCCAATGCCACCAACGTACGTATCATCATGGCTTGTTACCTCCCGGCTGTTGATCAGTTTAAACTTTAGCCTGTCGTCCTGAACCCACAAGTCGAGGTGCATCCAGGCTTGTTCGAGCTGTTCACTCGTTCCGTGTTTAAACGCGTTTTCCAGAAATGGGACCAACAGCAAAGGCGCAATCAGTTTGTCCTGATAGTCGCCCGAAATCGTAACCGACATATCCAGCCGATCGCCGTAGCGCAGTTGCTCCAGACCAATGTAATTCTGCATGAACGTAATCTCTTTTTCGAGCGATACCTCCGGCGCATTGCAATCGTACAACATGTAACTCAGCAGCTCCGACAGCTTCAGAACAACGGCTGGCGACTGATCGGATTTGCGGAGCGTAAAGGCATACAGGTTGTTCAACGTATTAAACAGAAAATGCGGGTGTATCTGGGATTTTAGCAACTGCAATTCCGCCTGCAATTTCTCCCGTTCAATTTGCCGGTAAGCTTCTTGTTTGAGGTACCAAACCTTCACTAGCCTAATCGCAGCGGCAAAGCCACCGATGGTAATTCCACCACGCATACCCGCCATCATCGCAAATGAGAACGTGTTTCCTGACGTATGGGGAACAATACCCATACTAACCCGGGTCGGGTCCACAACGAACACAGTTAGGGTTGCCGAAAACAGCGCAGCCATAACGATGATCAGCAGCAAATGCACAATCACCCAGCCGTAACGTCCTTTGAACAGAAAGCGGGGCATGAGCCAGTACATGATACTGTAGGTTAACAGCATGTGAGCCGGCATAAACAGCATAGCATCAATGGCCGCCACAACAACGCCTTTCAGGAGTGCCAAAGCGGGTGCTGTGCCCATCCTGATCAGATAGCCCGCTGGCAGGAACGCATACGTAACGGCGAAAAATAACGTCCATGCCAGCCAGAATAACCCGTGCCGGGCCAGTCGGTAACGGAGTTTGTTCGAGAAGACAAATTCTTTATTGAAACGTTGCATAGCCGTGCTGATTCAGTACCCGAATATAGCCAAACGTAACCGGTTCGCCTATGAGCCGATGGGTTTGTCGACAAACGACATTTATTCGTCGCTGAACGGCAGTTTTCCACGACGTTTGACGTTGATTGTCAATTATCTGCCGTATAACAGCGAATGGTTGCTGGCCAGCTACTTTGCCAGCGGACAAGAGGTTGCGTTTCTACCTTTGATGCAGTAATCGACCCAATCAAACACAAACGCTATGAACACCATTTCCTCTATCCGTTTAGCCCTGCTGTGCCTGCTGTTCACGACGGTTTCATTTGCGGCACAGGCGCAAAAGAAACAGGCACCGATTGTTGCCCGTGAAGGCTATTGGGTGATCGAAACACCCGCTAAAGGCAACGAATGCATGGTTCGTTTTTATACCAACGCCAACCAGTTGATCTACGAAGAGAAAGTAGAGCGTCGCCTGAACATTGCGCGTACCCAAACCAAACGCAATCTGAGTTCAGCACTGGAACAGGCCATGTTTGTCTGGAATGCCACGCACAAACTCCCCGCCGACCGGCAGTGGGTAGCAATTCAGTTCGATAAGAACTGAGGCTGAATCACACCGCAGTTACTACGTATCTCCCCGCTCCCGGTGAGGAGATAAAGATCACTTTTTCGACATCGCCTGCTGCTTCAGCTGCTGCTCGAACCCCAGACGGTCGGTTTGCAGCCAGTATTCCACAATTTTTTCTTGCTCAATCCGGTACACCACCGAGGTCAGTTCAATAAGCGGTAAGCCCGTGGGCGCATACCCGTCAACCTCGGCCAGGTGCCTGCCAGTTTGTTTCCACCGAACATATACTTTATCCCCATCCGCCAGCAGTTCGGTCACCTCAAGCTTAAACTCGCCGAATAGCGTTAGAAAATCCGTTACGTGGGCGGCATAATTGGCTGGCGTACGCCGAACCGTAGTCGGCTTTTCGGCCGTAAGCTGGTGAGCCAACACCGTATCGGCCATGTAGTCACCGGCCTGTTCGGGATGAAGTCCCGAGCGAACATATTTCAGAAACCCTTCAACCACTTGTCTGGCGGTTTTTGGGGACGTATCACTGGCCGATGGCTGGGTCAGCGCTGTGGCAGAGTTGAATACAAGCATGATTAAAAAGAGAACGCTGATTCGGGTCATGGAACTGGTCTACTTGTTTACGTTTTAGTCGGGCACAACAATGCCGTCAATCCAAGCTCTCGCCGTTTGCGGGTCCGTAAAAAATCGTTCGTTACGCATCCGGAAGTTGGTATCGTAGTTGGTGATTTTCGTTTCGTCGTGGTGTACGTGGGCAGCCGCTATGCAGTGAATTCCCCGCTCGGACCGGATCGTGATTTCGGCTTCGGGGAACAGCCGCAGATAACCAATGTACCACCCGTAGTTGGCCAGCGCGAGCGGAATAATGGTCCTGAACTGCTTGTGCGATTCAAAATCAACGGCTTTAAACCCGTGCAGATTGACCAGAATCTTGAACCGGGCGCCGTCGGGAAGCTGGTTGAAAACCTGCGTCAAGGCCAGCCGCCAATCGTTGATGTCATTAGCATCCAGGTCGCCACTTATGTGCGTAACAACCAGTTTCTCCTGCGGTACATACGTTGCTTCTTTCCGTTTCATATCGTTCTAAAGTTGAATTATGGAGGTGAACGCCACTATCGGTTGCCCTGGCGGACTGGGGCTTAAAACGTAATCTCGACGGAGTGCGATACCGCTGCCCGGCCACCTACGTCCAGACCGGTAATGTCACCCTGGTCGAGCTGTAGTCTGGCCGTCAGCACACTCGGCGACGGCGGTTGCATCAGATGTCCCTGTTCGATCACAAACGTTGCTTTCTGTTGAAGCCGGAACGTATACAGGTAGCAGGCCAACGGGCCAGCGGCCATCCCGGTGGCGGCTTCTTCGGCAATACCGTAATACGGCGCAAACATGCGCGCACCAGCGTCGCGGCCAGGCAGTTGGGTCTCCGGCGAAAAGACGTAGTAGCCAACCAGCCCCAGTTGCGAACTTATCCGATCAATAGCGACCAGATCCGGTACGACCCGGTTAACGCCCTGAGCCGACCGTAGCGGAACCACTAAAAACGAATTGCCGGTATTTACTACCGTGGGCAGCAGACCCTCAATCAGATCGGTGGCCGACAAATCCAGGGAGCGCAAAATAGCCGACACCGTAACTTCGGGATGAAGACGCTCCGGCGCGGTAAAGGTCGGGGCGGTTTGCTGCATAAAGGCCTGGTCTCCTTCTAAAGAAATAGCGCGTGGACCGTCGACCGTTTCCATCACACTACGTCCTTTGGTTAGTACACCCTGCTGCGCGAGGTAGGAGAACGTAGCAATAGTCGCGTGGCCACACTGAGCAATCTGACGGGCCGGGGTGAAAAATTCCAGCTTAACGTCGGCCACCGATGAAGCCGACACAAAAGCCGTTTCCGAAAGACCGACCTGCGTGGCAATGAGCTGTTTCGTTGCGGAGTCAAATTGGTCGGCCTGTAAGACAATACCAGCGGGATTACCGCCCTGTTTCCCCTCAATAAAAGCCTTTACAACAGGAACGATTCGTGTTTGCATAGTGTGATCGTACATGAAAAAAATTGAAGGGGTTATAGGCCTTTCTCGTTCACGTTAGACGTCATTCTCCCATCCAGGTCCGAAAGTCAACGGCTTTATCGCGGCTAATAAATACCTCGTCTTCACTGGCGGGTCTAAGCTCAACGTTAAGGCGATTATACGCCTGCTGTCTAATTCGTTCAACGGCCCTCGGACTAATAATGAACTGTCGGTTCGCCCGGTAAAACAAGCGGGGGTCAATCATCTTCTCCAGCTCGTCCAGGTGGTAGTCGATGCTATGAAAACGGTTGTCCCAGGTTTTGGCGAACGTCATTTTCTGCTTGCTGAAAAAGTAGGCGATCTGATCGACGGGCAGGGGAATCAGCCGGCCCCCCTGCCTGACTAAGAACCGACTTCGGTAGGCGGCTGTGGTCCGTCCCACGGCCTGTAATTCCCGGACCAATATCTCCAGCTCAGTCGCATAACGCACTGTGTCGTAGGCGTTGGCTAACGCAGACACCGTATCATTTTCCGGCCTGACAACCAGTTGACTAGTCTCTCGTTCAAAGGTATCCAGAGCCCGACTCTTCAGCACGAGCGGGTTGAGTGAGGGAGTGTGGGCAGGCTTGTTCATCGCTTTGTTGGCTTGTCATGGTCAATTCGTTTTGACCCCACAAAGCTAGAGCGACCCACAGCCTCGGCTGCTTGATATAGGTTAAGAAATGGCCTTGATGTAGGTCAAGGGTGTGGCCATCCATTACCCTACAAACTGGCCTGCGTAGCGAACTCCTGATGAGCAATCGTTACGTAGTTTCAGGTGAATAATCCATGTGTAAGCATCATAATGATGGAGTCGTTTTATATGGTCTTATCCTGACGAGGTATGCCGTTCAGTAGCGAGTTGTTACGTTCGTTCACAAAGCTGCTTAGCCTCCCCGGCGATTACTACGCAATGAATCCTGAACTGCCCGATTTAGCGCATCAAATGGGATACAGCCGCCTTGATCCGTGACCGACCCGGCACAGGCCAAAGTCGCTGGTGACGGGCCTCGTTACGTATCAATCGCCCAGTTCCGGCTAATCGTTTTATGACAATTCGCGCCGGTATGTCGTCAATTGATAACGCTCGTGAGCCAGTTGGCAACGGTCAGCATTGAATCTACCCCCGTCTATTGACCAGTTTTACATCGTCAGTAATCGCTGACAACGCACGCGAAACAACTAAACCAAAAACCAATGAACAATCTTCCGTTAAGCAACCGCACCTTGGGTGCCCTCGGCTTTCTGGGCGCTCATTATATGTTAATCGCGCCCCTGCTACCAATGCGATACCCAGCCCTGGGGCAATCGGCCTTTGATGGTCTCGTCGGTCTGGCATTCATGCTGACCTGGATGGGTAGCTTAGTGGGACTCATTCGCCTGAACGCTACTGGCCACTCCGCTTTTGGTCACTTCATCATCCGGGCTAACCTGGTGACGCTTACCCTGGCCAACGTCTGGAACATCTATCAAGCCATTGCCCCTAATGCCAATACTCTTTTATACCGCATACTAGATGCTTTCTGGCCCATCAGCATGGTGATGATGTTGGTAGTGGGTATCACGGTTGCCCGGGTGGGCCAACTACGTGGCTGGCGACGCTATGTTCCCCTGGCCGTAGGGCTGTGGTTACCACTGACGGCACTGCTGGGTAAACTGATGAGTTTATCCCTGTTTAACATGGCGGCTCGCGAAGATGATGGTATGCTCTACATTCTGATCAGTTCGGGCGTGTATGCATCGGTCTGCTGGTGTCTACTGGCTTACGTAGTGTGGTCAACACCTGAATATAAATCCGCGCACCAAATTGAATCCATCATGCTGTAAACCAGTCACTTATTTTATTTTTCGTCTCTCTTATATATTGACCAATCAATACTATGTTGTTTCAATCCTTCCGCACCTGCACCACCCTGCTGTTGCTTAGCAGCTTCATGAGCCTCACAGCCTGTGAGAATAAACCCACCAATCAAGACATTGTGGTGCCCGACCCTGGCACGAGTACTGGAACTAATCCAGGGCCCGGCTCAACCGGGAAAGCGGGTTATTTAGTTGGTACCGTTACCGACCCGCAGGGAAAACCGCTGTCCAGAGCCACCATCTATACCGATAATACGGTGTTCAAAGGGCGCGGGGCCGAAGTGAATACAACCGCCAATGGTACGTTTCAGGTGCAGTTAGTTAAAGATTTAGGCCAGTGGGTCGCTAAGGGATACGTTTTGAAACAATACAACGACCGGGTCTATAAAATCAATCTCGATCCCGACAATCCGGATTCGTTTACGGAAGAGGAGAAGCCCGTTCGCAATTTTCGGTGGAAATTAACCGGGCACATTCCCGATCTAAGCCTCGACCTGTACTACGGCGGCACTGTGGAAACCTTCCGCGATCTGAATGCCGACGAACTGCGCGACAACGAAAATATTGAGTTCACCTTCACGCCCGTTGGCCCGCTCATCGACGGTTCTGCGGGCAAAACGCTGACGTTACGCTCGAAAAAGCGCTACGATTCGTTCATTAAAGACGTACCCATCGGGCGCTACAAAGTGACGGCTGTCTATAAACCAACAGGAGAAGCCCTGCGCGTCTGCGATGTATATAACGATAGCGACTACAACTACAGCTCGTCGGTGACCGTCGATTTTACCGGTCGGGAATCGGCTACCCGCTCCAATATGCTGGGCATTGGCTACACAAACCGCTAACCGTATTCTTAGCAGCGAATTGCTCTCGTTTTTCGGGATGATAACAAGGCACGGTCTCATCCAGTGCAATGCGTTACGTCGAAAAATCCGGAAGCAGGGAGGTACGGGTAAATCTGCTGCCGGATTGGCTTTTGGATAGAGACAAAAAATTGTATCAACTTATGCAGTCGTCCCGTCGCAAATTTATAAAAGGTATATCAGCGGCCTCGGCACTGGTAGCCACCCAGAGCATTGCCAGGCCGTTCGGTTTTCCGGCGTATATCCCGAACCTGAAAAAGATTGCTCCGAATGACAAAATCCGCTTTGCTACCATTGGCATGGGAATTCAGGGCAATTACGATACCCGGGCAGCTCTGCGCAATCCGGATGTTGAGTTAGTCGCCGTATCGGACTTGTACGAAGGGCGACTGAAAACCGCCCAGACCGCTTTTGGCAAGGATAAAGAGCTGTTTGCTACGCGCGATTACCGCGAAATCCTGGCCCGTCCGGACATTGACGCCGTACTGATTGTTGTTCCTGACCACTGGCACGACCACATCACTATTGCCGCGCTGAAAGCCGGGAAAAACGTGTACTGCGAGAAACCCATGGTCCAGCACATCAATGAAGGAAAGCCCGTCATCGATGCCTGGAAGAAATCCGGAAAAACCATGCAGGTCGGCAGCCAGCGAATCAGCAGCGCATCATTTCAGGAAGCGAAGCGGCTCGTGCAGGCTGGCGAGATTGGCAATATCAACTACATCGAGTCGAACAACGACCGGTTCAACTCCATCGGTGCCTGGAATTACTCGGTCGCTCCGGATGCCTCCCCGCAAACCATCGACTGGGACCGTTTTCTGGGCGACGCGCCCAAGCGCCCCTTCGATCCGAAACGCTTTTTCCGCTGGCGGAACTACAAAGATTACGGCACGGGCGTAGCGGGTGATCTGTTTGTTCACCTGATCACGGGTGTGCATTACGTAACCAACTCACTGGGGCCAACGCGCATTTTCTCGTCGGGTAACCTGGCGTACTGGAAAGACGGCCGCGACGTCCCTGACGTGATGACGAGCATCATGGATTATCCCAAAACCGATCAGCACGAAGCGTTCCAGATGGTGCTGCGGGTTAACTTCGCCAATGCGGGTAAGATCAGCGACGTGACGCGTATCATCGGCAACGAAGGCCAGATCGAGTTTTCGGAGAACAACCTGATCCTGACCAAAAAGAAACTGGCAAAAGCACCGGGCTACGGCAATTACGACAGCTTCTTTACGTTCACCCCCGACGTTCAGCAGGAGTTTGTGCGGCAGTATGACGCGCAGTACCCCCCCGAAACGCGCACGGCTGAACCGGTTAAGGAAGTACGGTTTGAAGCACCCAAAGACGACGATGCGCACGCGAAGCACTTCGGCGATTTCTTCAAAAACGTTCGGGAAGGCAGCCAGGGCACCATCGAAGATCCGGTTTTCGGTTTCCGGGCTGCAGCTCCGGTTCTGGCCTGCAACGAAAGTTACTTCGAGAATAAAGTCGTGCTGTGGGACCCCGTGACCATGACGAAAAAGACAGCGACGGCCCCGGCAGCAGCGCCCAAAAAGACGGTAGCTACGGCCAAAACATCGGCTAAAAAATCGTAGTCTGGATCGATAAGCGCTACGTTAGATTAAGTTTATTACAGCTTTAACAAAGCCCAGTTCTTTTCCTGGTCAAGGGAAGGGCTGGGCTTTTCAGCGTTTACGGCCTGCTACGTTTACTCTGTTTTTCACCAAACCGGTTCAGGACGTAATTCGGTGTACTGCCAATAGCCGAATTTGCGTATCGAAAAGCCGATTGCCTCGTAAAATCGTTTACTGAAAATAGGCATCCGTTTATTCATGCAACTGACTATTTCCCCCGAAAATCCCGTTGAGTGGTTTGCCCTCCGTGCTAATCTTGCTCCCATTCCTCTGCTACATGCTCAAATCATGCCCATGCTGGCGAAAGCTGCCTTGGAAGCCGCAGACAAAGGCGTTTTTGAAGCCGCTAAAAACGGGCCGAAAACCCTTGACGAATTCGTTGCGGAATTAAACCTGAATCGAAAAGCACTCGGTGAACTCATGGGATTACTGACGGCTATGGGTTATTTCACCTTTCGGGATAACCGCTTCGCGCTTACGCGCATGGCCCGACGTTTCACGCTCAAGGATGATCCTCTGTCAGTCTACGGCATGATGATCTTCAATAACCGCGTTGTTTGGGACTGGATGAGTCAGTTGGGCGAGTATCTTCAGACGGGACAGGGCATTCAATATCACGACACGCTCAACGCCGAGCAGTGGAATTATTATCAGCAGGCGATGGTCGCGGCCAGCAGCACCGAAGCCCGTGAGTTTGGTTATCGAGCCCCCACTCCTAAATCGGTACGGTCGGGCGCACCGACGCAGATGCTGGACATTGGTGGTTCACACGGGCAGCACTCCGTATCGCTGTGCAGGAAACATTCGAATCTTACGTCGACCATTCTCGACTTGCCCGCGGCAATCGAACAGGCCGCTCCTCTGCTGGCGCAGCAAGGTATGGGCGACCGGATTCGGCATCAGGCCGGTAATGCGCTGACCGACGATTTTGGTGACGGTGTATTTGACATTGTTCTTATGTCGAGTCTGGCGCATCATTTCACGCCCGAACAGAACCAGTTAGTCACCAACAAGGTCGCTAAAGCACTTAAGCCCGGTGGCGTGTTCATCGTCAATGAATTTATCCGACCCGAAGTTGGTGCCAAGCCTGACCTGATCGGCAGCAGCACGGATCTGTTTTACGGTCTGAGCAGTACGGCGGGCAACTATTCCGTTGACGAAATACAGAGCTGGCAGCAATCAGCAGGGCTAAAGCGCCACAAAGTCATTCATTACCGCACTATGCCCGGGCGCACAATGGTTGTCGCCAAGCGATGAGGTATTCACAACCTGTCCAGCTTAACTGCTTACTTAGCACTCACGTTAATTCTGTCGTTATTTCTGCTTTGGATTGATACGGGCACAAGCCACCGAACAACCTGCGCCTGCTGTCCCCTCATTAATGAAACAGTTCGTTACGTTACTAATCGTCTTGATTAGTCTCCGGGTTGTTGCCCAGCCTAAAGCCAATCCAACGGGCCAACGCTATTTTGGCATGCACTTCGATTTCCATGCCGAGCCGAATGATACGCTGGTAGGCAAAAACTTATCGGAGCGCAGCCTCGATTCGCTGCTGACCGCCATAAAACCCGATTTTATTCAGGTTGACTCTAAAGGGCATCCGGGCGTGGCAAGTTACCCTTCCAAAGTAGCCAACGCTACCACCACAAAACGTATCGTAAACGACCCGCTAGCGTTTTACAGGACTCTAACCAAAAAGCACGGTATAGATATGTACGTGCACTATTCAGGTGTGTTCGACGATGCCATTCTGGCCAAACATCCAGGCTGGAGCGCCATTAACGCTAACGGTGATCCAGATAAGTCGAAAGCGTCGGTACACGGCCCTTACGTAGATTCGCTGCTCATTCCGCAGCTAAACGAGGTGGCCGACTATGGCATCAACGGCGTTTGGGTAGATGGTGAATGCTGGGCTACGGTGCTTGATTACTCTCCCGCAGCCCTGGCCCGTTTTAAGGCCCAAACGGGTATTCAGACCATACCCAGATCCGCTAAAGACGCCCACTATCAAGAATTCAAAGATTTTTCTCGTCAGTCGTTTCTGCGCTATTTGGGCCACTACGTTGACGAACTGCACCGTCACAATCCGAAATTCAGGGTAGCCTCAAACTGGGCCTACTCTTCCATGATGCCCGAGCCCATTACGACTCATGTTGACTATCTGTCTGGCGATCTTACACCCGGCAATAGCATTAACTCAGCCGCTTTGGAAGGACGCATCCTGGCTCCGCAAGGGCAGCTTTACCAAAAACCCTGGGACCTGATGACCTGGAGTTTCTGGCAGCAGTTTACTCCGCCGATGGGTGGCGACCAGAAAACGGCCGTTCACCTCATGCAGGATGCCGCCGAGATTATATCATTGGGTGGTGGGTTTCAGGTTTACTTCCGTCAGCACCGGGACGCATCCCTGCCAACCGCCGAAGTCGAGACGATGAAGTCGTTAAGCCGGTTTGTGCGGGTCAGACAACCGTACTGCCAGGGTTCAACGCCGGTTCCGCAACTTGCGCTATTGTACAGCAACGCTACGTTCAGGAAGTACAATAATCCCTTGTTCAGCAACGAGCAGACGCAGCGCATTCAGGGCCTGTTAACCGCGCTGCTCGACTCGCAGTTACCCGTTGACGTACTGGCCGAGCATCATATTCAGGGCCGAATGAGCCAGTATCCGGTTATCATCGTTTCGCAGCAGGATTCGCTGGCCCCCGCTTTTCGCGAAGAATTGCTGACCTATGCCCGGCAAGGAGGTAATCTGGTACTCATAGGGGCCGAAACCACCCGCAACTTTGCCAATGAATTAAACGTAACGCCCATCGGCTCACCATCGACCAGCACAAAATGGGTTAGCTACCCTGGCCCATACGTTGTCGTGAACGGAGCCTTTCAGCCTGTTCAGGCAGGAACGGCCGCCCACACACTCGGCCGGGTGTTCAGCCGCGAATCGGGCGGGCAGGAGCTTGGCCCGATCGCAACGACGACCCCATTCGGCAAAGGCAAGCTGATTGGCGTCTACGCCGACTTAAGCCGGGACTATCAGCTGCATCAATCCCCTAAACAGCGCGACTTCATCAGTTGGCTCACCAAGCCTCTGCTGAAAAACCCCAAAGTAGAGATAAGCGGAACGCATCTGGTCCATGTCGTCGTCAATCAGCTGGGCAGCAGGCTGGCGGTGAATCTCATTAACACCGGCGGCAAACACACCAATCCGCAAGTGTTCTCGTACGACGAATTACCTCCGCTTGCGAATCTGACCGTCAGAATTCGACTCGATAAAAAGCCGCAGCGTATCGTTCAACAACCCGAAAACAAACAATTAGCCGTAACCTATGCCAACGGAATAGCGACCGTACGGGTGCCCAGCCTGGCAATCCATTCCATTTTAGTGGTTAACTAAGGTCTCCCCGCGCTTAGACTAGAAAGCATAACAATCGGGTGCGCTACGTTGGCTACCTTTGCGCCTTGATATCGAACGATCGTATGAAATACAAAAAGCACGTTTTTATCTGCAACAATCAGAAAGTAGCCCCGAAGAAATCGTGTGGAGAAGCGCACGGCAACGAACTGGTTGACGCCTTCAAGGCAGCGCTGGCCGAACGGGGGTTACTGAAAGAAATGCGGGCGCAACGTACCGGATGCCTGGATGCCTGCGCCTTTGGTCCCGCGCTGGTGGTTTACCCCGAAGGCACGTACTACGGAAATGTACAACTGTCGGACGTTAACGAAATCGTTGATAGTCATTTAGTGAACAACCAGCCCGTCGAACGGCTTAAGCTAGACTTTTAAACGTAGTTGTATGGTCGTAAAGTCATTGATTCTGAGTGAAGTTGTTTAGGCTTTTGTTTTAAAAGTGATTTTATCATCCCGAGCCTGCGAGGAGTCTTCGAGTAAAGCTGACAGTTCCTCCGGCAATAGAAGATCCCTCGCAGGCTCGGGATGATAAAAAGCTCAGTTGAGCCTTGATAAACGACTACAGCTCACGTTCAGGTTATACAGATAAGCGTCAGTTATTTAAAAAACTTATCAGCCTGACGACTTACTGACGTTACGATTATACAACTTTATACCTGATGAAGTACAAGCATATTTTTTTTGATCTCGACCATACGTTATGGGACTTCGACCGTAACTCAGCCGAATGTATTGCCGAGATATTCGAGACATTTCGATTAACTGACGTTGGCGTCACTTCGGCCGAAGAATTCAGTCGCCATTTCATTACTATAAACCGGAAGTTATGGGCAGACTATGACAAGAACCTGATTACGCACAGTTACATCCGGGAAAATCGCTTTCCGATGGTGTTCAAGTCGCTGGGCGTCGACGAAGGCAGTATCCATACCGACATGAACGCCGAATACCTGCGCCTGCTGCCCCGGAAACCCCATCTGCTCGAATCGGCCCGTGAAATTCTGGATTACCTGAAAGACCGCTATACCATGCATATCATCACCAACGGGTTTGCCGAAATTCAGGCGGTGAAGATGGATAGCGCCGAAATTGCGCATTACTTCACACTCGTTGTTACCAGCGAAAACGCCAATGCTAAAAAGCCGGATCCGCTGGTATTTGAATACGCCCTGTCGGCCGCGGGTGCACGTGTTACCGACAGCCTAATGATTGGCGATAACTACGAAGCCGATATTTTGGGCGCTAAAGGTGTCGGACTGGATACCGTGTTTTATAACCCAGCGGGTGCGCTGGTCGATGATCAACCTACCTACGATATTCGCCACTGGAAAGAGCTGATGGCTATATTATGATTACCTACTAAATCCATTATGAACCGTTCCTTTCTGTCACGCAGCAGCAGGGTTGCACTGTTGCTTCTTAGTCCGATTTTAGGATTCGCCCAGCAGCCCCTCAACGTGGACATTTGCGTATACGGCGGCACCTCAGCCGGTGTTATGGCTGCGTATTCGGCCAGGAAAGCGGGAAAAACGGTGGTGCTCATCGAACCCGGTCGGCACCTGGGTGGACTCACAGCGGGTGGTCTGGGCGCTACTGACATCGGCAACAAATTCGCCATAACTGGCCTGGCCCGTGACTTTTACCGACGTATCGGCAAGCATTACGGCAAACTCGAACAGTGGGTCTTTGAGCCACATGTAGCAGAAAACCTGTTCAAGCAATATCTGGCCGAAGCCGGAATTAAACCCGTGATGGAACACCGCCTGGCGACAACGCAGGTAAGCAACGGTCGAATCGTTAGCATTACCCTTGAGCCATCAACAGACCGGTCAACTTCAAAGCAGACCATCCGCGCCAAACAGTTCATTGACTGCACCTACGAAGGCGATCTGATGGCGCAGGCAGGCGTTACGTTTACAGTCGGTCGCGAAGCGAATAGCCAATATGGCGAAACCTGGAATGGGGTTCAACTGCTGGACAAGCATCAATTTCCGGACGGCATTGACCCCTATCGCATTCCGGGCAAACCCGAAAGCGGATTACTCTACGGCATCAGCGACGCTAAACTGACTCCCAATGGTTCCGCCAGCAAGTTCATTCAGGCCTACAATTACCGCATGTGTCTGACCGATAACCCCGCTAACCAAATTCCGATCACTCGTCCCGCCGGGTACGACTCCACGAAGTATGAATTACTCTTGCGGCAGATTGCCAAGAAAGAGGCTAAAGAACTGACCTGGAATCTGATGCACTTCGTGATGATGCCGAACCGCAAAACCGACATCAACAACTGCGGTGGCCTGTCAACCGACATGATCGGCGCGAATCACGACTATCCGACGGCCAGCTACGCGCGTCGGGCCGAGATCATCCGCGACCATGAGCTATACACAAAGGGGTTCTTTTATTTCATCGGCCACGACCCACGCGTTCCCAAACATCTCCGCGATGAGATGCTGCACTGGGGTTACCCCAAAGACGAGTACACCGATAACGAACACTTTTCGCACCAGCTCTACATTCGCGAGGCCCGGCGCATGGTGGGTGAATACATAATGACACAGGCCAACTGCGAAGGGAAAGCCACGGTAACCGACGGCGTTGGTATGGCCGCTTACACGATGGATTCGCATAATTGCCAGCGGCTGGTGGTTGAAGGCCCGGGCGGTGTCGCGCAGGTCCGAAACGAAGGGGATGTTCAGGTCGGCGGCTTCCCGCCTTATCCGGTTAGTTATCGGGCGCTCGTTCCGACACGGGGCAGTATTCAGAATCTGCTGGTACCGGTTTGTCTGTCGGCCAGTCACATTGCTTATGGCTCAATCCGTATGGAGCCCGTTTTCATGGTCCTGGCACAGTCGGCGGCAGTAGCGGCTTGTCAGGCTATCGACGACCGGAAAGCGGTGCAGGACATCGACGTTCAGAAACTACAAACACGTCTGGCTCAGAACCCGCTGATGAATGGGTCACGTCCCGAAATTCTCATCGACAATGACGACAGCACGCAGGTTGTTCAGCAGGGCAGCTGGCAGCGCGACACCAAAGGTGGCAAATACGGTACGTCGTTGTTAACCAGTACGTCTGGTCAGTCCGCATCGGTACGTTTCCAGCCAAGGCGTTTACAGGCGGGTCGGTATGCCGTATACATTTACAATCCTTCGCGGCAAGGTGGGGGAGGTAATCCCGATCAGGACAGCCGGCAAACCAACAAGTCGAGTCGTGTTCGGATTCGCGTACACACTGGCCAGACCGTTACCGAAAATACCATTGATCAGCAGCATCACAACAACGACTGGATACGGGTAGGCGAGTACGCCTTTACTACGTCTAGGGCGTCCGCTCAGCAGCCTTATGTCGATATAACGACGGTTGATGCCGAGCAGCCCGTAGTGGCTGATGCCGTACTATTCATCCCAACAAACTAAGAAGCGGGCACACTTAGCCCGTCAGACAAATGAACCTACAACAAGCTACTGCTATTGTTACCGGGGGCGCTTCCGGACTGGGGGAAGCCACCGTTCGGATGTTGGCATCGCAGGGTGCCAGCGTCGTCATTCTTGATCTGAACGAAGAGAAAGGTCAGGCTTTAGCCGAAGAACTGGGCGCTAGTGTACGATTCACCAAAACCAACGTTACTGACGAAGCCGATGTACAGGCGGCCATTAACCTGGCCGTGGAAACCTTCGGCGCGTTGCACATCAATGTCAACTGTGCTGGTATTGCGGAAGCTCGCAAAACGCTGGGAAAAGTAGATGGCGTGTATGGCGCTCACTCACTGGCCGCTTTTCAGAAGACCATCTCCATTAACCTCATCGGTACGTTCAATGTGATACGTCTGGCGGCCCTGACGATGGAGCAGAACACGCCGAATGAAGAAGGCGAACGGGGCGTCATTATCAACACGGCGTCGGTAGCCGCCTACGATGGTCAGATGGGCCAGGCGGCTTACTCAGCCTCGAAAGGCGGTATTGTCGGCATGACCTTACCCATCGCCCGCGATCTGGCCCGCTCCGGCATCCGGGTCATGACGATTGCACCCGGGCTGTTTGAAACGCCTTTACTCATGGGCTTACCCGAAGAAGCGCGTATTTCGCTAGGTCAGCAGGTACCGTTCCCTTCGCGCTTAGGGCGGCCCAATGAATACGCCATGCTGGCCAAGAGCATCCTTGAAAATCCCATGCTCAACGGCGAAGTCATCCGGCTCGACGGGGCGATCCGGATGGCTCCGAAATAGCGTGTTGGGGTTAATGTAGAATCTATGCTTTGTGTACTTTACGGTACACAGAAAGGGGTACTGTTCAATCGAACAGTACCCCTTTCGCTTCAAGACAGATTCCGTGAACTTCTTCGCCCCTTCCTCAGAACGATACCACTGGCGTCTGTTCTCTCTCTAACTCTCATCAAAAATTAGCCGATACGTTCAGGAAATAGTAGCCGCCATTGAAGCCAAACTGCGTTGCGTTTCGACTGTAAACGAACCGCCCAAACGAGGTGTTATCCTGTACGGCCGACCCGAATCGTTCAGGAGTTGCGTATTGAGTTACCCGCAACTGGTCAGGATACACATCGAACAGATTGTTTGCGCCCAACGTCAGCACCACACTGGGTACAAGCCGGTAGTTCACGCTAAAATCGGTAACAACTCTTGGCGTAAACACCTCGTCCAAAGCCGGGTTGATCGGGTCGTAGCTCTGCACTTCCCCGAAGCGTGTAAACCGGAGCACCGCACCGAATTTCCGCACTCGGTAGTTGAACGTTAATGATACTTTACTCTTGGGCTGTGCCACAGTCAGGCGAGCGCTGTCCTGCCGGTTGAACAGGGAGTTGCCTAACTGCGCATCGGCCGGAAGGTTAGCGGGTCGTTGAATATCACCGCGTACCTGCGTCCGGTTGAAATTAGCCGCCAGCGTTATGTCCAGCGAGCTGTTGTTCAAACGTGGGCTTGTGGCGATAACCGCGTCAATACCCTGGGTTCGGGTGTTTACCGCATTGGCGAAGAACTGAGCGCTGTTTACATCCTGCTGACCTGCACTGTTCAGAATGTTGGCCACAATCAGGCCCGCCCCGGTCGTGCCGCGATTGAACTGATTGCTGTAAATAATGCGGTTGCGGATATCAATCTGATACGCATCGATCGTGATACTTACGTTTGGCAACGGCCGCGACGTAATACCAACGCTGTAATTCGTGGAGCGCTCAGCGCCGAGCGGAGGTACGCCAAACGCTTGTGCAATCGGGCTGTCGTTCCGGTAGGTACCCGTCTGTCGAGGCTCCAAACCCTGCCCTGTCGATACGAACAGGGTACTGATCGCACTGTAATAGCGCTGGTGCAAACTTGGTGCCCGGAAGCCATTACTAATGGAACCACGTAACGAAAACGCTTCACTGAACTTGTACCGGGCCGCCAGCTTGCCAGCCAGATTACTGCCAAAGTCAGTGTAATATTCGTAGCGTCCGGCGGCATTGATCAGCAGTCGATCGGTCAGATCAGTTTCGACATCGGCATAAGCTCCATAAACGTTACGTGTTGCATTGACGGCATTGGCGGGCTGGTAACCCGGAAAAACCTGCGCCCCTCCTACTCGGCCCGACTGCGGACTAAAGTTGAGGAAAGAAGCGGCTTCACCTTGTTTGATGCGATATTGGTCATTGCGATAGGTAACCCCGGCGGCTACGTTAAACGAGCGTAAGCCAATCTGTTTGCCAAAATCTTTAGCCGCGCTGGCATCGGCCGTGTTCTGATAAAAGCTCAACGTACCAGCGTAAAAACTAGTGGGGTTATTCAACGTGCCCAGGTACGCCAGCGACGCATTGTTTGAATTCGTTACGTCAAATCGGAACGAGTTGCCGCCGTACACATTACTGATGTCCCAGCGCCAGCCCTTCGATTCGCCGTTAACGCCCACCAGCAGCGACTGGTCGTTGATCGTTGATTGAATGTTGGGCAGAAACCCATTCGGATACAGTTCGGTAATAACCTGCGTAGTCTGGTACGGATAGCGATAGAGGCCCGTTGCCAGCCCACGCCGATAGTTCAGCCCTCCCGTCGCATAGAAACTGGAGCGCGTGGTGAGCGGAACCCGGGCATTGAGGAAGA
Source organism: Spirosoma fluminis (assembly GCF_054778895.1). Lineage (NCBI taxonomy): Bacteria > Pseudomonadati > Bacteroidota > Cytophagia > Cytophagales > Cytophagaceae > Spirosoma > Spirosoma fluminis. The sequence goes on from NZ_BAAGZD010000003.1 coordinate 435,276, forward strand.
AACCGGCATTTTCGACCTGCGAGTTACCTACCTGAATGTTTCGCGACCGATCGAACCGATTCTGCTGAATCAGGGTCTGGTCCTGCTGATAGAGCGCTTGCCGACGGGCAACGTATTCGGCATCCGTTTCGGCGATACCGTTCACCGTGTTACGTCCCGCGTTCCAGTTCACATATACAGGACCGGTATAATCACCCGCGCGGTTTGTAGCGCCCCGGTGTCGAAACTCACCGGTCAGGCTTAAAAATCCGGTATTTTTCAGTTTGAACCCCTGATTAATACCGATCTGCGCTACCTGGCCATCACCGGCATACTGCTGACCAAGCTGCGCGTTAACGCTTGTACCGGCCCGTTCTTTCAGCCGGAGGTTGATTACGCCCGCAATGGCATCCGACCCGTATTGAGACGAAGCGCCATCGCGTAACACTTCGATACGTTCAATGGCGGCCGAGGGAATGGCGTTTAAGTCCGTACCGACCGACCCACGGCCAATAGTCCCATTTACGTTAATGAGTGCCGTGTTATGCTGCCGTTTTCCGTTCAGCAGCACCAGCACCTGATCCGGGCCCAGACCACGTAACGTAGCCGGATCAATGTGGTCGGTACCGTCGGCAACCGTCTGGCGGGACGAGTTAAATGAGGGTGCCACAAAGTTCAGTTGCTGCGTTGGCTCAATCTGCCCGGTAGCAATCAAATCACGGGATTGAATCACATCGACCGGGGCAACTGTTTCGGTACTGGTCCGAATCTGCGTCGAGCGTGAGCCCACCACAACGACTTCGCCAAGACTGGCCGTGCCTTCCTGCAACGTAACATCAGCGGTGACAAAGTCGGAGCCAGCCACGGTTACGGGTACACTCCTGGTTTGATAGCCGACAAAGCTGACCCGAATGGTATAGCTGCCGGGACCAAGCCGGAGCGAGTAATTACCGCTGGCGTCGGTTGTGGTGCCAAAGTTTGTGTTGACAACGGCGATCGTTACGCCGGGGATTGGGGTGTTGGCTGAAGCATCCGTTACGTTGCCGCGAACCCCCTGGGCCTGGGCCAGCATAAGGGTAAGCAGCCATAAGGCCACACTCAGCCCGAAGCGATGGCGTTTGTAATTGTTGTTCATACGTTGGATATGTTAGAAGATTCGTCTGCCGAAAGCTGACCAACTGGTTAGCCTTCATGTGTTCTCCAATAACACAATCCTATCGCTTATGTTGCACGCACCAGGACCAGTGTCTCTGCTTTCGGTACGTATCCCGAGCGGCTGGGAGAGTCATTCGATACAGTATAGAAAATGAAACAGGCTCAGTTGAATCAACTGAGCCTGTTTCATTACCGATTGCGACCAGAAGTACTACTTTACCGAGACGACTTCCAGATCGAAACGCAACGGCGCATACGGTGTAATGAGGTACCGGTTGTTCTGAACCGCACCCTGCATCCCGTAGCCAATCGATGATGGGAAAATAACGGTTGCTTTCTCGCCCACTTTCAGCTTTGATAAGCCTTCTTCAAATCCTTTGATGAACCGGTTCTGCCCCAGTACGGCGTCGAACGTTCCGGTACCCGTGCTGTCGAATGCGGATGGCGAACGGAGTTGCTTACCCTTGTATCGGATCGTTAGTGTCTGCCCCTGATTCGGTACGACTCCCGATGGATTGTCCTGCGTTTTGATGAAGCGGAGGCCATCGGTCAGCTTTTCGGTAACCGTCAGGTTCTGAGCGGCAATGTATTCGTCGATCTGCTGATCTTCGCTACGTGACCGCTTCAATTTTACATCGAACCGAACGACCGAGTAAGCCGGCAGATTTGTATTCACGACCTGATCATTATACCCCAGATACGACGGGATCAGTAACGTAGCGCTTTCACCTTCCCGCATCAAGCTAACTCCTTCTTCCAATCCCGCCAGAATAGATTTGATCCCCAGCGGATAATAAACCGGCGCGTTTGCCTTCGTGCTATCGACCAGTACGTCCTGTAGATTATACGACTTAAAGCTAAATTCAACCTCCTCACCGGCTGCGGGTTGTTTGCCCGTTGGGTTAGCAGTCGTAATCACATAATACAAGCCGGAAGGCTTTGTTGTTCCATTCAGATTCTTTGCCGTGGCATAGGTCTTTATCTGAGCGTCGTTATCGTCGTAGTACTTGCTCGACGGGTCGACGCTTTCGCTCGTACAGCCTGCCAGTCCGCCCACCAGAAAGGCACTGAAAATTGTTAACTGAAGTTTACGCATGGAATTGATTTAACAAACAATACTGTCAATACGTCTATTGACCCTTTATCGTGGCGTAGCGTTGGGAAGATGCCCAAAACTTTTCACGGCATCACCAAACTCTCTCCTGATTTCAACGCTTTAAAGCGGTCGTATGGTATACCAGCCGCCGTCAACGCATTGGCCAGATCAGTAACCGGCTCGTCTTCGCCATCGTCGGCTAAGGGGAATGTGCCAAAGTGAATCGCTACACTCTGCTCAGCCCGTACGTCCTGATGAATCTGTACCGCCTGAGCCGGTGAACAGTGTATGGGAGCCATAAAGAACGGAGGCTTATAGGCACCAATGGGAATCAGTGCCAGGCGTAACGGACCAAACTGATTACCAATCTCCTTCAGGAAAGGGTCATAGCCCGTGTCGCCCACAAAATACAGCTTGCCCGCGGCCTTACTGTCCACTATATATCCGGCCCAGAGGGTGGCATTGCGATCAAAAATACCCCGCCCCGAAAAGTGCTGGGCCGGAACACAGTGAATCCTCGTGCTATCGTTGTAGGTTACCGCCTGCCGCCAATCCATCTCCGTTACGTTACCGCACCCGTGCTCATCCAGAAAAGTTTTTACGCCCAGTGGACAATACACCTTGGGTTGGTCACGGGCACAAAGTCGCTCCATTGTCCCTATGTCCAGATGGTCCCAGTGATTATGGCTCAGCAGAAGAATGTCAATCTTCGGCAAATCGTCAAAACGAATACCCGGTGGCCGGTTTCGCTTCGGTCCCGCAAACTGAAAAGGGCTGACGCGTTCGTAATAGACCGGATCAGTCAACACATTCAGGCCATCGAACTGCAGCAATACCGTCGAATGATTGATGAACGTAACGCGCACGTCGTGCCCCGTTACGCGCCGGGGTGGAGGAGGTCCGGGTTTGTCGTCGTGAAAAGCACCCCAGGGCTGCGTTCGCTCCCGATTGAACAGCCAGCCTGTTAATTCCAGAAATCCTTTCGGCTTCACTCCGTTCAGGTTTTGAAACTCCTTACCATCAAAATGATCGGAGACAGGACCGGTATAGCGCGGAGCCGACACAGCGTAACCGATCGCTACGGCAATCGCGATAATCAGCAGGAGGCCAAGGCCAGTATAAAGCATAATTTTGGGGAACATAGCCACCTGAACCAAAGGCCGATCAACTCATCGCTTAAGGCTGCAAGACCTGATCGATAATATGAATCACGCCATTAGCTGCTACCAGATCGGTTGTTTTCAACGCAGCCGGAGTCGAGTTTTTAGCGCCCTTCACCGTTGCTGTACCATTAACGGATGCAATGGTTACTCTGTTCCCATTCAGCAGAGTATTGACTGATCCGGATTGGAGCTGGTTCGAGAAAAGTACCCCCGACACCACATGATACGACAGCAGCGACGCGAGCGTCTGCGGGTTGGCCGACTCGATCGCAGCCAGCGAATTGTAACGACCATCGGATTTGAAGGCCGCATCGCTGGGTGCAAATACCGTGACTGGATTGGACGTACTCGAACTGGAAAGAGCCGCCAGCAATGTCGGGCTGCTGGAACCCACCCGCCTGACGGCAGCCGCCAGAAACGTCAGGTTCGGATTGCCCTGGATGGCCGCCAGCATATTGCCGGCCGACGGCATCAGTACGCGGTCGATTACGTGAATAAACCCATTGGCCGTAGCCAGATCAGTTTCTGTTACTCGGGCCTGATTGACGTAGACGGTGCCCGCGTTTATCTTGTTGACGAAAGCAACCCCGTTTGTGGCCGTTTGTACGGAGTTTTGTCCCGACGGAATCGCCGTTGACGATACGGGTGAATACAATACGTGGTACAACACAATATCCTTGACCTGCTCTTTCGGCAACGACCGAATTGCACTTTCGGTCAGCCCGGAGGCCTGAAAAGCCGCGTCGGTGGGCGCGAACAGGGTCAGGTTAGCGTCTTTGAGCGCATCGCCAACGCCCGCATACGTAACGGCGGTCCGCAAAAGACTGAATTGACTGTCTTCCAGCACCCGGTCGGCAATGGTTTTGGGAGTGGCCGTGTTGGTATCGTTCGTTTGGCAGGCGAGTATGGTCAGCAGCAAAGCGTTCAAAACGATTATCCGGTGAATTCCGGCCAGAAATAGCTTGTTCATGGGCATTCGGTTTAGTCGGGCAAAGATAAGAGAGTTCATCAGCGAACGCATGAATTCCTTTCTGTAAGGGCCCAATAGACTACTGACTTACTGGTTAAATTTTCGTACCTTCGCGGTCTTGTTAATTAATGTTAAAACTCCCCAATTGGGATGAAGGAACACATTGACCCGAGCAATCTGCCCCAGCATATAGCCGTTATCATGGACGGGAACGGACGCTGGGCGAAACAGCAGGGCGCTGCCCGGGTGTTTGGCCACCGTAACGCAATTAAGGCCGTACGTGAAGTAACCGAAGGATGCGCTGAGCTGGGCGTAAAATACCTGACGCTCTATGCCTTCTCGACCGAGAACTGGAACCGCCCTAAAATTGAAGTCGACGCTTTAATGACGTTGCTCGTACACACCATCCGTGGAGAGATAAAAACACTAATGGACAACAACGTGCGGTTAACCACCATCGGCAATACCGAAAGCCTGCCTACCGACTGTCGGCGGGAACTGGCCGAAGCCATGCGCGAAACCAGTCAGAACACGGGGTTGACGCTGGTGCTGGCGCTTAGCTACAGCGGCCGGTGGGAGATTCTGGAAGCCGTTCGGCAACTGGCCGCCGACGTGCGGGACGGAAAGCTGACACCGACGGAGATCGATGAAGCGGCCTTCAGCCAGCACTTGTCGACCAGCGGCATCCCCGATCCTGAGTTAATGATTCGCACCAGTGGCGAAATGCGCATCAGCAACTTCATGCTTTGGCAGTTAGCCTACTCGGAGTTATACATGCCCGATGTGCTTTGGCCCGATTTCAGAAAGCAGCATCTGTACGAAGCGATTTTAAACTACCAGCGTCGGGAACGGCGGTTCGGAAAAATCAGCGAACAGCTCGTCAAGTAGACGCGGTTCAACCAGTTAAGCCGCGTTGCAGACACATTTACTGTCGGCCTCAACTGTTTAAGTCGATAGAGAATCCGCCCAATCAACGATTAACACGTACCACAACTTGGAACACCGTATAAAAGTCATTTTAGGAGCATTTCTGTTGCTCCTGGCCCTGTTTCCTGCTCAGGCACAGGTACGCGTCGGCGTCGGACGAGGTACCGACCCATCCACCAACGCGAACGAACTGCTGAATTACGCCAGTCCTAAAGAATACGAAATCACTGGCTTAACCATCACGGGCACTCGTTATCTCGATCCTAATTCTCTGGTTTCTTTGTCGGGCCTGAAAGTAGGCGACAAAGTTCGGCTCCCCGGGGAAGCGAACGGCTCATCGGTACGTAAGCTGATGGAGTCGGGTCTGCTCGACGACGTTGAACTATTTGCGACCCCATCGGGCGAAGGAAAAGTAGCGCTGATGTTTCGGGTGCGCGAACGGCCCCGGCTGTACAAGGTCAGTTTCCTGGGCGTTAAAAAAGGCGAGCAGGATCAGCTGAAAGACAAGGTAAAGCTGAACTTGGGTAAGATCGTGACCAACACCATCACCAAGAACACGCAGCTGGCCGTCCGGAAGTTTTTCGTCGACAAAGGCTATCTGAATACGAAGGTAAGGATTACCACCATACCCGACAGTGCCCGTAACAACGCAACCATGCGCGTGCTGGTCGATAAAGGGCAGAAGGTAAAGATTGCCAGGATCACCTTTGAAGGCCTTGACGAGGTCGACGAATCAGCCGTTCGGATGAAAATGAAGAGCACCAAAGAAAAACGCTTTGGTCGTCTGTTCAGCCCGTCGAAGTTTGTGCCTAAAAAGTATGAAGAAGACAAGCTGAAACTTATTGAGTACTATAATAAGCTGGGTTACCGCGACGCGGCTATCGAGAGTGATACCGTCATCAATACCGGTAGCGATGCCATTTCGCTTAACATAAACGTCAACGAAGGGCGGAAATATTATTACCGAAACATCGACTTCTCAGGTAACTACCTGTATAAGGCCGACCGGCTCCGGGAGGTACTGGGCATTGCCAAAGGTGACGTATACAACCCGGAAGACTTAGAAAAGAAGCTGAACGGAAACCCGGGGCAGGACCTGAGTTCGCTGTATATGGACGATGGCTATCTGTACTACAATGCACAGCCTGTCGAGAAAGTGATTGACGGTGACTCGATTGATCTTGAAGTTCGTATTTTCGAAGGAAAACAGGCGACAATCAACCGGATTATCCTGAACGGAAACACCAAAACCAGCGACCACGTTGTGATGCGTACCATCCGGACGCTGCCCGGTCAGAAGTTCTCAAAAACCAATTTGATCCGGACGCAACGCGAATTAGCGACCCTCGGTTATTTCGATCCTGAAAAAATTGGGATTAACCCCGTGCCGCAGAACGACGGTACAGTTGATATTGAATACAGCGTTGAAGAGAAGCCTTCCGATCAGATTGAACTCTCGGGCGGCTGGGGCGGATACGTCGGTTTCGTGGGTACGCTGGGGTTAACGTTCAACAACTTCTCGGCCCGTAATATTCCAAACTTCAGCGCCTGGCGCCCGCTGCCGGCTGGCGATGGGCAGCGCGTCCAACTGCGCTTCCAGGCGAACGGTGCGCAGTATCAGGTGTACTCGCTATCGTTTACCGAACCGTGGCTGGGCGGTCGTAAACCCAATGCCTTATCGGTAAGCGCGAGCCATACGGTCTATAAGACATTCTACGACCCACTGGACCCATATAGCATCTACAGAAGCTTGCAAGGTCGCACACCGACTGGATCGTATACCAACACGGCCATCACCATAGGTTTAGGACGGCAGTTAAAAGTACCGGATGACTTCTTTACGTTAAGCCACTCGTTGTCGTTCCAGCGGTACGATCTGAACAACCTCGACTTGTTCTACATCGGCTATAAAGATGGTATTTCGAACAACATTACGCTCAACACCACCATTGCCCGGAACAGCATCGACAATCCACAATTTCCGCGTTCTGGCTCATCGTTCAGCTTAAGCGGTTCGTTTACGCCACCTTATTCAGCGTTCAAGACGGCGACAACCACTCCCGAAAAGCCCGAGGATAAATACAAATTTGTGGAGTATCACAAATGGATGTTCGATGCCAGTTGGTTCCAGACCGTATTCGGTAAGCTGGTCCTGAACACACGGGCTCACATGGGCTTCCTGGGCAGCTATAACAAACGTACCAACATCGGTCCCTTCGAACGCTTTGTTTTGGGGGGCTCAGGTTTGGCAGGTCAGGGACAGTTTGCACTGGCTCAGGACATTATTGGCTTACGCGGGTATGATGACCGCAGCGTTTATACTGCCGACTACGATCGGGCTGTAGATGCCAACTCACGCAGCCAGGGCGGTGTGGTGTATAACAAGTTTGTTGCCGAATTACGCTACCCTGTTTCACTGAATCCATCCGCCACCATCTTCGTGCTGGGCTTCCTCGAAGCCGGTAACAACTGGGGTACCTATAAGCAGTATAACCCGTTTGACCTGAAACGGTCGGCTGGTTTCGGCGCCCGTATTTTCATGCCTGCTTTCGGACTGATCGGGATTGACTATGGCTACGGCTTCGACAAGATTCCAGGCGTTAAAGACAAGGCCGCGGGCCAGTTTCACTTTACGATTGGCCAGCAGTTCAGATAAGATTATCGATGGCCTGAACGTTCTTACTTAAACAAAATTGGTTTAAAACGCTGATTTTATTAAAAGCCCATTAAACGTTCGGACCTTTTTATCATCTAACGAATAAGAACGGCACGGCGAAGATTTAAACTGACAATCAATCACTTCCCGTAAAAATTAGACGGCTAATAATGAAAAAAGCCTTATTTTTTGTACTTTTGTGTGCCGTTTGGCTGACGACTCCCGCAAGAGCGCAGAAGTTTGGATACGTAGACACCGAATTCATTTTCAGTAAGATGCCCGAGTACCAGAAGGCGTTGAGCGAGATTGATAAGTTTACGGACAAATGGTCGAAAGACATTCAGGATAAGTACGTTGACCTCGAGAAGATGCAGCGTGCTTATCAGGCCGAAGAGATTCTGCTCACGGAAGAGATGAAGCGCGAACGGCAGCGTGTTCTTAGCGATAAAGAGCGCGAAGCACGGGATTATAACAACAAGGTGTTTGGCTATCAGGGCTTACTTTTTGAGAAGAAGAAAGAACTGATGAAGGCTCCGATGGAGTTGGTGAACCGGGCGATTGAGAAAGTGTCTTTGCAGAAGAAATTAGACTTTATGTTCGACAAGGCGTCTGATTTTGTTATGCTCTACACAAATCCAAGACACGACTACACGGATTACGTCATGGAGGAATTAGGCTTAGATGCGGCCAGTAAGCCTACGGCGGGAAATAATCCGGCAAACAAAGCAACCACAAAACCGAAGTAATACAAACAATCTATTTCAAATGAAGAAAAACCTCGTCATGGCGTTTGCTGCAGCCCTCCTGTTGGGCGGTTTAAACGCACAGGCACAAGCCCCAACCGCAACGACGGCTGCAACAACGGCAGCTGGTCCGCTGAAGTTAGGCTATACCAATATTGATTATGTCCTGGCTCAAACTCCAGAAGCTAAAGATATTCAGAATCAGCTGACTATTCAGCGGACGCAGTCAGAGAATGAACTGAAGCGGATGACAAAAGAGCTGGAAGATAAATACGGTGCCTACGAAAAAGGGGCAGCGCAGATGTCGGACGTCATTCGCAAAGACCGCGAAACGGAATTGCAGGGTTTACAAACCCGTATTCAGGAATTTGGTCGTACGGCTGAGCAATCATTGCAAACCAAATACCAGCAGTTGGTAAACCCAGTGGTGCAGAAGATTCAGAAAGCGATTGATGCCGTGGCAAAGGACAATGGCTATCAATACGTTTTCAACCTCGATGCGGGTGCCAATACCATCCCTATTTTGTTAGTGGCTCCTGAAGAAAATAACATCACGGAGTTAGTATTAAAGAAGTTAGGAATTGATCCTGCGAAGGCAGCTACTACGACGACTACGGCTAACAAGCCAGCTACAACCGGAGGCAGCACTCCAGCTCCTAAAAAGAACTAGTTTTAATTTGTTGTCTGGAAAAGCCCCTCTACCCGGAGGGGCTTTTTGTTTAGAACGGCCTGAAAAAAGTATAATTTTATCGGCGAAAAATGAGGTTCTAACTAAGAAAAAAACAAATTAGAACATCTACACATCTGCCTGTAAAATCTTAGCCTTACTTTTACGTTCTTCAAAACAGACCACTATCAGATCATTGCCTATGACCCGAATTGCCGGTAGTGTCATGTATTTGCTGATAAACTTACTTAGTTTCAGCAGTTTTGCACAAGAGTTAAAATCAATTCAGCTCGTTTTTCCTACCCAGCCCAACTGGAATGTTGTCCCCGAGGGTAGTGCAATCCGGTTCGACATAAAAGCGGTGGGTGCCCCTGGTGATACGCTGCGATTTTCGCTTAGTTCGGATAAGCTGGAGAATATGCACTTAGACTCCCTGGGCCATTTTAGCTGGACACCCAGCTACGATCTGGCCGATCGCATTAACACGACCAAAATTTGCCCTGTAATTTTTGAGGTACGTAACCAGCGTGGCCAATCGGCTTCGCAAACCATCGATTTTAAGATTCTGCATGTCAACCGTCCGCCCACCATTGGCGAACTGCGTCCATTTTATGTACGGTACCGCACGCAGAACATATATAAGATGGATGCACAGATGGTTCGTGATGACGACGGAGACCCCATCGTATTTATTCCCATTGTTGATCAGATGCCTGAGGGTAGTAAACTTACTTCACAGGGCGAATTCAGCTGGTTGTTATCGCAAAATCAGTTTAACCGCTTAAAACAGGTCACCTCACAGTACATTGAGTTTTGGGTAGAAGATCAGCCGTCTAAAGCACGTACCAAAGGCCGGTTAAAAATCGAAATTACGCAGATGGACCTACCGCCTGATATTGCCGTAATACCGAAAGAGACGCATTACCGACTGCGCGAGAACGCGACCGTTAACTTAAAGTTTTACTTGTCTGATCCGAACGGTGACGACGATGTAACAGCCTTTGGTTTTTTGTCCGACAATCAGCAAATCCCCAAAACGGCCTTAGTCAAGAATACTGAGAACCAGTACGAATTTATCTGGCAGCCAGGCTATGACTTTGTAAAGGACCCTTATGACTCGTTAAGTGCTCAGATAACGTTTTACGTACTGGATAAAGCCCAAAACCGCGAGGAGCGCCGAATCACCTTTACGGTATTTAATACGGTCAATGAAGCCGAAAAAGATCGGTATTTATACGCCCAATACCGCCAACTGCTGGTACAGGCGTGGGGATTGGTTCAACAGCTGAGTGAGAAAGAAGAACAGCTTAAACACGATTATAAAAAAGCAAAAAGTGGTAAGCGTAATCGTTCGGTCGCTAACGCGTCGTTAGGAGCGATTACTGGTGTTGCTCCGGTTGTTAATCCGGAACAGTCAAAATATGTATCCGCCGTTGGCGGCACAGCCGTACTGACAATGGGCACGCTGGAAGCCACTGAAGTAATTGGCAAATCGATGAAAGAGCTGATGGACCGCTACAATTACGTGTTGGGTAAACGTAACGAACTCCAAAATAAAGGCGACGTATTTTCGCGTGAATTCTCGCTTAAATCCTCCCGACGTAGTGGTGAGTTTGTGAAGAAGCTAGATGATTTCCGTAATTCCATGAGCTTAAGTGGCCTGGTAGCCTTAGAGCTGGATGCTAACTGGCAAAGCAAGAAAGAAGCAACCGATAAGGCCATTAAACGGACGTTTAAAGACTTTGTGGCTTTAGAAGAAACCCAGTAGATAGCTTCGCCAGACACGTAAGAAGGCCTGCCATAATGATGTGACAAGCCTTCTTGTTTACAGCGTATAGCGTTAAGTTATCTTGCAGCAGCCCAACCGTTAGCTGATTGAAATGACAAACGTCGCATCAAACACCTTATCTTGTTCAACGTGCTGGATCGCTTCTTTCTCCTCTATGGGTAATTGTGGCCCTTCACTGTCAGCACAGCCAAGCCAGGGCTCAATGCATACAAATGATGCACCTGGTTTAGCCCATACCCCCAGATAGGGGAATCCGCTAAACGCAACGGTTACAGCCTGTGTATGTTTATCGCTGCGAATGGAAACACGCTGAGACACTAAATTTTTAAAGACCAGCGCATCCTGATCAAATAAATGCTTTGTTAACCGGAGCCGATTCCCTGATTCAGTAGGTACCGGTTTAATTTGGCCCGTGAAGTAACCGCCCGACGAAAGCATGTGCGTTTCTAAAGCTTCCGGCTGGTCAAACTCAATATAATAATCTTCGTATTGGCCACCCGCCTGAAAAGGCACCGCAAAAGCGGGGTGAGCGCCTACTGAAAAGAACATAGTTTTGCTGTCCTCGTTAAGCACTCGATACGTAACGCTTAAACTCGAGCCAGATAACTCGTAGATGATCTGAAAAAGAAACGTGTACGGGTATACCGCGTAGGTTGCATCAGTTGACTGTAGAGAAAAAATCGCGTGCGTACCCGTTGATTCGGTTAGCTCAAAGACGGAATGGCGTCCAAACCCGTGTCGTTCCATCGGATATAGCTTCCCATTTATGAGTATTTGATTGTTTAAAAGCCCGCCAACCACTGGAAACAGGTTCGGAGCATGCCAGGGCCAAACATTTGGATCAGCCTGCCATAGATGTTCTATTGCAGTTAGTTTGTTAAAGATTGACGTTAGTTCAGCTCCTTTTGGCTGCACAGCGATACGAAGAAGGTCGTTTTCCAGAGTTATCATAGCTTGACAACAACAAAAGCCACCCAATGTTGAGTGGCTTTTGTGAATTTGTTGATCACCGGGACTGTGATCAGATGGTGATTAGAACCGGAAGTGCGAGAACGCCTTGTTGGCTTCGGCCATACGGTGCGTATCGTCTTTCTTCTTTACAGCGGCACCCTCCCCTTTCGAGGCAGCGATGATCTCGGCTGCTAAGCGGTCAACCATTGTTTTTTCACCCCGCGAACGAGCATACCGGATCAGCCATTTCATGCCTACCGCGACCTTCCGGTCTGCCCGCACTTCGGTTGGCACCTGGAAGGTAGCACCACCAACGCGACGGCTTTTTACTTCAACCGATGGCATTACGTTGTTTAACGCTTTTTTCCATGTATCCAGACCACTTTCGCTCGTGCGTTTTGCCACTACGTCAAGTGCATCGTAAAAGATACCGTACGCCAGGCTCTTCTTGCCTTCGTACATCAGGTTGTTTACAAATTTGGTTACGAGAATCTCCTTATACTTAGGATCAGGTAATACGTAACGCTTGGGCGGTTTCGCCTTTCTCATGATTGCTTCAGATTTTTGATCTTACTCTGAACGTAGCCCACTCTACACAAGTGTTCCAGCGCCCAGTTAAATTAAATTACTTCTTTTTACCGCCTTTTGCTGGCGCACCTTTACCGGCTGGAGCCTGACCTGGTTTCGGACGCTTCGCGCCGTATTTCGAGCGGCTTTGCAGACGACCGTTTACACCAGCCGTATCCAGAGCACCCCGCACGATGTGATAACGAACACCCGGCAGATCCTTAACCCGGCCACCGCGAATCAGCACGATTGAGTGCTCCTGTAGGTTGTGGCCTTCGCCCGGAATGTAGGCGTTTACTTCTTTCTGGTTCGTTAAACGAACCCGAGCAACTTTCCGAAGTGCCGAGTTTGGCTTCTTCGGCGTCGTTGTGTACACACGCGTACACACACCCCGACGTTGTGGGCAGGCATCTAAAGCCGGCGACTTCGACTTGAATTCAAGCTTTTCGCGGCCTTTACGCACCAATTGTTGTATGGTAGGCATTTTAAATTTGTTTACAAAAAAATAGTCTTCCCGAATTTTGAGGTGCAAAGATAAGAAAAAGTCCGTTAATAGCCAAGCTTATAGCCTAGTTACGCACGTGCTATGTTCTACTTAAACCAACCACTTAGAGATTGCAATCTGTTAAGCCTGGCCAACCGGCCCACTAAACCCGCCCCCTGGAAAACGGAACGTATTGTTCGGTTCGTTAATGCCTCCGTAGGCTTCCTCGTACCGGCTTACGTTCTCTTTCAAGGCCTCCAGCAAGCGCTTTGCATGTTCAGGTGTAAGAATGATCCGTGCTTTTACTTTAGCTTTCGGCACACCTGGCATCAACCGGATAAAATCTAAAATAAACTCACTGTTCGAGTGAGCAATCATGGCCAGATTCGCGTAAACGCCTTCCGCGATTTCTTCGCTCAACTCAACGTCAATCGAACCTTCTGGATTTTGCTGTTCTGATTGCATAACACAGGTTTTTAAACAAAGGTATGGCTATGAAAACGCCCCAGCCAACTTGGCTGGGGCGTTTGGCATGTATTTGAGTCGGCGATTAAACAGTAGCTCGTTTCTTGGTACGAGCAAATTGTTCGCGTGACTCAGTGATGGTATCCAACTCCTCTTTCGAACCTACAATCGAGTTTTGGTAACGTCGAATGCCAGTTCCGGCAGGAATCAGGTGTCCGACAATCACGTTCTCTTTCAATCCATCAAGCGTATCACGTTTACCACGGATCGATGCTTCGCTCAACACCTTCGTCGTTTCCTGGAAGGAAGCCGCCGAGATAAAGCTGTCGGTACCCAGCGATGATTGCGTAATCCCCATCAGCGTTGGCTGAGATACGGCAGCCATGGCGTCACGAACGGTCACAAGGGCCATATCACGGCGTTTCAGGCTTGAGTTCTCATCGCGGAGCTGACGGCTCGTCACGATCATACCTGGCTTGAAGTTGGTCGAGTCACCAGCGTCCATAACCACCTTAGCGTCGAGCACTTTGTCGTTTTCTTCTCGGAACGCCCACTTATCAACGACTTGCCCTTCGAGGAAATTAGTGTCGCCAGAGTCGATAATTTCAACTTTCTGCATCATCTGGCGCACGATGGCTTCGATGTGCTTATCGTTGATTTTCACCCCTTGCAGGCGGTATACTTCCTGAATTTCGTTTACCAGATACTCCTGAACCGCGGTTGGACCTTTGATGGCCAGAATGTCGCTTGGCGTAATGGCACCGTCAGATAAAGGAGCACCAGCCCGTACGAAGTCATTGTCCTGTACAAGGATGAATTTCGACAGCGGCACCAGATACTTCTTCCTCGTGCCGTCTTTCGACTCGATGAAGATCTCACGGTTACCACGCTTGATCGTACCGTATGTAACAACACCGTCGATCTCACTAACAACAGCTGGATTCGATGGGTTACGTGCTTCGAACAACTCCGTTACCCGTGGCAGACCACCCGTGATGTCACGAGTCTTACCGACGTTACGTGGGATCTTCGCCAGCGGTTGACCAGCTTTGATCGATTGTCCTTCTTTTACGACCAGACGTGAGCCAACCGGTAAGTTGTAGCTCTTCTGTAACTTGCCACTCGCATCAGCATCAGGCAGGTGCAGCGCCAGCGTTGTCGTTCCTTGTACAACAATAGCTGGGTTCTTCGCTTTGTCGCGGCTCTCAATGATTACCATTTCCTGGAAGCCCGTCTGTTCGTCGAACTCTTCACGATAGGTAATACCATCTTCGATTGCGTCGAAGGTCAACGTACCCGTTAATTCAGACAGGATAACGGCGTTGTAGGGATCCCATGCGCAGATGTCGTCGCCTTTCTTCACCATATCACCGTCCTTCACCCGCAGGAATGCACCGTAAGGTACGTTGTTGCTGATCAGGACTACGTTGCGGTCGTTCGGGTTCACAATCCGAACTTCACCCGAACGGCCCATTACGACCGTTTGCGGGTTGCCTTCGTTGTCTTCCGACTCAACCGTCCGCATTTCTTCGAACTCGATCAGGCCGTCAAACTTCGCCTTAATCGATGCATCAACCGCGATGTTAGAAGCCGTACCACCAACGTGGAACGTACGTAGCGTTAACTGCGTACCAGGCTCACCGATCGACTGCGAAGCAATTACACCAACTGCCTCACCGATGTCGACCATACGACCTGAGGCCAGGTTGCGGCCGTAGCACTTGGCGCAAACACCCTGCCGCGATTCGCAGGTCAATACCGAGCGGATTTCGACGGTTTCGATGCTTGTTTCGTCGATACGGGCGGCTACCTCTTCGGTTACCAGTTCGCCTGAACCGATAATCAGTACGGGCTTACCGCTTTCGTCTTTTTCGAGCGGATCGTATATGTCGTGAACCGTTGTCCGACCGAGAATACGCTCAGACAGGGGCTCAACAATATCTTCATTGTCTTTCAGCGCCGACACTTGCAGACCACGTAACGTACCGCAATCGTCTTCGCTGATAATTACATCCTGCGCTACGTCGTGCAGACGGCGGGTCAGGTAACCAGCATCGGCTGTTTTCAAAGCCGTATCGGCCAGACCCTTCCGAGCACCGTGGGTTGAGATGAAGTACTCCAATACGTCGAGACCTTCTTTGAAGTTCGATAGAATCGGGTTTTCGATAATCTCACCAACTGAACCTTGCAGGTTCTTCTGCGGCTTAGCCATCAGACCACGCATACCACCCAACTGACGAATCTGCTCACGGGAACCACGGGCACCCGAGTGCATCATCATGTAAATTGAGTTAAAACCACCCTGGTCAGCTTCAAGTTGCTTCATCAGCGTCTCGGTCAACCGGGAGTTTACCCGCGTCCAGATGTCAATAACCTGGTTATAGCGCTCATTTTCGGTAATAAGACCCATCAGGTAGTTATCCCAAACGCCTTGCACCTCGGCTTTCGCTTCCTCAACGAGCCCCTGTTTTGCATCAGGAATCATGACGTCGCTCAGACCGATAGACAAGCCACCTCTGAACGCCATCTGGAACCCAAGTTCTTTGATTTCGTCCAGGAACTGAGCTGTCCGGGCTCCACCCGAGATCTTGAAGATAAGCGCAATGATTTGTTGCAGCTTTTTCTTCGTCAGCAGCTCGTTGATATAACCAACTTCCTCGGGTACAGCTTGGTTGAATAATAACCGGCCAGCTACCGTATCAATTACTTTCTCGACTAGCTCACTGTTCTCGTCCCGGACTTTCACCCGGCATTTAATGTTGGCGTGCTTAGAGACTTTACCTTCGTTGATACCGATGATAACCTCTTCGGCACCGTAGAACGTCATGCCCTCACCCACAATCGGGTACTCAGGTGTGCTCTTACGGCCTTTCGTTACGTAGTACAGCCCTAACACCATGTCCTGCGATGGTACCGTGATTGGCGCACCGTTGGCAGGGTTAAGAATGTTATGCGAGGCCAGCATCAGCAGCGAAGCTTCAAGCACGGCTTCCTGGCCCAGCGGCACGTGAACGGCCATCTGGTCACCGTCAAAGTCAGCGTTGAAGGCCGTACAAACGAGTGGGTGCAGCTGGATAGCTTTACCCTCGATTAGTTTCGGCTGGAATGCCTGAATGCCTAACCGGTGCAGCGTTGGAGCCCGGTTCAGCAGAACAGGGTGTCCCTTCAAAACGTTTTCCAGAATATCCCAGATAACAGGGTCTTTCCGGTCAACGATCTTCTTCGCTGACTTCACCGTCTTCACGATGCCCCGCTCGATGAGTTTACGAATGACAAACGGCTTGAATAATTCAGCCGCCATGTCTTTCGGCAGACCGCACTCGTGCAGTTTCAATTCAGGACCAACCACGATAACCGAACGACCCGAGTAGTCAACCCGTTTACCGAGCAGGTTCTGCCGGAAACGCCCCTGCTTACCCTTCAGCATGTCGGACAGCGACTTCAGCGCCCGGTTACCTTCCGAACGAACAGCGTTTACCTTCCGCGAGTTATCGAATAGCGAATCGACAGCTTCCTGCAACATCCGCTTTTCGTTACGCAGAATTACTTCCGGCGCTTTAATCTCGATCAGACGCTTCAGACGGTTGTTCCGGATGATCACCCGACGGTACAGATCATTCAGATCGGACGTAGCAAACCGACCACCATCCAGCGGGACGAGTGGACGAAGTTCGGGTGGAATAACGGGGACCATTTTGATCACCATCCATTCAGGACGGTTTTCAATCCGGCCGTTTGCCTCCCGGAATGCTTCTACAACTTTTAACCGCTTCAACGCTTCCGCTTTACGCTGCTGTGACGTATCAGTAGCCGCTGCGTGACGCAGTGAGTATGACAACTCATCTAACTGCACACGTGATAACAACATCTCAAGCGCTTCAGCCCCCATCTTGGCGATGAATTTGTTCGGGTCTTTGTCGTCCAGATGCTGATTGGTGCTCGGCAGTTTGTCAATAATATCCAGGTACTCATCTTCCGTCAGGAAGTCGAGCTGGTTGATGCCATCTTCGGCTTTAACACCCGGTTGAACAACTACGTACCGTTCGTAGTAAATCACCTGGTCCAGCTTCTTGGTCGACAGACCTAAGAGATAACCAATTTTGTTGGGTAAGCTACGGAAATACCAGATGTGCGCAACGGGTACCACCAGTTCGATGTGCCCCATACGCTCCCGGCGTACCTTTTTCTCGGTTACTTCCACGCCACAACGGTCACAGATAATGCCTTTGTAACGTATCCGCTTGTATTTACCGCAGTGACATTCCCAGTCCTTTACAGGCCCGAAGATACGCTCGCAGAACAAGCCACCCATCTCAGGTTTGTAAGTCCGGTAATTGATTGTCTCCGGCTGTGTCACCTCGCCGTAGGAACTCTCCAAAATAGACTCGGGCGACGCCAGGCTGATTGTCACGCTCTGGAAGTCGCTATTGAGTTTTTTGTTCTTTTTGAACGACATTGGTTGGAGATTATATGTTAAAGGAAAAAGGGAGGAAAGAAGGAGAGGAAGAAAGGAAAAGGGGTTAAGTCCCATTCTCCTTTCTTCCTTTCCTTCTCTCTCCTTACTCTAATGTAATTTCAAGCGCTAAACCACGCAACTCGTGAACAAGTACGTTGAACGACTCAGGAATGTTCGGCTTCGGCAGGTTTTCACCCTTCACAATCGCTTCGTACGCCTTGGCACGACCAACTACGTCATCGGATTTAACCGTTAAGATTTCCTGTAGGATGTTCGACGCTCCGAAAGCCTCCAACGCCCATACTTCCATCTCACCGAACCGCTGACCACCGAACTGCGCTTTACCACCCAGCGGCTGCTGCGTTATGAGCGAGTACGGTCCAATCGAACGGGCGTGCATCTTGTCGTCAACTAAGTGGCCCAGTTTCAGCATATAGATGATACCGACCGTTACGGGTTGATCGAAACGTTCGCCCGTCAGACCATTGTACAGGTACGTACGACCGAACGAGGGCAAGCCCGCTGCATCCAATTCATCCGCAACCTGCTGTTCCGTAGCTCCGTCGAAGATCGGCGTCGCGTACTTTCGGTCGAGTTTCTGACCGGCCCACGCCAATACTGTTTCGTAGATCTGGCCAAGGTTCATCCGGGATGGTACGCCAAGCGGGTTCAACACGATATCAACCTTGGTTCCATCTTCCAGGAACGGCATGTCTTCATCGCGTACAATCCGGGCAACAACCCCTTTGTTACCGTGACGACCGGCCATTTTATCACCTACTTTCAGCTTACGCTTCTTGGCGATATACACTTTAGCCAGTTTCACGATACCGGCTGGCAGTTCGTCACCTACTTCGAGCGTGAACCGCTCCCGCTTGAACCGCCCCGTAATTTCGCTCCGACGATTGTTGTAGTTTTTCACCAACTGAACAATCATGTGATTGAGCTTGTCGTCGTCGGTCCAGCC
This sequence comes from Spirosoma fluminis, assembly GCF_054778895.1. Classification (NCBI taxonomy): domain Bacteria; kingdom Pseudomonadati; phylum Bacteroidota; class Cytophagia; order Cytophagales; family Cytophagaceae; genus Spirosoma; species Spirosoma fluminis. The sequence goes on from NZ_BAAGZD010000003.1 coordinate 454,311, forward strand.
GTCGAGGTTGAGATCAATCAGCAGGTTCGCTTCTTCCGGAACGGCGTAGCCGCTTTCGTCGCGATAAGGGTTCCGATCAGGGAAAAGGTTATCCGTAATATTCTTACGGTTAAACTTCACGCCTTTGCTAACAATGTCATCACCGAACTTATGCTTGACGCCCTGGCTCGTTCTACCGTCAAGTAACGTAACCAGTTTCTCAATCATCCGGGCGCGGAAGTCGTTCAGCTCACGACCGTATTTCTTCATCAACGACTTCACCTCGTCTTTGTGCTTACCGCGATCCTCTTTCGCCGGACGGGCAAACAACTTGGTATCGATAACGACACCTTTCAGAGAGGGTGGTGCTTTCTTGGATGCGTCTTTTACGTCGCCGGCCTTATCACCGAAAATAGCGCGAAGCAGTTTTTCTTCTGGGGTCGGATCACTTTCTCCTTTCGGCGTGATCTTACCAATCAGAATATCACCTTCTTTAACTTCCGTACCTACTCGAACGATACCATTCTCATCCAGGTTGCGAACGGTCTCTTCGCTCACGTTCGGAATTTCGGAGGTTAGCTCCTCTTCACCCCGCTTTGTGTCACGTACTTCCAGTTCAAACTCTTCGATGTGGATCGAGGTAAATATATCTTCGCGTACTACACGCTCGGAAATCACGATGGCATCCTCGAAGTTATACCCCTGCCAAGGCATGAAGGCAACCTTCATGTTACGGCCGAGCGCTAACTCACCAGCCTGGGTAGCGTAACCTTCACAGAGTACGTCACCTTTTTTTACCTTCTGGCCTTTCAGGACCGTTGGTTTCAGGTTGATGCAGGTATCCTGGTTCGTCCGGCGGAACTTGATCAGATTATACGTCTTACGTTCTTCATCGAACGTAACGGCCATCTGATCGTCATCAAGTTCATACCGTACCACAATTTTAGTTGAGTCTACAAACTCAATTACACCGTCAGCTTCGGCAATAACCAGCGTTCGCGAATCAACTGCAACGCGACCTTCCAGACCTGTACCAACAATCGGCGCTTCAGGACGAAGCAGCGGCACTGCCTGACGTTGCATGTTCGAGCCCATCAGCGCTCGGTTAGCATCATCGTGTTCGAGGAACGGAATCATGGAAGCCGCCACCGACACAATCTGGTTCGGCGCAATGTCCATGAACGTCACGTTCGTAGGCTCGGCCATTGGGAAGTCGCCCTCAAACCGAGCTTTCAACCGATCGACCTGAAAGTTGCCGCCTTTGTCAATACCGGCATTAGCTTGCGCGATATAATGGGTATCCTCTTCCTCGGCTGTTAGGTACATCACTGGCTTATCCATCGATACCTTACCGTTTTCAATAATACGGTATGGGGTTTCAATGAAGCCCATGCTGTTAATTTTAGCATAGACACACAGTGACGAAATCAGACCAATGTTCGGACCTTCCGGGGTTTCAATCGTACATAACCGACCGTAGTGCGTATAGTGTACGTCACGAACTTCAAAGCCCGCCCGTTCGCGTGACAGACCGCCAGGTCCCAGTGCCGACATACGACGCTTATGCGTCACTTCGGCCAGCGGGTTGGTTTGGTCCATGAACTGCGATAGCTGGTTGGTTCCAAAGAACGAGTTGATAACTGACGACAACGTACGAGCGTTGATCAGATCAACCGGTTTGAAATCTTCGTTATCCCGTACGTTCATCCGTTCTTTAATAGTCCGGGCCATACGAGCCAAACCAACGCCAAACTGAGCGTACAGCTGTTCACCTACTGTCCGGACACGCCGGTTGCTGAGGTGGTCAATATCATCGACAACGGCTTTCGAGTTAATTAAGCCAATCAAGTACTTCACAATCGACACAATATCTTCTGTGGTCAGTACTTTCATGTCCGACGAAATGTCGAGACCGAGCTTTTTATTAATCCGATACCGGCCTACATCACCAAGGTCATAGCGCTTGTCCGAGAAGAACAGACTCTGAATAATTTCACGAGCCGTTTGTTCGTCGGGGGCATCCGCGTTACGTAACTGCCGATAGATTTGCTCCACAGCCTCTTTCTCAGAGTTAGAGCTATCTTTTTGCAGGGTGTTATAAATAATGTTGTAATCGGCCATGTTCATGTCTTCCTTATGCAGGATGACTGATTTCTGACCCGAGTCTGTAATCACATCAATATCGTCCGCCGTGATTGCTGAGTCACGCTCAAGCAATACCTCATTCCGGCTGATCGAAACTACCTCGCCCGTATCCTCGTCCACGAAGTCCTCTGTCCACGTGCGAAGCACCCGAGCCGCCAACCGACGACCGATCGCTTTTTTCAGATTCGCTGGCGTAGCTGGAACCTCCTCCGACAAACCGAACAAATCAAGAATGTCTTTGTCAGATCCAAACCCAATGGCACGTAACAGCGTCGTTACCGGAAATTTCTTTTTCCGATCGATGTACGCATACATAACATTGTTTACGTCCGTCGAGAACTCAATCCACGATCCCTTAAATGGGATGATTCGTGCCGAGTATAGTTTTGTACCATTGGTGTGCTTACTCATCGAGAAGAACACACCTGGCGAACGGTGTAACTGCGAAACAATCACCCGCTCAGCTCCGTTAATTACGAACGAGCCTTTCTCGGTCATGTACGGAATATTGCCCAGGAAAACCTCCTGCTCAATCGTTTCAAAATCCTCGTTGTCAGGATCATTGTTTGACAGACGCAATTTGGCTTTCAAAGGCACAGAATAAGTCAACCCCCGATCAATGGATTCGTCAACCGAATATTTCGGTGGGTCAACTGAATAATCAATGAACTCCAGTTTGAAATTCTCACGGGAGTCCGAAATAGGAAAGTTTTCCTGAAACACCTTGAACAGCCCTTCCTCCGACCGTTGGTTCGAAGGGGTATCAAGCTGGAAAAAATCTTTGAAGGATTTTACCTGAATATCCAGAAAATCCGGATATTCAATCACTGGCTGAATCGTCGCAAAATTTTTGCGCGTACTGATTTTCGCGTTTGTAGCCAAGATTGTACTCTGTTTAGTTGCGTAACCGATTCTTAATGAGTGCGTTGCGAAGATTTGCTACGGCGCTCGGACTAAGCGGCTATTCAGACCCCAGGCGTCACCCAACCCAAGGGGCGTAAATAGACAACGTAAGTCAATAAAAATAAGTTTGTCTTTTGCAAGGGCATAGACAAAAAAGTCTCCAAACAGGAAAAGACCAGACGTTGGTCTGGCCTCCCCTGCCTGGAGCGATATGCGATAAGCAATTGCTTACTTCACTTCAACTTCAGCGCCAGCTTCTTCAAGTTGCTTGCGCAGTGCTTCTGCTTCGTCTTTAGCAACGCCTTCTTTTACAGGTTTTGGTGCGCCGTCAACCAGTTCTTTCGCTTCTTTCAGGCCCAGACCTGTCAGATCTTTAACCAGTTTAACAACCGCTAGTTTACCAGCACCCGGCGCTTTCAAGATCACGTCGAATGAGGTTTTTTCAGCAGCAGCCGGAGCAGCATCACCACCACCTGCGGCACCGCCAGCTACCATTACGGGAGCGGCAGCAGCCGGCTCAATTCCGTATTCATCCTTCAGGATAGCAGCCAGTTCGTTTACTTCTTTAACCGTTAGGCTTACAAGCTGCTCAGCGAACGCTTTCAAATCTGCCATTGTAGTATTTTAATTTGATTGTGATACGATGTTGAAAATTATACGTCGGATAATTAAGCTGCTTCCTCTCGCTCCGACAGCGTTTTGAGGATACCGGCCAGTTTGTTACCACCACCTTGCAACGCCGAAATAACGTTTTTGGCAGGGGATTGCAGCAGACCGATGATTTCGCCGATCAGTTCCTGCTTGCTCTTCAGTGCGATGAGCGTATCCAGTTGATCAGCACCAATAAACAGGCTGTAATCGATAGAAGCAGCCTTTAATTGCAGCTTATCGTTCGTTCTACGGAACTCTTTGATAAGCTGCGCCGGTGCTTTGCCATTTTCAGGGTGAAACATCACCGCTGACTGACCGTGCAGCACCGCATCGTTGAACGGCGTATAATCCGTATCAAGGGTTTCGAGCGCTTTTTTGATGAATGAATTTTTCACCACTTTATACTCGATGCCCCGTTCAAAACACATCCGACGGAGATCGTTGGTTTCAGCAACCGTCATGCCATTGGCTTCCGTGATGTAGAAGAAGGGAGTAGACTGAAACTTTTCAGTCAATTCCTCAATAATTGCTCCTTTGTCCTCGCGCTTCATGGCTTAAATTCCGGCAACTGTGCCTTTATCAATCGTAACTCCCGGACTCATCGTGCTCGACAGGTTGATCGTCTTAACGTACGTACCCTTAGCCGAAGAAGGCTTCAGACGCATTAACGTAGAAATAATCTCCTGCGCGTTCTCTGCCAGTTTTTCCGGCGTAAACGATACCTTACCAATACTGGTGTGAATGATACCGGTTTTGTCAACTTTAAAGTCGATTTTACCAGCCTTCACCTCACGAACTGCTTTACCAACTTCCGGCGTTACCGTACCCGATTTTGGGTTTGGCATCAACCCACGAGGTCCTAACACTTTACCCAGACGACCTACTTTAGCCATTACGTTCGGCATCGTGATGATCACGTCAACGTCCGTCCAGCCTTGTTCGATCTTCTGAATGTAATCGTCGAGACCTACGAAGTCAGCTCCTGCTTCTTTCGCTTCGTTTTCTTTATCCGGCGTGCAAAGCACCAGAACGCGAACCGTCTTTCCTGTACCATGCGGCAATGTGGCAACACCACGTACCATCTGGTCAGCTTTACGCGGGTCAACGCCTAACCGAACGTCAATATCCACAGAAGCGTCGAACTTAGTGAACGAAATCTCTTTCAGGATCTCAGCAGCTTGCTGCAGTGAGTATTCCTTAGAGGAATCGTACTTCGATTGCGCTTCTTTTTGTTTTTTCGTTAACTTAGCCATCTCTGTGTTTGCTTCGGCAAGTCTGATTAAATCTCGAAAGGCGCAGTGCCTGTCACCGTAATACCCATACTGCGAGCCGTACCGGCCACCTGCTTCATTGCCGACTCTACCGTGAACGCGTTCAAATCAGGCATCTTCGTTTCCGCGATTGTCCGAACTTGATCCCACGATACAGAGCCAACTTTGTTCCGGTTTGGTTGAGCAGATCCGCCTTTCAGCTTAGCCGCTTCCATCAGCAGAATTGGTGCCGGTGGCGTTTTGATCACGAAATCAAAGGACTTGTCCTTATAATACGTAATCAAAACCGGCAGAACCATCCCCATTTTATCCTGCGTACGGCCGTTGAACTGCTTGCAGAATTCCATGATATTTAAACCCTTGGAACCTAGTGCCGGACCGATCGGAGGAGAAGGGTTAGCCTGCCCGCCTTTGACTTGCAGCTTTACGTAGCCACCTACTTCTTTTGCCATTGTCTGAATAATTTACGACCGCGTAAGCAGCCCCATCTGATTTCTGATTACAGTTTATTAGTCACATCGTAAACCGCAACCATTGACCATCAATTCAATTCCAGCCATTTGTTCTCTAAGGGAAGCAAAGAACGCCTGACCAACTGAAAGCTAGCTGGAAGACTAGCTTTCCTTTTCTACTTGTGCGTAACTGAGTTCTACCGGAGTACTCCGGCCAAATATTTTTACAACGACGTTTAATTTCTTCCGGTCGTCGAATACTTCTTCTACTGTACCGATAAAGCCACCAAAGGGGCCATCAACTACTTTTACAGACTCACCTTTCAGGTAAGCAACAGTTGGTGTTGCCACTTCCTGAGTTTCCTCATCAACTTTACCTAAAATACGGTTTACCTCGGCCTGACGTAAGGGCACTGGAACCTTTGAAGTTGTTCCAACCTGTGAGTTTCCTAAGAAACCTAACACACCTGGCATATTCAGGATCAAGTCAAGCGCACGGTTATTTCCTAGGTCAGCCGAGATTAAGATATAGCCGGGAAAAAATGATTTTTCCCGAACGCGCTTTTTACCATTACGCATTTCGTATACCTTTTCCGCTGGAATTAATACCTGCGGAATAATCTCATCCAACTTTTGCCGTATAATCTCGTTATCAAGATAAGATTTGATTTTCTTCTCTTGACCAGAGACCGCCCGAATGACGTACCATTGTATGCCGCTCATGTTTGTTATCGTTTTAGAATGACTGATAGAACGCGTTCAGTCCGTTCTCAAACACCAAATCGATTAGCCCGACCAATAGCGCAAAAATCAGCGATGCTACCAGTACCAGGGTTGAGCTGGATTGCAGATCGCTGAATTTGGGCCAAGTCACGTTGTGCTGAACTTCCTCCCAAGAGGCCTTCAGAAACGAGATAAACTTGTCCATTGTTAAGTAAGGGATTTGCACGGGTGGAGAGATTCGAACTCCCATCAACGGTTTTGGAGACCGCTATTCTACCCTTGAACTACACCCGTATCGGAGTACTGTTTAAAAAAAGTCCGTCACGGCGTGCTTCCGAAACGGACTGCAAAATTACGAAATAATATCAAAAAACAAGTGCATCCCCCGAAAGAAATGCACTTGTTCTGAATTACTTACTTAATCAAGGATTTCGGTTACCTGACCAGCGCCTACGGTACGGCCACCTTCACGAATAGCGAAGCGAAGACCTTTTTCCATAGCGATTTTGTTGATCAGCGTTACGTCGATCGTGATGTTATCACCTGGCATCACCATTTCAACGTTAGCAGGAAGAGAGATCTCACCCGTTACGTCGGTGGTGCGGAAATAGAACTGAGGACGGTATTTGTTGAAGAATGGGGTGTGACGACCACCTTCTTCTTTCGACAATACGTAAACCTCAGCCTTGAACTTCATGTGAGGAGTTACCGAACCAGGCTTGCAAATAACCATACCACGACGGATATCGGTTTTTTCAATACCACGGAGCAGCAGACCTACGTTGTCACCGGCTTCGCCACGGTCCAGAATTTTCCGGAACATTTCAACACCCGTTACAACAGATTTCAGGTTTTCAGCACCCATGCCGAGGATCTCAACTGGCTCACCCGAGTTGATAACACCCCGCTCGATACGACCCGTAGCAACCGTACCACGACCCGTGATTGAGAATACGTCTTCCACCGGCATCAGGAACGGAAGATCCGTTTGACGAGGAGGTAGCGGGATGAAGCTATCAACAGCATCCATCAGCTCTTCAATGGTTTTAACCCATTTGCCATCGCCGTTCAAGCCACCAAGAGCCGAACCTTGGATAACTGGGATGTTGTCACCGTCGAAGTTGTAGAAGCTCAACAGTTCGCGGATTTCCATTTCTACGAGTTCGAGCAACTCTGGATCGTCCACCATGTCCACTTTATTCATGAACACAACGAGCTGAGGTACACCTACCTGACGAGCGAGCAGGATGTGCTCACGGGTCTGTGGCATTGGACCGTCCGTTGCAGCTACCACGAGGATAGCACCGTCCATTTGAGCAGCACCCGTTACCATGTTTTTCACATAGTCAGCGTGGCCTGGGCAGTCAACGTGTGCATAGTGACGGTTGGCTGTCGCGTACTCAACGTGTGATGTATTGATGGTGATACCACGCTCTTTTTCTTCCGGAGCGTTGTCAATCGAGGAGAAGTCCCGAATTGCGGCCAGACCCTTTTCGGCCAGCACTTTCGTAATGGCAGCCGTCAGCGTCGTTTTACCGTGGTCAACGTGACCAATCGTACCGATGTTTACGTGCGGTTTCGAGCGGTCAAAATTCTCTTTTGCCATGTTTTTAAAACGCTATTGTGAACTGTTGTTTGTTTTTGGATTAACTCGCTGAACGTCAGTCAAGCCGTCCGAAATTACGCCCAAACAGCGCGACCAGGATACGGCTTTAATACGCAAAAAGACTTCACGAAGAAGTCTTGAGCCGTTACGGGGACTTGAACCCCGGACCTCTTCCTTACCAAGGAAGTGCTCTACCGCTGAGCTATAACGGCTTGTTTTTAACAGTGTGTAATCAACTGAGCGGAAGACGGGTCTCGAACCCGCAACCTATAGCTTGGAAGGCTATCGCTCTACCAATTGAGCTACTTCCGCTTTTTATTGGTGGGGAGTGGAGGATTCGAACCTCCGAAGGCGTACGCCAGCAGATTTACAGTCTGATCCATTTGGCCACTCTGGAAACTCCCCAAAATCACTGTTAAAGAACAATTTCCGCTCCCTTTCGGGTTTGGAGTTGCAAAATTACACGCTTTTGCGGTGTTGTCAACAGCTAGATTGAAAATAATTTAAGGAAGAAAGCTAATTCATTTAAAACCAGCACGAAAATTCAATGAGCGGAGACTTTTTTATAGAACCCGTCTTTTATTTGAGCAACTCCGTTAACCGCTTACCATCTGGATACAACATGTCTGTTATGCGCCAGCGGCCGTCTTGCTGCTGCATTTCGCATTGCAGTTCCACAGGCCTGCTCTCGCGGTTGAAGGTAACAAACACAACCGCTTTTTTGCCGGCTACGTTAGCGGGTAATACCCAGGCTTTTTCAACAGCTTTATCGGGTGCATTAAACAGTAAATCAGCTTTTAGTGGCTTCTTACTTTCCCAGATAAGGTCCGCCGTTGGCTTTGCAAAAAATTGGTCAACAAGGGTACGGTCTTTCGTTTCTTTAAACGGATTTTCTTTTTTTCTATGCTCAAAGTAAAGCGCTCTTACTAATCGATCAGCGGCCGATCTGGGGGCTTCCGCAGAGGGACGTTTGGTAAGCAAAGCGACACTGTCAACTTCTTCGGTTGGTGTAGCAACCGTTGTTTCTGTTTTCGATGTTGTCTGGCAGGCTAAGCTGCCTGCGAGCAGGATGACACTAGCTGGTTTCAAGAAATTCATGGCATTCTATCAGTGTTCAGGTTGAATGGGCAATCTACTAAAATTAGCTCCATAAACTAGAAGAGCCCTATCTACGTAGTGGATAGGGCTCTTCTAAACATTTGATACATCTGTATTACCAAACTTTTATGCGGTCTTCCGGCTTCTTGTACATTTTATCACCGGGTTGAATGGTAAAGGCTTGATACCAGGCATTTATATTAGACAGAGGTCCATTACACCGATAGAGGCCCGGTGCGTGTGGATCGGTCATTATCAACTGCGCCTGCGTTTCGGGCAATACGTTGATCCGCCATATCTGTGCCCAGGACAAAAAGAAACGTTGATCGGGTGTGAAACCGTCAATCATGCCTTTTTTCGCATTGGCTTTACCTTGCGCGGTCTTCTTAAATGCATCATAAGCTATAGCTAATCCACCTAAATCAGCTAAGTTTTCGCCCAGTGTTAGTTGGCCATTGACCTTAATGGAATCAAGTACCTTGAAGCCGAAGAACTGCTCTTTCACCTGATCGGCCCGCTTCTTGAAATTATCAGCATCGGACTTCGTCCACCAGTCCCGTAACGTACCATCGGCATCGTACTGGCGGCCCGAATCGTCGAAGCCGTGCGTCATTTCGTGACCGATAACTGCACCAATACCACCGTAGTTAACGGCATCATCGGCGTTGAAGTCAAAGAACGGGAACTGTAGAATAGCTGCCGGAAACGCGATCTCGTTGTTTACGGGATTGTAATAGGCATTTACCGTCGGAGGTGTCATGCCCCACTCCGTCCGGTCGACCGGCTTACCTAGGCGATTGATCATGTAGTTGTACTGCCATTTGCTGGCTGACTTAACGTTTCCGTAGAAATCATTCCGGGCAATGGTGACACCTTCGTAGTTTTTCCACTTATCCGGGTAGCCGATCTTCCGTTTGAACGAGGTAAGTTTTGTTAAGGCACGTTTTTTCGTATCCTCACTCATCCAGTCCAGGTTTTTGATGTGTTCTTTGTACGACGCTTCGAGATTATCAACCAGCGTTAACATACGCTGTTTAGCTTCAGGTTTGAAATAGCGCTGAACGTATAGCTGTCCCAGCAGGTCGCCTAACGATCCGTCGATCAGTCCGCTGATACGTTGCCAGCGTGGTGTCTGCTCCTTCTGGCCAGTGAGTACTTTCGAGAAGGCAAAGTTCTGCTTAACAAATGCATCACTTAAGTACGGGGCCGATCCTTTGAGAATATTCCAGCGCATAAATGTGCGCAGGTCTTCAATGGGGGTAGCCGCAACTAAGCTATCCAACGAGCGGAAAAACGTAGGGCTTTGGACTAATACCGTATCCTGGCCTTTAGCGCCGTATTTGGTCAGTTGATCCGCCCAGTTGATGCCGGGAGTTTGCTGACTGAAATTAGCAACTGTTAACTTATTATAGGTTTTATACGGATCGCGCAGTTCAACACGGGCCATCTGCGCTTTAGCCAGTGCCGTTTCAACCCGCATGATTACGTCGGCATCCTGAGAAGCCTGCGAAGGCTCTTCACCGATCAGGGCAAACATCTTGGTCAGGTGATCGCGGTACGCTTCCCGAATTTTCTGACTACGCGCATCATTTTTCAGGTAATAATCACGGTCAGGCAACGTAGTGCCTCCCTGACTGAGCTGAGGCAGATACTTGCTTACGTTTTTGCGATCCTGCGCGACGAAGAAGCCAAACAGCATACCGTTGCCCTGTGAACGCTGGTACGCTAACTCGTCCAGAAATGCGGGCTTGTTATTGACCTTCTCGATTCGGGCCAGTTCGGGTTTGATTGGATCGAAGCCTCGCTTCTCGATGGTTACGCTGTCCATACCGCTGACGTAGTAGTCGCCAACCATTTGGTACAAACGACCTTTCGTCGCGCTTTTTGACGCATCTTCCAGCAACGATTTCATGGCGTCCAGACTTTTGTCGCGGAGCTCGTTGAAGCTACCCCATGACGTTTTCGACGCGGGTATTGCGTTCTGACGAAGCCAGTTCCCGTTTGCGTATTGATAGAAGTTATCGCCCGGCTTTACCGACATATCCATGTTTTGCGGGTCGATGAACTTACGCGGGTCAGCTTTCAGGCGAGCGCTTGGCCGTGACCGGCTTATGGGGTCACCGGTTGTTTTCTTCGGCGGGGTGGCAGCCGTGAGGCTTACCGACACAGCAATTGCCGACAGAAAAATTAGTTGTTGATTCATGTACTTGTACCAGTTGGGGTAAATGAAGGCTACAAAACTACTTATCTTCTTGCATTTATACGAACGAATAACGCGGGCCGGACGGACTTGCCAGCATAAAACGATTAGCCCGTTTTCACTGGTGAGTCTGTCCGGCCCGCGTGGGCCTCCTGTTACGTTACTTACTGGATTTCAGAGCGGCCTGAAATTGCTTGGTATACGTACCCGATTTGTATTGATCGAAGGGCTCTTTCTGGTGATAATCGTTCCCGAAATACGTGATGATCTGGTGGAACGTACGCGGTTCGAGATAACCCGGAATGGGTTGAATCAAGTTAAATTTTTCGTCCATGAACACCGTAGTTGGGTAACTCAACTGGTTTTTCATGAGTGCAGCGGCCAGTTCCTGAACGCCCCGCCCGTTGGCGCTGCTCATGTATTTAAACGTTTGTTTCCCCAACGTAATGTCACCTGGCTGTTCAGCATTAAGCCGTACGGCGTAATAGTTCTCGTTGACGTAGTCGACGATTGCCGGTTTGGAGAACGTTTCGCGATCCATCACCTTGCACCACCCACACCAATCTGTATATACATCGATAACGAATTTCTTAGGTTTCTTCTGAGTCAGGGCGTACGCTTGCTGAACCGTTAACCAATTGATACGTTTAGTTTCGGTGGGAGCCTTCACAAGTGATTCCGTTGGCAGCGTTGTACGGAATGCGCTGATTGTGACGATCACAAAAGCAGCGAAGAAGAGAATCAGACGGTTCATACGCAGTTGAGGTTACCGATGCAGTTGTTTCGTTTATAACGTACAGTCTTCACTAAAATTAAGCCGAGAGCGCTAAAATGTGGTTTATCCCTCAGTTCAACGTACGGCCCGGATTACATCCCGCTTATGCGGAGGACCAGGATGTTTCTCAACCGTTAGGCCAGCCGCCCGCATGTTACGTTGTACGTAGCTCTTTGAGCAGTACGTGGTCAGTATACCTTCAGGAAGCAATAAGTTTGCCATTTGCCCAAAAACCGGTTCCTCCCAAAGCTCAGGCTGCGCCGTTGGCGCAAAGGCATCAAAATAGATCAGATCAAACTGCTCAGCGAGTCGAAGTTCCTGTAAACTGCTTTCCAGTTTGGTCAGGGTCATATATGAATTGATTTCGACGGGTACGTTCCAGGGGGATTCGTGCAGTTTCGACAAGTAATCCGTACCGAGCAATGCGTCATAGTTAAGTTGCCGGGCGTCGGCGGTGGGCATTGGATAAGCGTCGACGGCTACGTAATGAACGGGCCGCTGGTGTTTTTCGGCTTCGCGTGCAGTCAGTAAGGCGTTCAGGCCCGTGCCGAATCCCATTTCAAAAACGCGCAACGGCTGATCCTCAAATTTCTCGAACGCGGCCAGCAGGCCCAGTTCGATATACACGCGCTGTGATTCCTGATACGCTCCGTGGATCGAATGGTACGTTTTATCGAGTGTTTGATTAACGGCGGTATGTGAGCCATCGGCCGTAAGGACCAATCGGACGTCTGCTTTCATAATCTATCGGTTTTGGGCTAATTTTGCCTCCGGACAATGCATAATGGACAAGCGATGCGACGTACTGTCGTTTGGCGGTCGATGATCTGCGGCCAATTACACATCTTTCATTTATTCCAATGATTCAACGCGTTCAAACTATTTTTTTGTTTCTTATCGCTGTCGCTATGGGCGTTGCGCTGGCTAATCCACTCTGGGAGAAGACCGGCACTCAACCTACCGAACTAGCACAACTAACGGCGCTGCAATACACGCAACAACAAACTGTTCCGCAACAGGCAGGCATTCCGGCTCAACAAGCCCCTATGACGATGATTACGTCGGTATGGTACCTGGGCTTACTCCTGGCTCTAGTGGCCTTATCATCGGTGTACGCAATTTTTCAATACCGGAACCGGCTGACCCAGACCGCGCTGTGCGCCGTAAACGCCTTAATGCTCACGGCCATCATGGGGATCATATTATACCGAACCCTGTACGCGGGTAAGGAATTCGGCAATCCGGCCGATCAGGGTAATTTTCTGTTAGGCTTCTACGCTGTCATTGCAGCCTTATTGTTTAACGCATTAGCTAATCGGTTTATTCGCCGGGATGAGAAGCTAGTGCGGGGGTCCGATCGCCTGCGTTAGATTGTCTTGCTTTTCTTTTATCTTGAGCGGGGAAATACGACCTCGCTCAAGATGATTAAACGCTTACTCTCTCTTCTTTGCTTCGTTCTACCAGCCTCTTTCACGGCAAACGCCCAACCTAGTACCACCGCTCCTGTCAACATCACGGGTTTTACGGCCAACATGGAGCGTTACCCTGGCTTTCTCACCTATTACTGGGATGCCAAGAAAGGCAAAATCTGGCTGGAGATCGACAAATTCGACACGGAGCTTCTCTACTACCCTACTCTCGCTCAGGGCGTCGGCTCCAACGACATTGGCCTGGATCGCGGCCGACTCGGCCAGGAGCATATCGTCAAGTTTCAACGGAGCGGCCCTAAAATATTGCTGATTGAACCGAACTACGCGTATCGGGCTATCAGCAGCGATCCGCTCGAACGACGGGCGGTTGAGGAGTCGTTTGCCAGGTCGGTACATGCCGGATTTGAGGTTGCTGCCGAAGAGAATGGTCGAGTACTTGTCGACCTGACGCCGTTTCTGATGCAGGACGCCGTTGGGGCCGCCCAGGCCATTTCTCAGACTAAGCAGGGCAGTTACAAATTTGATCTGTCGCGCAGTGCTATGTACCTGCCGCGTACCAAAAGTTTCCCGCAGAATACTGAATTCGAGACCATCATTACGCTTACGGGCGAAAACGCCGGTCCCTACCTCCGGGATGTGGTGCCAACGCCAGCAGCTGTGACCATGCACCAGCACCATTCGTTCGTGCAGCTGCCCGATGCCGGTTACAAACCCCGCGCCTTTGACCCACGTATCGGCTATGGTGGCATTGAGTTCTTCGATTATGCAACACCCGTCAGCCAGCCCATTACCAAACGCTACATTTCCCGGCACCGACTGGAAAAGAAAGAGCCTAATGCAGCCGTCAGTGAAGCGGTAAAGCCGATCATTTATTACCTCGATCCTGGTACGCCCGAACCCATTCGGTCGGCGCTGCTAGAAGGCACCAGCTGGTGGAACCAGGCTTTCGAAGCCGCTGGCTACCGGAACGCCTTTCAGGTTAAGCTCCTGCCGCCTGACGCCGATCCGATGGACGTCCGTTATAATCTTATCCAGTGGGTTCACCGGTCGACGCGGGGCTGGAGCTACGGAGCCAGTATCATCGATCCACGTACCGGCGAGATCATAAAAGGAAAGGTTACGTTAGGTTCATTACGTGTCCGGCAGGATTACCTGATCGCTCAAGGGCTAATCGGCAATTTTGATACGAGCGATTCGGCCCATGTCAACGAACTGATGACGATGTCGCTGGATCGACTGCGCCAACTGGCTGCGCACGAAGTTGGTCACACACTGGGCCTACCGCATAATTACCTAGCCAGTACGCAAGGCGGGCAGCCCGATCAGTTCGGTCGCGCGTCGGTCATGGATTATCCGACGATGGTCGCCAAGATTAAGGGGGCCTCCATCGACCTATCGGACGCCTACGCCAAAGGTATCGGCGCTTATGATAAGTGGAGTATCCGGTACGGTTATGAACAGTTCCCGGCCGGGGCGGACGAGAAGCAGGAGCTTACTAAAATCATCAACCAGATGCACGCGGCCGGGCTGTCGTTCCTGACCGATCAGGATGCCCGTCCCGAAGGCTCATCGCACCCGGCCACCCACCTCTGGGATAATGGGGCCAATGCCGTAGACGAACTAAAGCGCGTAATGACCGTTCGGCGCATTGCACTAGCCAATTTCACGGATAAAAAGATTCCGTCGGGGATGCCAATGGCTACGCTGGAAGAAGTGTTCGTGCCGATGTATATGTTCCACCGGTATCAGGTTGAAGCAACCGCAAAAGTCGTCGGTGGCCAGGCGTATACCAACGCACTACGTGGGGATGGACAGCAAGTGTTACAGACCGTTCCGGCGGCTGAACAGGAAAAAGCTCTGGCCACCTTGTTGCAGACCCTCGATGCACAAATACTAGCCGTACCTGAAAAGCTCCTGAGCCTGATTCCGCCCCGTCCCTTCCGCTATGAACCCAATCCCCGCGAGGTTTTCAAACGGCATACGGGTATGACCTTCGACCCCTTAGGGCCACCAGAAGCGGCTGTGAGCATGACTTTACGGTTGCTGCTGAACCCTGAACGATGTGCTCGCTTAATACGCCAAAAAGCCGTTGACTCTACATTGCCAGGACTCAATGATGTACTGGATCGCTTACGTGACGCGGTCGTTAAATCGTCTTTCATAAATCAGGAAACGTACCGAGGAGAAATTGCCCGCCAAACCGAGCGGTTACTGCTTGATCAGCTCATTCGCCTGGCCACCAATAAAGATGCGGATGGTAGTGTACGGGCGGCAACGCACGAAGCCATCATGCGTTTGCAGGCCTACTACACGAACTCAAAAACGTTCGCCACGTATCGGTATGACTACCACCGGTGGTTAATTGAGCAGTACCGCTCCGATCCCGATCGGTCTGTAACCCCGTCAACCCTGGCGCCCCCCGATGGTGCTCCTATTGATCCGGGTCAGGACTGGCTTTCTGCCGATTGTGACTGGCGGTAAACCCAACTGAACTGGCACTGGTCACAACTTTTAACGACCTGCTGCAGGTATTCTAAGCAATTTCTAAGTAAGTCAGGAAACGCACGGTCTACTTTTGGTCGTGCGTTTTCATTTCTTCCCTATGTAATCAGTTATGAACCGACTAGTAGCGGCATTTTTTTTATCATGTAGTGGCCTAGCCGTAGCCCAGCAACCCATTACTACGTTACCAGCCGACACACTGGCTCCTACAACTGAACAAAAGCAACAGGCACCTGGCACTACTACTCCCCCATCTACAATTACCGACACGGCCAGAACCGACAAAAATGAATTAAAGTATAACCTTAATGCGTCAGGCAGCCACTTCTTTAAGGTTACGCTCCTGAATCAGTCGTGGTTACGGCTTAACAACAGCAACCCCGGCACTACGGTGGCGAACACGGCAAAAGAACAGACCCTCGACATTGGGCTTCGTCGAACGCGTATTCAGTTGTTTGGTCAGCTAAACGACCGGGTTCTGGTGTACTTTCAGTTTGGTCTGAACAATTTCAACTTTCTGAATGCCTACCCGGCCTACGGCTCTACGACAGCGCCACCCAACCGGAAAGTGCAGGCATTCTTCCACGACGCGGTAGCGGAATACCTGGTCTTCAAAAACAAAGATTACCTGAAGATCGGCTATGGCCTGACCGTCGTAAATGGTCTATCCCGGTTTAGTCAGCCCAGCGTTAGCACCATTGTGAGTATGGACGTACCGGTGTTCGCGCAGGCAACGGTAGACCAAACGGATGAGTTCGCCCGTAAGCTGAGCTTGTACGTCCGTGGGCAAATTGGGCCGATTGATTACCGCTTTGCCATGAGCGATCCGTTTCCGGTTCAAACCAATGGAGCAGTTCCAGCGGCTTTTAGTCAGTACTCATCATTCGCTCAGAAAGGGCATCAGAAGCAGTTTCAGGGGCTACTTCTCTATCAACTCTTTGATAAGGAGTCGCACCAAACTCCGGGTTATATGACTGGTACGTACCTCGGCAAAAAGAAAATTCTTAATCTGGAAACTGGCTTCATTCATCAAAATAACGCTATGTGGCACCGTGAAGGCACCACAACGGCTCCCGATACGGTCTACGGAGCTCTGAACCTGTGGTCGGTTGCCGCGTTCCTCGACATGCCGCTGAATAGACAAAAGGGTACGGCAGTAAATGCGTATCTGGGGTATTTTCATACCGATTACGGCAAGAACTACCTGCGCTTTAACGGCATCATGAACCCCGCAACGGGGATTGCATCAGCCCCGGCCGGTGTTGGCGGGACGCAGGGGAATGCATTCCCAATGTTTGGTAGCGGTAACGTAGTGTATAGCCAATTGGGGTATCTGCTGCGGCAAGATTTGTTTGGCAATGGAAACGGCACATTAATGCCGTACGCACAAGCCCAGATTGCAGATTATCAACGTATCAATGGAACCTTAGGCATCTATAACCTTGGAGTCAACTGGCTCATTCGCGGAAACAACACGAAGATAACCCTCGATTATCAGAACCGGCCGTACTACCAAACGGGGGCAACAGTAGATGGGAACGTTCAGCAAATCAATGCAGCCGGGCGACGCGGCCAGTTTGTGCTCCAGTTCCAGGTGTTTATTTAAACACCTATTTTTCCATAACAAAAGCCCTGCTGTGGATCAGCAGGGCTTTTGTTATATACGGCTACTATCAACTACGTATTTACACGCCTATGTTCAACGTGCTCAATACGTTGTTCATGTTCCGAACGGCATCGGCAGACTTCGCAAACGCAGCCTGCTCTTCGTCGTTCAGTTTGTAATCGATGATTTCTTCCCAGCCGTTACGTCCCAGCACCACCGGAACACCCAGGCAGATATCGGATTGGCCATATTCACCCTCAAGCAGAACGCAGGACGGGATCACGCGCTTCTGATCACGCAGGATGCTTTCAACCATGTAAGCTCCAGCCGCTCCCGGTGCATACCAGGCCGAGGTACCGATCAGGCTCGTCAGCGTCGCGCCACCGACCATTGTGTCAGCCGCTACTTTTTTCAGGGTGTCTTCGTCCAGGAACTGGCTAACGGGTACACCGCCTTTGGTGGCCAGACGAGTCAACGGAATCATCGTCGTATCGCCGTGTCCGCCAATCACACTCGCCTGAATATCATTGGGCGAGCAGTTCATGGCCAGCGACAGATAGGTTTTGAAGCGAGCCGAATCCAGCGCTCCACCTAAACCAATCACCCGATTTTTTGGCAAACCCGACGATTTCAGCGCCAGGTACGTCATTGTATCCATCGGGTTAGAAATAATGACAAAAATGGCGTCGGGCGAGTATTTCAGGATATTTTCGGTAACGCCTTTTACGATACCCGCGTTGATACCGATCAGCTCTTCGCGCGTCATACCGGGCTTACGGGGCAAACCCGATGTAACAACCACTACATCTGAACCCGCAGTTTTTTCGTAGTTATTAGTAGAGCCCGTCAGTTTGATGTCGCAATCGAGTAGTGTTGACGCCTGAAGCATATCAAGCGATTTGCCTTCGCTGATGCCTTCTTTGATGTCTAATAACACAACTTCATGAGCGAGTTCACGGCGGGCGATGTTATCGGCGCAGGTGGCTCCAACGGCCCCCGCACCTACTACGGTTACTTTCATAGCGTATTCGAAATTAAAAGGTTAACAAGCGAGCGCAAAAGTACGGTCGGAGTTTAAGACAAACCAATGGCAAGCTGAATAAACTTCCGGTCTCCAAGATCAGTTTATGGACTATTCAGAGATTTTTTTTGTTATAGGGAAAGTAACTAACCATTCACCTGGCAATTCAGACAGATTAGTCAGATGATCCTTAAACGTCAATGGCAAATAAGAGTATACTGACGCGAGTCCTAACCTCCATCTTTTTTAAACGAGCCAATATCGGTGCCGTCCGCTACGCTCGTAACACGCGAAGCTTATACACCTTAATCCGGGAAGCGCTCGATAAAAGTGGCGGTTTGTCGGGCAAAAACATCGCGGTCTTCCGGGAACAGCTGGGCGTTGTGACCCGCCTGCTGAAAGCCTACGCTTCGGGCGACTATCGTCAACTGCCCTGGAAAACTTTGATTCGGGTCATTGCGGTATTAATCTATTTCGTATCGCCAATCGATATACTGCCTGATTTCCTGCCAATTGTCGGCTTGACGGATGATATTGCGTTAATGCTTTGGTTGTTCAGCGGCATTAAAGATGACATTGAAAAATTTCGGTTGTGGGAACAGTCCAATTCGACCTCGCAGGAGGAGGCCCCACGCCGACAAACGATTAAGATCGGCTAGTACGGCTGCTTTTTGTTTAGACCTTTTGTCTGCGCGGCTAAAGTCCATGTTCCTCAAGCGAATATCGTTCTGATGCGATTTGAAGGTCTAGAAATAAAGTAGAATAACTTTAACCCTGTTTTTATAGGGTACTACGCGAGAGTTTTATAAATTTGCATATATTCAAATCCTAAGAATCATGATTTCGGCAAGCATTTTCGCAATTATGGGTTTGGGCGGTCAGGAAATGGTGTTCATTTTCTTAGCACTGCTCCTGTTGTTCGGCGCTAAGAAGATCCCTGAACTAGCACGCGGCCTTGGTAAAGGCATCAAAGAATTCAAAGATGCCACGAAGGACGTTCGTGAGAATATCGAAGAAGGTCTGAAAGAGCCAGGTAAATAATCGAGTTTGATCATAAGCAGACAATTAGGTAGCTTTATCACAGGCTGCCTGGTTGTCTGTTTCTTTTGATCCAGCTTTGCCAGTTCAGGGCTTTTAAGGTCTTGAACTGGCAGGAAGTAAGCATGAATTTGTAATTAGTAACCCTCCTCTTGTGACTTTACACCGTACCTTTTCTGCTGTTCAGGCTGATCTGCAAAGCGGCTCCATTACGTGTCTCCAGTTAGTAGAGCAATATTTGACTAGAATCGCGGAGTACCAACACCTGAATGTCTTCACCGAAGTCTACGCCGACGAGGCCCGTCAACAGGCCGCTTTTGTTGATCAAAAGCTGGCGAACAAAACGGCGGGCCGATTGGCGGGCATGGTTATCGGCATAAAAGACGTACTGTGTTATGCCGGTCATGGTATTCGGGCGGGCAGCCGAATCCTCGACAATTTTACGGCTCAATTTACCGCTACAGCCATTCAGCGGCTGCTCGACGAAGATGTCGTTATCATCGGTCGGCAGAACTGCGACGAGTTCGCGATGGGCTCGTCGAACGAAACCTCAGCGTTTGGTCCCGTACGTAACGCGGCCGATCCTACTCGTGTACCGGGCGGATCGAGCGGTGGTTCGGCGGTGGCGGTTCAGGCAGGTCTGTGCCTGGCCAGTATTGGCTCCGACACTGGCGGTTCGGTACGCCAGCCGGCAGCCTTCTGCGGAGTGGTTGGCTTAAAGCCTACCTATGGACGAATCAGCCGCTGGGGCTTGATCGCTTATGCATCTTCCTTTGACTGCATTGGTCCGATTACGAACACAGCCGAAGATGCTGCACTGCTGCTTGAGATAATGGCAGGTGCCGACGATTTCGACAGTACGGTATCAAGCCTGCCTGTTGGTGCGTATACGCAAGCTCAGTTACCCGAACGCCCGCTTCGCATTGCGTATCTGCGCGATGGCGTAGAAAGCGAGGCCATCGATGCCAGCATCCGCCAGGCAACCCAACAGAAGATTGACGACTTGCGGTCAGCCGGTCATGTTGTGGAGCCGGTTGATTTTTCACTACTGAACTACTTGTTGCCAACGTACTATATTCTGACTACGGCAGAAGCTTCCTCAAACCTGTCCCGCTTCGACGGTGTACGGTACGGGTACCGAAGTAAACCGCTGGCCGATACATCAGCAAACGCCCTTTTATCGTTGTACAAGCGCAGTCGCACGGAGGGCTTTGGCCCGGAAGTACGTCGGCGAATTTTGCTGGGTACGTTTGCGCTGAGCGCCAGTTACTACGACGCTTATTACACAAAAGCGCAGCAGGTACGTCGGCTGATTCGGCAAGAAACGGAACGGGTTTTTGAGCAATATGACTTCTTACTATCGCCAGCCACCCCTACCCCCGCTTTTCAACTCGGCGAAAAGATGGATGATCCGCTGCAAATGTACCTGGCCGATATTTTCACGGTTCAGGCTAACGTGATCGGGTATCCAGCCATATCGATTCCGAATGGTCTTGACGCCAACGGTCTGCCAATCGGCCTGCAATTTATGGCCCCGCCATTTGCCGAAGGTTCGCTGGTGGCACTGGCCAAACAACTATAAACGGTGGTTCTGGCACCAACCAGCAAAGCTGTCAGGCAGAACGTAACAAAAGGAATTTTGTGACTTAATCGTCGCTCAATTTACGTAACATAAACCTAACCAAAACTACATGAAATACTTGAATCGTAGCCTGTTGGGAGTGGGCTTTATGAGTGCGGTGCTAGGTCTGGCAACAGCCAGCTACGCCGGGACTACGTTTCAATCGCCTGTGACCAGGCAAGCTGATTCGGGCGTAACAGACAGTACCATCGTCAAAAAAGACACTGTAGCTATCGTTCCCACCGTCAACGATAGCCTGTTACGTGAGCGGTTGACGAAACTACAAAAAACCATTCCGCTCAATTACCATAAGGCCGTTCAGGCTTATGTCGACTATTTCACCTTCCGGAAAGCCAGTTCGACCAAGCTGATGCTGGAGCGGATCCCGCTCTTCTTTCCTCTGTATGAAAAGATGTTTGCTCAATATGGCCTACCCGAAGAGCTTAAGTTTCTTTCCATTGTTGAGTCGGCATTGAACCCACGAGCCATTTCCCATGCTGGCGCAGGTGGACTGTGGCAGTTTATGCCGGGCACGGGCCGAGACATGCGACTCTATCAGGACGATTACATCGATGAACGCATGGATCCGGTTAAAGCGACCGAAGCGGCCTGTAAGTACCTTCGGGACCTTTACAACATTTTCGGCGACTGGGAATTAGCGATGGCTGCTTATAATTGTGGACCAGGTGCCGTTAAGCGCGCCATGCGCCGATCGGGTGGCGATTCCTTCTATACAATTTACGATGCCCTGCCTAAAGAAACACGTGGGTACGTACCGCAGTTTGTGGCATTTACGTATTTGATGCATTACGCTAATGATCACGGTATTTTTGCGGAGAACTACGAATACCCCATCCCGCACGATACCATTCAGGTCACGGGCTATTTCAATCTGGAAACATTTGCCAAGCATAGTACCATGCCGTTGGCGGATCTTCAGAAAATGAATCCAGCCGTAACAACAACGATCTTACCAGAATATACCAATCGCTATCCGCTACGAGTGCCGCGCGAACAATTTCCGTATTTCGCGAGTCGTCGGCGGGCTATCATGGACTCGGCAAGCCGTCTGCCGGTGGCTATGCCCCACATTCTGTTAGCGCATGCCGAAGACATTCGGTACAGCAATGATTCGGTCGACATTTGGGAAGATTTAGGTAAGAATCCGTTAGCCCGTATTACGTTAGAAGAGACTCCTACCGAAGTAGTAGCCTCAACAAAAGGCGTCGACAAACAGGCACGGGTGGCCAGCCAGCTTGCTATTGCGGAGCCAGCCAATGTGCTACAGGATGATATAGAGACGGTTGTCTCCCGAAAGCCCCGCAAACAGACCTATGTTGTAAAACGGGGTGATAATCTGGGCGATATTGCGGATCGGTTCAACGTAGAGCTGTATGATCTCAAACGCTGGAATCACATTCGTTCGTCACGTATTGAACGAGGTCAAAAGCTCGTCATTCTGAAAGAAGTTGCCGAAACCCGTACCGAACGGCTGGCCGATCAGGGAAGCCCGAAAGCTGAGAAGAAGGCTGAAAGCATAACGAAAACTAAGCGGTATAAACCCCGCTATCATCGCGTTCAGAATGGAGATACACTCTGGAATATCGCCCAGCGTTACGACGGTCTAACCATTGACCGGTTGAAAAAAATGAATAATATTCGGGGCAATGCCCTTCGGCCCGGCCAAAAATTGATTGTTGGGTAGCGTTCAAAAACCCGTTTGCAAACCCTTCTACATCCCACGACTCACCTTAAAAAGTCGTGGGATTTTCGTATCTTTACTAGTTATAACTACCTTATTAACAAGACTTTTTTCGACCTAAATGATTGCCTATCTCGACGGATTGCTATCGTATAAAGAGCCTACCTACGCGATCATTGACGTACATGGAGTAGGCTATGCTGTTCATATTTCACTCCAGACGTATTCGACCCTACCTGGTGGGGGCGACCGGGTAAAACTGTTTATCCACCACCTATTTCGAGAAGATTCACAGACCTTATATGGCTTTGCCGCGGCTGACGAAAAATCGCTTTTTCTTGATTTGATCGGCGTATCAGGCGTGGGTCCTAACACGGCTTTAGGTATGCTCTCGGCTATGCAGCCCGGTGACCTACGCCTGGCTATTTTAGGCGAAAATGTTCGGGCCGTACAGGCAATCAAGGGCATTGGAGCAAAAACGGCCCAACGCATTATTCTCGAACTACGCGATAAGATGAAGAAAGCGGGTGTCGTCCCTGATGGCCCAACGTATCGTCAACAGGCGACGAATCCTGTTCGTGAAGAGTCGTTAGCTGCGCTGGTGGCCTTAGGCTTCCCAAAACCTACGGCCGAAAAGAGCGTGGATGATGCCTTAAAAGCGGACCCGAACTTAACTGTTGAAGAAGTAATCCGACGGGCTCTCCGGTAGTGTTAACTTACGACCTCCTAATCATAAATCAGGAGGTCGTAGCCTTAGTTAGCGAGCTATATTAGGAATTGCCCATCTACCAGAGCCATCTTTGTACGTCGACTATAAGCTAGTGTATATTAAGTTTTCAGAATGACGAGAGCTTTTATCTTGCTATACGTAGTGGCTATGGCCATCCTTCAAGGCTGCAGATCTGCAGATGTAGAACCATTATTACCTCATAAATTTGAGGTAGTAATTACTATTAAACTCCCCGAAATTCAACGTTCATCCCCGGAGCCGATAGCTGTTACGTTCTCTGCACAAACCACAGCTGCTCGGTCTGCATCCCTCAATGCAGGAATCAGCAGTCTACCAACTTCTGGCGATCTACCTTCTGTTCTGACCCAGGCGGCTGCGAGTATGAACGGCGCACTGGCGATCACTAATATTTCTTCTACTGAGTATATTAGTAAGTTTACGCCAGACGTACTAACCAATTTATCGCTGAAAGGTGTATTACCCCCTGCATTACAAACAAAATTCAATGAATTGGTAAAAACGCCTGACTTACAGGCTTATCTATCCGGCTTCTCACCAGCAACCGTAAATGGGCAAGAAATTAATGCATCTTCTACCACTGTAACTTATCCACGTAGTATTCCGGAGATTACAGAGCCAGTCTCGATTACATCAATTATAAACGCTCTACCAAGCAAAGCTGTAAGTCCTGCCAGTAACGAGCTCCTTCAAACGGCAAATAAGTTACTTACGTCAAAAGCGCAGGAATTTGAGAAATCAAGGGCCGAACAGATTAGTAGAATCGATTCAGCTTACGACCAAGAAAAGATTAAAATAGCTAAAGAATTTCAAGATGAATTGAATCGAATTTCAGCTAAATATACCGCGTTAATGGATGGTACAAATCAAAATTTCACAGCAAACACTAATGCTTTGAAGGCCGCGAAGTCCCGGTTAAATGATCAATACTATAATTTACTTACGGCTCTACTATACACTTTATATAGCAATCATCAACAAGCAAATCATATATTACACGCCATTGACAATAATGCGCTTGTTATTACAATGGAATTTAAAAATTTATCTGCTACCATTACACGTAACACAGATATAAAGTCAGTAAACGCAAGTTTTAATGAAACGTTGAAATCAACTCAAGACCTAATCCTTAAACTTTATCAGAGCTCAAATGACACCCAGGGAAGTGGCCAATAATAAATGACTCAATATATTATTATAGAAAATTGCTAACTATAATGGCATAATTAATTTCAAATGAGCAGCAAATATTAAGTCTGATTTTTAAAATTTATTTATAGCTATTAGTTCAACGCAATAACTTACATACATGAAAAAATATGTAACAAAAAATTTATTGTTACTTCTAAACCTGATAACCTATTCAGGAATGGCGCAGGTAAATATCGCCGGAAAACCTGGCTTAATCAATATCCCAACCGCGCGCGTATTATCCGAAGGCTCATTTCATATTGGCTATCATTACAACCCAATACGTAACGACTATAGATTAAATAACCCCAATCCTATTGTAGATTGTACTGGCCAGCGGTCATCGAGCACATTTTTTGTGCACTTGGCTATGCTGAAACGTCTCGAATTAAGTGTATGCTTATTTCGCATAAATGGCTATATACCTTTAGACTCGCGGGGAATAGGCGATCGGCAGCTTGACGTTAAATATGCCGTCTTACTTGAAAATAAATCAAGACCTTCCGTAGTTATAATTGCTTCTGCTCCTTTTGGAGTCGATAATTCGCTTATTGCCTATTCAGTAGTAGCTACTAAGAATGTATCAGTAATTAAATCAATTACGGCTGAAGTAACGGCGGGATTTGGGAGCCCTTATTATTTTGACCGTAGTGATAACCACGGCAACGATTTTAATATCTTCTCAAATTATAAACTCCACAATAAAAACGATCGCCCGATTCCGTATTTGTCCGGTCTTTTTGGCGGAGTAAATTTCCGGTTGGCTAAAAAAGTGGGATTAATGGTTGAATGGGATGCTCGACAGTTTAATGCGGGAGCTTACATTACGTTATTTAATCATTGGACAATACAAGCCGGCATCAGTGGTTTCGACCAGCTCACCTTTGGTACATCCTATGCGGTTTCATTATTACAATTCCCCAAACGGTTACGATCAAAACCAGAGCATTTAACTCAATAAGTTTAAGCAGCGGGCATGGTTAGTCTCTATATCAGCAAAATAATTTTTCGTAAACTATATTCCCTCAAGAAAGGAATTTTCTTTATTTACCACTCCTGCTTAATTATATTAACTATTGGTATTCATGATGGAATTTGTCAGTCAGATCAATCAAGTACGCTCAAAAATTTTGAAAACCTAACTGTAGATAGCGTAACACAACGTGTTCATTACGAGCAGCGTCTGTACCGTAATCCTGCTGTTGGTCTGCTAGAATTAAGCCAAGCCCTGAATAAGCCGAGTCTGACCGAATACGTTCCTTATTTTCAGGGGGTACCGATTGCGGCTTACAGCCTTACATCTCCTTTTAAAACCACGTTATTTTCTCATCGTGAACGCACAAAATTAAATAAGGTATATCCATTCGGTCAACGCCAGTATAAATTTGATTTTAGAATACACCCGGAGTTCATTGCTAATTTTGGCTATAAACCAGACGCGCTGCAATCAAAAACAAGCCTGCTTCTGCAAAGTCAGTTGTATCTACTTCAAGGCTTAGTTTTAAACTGGGGTGTTTTATTTCCTTTAGTTAATAATTATGATACACAGCCGATGAATATTCGGCCAGCTCCTGTATATCTGAATCAATTCTTAGCACTTGATAAGCGGAATTTTTTGAGTACTTCAGCCGGTTTATTTTACAACAACCAATACGGTTTTAACGTCCAGTATCGATGGGCTAACTTAACAAACGCCTGGTCTTTTGGACTTGAGACCAGCTTAACAGGCGATTATTATTTTCCGAAACGAGGCATTTATTGCGAGCCCCTACAACGATTCATGCTCTTAGCTGACGTAGCGTATCGAGTTAAAGCGCGCGACATTACGTTAAAATTGTCAGGCGGTCAATATCTCTATGGCGATCAGGGAGCGCGGCTTGATTTTATCCGTCAATTTTATTCCGTGGAGATCGGCCTTTATGCTACGATGACAACACGGGGTTCGACAGCTGGTTTCAATTTTGCCATACCTATTCCACCGGGCCGATTAATTCAAAGTCAACGATTCCGAGTTCGTACTTCTGAAGAGTTTAGGTGGGAATACACCTATAATGGAGAGGCTAATGTTGGCTCGCGTTATCGGGTCGGGTATCAACTTGACGCCTTATTACGTCAATACCACACCAATTATATCGGTGGGCAGTTGCGACGGTGAGCCCTCAGCAATGGTTAGTTTGTCTGGATTTACTATACAAAAACCGTCTGAACGTATAAGTGATATAAGTTTTCAGACGGTTTTTGTATGTAGCCGTTCTTAACAAAACGGATTATCACTGAAGAAGCTGACTATCATTTAATCGACTCCGTCCGCTTTCTTTTTCTTATTTTTTGCTATTGCCTTTAAGGCTTTCGCATCGCTTTTAATCATTTTTTTCTCGGCTTTTTCTTCTTTTCGCTTCGCTTTAGCCATTCGGGTTTTAGGATCGGAGATACCCGCTATTTCAACGCCTTTGCCGGTTTTAGCCTCTGCTTTGTATTCATGAGCTTTAGCCATTTTTTTCTCGGCTTTCATTTCCTTCTTGGCTTGCTTACCCTGCTGAACAGCTTGTGCTGAAGCGGCTGTAGTCGCAGTAAACAGAAATAGAGCTGCAAAAATGACGCTTGACGTTTTCATTGTGTTGAGAATTAAGTGAGATACCTGCTTGTTTAACAGGCTTTCAGAGTGTTATAAACTTCAACATAATCATGTTGTTTACACTTTACATAAAATTAGTTCTATAATTTATAGAAAAACCCATAAATATATCAGGCCTAGAAAGCAACTATTGTAAATCATTGTATTCGACTTTCCTCTTAACGCACAATTGCAAAAAGCCCGGATGTCCGGGCTTTTTGCAGATAAATGATCAGTTGATAGGGCTTCCTTTTAAGAAGTTTTCCAGATACGTTGTGTATTGTTGATAGAGCAGTACATAACTGGCCGAGTTGTACGAAACACCATGCGCGCCGGGTGGATAAATCCGTAAATCAGCATCCTTACCGGCGTCTTCCAGGGCGTTCATCAACTGAAACGTATTGCGAACGTGTACATTTTCATCCATCGTTGAGTGCGCGATGAACATTTTCCCGGTCAGATTTTTCGCGTACGTGGAGACGGCGCTAGCCTTATACTTCTCTTCGTTTTCGGGTAGCAGGCCCATATAACGTTCGGTGTAGATGCTATCGTAGAGCCGCCAATCCGTAACCGGCGCACCGACGAGCGACACCTTAAATACACCCGGATGGGTCAGCATCGTGTAACTGCTGGTGTAACCGCCGTAACTGTGGCCCCGGATCGCCATTCGGTTGCCATCGACCCAAGGCTGTTTAGCCAGGTAGGCGGCCGCTTCGGTAAAATCCCGACTCTCGTATTTACCCAACTTTTCGTAAACTATTTTTTCAAAATCACGGCCATACCCTCCGCTTCCCCTGTTATTAACGCTCACAACAACGTAGCCGGATTGAGCAAGCCACTGGTGCCAGCCCGTTGTTGCAAAGTCGTTATAAACGGACTGAGCACCCGGA
Source organism: Spirosoma fluminis (assembly GCF_054778895.1). Taxonomy (NCBI): domain Bacteria; kingdom Pseudomonadati; phylum Bacteroidota; class Cytophagia; order Cytophagales; family Cytophagaceae; genus Spirosoma; species Spirosoma fluminis. The sequence continues at coordinate 482,480 of NZ_BAAGZD010000003.1, forward strand.
CCGCCGTAAATATCCATTACAACCGGGTACTTTTTAGTTGGGTCAAAACCAAACGGCTTGATAATCGAAATGTCAATCGCCTGACCATCCGACGTAGTGAAGCTCGTAAGCTCTTTTGGCGAATAGTCGTGACCAGCCACGTATTCTTTTACCTTCTGATTAGTATCCAGCGCCTTAATCAGCTGCCCTTTTGTATCACGTAGCTCTACCTGCGTGGGCGTTTGAACGTTCGAATAGCGATCAATAAAATACTGGCCATTGGGCGAGAAGTTAACCGTATGCCGCCCCGGTACAGTCGTCAGCCGACGCTTGTTCTTACCGTCGAGGTCAGCCACAAACAGGTGTCGTTCCATAGGGGACACTTCTGTGGACGTGAAATATACCTTTTTCGCTTTGGGGTCGATGTGGTGAACGTACGTTACTTCCCACTTGCCACTGGTCACGGCATTGAGCAGTTTACCCGAATAATCGTACCGATACAGATGTGCATACCCGTCCCGGTCCGACACCCAGTAGAACTCCTGAGTTCCTGCCGGAAAGTACAGCAAATGGTTAATCCCGGCGAAGAAATCGAATACATCAATCCAGGTATTCGATTTCTCTTCCATAATTTGTCGGGCCTCTCCGGTACGGGCGTTTGTCATGAACAGGCGAAGGTGATTCTGCTTCCGGTTGAGGTGAACGACAGCCAGCTGGCCTTCCTGCGTTGTCCAGTAAATGCGCGGAATGTAGCCATCCGGTTCGCCATTGCGACCGAGTTCAACCTTCATCCATTGCTTGTTCCGGTTTGCAATTTCAATGGTACCGATGCGAACGGTTGGGTTTTGATCGCCAACGCGCGGGTACGGCAACGAATCATATTTCTCGTCGAAGCCTTTATAGTCCGTTAACTTGTAGATGGGTACCTGCCGCTCGTCCGATTGCCAGAAGGCGATAAACTTGCTGTCGGGCGACCACTCCCAGGCCTGCGCTAAACCGAACTCTTCTTCGTACGCCCAGCCGAAACGGCCGTTATAGAACGCCGGTTTAGCGTCGTTCGTCAACTGCGTTTCTTTTTGGGTAGTAAAGTCGAACACAAATAAGTCTCCTGCCCGCTCGTAACCGACTTTTGATCCGTCGGGCGACAATTCAGCCGTCTGTGCATCCTTCGCGACCAGCTTCAGGCTCTTGTTGGCTACCGAATACACGTAGTAATCCGACACCCCCGAACGCCGGTATACCGGTCGAAAATTACTTTGAAACAGAATGTTTCTGGAATCTTTAGACCATTGAAATGAGCCGTAGGCAAACGCCTTGTCGGTGCCAGGAAATTTGAGCTGACTCCCATCGAAAACAAGCTCTTCTTTCTGATCTTTTGGGGTAAGCGATTTAATGGTGCTTTGTCCGTCGATGAACGAAAATTTGTTGCCTCCCTCAATCCAGTTCACGCTACGTGGTCCATTGGAGCCGTTAAGCTGACCGGCCGAGAAAAGGGCCTCCTGAAGATTGGCGTATCGTTGTTTGGTTTGGGCTACTGCTAACTGATCACTTATTAACAACAGAACCAGACTTGTTATAGTCAACAGATACGTTGATGAAGTACGTTTTGTCATAAAATATAGAACTTATCTAAGATTCAAATTTACTAAAAAACAGCATATTCAGGCACCACAGATAAACGAGCCGAACCAGTCGATTCAACAGCAATTTGTGCTATCTTTCAACCTTGCATCAATTACTTATTGTCTTACAATTTACTTAGTACTTCCTATGATCAACAATTACTCCTCTGTGGGTCATCGTATTCGCTCATTCTGGATGCTTTGGCTGGCCCTTTTGCTTTGCGCGAACAGCTTTGCGCAAGGGAATCGATATACAATTAAAGGGCGCATCATTGATAACGATGGGCAGGCCTTACCCGGCGCTACCGTATTGGTTGCCGGTACGACGATTGGTACCGCTTCTGATGCCGAAGGAAATTACTCGCTTGCGGCCACAATCAAACCCGGCCCAATTACACTGGTCATTTCGGCAATTGGCTACGAAAGTGTACGCCAGAATTTGACGCTCGGCAACGCGGAGCAAATCACCAGCAACGCAACCTTAACCGCATCCGCGACAAATCTCGACGAGGTGGTGGTGACAGGCTCTACCCTATCAGCGCCCAAACGCGAACTGGGTAATGCCATAAGCACCATCAAAGCGCAGGACCTGCAAAATTCAGGCTCCGGCAACCTGATTAATTCGTTGCAGGGCAAAGTACCGGGCGCGCAGATTACCCAAAACTCCGGCGATCCAGCGGGTGGCATTACCATTCGACTGCGGGGTATTAAGTCACTGGCGGGCTCATCGGACCCGCTTTACATTGTCGACGGTGTGATTGTCAGCAATGCCAGTACCAACGTATCGCAGCTTGCACTGGTTAATGATATTGGTACGGCCAATCCGGGTCAAAACCGCTTATCCGACCTTAACCCCGACGATATTGCCAGCCTGAATGTAATTAACGGCGCGGCTGCGGCTGCTCAGTACGGATCGCGGGCCGCCAACGGAGTAGTGATTATTACGACGAAACGTGGACAGAGCGGTCGACCACAGGTATCGTTTTCTACATCGTTTAATGTAAATGAGCTACGTAAAGGTGTGCCCGTTAATATGTATGGCAAGCAATTTGGTTTCCCAGGCTTTCGGTTGTATACCATAAGTGGCATCACACCCGCTCAGCTCACCGCGAATCCGGGAGTTACTACGACAGACATCTATCGGGATGGTACATATACGCCACTAGCTACGAACCTGGTTGACGTAACGCGCTACAACTACTTCGACCAGATTTTCCGGACCGGTACGGGTACCGATAACAACCTGTCGGTTACGGGCGGGAATGACAACACGCAGTACTACGTATCGGCGGGTTATCTCAACAACCAGGGCATCATTAAAGGCACTGACTTTACTCGCTACAGCCTGCGTGCGCGTGTCGACCAGCGGCTGACCAACTGGGCGAAGGTGACCGTGGGCTTAAGTTACGCGAACAGCTTCTCGAACGAGAAAGCAAACGGGAACGTATTCTACAGCCCCATCAACTCGGTTAACATCACCAATAACATCTACGATATTACAAAACGCGATGCGGCTGGTAACCTGTTAGCGGTCGAACCAACGCGGATAAATCCGCTGTCGACCATCGAAGACATGAAGTTTTCGCAGCAGGTAAGCCGTACTATCAGCAGCGTCCAATTGAATTTAACCCCTGCTAAAGGGTTATCAGTCGATTACATCGCCGGGGTTGATGCTTACTCGCAGTTCGGTAAAAACTACATCCGGCCTTATCCGTATCAGGCAGTGGCCGGTTTGCCAGCCGCCCGGTATCCGCAAGGCTTTGCCGCCAACGCGACCAACCAGGTGGTGCAGTTCAACAACGATCTGAATGTATCGTACCTGAAGCAGTTTGGCGAAAACCTCAAACTGAATGCCGTAGCTGGCTATAGTTATCAATATTATCAGTCCGATTATGCAACCGCCAGCGGACAGAACCTCTCGCCATTCATCGAAACGGTGAGCGGAGCCAGCAACACGACGTATAATTTGGGGTACGGCCTGGATCGGTTCGGCTTAAGCGGATTATTCGCACAGGCTACAGTAGGCTACCGCAATCTGGCGTTTATCACTGGTGCGATCCGGCGCGATCAATCGACGAAGTTCTCGCCTTCGCAAACCAACCAGTATTATCCCAAAGTAAGTGGTTCGTTGATCGTGTCCGATTTAGACTTCTGGAAAGCCGCTACGTTTGGCCAGGTGTTTAACAGCCTGAAACTTCGAGCCAGTTACGGCGAAGCCGGCAACCTGGCTAACCTGCCTACGTATGGCCGTTTTTACCAGTTCAACCCAGTCGGATTCTTAGGTCGGAATACGGTAACGCCGGGTACACTCCTGGCCAACCCTGACGTGCAACCCGAACGCATGGGAGAACTGGAAGGCGGTATTGACATGGGATTCCTCAACGGACGTATTGGCCTGAGTGTTACGGCTTATCAGCAGAAAATCAGTAACCTGCTGGTCAACCGAACGCTGGCACCAACGACGGGCGGCACCAACATTTTCAACAATGTTGGCGCGATGCAAAACACAGGTTTCGAAATTATGCTCGACGCAAATCCAGTTAAGACGAACGATTTTAATTGGGACTTCACCGTCATTTATAACCAAAACCGCAACAAAGTCACCGACCTTGGCGGTCTGACGGTCATTGATGTAGGTGCTGAAGGGGTAACGGGTGCGCCGGTTCGGTTACTGGTTAACCAGCCGGTTGGCGTGTTCTTTGGTACCGGCTACGCAAAAGGTCCGAATGGAGCACTAATTCCGTCTCCCTCAGGATTTCCACAATCAGAACGTGCTGTGGCTGCCAATACAGGCACTATTGATTTCGTACCCGCCCGCACCGCCGATGGAAAAGTTGACGTAAGCAAACCGTTGGCCAACATGATTATTGGTAATCCGAACCCCAAGTGGACGGGCTCCTTTAGCACGAACTTATCGTATAAGAAGCTGAATCTGCACGTATTACTCGATGCGGTGCAGGGAGTTGATGTCTTCAATGCCGATAAACGTACCCGGCAGGGTGTTGGTCTGGGCGATTACGCAGAGAAGGAACTGCGGGGTGAACTAGCTCGCGGCTATATCTTTGGCGTTTACAATACCCAGGAATTCCGCATTGATCCGGGTTCCTATACGAAGCTCCGCGAAGTAGCCCTGTCGTACACGTTACCCCAGTTTGTGAAAACCATTAGCCGATTGAACGTATCGCTGATTGGCCGCAACCTCTATTCGTGGGACAAGTACACGGGTTTCGATCCCGAAACGAATGCGGGAGGAAACAACGATTTGATTCGAGCCGTCGACTTCGGTAATGTTCCTATTCCTCGTACGTACCAGCTTAAACTAACGGCCACTTTTTAAGAACCGTCATTACTTGTCAATCGTGGGTATTGGAAGCTCGTATTGTGAACGGAATAGGGCAACTATCAATGCCAGAAGATGACTACGTAATGCCTATTGATTACCATCATGAAAAAGACGTTTATCGTTTCCATATTAAGCGGGTTACTGCTCTCGCAGAATGCCTGCAAACAGCAGGAATATCTCAATCCAAGTTCCATCAGCCAGTCGCAGGCGGTTAGCTCGATTGATGGCCTGCTGACACTGGCCAATGGCCTGCAATACCGGTACACGGCCGGCGGTGCCCTCAGCGTATTATACAACGCAACGGCGGGAGCCGGGCTCACCACCCGCGAACTGCTTATTCTGAACGTAGGCAACACCGAAGAAGCCAATTTATCCGTCGGCGGTGGCAACGTCAACAACGGGAACGGCGTTGTACGCAATCTCTGGACACAGTGCAATCTGGTCCGTGCAAACGCTGAGCTAATTCTGGCGAACGTTGACGTAGCCAATAATGATCCGGGCACTAAAAGTGGTCTTGTCGCTTATGCGTCTATCTTTCGGGCCTTATCGCTCGGTACGTTAGCGCAATTTTTCGAGCAGGCTCCCATCACTACAGGCACCAACGTAGCCTTTGTGCCCCGCGCTCAGGTATTCGCCGAAGCCATTCGTACTTTAGAAGCAGCCGCCACGCAGGTAGCAGCTACGCCGGTGTCCGCCAATTTTACGAGTCGAATTGTACCGGGTGTCGATATACCGAATACGATCCAGGCGTTAATTGCCCGGTATGCTTTGTTCGCAGGCGATAACGACAAAGCTCTAGCCGCAGCAGGTCGGGTTAATCTGACGGTAAAATCGGTATTCAACTTTGACGACAACACACGGAATCCGCTGTTTGAAGCGGCTTTCGGAAACCGGAACGTATTTGAGCCAACCGACGTAAACCTGGGATTGTCGGGGGCATTTGCTCCTGAGGCTGGAGATCAACGGGTCCCGTTTTACACGCGCGCAACGCCCACAGCTACGCAAAACCGAGGTACGGGTTTCTACACCGCCAACGCAGCGCCGATTCCGGTGTATTTGCCGGGTGAGATGCTCCTCATACAAGCAGAAGCCTCGGCCCGCAAGGGCGATTTAGCCGGAGCGGTATCGGCTTTGAATAAAGTGCGCACAAAAACGCCCGCGCAGGATGCATTCGGCGTTGGCGCGGCTTTACCGGCCTATAGCGGTCCGCAAACTGCCGATGCGATTTTGCTCGACATCCTGAAAAATCGGTATGTTGAGCTGGCCTATCAGGGTTTTCGTCTGGAAGACAGCCGTCGGTTCAATCGGCCGGGACCTGGTGCTGCGGGTGCCGAGCGTAACCGCAACTTCTTCCCGTACCCACGAACGGAACGGGACAATAACACCAGCACTCCTCAAGACCCGGCGCTTTAAGTAGTCGAGTTCTGTAAAATGGAAGCGGATTAGTCTGATGGGCTAATCCGCTTCCGTTTTGAGGGGTGTCGTAGACAAAATTGCTGACTGCGGCACCGCTTACTTTACGCCATCTTCACGGGCAAACCGGTACGGGTTGATTCGTAAATAGCCTGGAATAAAGCGACTACTTTGCGGCCGTCTTCGCCGGTTACTGAGGGCGTTCGGTTAGCGCGAATAGCGTCGCAGAATTCGGCGATTTGCAAGCCGAAATAATAAACCGTTGCGTCGATAGTATTGAAGAAAGCAGTGTCTTCGGCGACGAATTGAACCAGTAAGTCCTCTTCGCCGGGCACCGTCCAAAGATCGTTGACCGGAGGATCGGTAATGCTCGACATACCAGCGATAAACAAAGCGCCACCATCGGTCTGAACGCCTACCGATGCGCCATTTTCGCCGTGAACGTGTACTTTCCCGAAGATGCCGGGCTTTTGCGAATTGCTGACGATTACGTTACCTAAACCTCCATTTTTGAACTTGATAATGGCCAGAGCCGTGTCGTCTACTTCAATATACGGGTGGTTCAGGTTACGCCAGACGCCATATACCTCGTCAATGTCGCCCATGTACCAAAGCAGTAAATCAAGTTGGTGGGGCGACTGATTCACGAGCACACCGCCCCCCTCTTCGGCCCAGGTACCGCGCCAGGCATCGCTTTTGTAATAGTTTTCATCACGCCAGCCCAGCATCTGAATCGTACCCAGCACAGGTTTTCCAATCTTGCCTTCGTCAATGGCGCGTCGAACTCGCTGGCTGGGCTCGTAAAAGCGCCGTTGGCTGATCGTACCCAGATACCGCCCATTACGTCGAGCAGCTTCAATCATGGCATCGCAGTCTTCGAGCGACGACGCCAGTGGCTTCTCAACCAAAACGTGTGCTCCGGCATCCAGAGCCGCAACGGTCGGCTCGCGGTGGGCCGGGTGAGTTGTGCAGACAAGGCACAGATCCACATTTTCCCGGTGCACCATGTCATATACATCGTTGTAGGCGGCAATCCCGTACTGATTGGCAAAGTCTTCGGCTTTTTGATACGTGCGTCCATACACCGCGACTAATTCAGTGTCGGCGGTTTGTAGTGCGGCTTTAGCATGAAGGTGGGCGACTTTACCGGGGCCAATAATGGCAATACGAATGGGTGAAGGCATAATTAATCCATGTTGTATTCCAACGAAATGCACAAGTGTCGGGTCATCTACTCAAAACCGCGACAACAATGCTACGTCGGCTGCTTAGCTTATTGCTTCTGATCGGCCTACCCGGCTGCCAAAAGAACGATGCAAGCGTACTGCCTGTATCCGATCACTTGTATCGAACGTGGCATCTAATAAAGGCAGACATTGATGGAACAGACGTAACGAACCAATACATACGTATCGTAACATTCCAGCGCGACGGCAGATTTGGAGACGGTCAACAGGGTTATAACTGCTGCGCGCCTGTTTCCTTCGAAGGCAACGACAGCACAATCCGCTTTATCTGGAATACATCCGACCCCATTTGTGCACGTATCAACTGTATATTATCGCCCTTATTTAATGATGTTACGTGGCAGATTTCGACGCTCACTTCCAGTAAGCTAGTGCTTATAACTGAAAAAATCACGCTCGTCTATGAGCCAGCGCCTTAACGCCATACCCGTATGAAAAAGGTTTTTGCGTTCGTTAGTCTATTGATACTAGTTAGCGGAGCCTGCCGAGATAACTCGATTAGCTCCACGAGCGCGCTTTATCACCGCTGGCAACTGGTTCAGAAACAGATTGGCAAGAAAGCACCAGAAGCCGTTACGAAGACCACCTACATTACGTTCACTGCCAATGGCCAGATACGCTTTGAAGATACTGGCAGCGATGGCAGTTGCTGTATACCACGGCGCTTTACACGTAACGAAAAGACACTTTCGCTTGATTACGTAACTGATCAACCCGAATTCTGCAAATACGTCGATTTGGCCTGCTATTACGATTACTTAGGTGTCGCCCAATGGTCTATTGAACGGGTTGACAAAGATACCCTGCTCCTGCGCACCAGCGACAACCTATTGCTCCATAAACGCGCTGATTAGACAAGTTCTGCGAGTAAACTGATGTAAACTCCTAGGGTTTCAACACCACTTTAATCAAGCCCTTTTCTTTGTCGTAGAGCCGCTTGAACCAATCGGCTCCTTCTTCGAGCGGTACTTCAGCGCTTAGAATGGCCTCAACATTTATACGGCCCGATGAGATCAGGGCCAGTGCAGCTTCGTATTCGCCATTGATGGCGCAGGAGCCTTGCAAACGCAATTGCCGCGTAACAATCGCCTGCAACGGTATCTCGACCGCTGGTGCCAGATTACCGACTAACGTAACGGTTGCCCCTTTACGAACGCAGTCGATCGCCGTTTTTACGGTCGGACCAGCGCCAACAACTTCGAAGGACACATCGGCTCCGCGTCCGTGCGTAAGGTCCTGTACCTGCTTTTGTACGTCTGGCTGTTTGGCGTTGATCGTATGCGTAGCGCCGAGTTTTTGAGCGAGTGATAGCCGGTCGTCATCCAGGTCGATGGCGATGATGGTGCCACAACCCGCCAGTTTCAGGGCCTGAATCACGAACAGACCGATCATACCTGCGCCGACAACCACCGCTGAATCGTTGACCTGAATCGGTGTTAGACTGAGCGCATGAAGCGCTACGGCTACGGGTTCAACCAAAGCGGCTTGTGTAAAGCTGACGTTCTCCGGAATAGCGTAAAGAATGTGCTGCGGAATGGCAACGTATTCAGCAAATGCCCCCTGCCGTTTGAAATCGGGGGTTGATACGCCCACGACCTCACGCCCATCACTTAAATTATACATACCGCGACGGCTATACCAGTCGTCAAGCGCGTACACGGTTGAATCGAACGTAACGCGGTCACCCGTCGTCCAGTCTTTTACATCGGCACCTACTTCGGCAATGATTCCAGACGCTTCATGCCCCATCACAATCGGCGGAATGCGCCGACCACTGCTACCGTCCATTCCGTGAACGTCGGACCCACAAATACCCACCGCCTGCACACGTACCAGGACTTCGTTTGGCCGAATGGTAGGTTTCGGCACATCCTGCAAATCAAACTGATTGTATTCGGTTAAAACGAGCGCTTTCATACGTAATAGGAAGGCGGACAGAAGTCCGATTTTGTTGCGTTTATATTGATGTTTACACAAAAAGCGGACTTCTGTCCGCCTTACTTCTGGTAGATTTTCACGAACGCATCGGCTGGTACCTGATCGTATTCACCACGTTGTAAATGCGGATTAATTTCGTAGGTAATCACTTCGTCGATGGCATCCGGCATTTCACCGAACAACTTACTGGCTGCCGAACTCGTGTATTTCCTTTTGACCCAAACCAAGCGCTGATCCGGCTCTTTACCCCAGGCCGCATTGTCGCCTAACACCAACTGAATTTTCGGCCAATCGTTGAAAAAGTACTCCTGCAATAGAGGAATGATCCGATCGCGAAATGTGCCGCACAAATCTGTGTAGGTTTCAACACCCACCAGATAAGCGTGCCCAATCTGATGATCGCGGTCGAGCAGATATTCAATCCGCTCGTTCATTGTCCGCAGTAACTGTTGCAGGTCAACATCGTCAACGGAGCCGAGTACGTCTGGATTTGGCAAAATCTCCCGGAACGCAAACCGACGACGTAACGCAATGTCCAGTAAGGCAATCGATCGATCGGTGGTATTCATCGTTCCGACAACAAACAGGTTTATCGGCACGCCAAACCGCTCGTGTGAGTACGGCAACGTCAGCCACAGTTCCTGTGCTGCACCAAGTCGTTTGTCGGACTCAAGCAGCGTGATCAACTCCCCAAACACACTGGCTACGTTTGCCCGGTTAACCTCATCAATCAGCAGATAATGAGCTGGCGCTTTCTTTAGCTTCTGGCTGCGGTTCTCGGGCGTATCGTTCAGACAATCGGCCAACGTACCGTATCCGGCCTGTTGGATAGCCGACAGACAAGCTTTGTAAAAAATGCCTTTATGTACTTTGTAGGCAATCTGATTACCAGCCACTTCAGGCCGTATACCTTCCACAAACTCTTCGTAGCTGTATGAAGGATGAAAGGTGATCAGACTGGCATGATTCTCCCGCAAATAGGGCTGTAGCGTATAGGTTTTACCCGTTCCCGGAGGCCCGAAAAAAATTAGGTTACAAGGTTGATTGGGCAGTTCGGGCTCCGTGTTATACGCTGCTTCCGTTTCTGATACTTCGTAGTCGTTGAGGTTAGCTAGTTGACGTAACGTAACGTACTGTTCCTGCGTAAGCTCAGTGCTGGTTATGCCTTGCGGATTCTGAAATACGCGGAGGTCTTTCAACACCGACTCGTGCAGTACTTCGCTGCGCTTCAGGGGATTATCAATTAACTTATCCTGATAATGCACGGTTACGGCCCAGCGTTCCCGCTTGATTCGATCCTGGTTTTTAACGAATCGGTCTTCATCCTTGCCGCGCGTACGTAAAGACGGCTTATCCGTTATTTCTCCAAACGCGACAACGCCAGCATCGCTCCCCGACCGCCAAAGCGTAAACTTGTCGCCAGGTTTCACCCGATCTTTTACGCTGGCCGATACCCTGAACTCAGAATAGGACACCGCCGTCAATTCGGATGTGATGTCGTATAGGTCGGGGTTAACATGAAGTACCCAGTAGCGTCGTTCGTTCGTTTGCTGAGCCGCCTGATTAAAAATTTCTTCCCGTAAACCATCGTTTTCTGCCGCCTGATAGATCAACGGATCATGCCGAAGCATGTGCGGCCCTCGTTTCGACGTAACAGCCAGTTCGAGCAGGCAATCAACCCAACATCTGTGCAGAATAGGGTTGTTAATCAGGTGAACGTCGGTATGCCCGACTACAATGGAAACGTAGTCGGATTTTTCGGTAAGCGGAACAACATCTATCTCTTCCGAGAAGGATAAACGTTCGAGACAATCCTTTTTAATGGTCAGACTGTATTCGATTTCTCCACCATAGGGTCGAAAAATACGTAGTGCTGTAAAGAAATTGATGTTTGCGGTAATCGTACGCTCTTTTTCGGAGACGAACGCCAGCCGGGCATCGCCGTTGGGCAGATTAACAATGTCAATCAGCTCCTTCAGCAACCCGAAGAACCGCCGAACAGCCTCGGGGTGGCCAATGTCGCGGATGCGTTCAATAAGAGATTGCTGATGGGCCTCGGTTATCATAATGCGGTTAACCTTGCGAATTTACAACATTTTAGTTGGTTAATACCCAGATTAAGCGGAGGCTTTCAAACACCTGATCGGGGCTGTTTCCAATTCAGCTGCTTTTCGCGACTCATCATTTATCACGCGGTAAAAACTGCTATATGTGAACTAAACTCGGACAAAGTCATGGAACAGCCAGCCCCAAAAGAGTTGAAGCGTATCTTTACTAAAGTCTTCCAAGACTCGGGTTACTGCCAGCGGATGGAGATTTTCAACCCCGGCCACGGCCCACACGACGATGGCAGCGCAATCGACATCTTCCTGAATGCGAATGATTCGGATCAGAAGAAGCTTGCCGATGCCATTGTGCGCCTGTTAGTCAGCGAAAAACCACGGGTTAAGTGGGGCGCTGTCATCTGGAACCGGCAAACCTGGGATAACCGGGGTGGCCCGGTGCCCTACGAACAAAGCCAGACGATGCCACATACCGACCACATCCACATCGAATGGGGGCCTAAAGGACGTGTGACCATGGATTTCCCGGGTTTTGAGGAAAAGCTAAGTCAGGTACTACAGAATCATCTGGCTGACCAGTAAAACCAGCCGGAGTAAGCCCCCTGGCGTGGCTTTATAATTGAAGCAATAAGCGTAAATTATGCGTTAATTCTGTTAACCCTGATGTATCAAGTACACCCAAACGGCCTAAAATCAGTACTTTGTCAATAGTTGCTACTTTACTTAGGCGGATTAATGAATGCTTTTTCAACCTATTTAGTCCTGTTGGAGTGATCACGACATCGGTGGGCTCTTGCCAATGCAGTTGAGTTATAATAAAGGCAAGTGTCACATCGGCAGGCGTGTTAATCAATACCACCGCTGGTCTAACTTTATTACCCGGTAAGTCAGTGAAGGAAAAGGTATCAATACAATGTCTCCCTGGATCATTGATAACGCTCTTTCAAATCATCAATAGTATACAAATCCTCCTCTTCGTTCAGAAAGGCAAACGACGAAGAAGCCCTGACCAATTGTTCGATTCCCTTCTGAAGCACCGACTCCTCGTGCTTCTTTAGTATGTAAGCTGCAAAATCAACTACCTCACTGATTCGATCGTCGGGTAATTGATTAATGGTTTGCAGAGCTTGTTCTACCAACTGTCGACGGCTCATAATCCTGTTGCGTTGAAGCGTGCATCGAATGTAACATCTTTACGCTAAATAACTTCCGATACTGACTACGTCGGCGAACACGCCAGAGGCCGTTACTTCGGCACCCGCACCGGGCCCTTTTATAACTAGTGGCCGATCTTTATAACGCTCGGTTGTAAACGATACGATGTTGTCTGATCCGGACAGCATATAAAATGGGTGCTCAGGACCAACCGAACGTAGTTCAATAACCGCCTTATTGTTCTCAAACGCAGCGACGAACCGTAATTTTTCGCCGTTCGATTCAGCTTCGGTCAGCAGGCTTTCGAAGTAAGCGTTATTACGTTCGAGTTCTTCAAAAAAGGCCGGAATCGTGGGGGCCGCTAAACACGAATCAGGCAGCAGGTTTTTGATCGTTACGTCCTCCGGCTCTAAAGGGAAACCTGCTTCGCGAGCCAGAATCAGAATCTTCCGCGCTACGTCCTGACCACTCAGATCGTCGCGGGGGTCGGGTTCGGTATAGCCTTTTTCTTTGGCCTCGCGAACAACATCGGCAAACGAGGCTCCCGATTTGAAGCTATTGAAGATATAGGACAACGTACCCGACAGAATCGCTTCAATCTTCAGGAATCGGTCCCCGGCAGTGATCAGGCCCTGCAACGTATTGATGATGGGTAGGCCAGCCCCTACGTTGGTTTCGTACAGGAACTTGACACCCCGGTTCAGCGCCGTCCGCTGCAAACGGCGATACTCACTATACGGCCCTGAATTGGCCACCTTGTTCGGCGTCACTACCGAGATATTGGCATCCAGGAGCGATTCATAGAACTGCACAATATCCTTGTCGGACGTACAATCAATGAACACCGAGTTAGGAAGGTTATAATCCTTGATCTTATCGACAAAGGCGGGCAGCGAGGTTGTTACACCTTCGGTTAACAAGCGTTCGTGCCAGTCATCCAGCGCAATACCTTTCGGGTCAAGCACCATCTTTTTGGTGTTCGACATGCCAACTACACAGACCTTAAGCAGCTTTTCGGTACGTAGGTAGTTATTCTGCTCAAATATCTGCTTTAGCAGCGTTTTGCCGATCAGCCCCGTTCCAACCAGGTACAGATTCAGCACCCGCGCTTCCGATTGGAAGAAGATATTATGCAGCGCATTTAATGCTTTCGACAGGTTATTTTTGTTGATAACAACCGAGATATTGATCTCCGATGATCCCTGTGCCACCGCTACGATGTTGACGCCGTTCTTACCCAGCACCGAGAACAACTTGCCGGCAATCCCCGACGACTTGCGCATGCCCTCGCCAACCGTGGCAATGACCGAAAGATCACGCTCAATGCTGATGTTATCAATATGGCCGTGCGCAATCTCTGTTGCAAATTCGGCGTCCAGAACGGCCTTTACGTTCTCGGCCCCGCGCGGGTCGATGGCGAAACAGATCGAGTGCTCGGATGACGCCTGCGAGATCAGGATAACACTGATTTTATGAGCTGCCAGCACGCCGAACAATTTAGCCGACACACCCGCTACCCCGATCATCCCTGAACCCTGCACGTTGACCAGCGCAATATCGTCGATGCTCGAAATACCCGTAATCGTATACTGACGCCGTTCAGCCGTTCGGCTCACTACGGTGCCCTCGTGGGTGGGGTTAAAGGTGTTCAGTACCCGAATCGGAATATTCCGGGCAAAGGCGGGCTGCAAACTTGGCGGATAAATCACTTTCGCGCCGAAGTGGCTGAGTTCCATCGCTTCGGCGTAGGTGATTGTCGGAATATTAAAGGCGTTGGGCACCTTACGCGGGTCGGCGGTCATCATCCCGTCCACATCCGTCCAGACGTCGATCATTTCCGCGTTTAAGGCGGCTCCTATAATACTCGCCGTATAGTCTGAACCACCCCGGCCCAGCGTTGTGGTTTCGTTGCTTTCTGTCGATCCAATAAAGCCGGTGATTAGTTGCAGGTCGGTCGTTTTGGCGAAATGATCCTGAATAAGCTGATTGGTCAAGGAGTAATTCACTTCAGCCTGGCCAAACTGCGCATCCGTTTTGATGATGGTGCGCGCGTCCAGATACTGCGCCGGAATACCCCGGCTCTTTACACACTCGGTGATAACGGTTGTCGATAAGCGTTCGCCAAAGCTGGTAATCAGATCATGCGTTCGGGGCGATAGTTCCCGAATAAGCGACACCCCCCGTAACAGGTCTTCCAGTTCGTTGATGATGCCCCGTACGTGCGCAAACACCTTGCTTTGCTCCTTAATGGGAATCAAGGCTTTAACGACGTTGAAATGGCGGTCTTCAATACGGCGGACCAGCTCCATGTAATCGGTGTTTCCGGTCGTGGCCATGCGACCAATCTCAATCAAATGGTTGGTAACGCCACCCATTGCCGAAAACACAACGGCAATGCGATCACCTTGATGCGGTTCGTTGCCACGGCGGTGATTTTCGATGATTTGAAGAACTTGCTTGATGCTCTCAACCGAGCCAACCGACGTACCGCCAAACTTAAGAACCTGCATTGTGGAAATGTGTAATGAATAAAAGCCAATGAATAATGCCGCCGGGCCACTATACGCACGGTGATTAATTACGATGCATTATTCATTCCAAACATAGAAGCTGTTGATAAAGGCAATTGTAGCGGGCAAAGATAAAGAAAATTGGATGGGGGTTAGTCCTGGGGCTTTTGCAATTTTTGTTACGGCCTCTGGAGTAATCGGCACATTAGACCGGCTACGCGTTTGCAGGTGCTTGTTGAGGGCTGTCTTTCTGTTTACCGGTGTACTTTTTAGTTTTATCGGGCAATCGCCGGCTCCACCAGATTACAATACCCGAGCAGATAGCGCAAAAGATAAACGGAGCCTTCATATTCACCCCCGAAAGCAGACTATTGACCAGCGCTGTAGCAAAGCTGGCCAGTCCACCCAACGCCTGAATGTTGCCAAACATTTCGCCCTGTCCACCGCCTGCTTTCGTGATTTCGGTGAGCACCCCGCCAATGAGCCCCCCAATCAGCGACACCGTCAGGGCATCCACTCCACCGACTACGTACAGCAACGTAACGGACGATTCAGAGAACATGTACAGAATCTGCAAGCCAATGTTTACGCCAGCAATAAGGATCACGGCCTTTTGCTTGTCGACCCGATCTACGAAATACCGAAAGAAGATGAGGTTCGCTACCACCGATAACGTGCCGAAATACATAAAGAAATGAGCGACCTCCACCGGGCTCATGTTCAGATCACTCTGCGTCAGGAAAGCAATAAAAAAGTTGTAGTACCCGAAGCCCAGCGTTCCGAGCATATTCAGAATGAAGATGGCTTTGATTCCCGGAACCTGCTTATCGGCTTCATCAAGTTTCCGCCATAATTCACTGACTTTCAGTGATTTGACCACCTTATCGGTTAATTCGCCTACATCGACCTTTTCGCAGTTATCGCTGGTCTCTTTAAAGAAAAAAGCCAGCAGGATATTCAGAGTCCCAACCCCGATCAGGAACAATACCATCGGCATGGCGTCGATACGCGCTTCAGCCGATACTACCAGGATAAGCCCCGTTAATAACGGGCCGACCACTATACTCGACCCGACCAGAAAGCTCAGGAGGCTGGAATATTTAATCAGTTCTTTTCCCTCGGTAATATCGGCCACCGACGAACGCATCACCGCATACAGACCATTCGTTCCGCCTTTAGCCGCTCGGTTCACTACGTATCCCCAGGCCTGAACCGGCAGCAGAAACAGCGAGGACATCAGGGA
Source organism: Spirosoma fluminis (assembly GCF_054778895.1). NCBI lineage: Bacteria > Pseudomonadati > Bacteroidota > Cytophagia > Cytophagales > Cytophagaceae > Spirosoma > Spirosoma fluminis. The sequence goes on from NZ_BAAGZD010000003.1 coordinate 498,993, forward strand.
GGCTATGGTCGTACCTATCACGACTGGTCGGCGACCAATCTTATCCGACAGGTGACCAATGGCGGGCGAAAGAGCCAGTTGGATGCCGAGCATGAGAGCCGTACCGGCAGTGAGTAATACGGGCTTGTTAGGAAGCGCGACAACGAACTTGGTCACCATAACCCCCAGCCCGTTGGCAGCAATAATATCAAGTAATGTAATGGCAAAAATCAAAATCAATCGGCGATCCATTCTCATAACGTCAACTCCAGCGTGTTGCCACATCAGTACCTACGTAGCTGTACCGACCGTTAGGCCAAAATGATTTGGGTTCTGCATAGAAAAATCATAAACTAATTGAAGGGTAACAGAAGGGGCACGAATCCGTCAGGGAAACCGCTTTGCAAACGCCACTATTAGCCATCAATTCCGGCGGTCTTTCAAAAAAATAAATCCAAGCGCAGCGAGTAGCCGTAAGTGTTTACAAAGTCCTCAACGACAAGAGCGCTTTCGCACACATAACTTTTATCTTGAAATGAGTAAGCATCAAAACGAATCAGGCCTGCCGATGTTACCAGGTCAGCTGGAGCCGGTCATGGTCGGTCGCCGACTGTTTTTGCGCTATGCTGGCGCGATCACTGCCGGTGGAGCCTTGTTAGCATCTTGCAGCAAAGACGATAATCCGAACGTACCACCTGCAACCACAGCCGTTGATTTAGGTACGGGCGATGTAGGTATTCTGAACTATGCCTACGCGCTGGAGCAACTGGAAGCCGCCTTTTACACGCAGGTGATTACCACTCCGTATACGGGAATTACGGATGCCGAACGCCAGTTGCTGACCGATATCCGCGATCACGAAATTATTCACCGCGAGTTTTTCAAGGCTGCCCTTGGCTCAATGGCCATTGCGGGGCTAACGCCTGATTTCAGTTCGGTGAACTTCAGCGACCGGGCCAGCGTGCTGGGTACGGCTAAAGCGTTCGAAGATCTGGGCGTATCGGCCTACAACGGCGCAGGCAACCTCATTAAAGACCCGAATTACCTGTTGCTGGCCGGGAAGATTGTATCGGTAGAAGCTCGTCACGCAGCGGCTATCCGCGACCTGCTCAATCCTAAATCAGCAGACTTCGCTGGTGATGACGTCGTGGCCGTAGCAACCGGTCTCGACAAAGCCGATAAACCGTCGGCCATTCTGCCAACCGCTCAGAAGTTCGTTAAAACGACGATCACGGCGGCTAATCTTCCCATGTAAACCTGACATAGCATCATGAATCTGTTAACTATAATTTCAGAAATAGAAAAAGTTGATTCCGAAGCGAGCGAACGGTATAGCTTCTATTCGCGCCGGAATCTGTTCAAATACGGCACGAAGCTGGCCAGTGCAGCTGCACCGGCATTCTTCGCTGCTACGGCAAATCAGGCCTTTGCGCAATCGGGTGCTCCCTCGCAGGCTGCGGTCGACGTAGTGAATTTCGCTCTGACGCTCGAGTACCTCGAAGATGAGTTTTACAAGAATGCGCTGGCAGCTGCGAATCTGATTCCAGCGGCCGACCGTGCCATTTTCACTCAGATCGGTAAGCACGAAACTGCTCACGTGAATCTGCTGAGAGGAGCATTAGGGGCAGCGGCTGTTGCTAAGCCAACTTTTAAGTTTCCCGCTGATGCGTTTACGAACTACCAAACCTTTCTGGGTCTGGCGCAGGCATTGGAAGATACGGGTGTGCAGGCCTACAAAGGTCAGGCCGGCACTTTAATCAACGATAAAGCCATCCTGCAGACTGCCTTGCAGATTCACTCGGTAGAGGCCCGTCACGCATCGGAAGTCCGGCGGCTGCGCGGTCAGAAAGGATGGGTGTCCAACACCGCTCAGACTACGTTCAATCAGGGTGGGGTTGATCTGAAAGCCCTGAACCTGGGCAAGTCAGACGACGCCCTCCGCGAAGCATTCGATGAGCCACTGACAAAGGATCAGGTGCTGGCGATAGCAAAGCCTTTTTTGGGTTAATAAAATTTTTTATTCGATACGAAATCCAGACTACATCGGCTTTCGTATATACGGGAAAATGACTTTAGCATCACTGTTCAGGCAGTGAGAAACGATAATAGTAAAGGTTAGTTTGAGGAGCCGGGAAACCGGTAGATCATTGAAAGGCACCAGGGATATTCTTTGGTGCCTTTTTGTTTGTGGCTTTTTCATCCAGTCCTTTTTTTGTTGCTTGCAGCTCATTTTACTGCGTCGGCCAAGCCGGTATGAACGTCCTCCGTACACTCTTCAAAGTCCTTGCAGGAATAGTTATTTTCCTGCTCCTTTTTCTGGCAGTAAGCCTGGCACCTGTCGATGAGACCCCTTATCAGCAGATGCCGTACTACACCCAGACCAAACAGCGGCTTGCCCAACTATCTCTCCCCCAACCGGGTAAAGCGCCACTTTGGGCGGGCTGGGCGAAAACAAATATTACCCCGCCCTATACAACACCCACGGGTGGCTACGGTGCCCGGCGGGGTAAACACTGGCAGATTGTCAGCGATTCGATTTTCGCCAGGGCAATTGTGCTGGATAACGGAACAACGAAAGCCGCTATTATCGGACTCGACCTGCTCATCACGCCACCGACCGTAACCGAAGCGCTCAAGAAACGGCTCCCGGAAGTTGGACTGCGTTGGGAGAATGTATACACGGGGGCAATTCACTCGCACAACAGCGTTGGGGGCTGGGCACCGGGCATTGTCGGTCAGTTGATTGCCGGCGGGTATGACGAAAAAATTGTTACGCGCATTACCGACGGCATTTTGAAAGCGATTCGCACGGCGCAGGGGAATATGGCACCAGTCACCGTTGGGTTCGGCCAGACCGACGCCAGCGATCATATCTATAACCGCATTGGTTTTTCGGGCCCAACCGGACCACTTGATGGGCAGATACGTCTGCTCAAAATCCAGAAGAATACGGGTGAGTCGGCCTTACTTTGTTCGTTTGCGGGTCATGCTACGTTATTTGAAGGTGATAGGGGCGAATACTTGAGTCGCGATTATCCGGGATCGCTGGTGGATCGGTTAGAGAAGAAGTCGGCCGACTTTGCCGTGTTTATGGCCGGAGCCGTGGGCAGCACCGGTCCAAAAGCGCGGGGCAGCACCGACTTCCAGGAGATACGGAACTACGCGGGTGATTTAGCCGCCCGTATCGAACGTACCGTACCGCAGATTCAAACCAAACCCGACAGCGCCCTGGCTATACTAACCTTACCACTGGATTTGCGCGAACCCCATCCGCGTGTAATTGGCAACTGGCGGGTTCGCCCCTGGCTATTCTACGCGGTCTACGGCGATTACCCATCAGACTTAAAAGCGCTACGTATCGGCCAGACAGTTTTGCTCGGTACACCCTGCGACTTTTCGGGCGAGTTAGCCGCCGAGATAAATCCCGTAGCGAACCAGAAAGGACTTAACGTAATGGTTACCAGCTTCGACGGCGGCTACATTGGCTACGTAACACCCGATAAATATTACAACCGCACGACCTACGAAACCCGCGACATGAACTGGTTCGGCCCGTATAATGGCGATTATTTCAAGGAGATGATGGTGGGGTTATTAGAAAAGATTGACAAAAAATGAACCAACGGCTTATTCAACTGGCTTTAGTCGTCGACGATTACGACGAAGCCATCCAGTTTTATACCCAACAACTCAATTTCGTTCTTTTGGAAGATACCCGCCTGAGCGATACCAAACGCTGGGTTCGGGTAGCACCACAAGGCGAAAGTTCCTGCGGACTGCTGCTTGCCAAAGGCGTTGGCAACGAACAGCGAAGTCGCATCGGTAACCAGACTGGCGGGCGCGTTTTCCTGTTCATGCATACCGACGACTTCTGGCGGGATTACAACACCATGCTCGAAAAGGGCGTTCGGTTTGTGCGCCAGCCTGCCGAAGAGCCTTATGGCACTGTGGCGGTATTCGAAGATTTATATGGCAACCTGTGGGATTTGATCGAACCCAAAGCGTAGACCTCTAGCTCGTTGCCTTATTGGGCACCGGTGCCGACGCGTGGAAATCGTCGTTGATCCGGCGCATATAATCGTCCAGTAACTCTAGAACTCGGCTTCGGTCATCGGAACGAACGATCAGGCCGACGTGATACTCCTTATGCATACGCCACCAGATTTCGGGCTCGGTAAAACCGGCCAGATCGGGCCACTGCTGCCGGGCCAGCGAAACAATTAATCCGGCGTGATGCGGCTCGTTAACCGGTGGTACGTAATGTTCTTTCAACGCCATCGCCGTTTCGAGCTTCGCCCACTCCCGCCATAGGTTCACGCCCGACGCAGCCTCAACCATCTCAGCAATGTGCGCGCCACCAACCCGGGAAGCCGTTTCCAGAAAATACAGTTCGCCGTCGTGATCGCCCCGAATATACTCTGAATGTGAGGCACTGTAGCGCATTCCGAACGCTTCCAGTACCTGGTTGTTCAACTGACGTAACGCCGTGGCTTCCAGCTCATCGTCGGCTAACGTAGTGGTCCGAAATACCCCACCGCCATGTGCCACTTCCATCGGCGTAGCCAGATACTGACTCACCCGGCTGAATACCGCCCGGCCCTCCACCGATAAGCTGTCGACGTGGTAAACTTTACCCGGTTTAAACTCTTCGATCAGGTACTGGTACCGCTGATCGCCCAGCGCATGCACAGCATCCCAGGCTTCTTCCAGCGAGTGAACCTTTCGGATACCCGTTGTCGACGCTTCCGAACGTGGTTTGATGAGCCACGGCGCTTCGGTTGTGCGCAAAAAATGGGTGATACTTTCGTCGTGAAAAAGCGGACTGAACGCCGGTACCCGAATATCAGCCCTGGCGGCACGCGTACGCATCGCCAGTTTATCCCGGAAATAGCGGGACGTGGTTTGCCCCATGCCGTCAATTCGGAAGGTTTCGCGGATAAGCGCGGCTTTCTCCACATCGAAATCGTCTAAGGCTACAACCCGATCAATCCAGCGCGACCGCATAGCATGCGCCAGGCCGACAAGCATGCGTTCCAGATCTTCGGCCGCATTGCTGGGCGAAGGCAGAAAGAACATTTCCGTAATGGCTTCGTGCGGCCAGTCGGCATCAGCCAGTTTCTGATCCGTCAGCAGGTACACGTTATGGCCTAGTTCTTTACAGGTACGCATGAACTCTTGACCTTTGAAGAAGGTAGCAATGCACAAAAAAGACAATTGGCTCATATCGGGAAAAAGTATCGAGTCAGATTGAAGCGCTTATCTATAGGACAAACTTCATTTACAGCATCTTGTTAGCGGTACTGAATAACCGCTGATCGCGTAAACTAGGCCAATTTCTGTAAATAATCAATCAACAGCCTGATGCCAAAGCCGGTAGCGTTCTTTTGTGACCCAAATTCTGTATCCGCAAAAGCCATCCCGGCGATGTCCAGATGCGCCCAGGCCGGGTGACCTTCCGTAAACACTTCCAGAAACTTGGCCGCGGCAATGGCTCCGTTGACCGGTTTGCCGTGGAAGTTCTTTACGTCGGCAACATCCGATTTAATGTCTTCTTTATAGGCATCCCAGACCGGCAAACGCCACAATCGCTCACCCGTACGATCGGCAGCCGCAGTCAGTTGGCTGGCTAACTCGTCGTTCGGCGTAAACAGTCCGGCGGCATGATAGCCTAGTGTAGCGATTACGCTGCCGGTCAGCGTTGCCAGATCAATCAGCACATCAGGCTGAAAATGGCGCATCATGTAACTCAGGCCATCCGCCAGAATCACCCGCCCTTCGGCATCGGTATCGATCACTTCAATGGTTTTTCCGCTATAGGAGGTAATTACGTCGCCCGGCTTGGTGGAGCGGCCATCCGTCGAGTTTTCCGTTGATGGAACAATACCAATTACGTGGACCGGCAACTTGAGCTTAGCCGCAACCTCCACGGTACCCAGCACGGCGGCAGCCCCGCCCATGTCGCTCTTCATGAGGTGCATACTCGTCGACGGCTTAATGGACACGCCCCCCGTATCGAACGTAACGCCTTTGCCAACCAGACCAACTTTGGGCGCTTCGCTTACGCCTTCCGGTTTGTATTCGGCAATGATCAGTACAGGTGGTACGTCGCTCCCATGGCTAACGCTCAGCAAAGCGCCAAAGCCTTGCTTTTCAAGTTCGGCTTTATCAAATATCGTTACGTCATAGCCATGCTGTTTACCCGATGCTTCCGCCCAGTCGGCTAACGTCTGTGGCCGCTTGTAATTGGCGGGCGCATTCATCAGATCGAGGATTTCGCGCTGGGTTTGAGCAAGCGCTTCGCCCTGCTTTAATGCCTGCTCTGCCCGCTCTTTTTGATCGGGTGCAATATGAATCGACAGGCGACCACCGTCCGAATAAAAGACTGGGCCATCAGCTTTCTCGGTTTGGTAAAGTCCAAGATCGTAAGCGCCCCCGCGAACACCGACGACAATAGATTCTACTAGGTCTCCTCCAAAGTCAGCCAGATCAACGCTAACCTGTTCGGACAGCTTTACTTTCTGATCAAAAAACAATTTTCGAAACGCCCGCAACCAATCCATAGCTTGTGGATTCTTGCCCAGGCCTAACAGATATGTTTTCGTACCGTGAGGTGCATACAGAACTAAGGTTTCTTTCAACTCAGCTTTGAAATCGCGCTGCAGCACCGAAGCAGGCAGGCTCAGCCGTTCAGCGATTGAAATCAGCTGATCGGCCAATTCGTCGGTCTTTACAACCGGAATAACGACGTCTCCACCAAAGAGAGACTGAGGGTCTATATTAATTTGCATCGTAATGTTCGCCGTAAAATAGCCACTCAATCGCTCTGGGGAATTCGCGGCTCCAATGAGTTTCTTCGTGAGTGCCCTGGGGGTATATTGATACGTACACGTCAATCGGATTACCTCCGTACTGTTGTTTTACTAAGGCCTCCTTGAAGCGTTCAAGGTTAGCCACCATGTATTTTGATTCTGCTTCTCCACCGTACGCAAACACGCGCATAGGAACCGGAGCTTCAAACTTAATGGCTTCAAAATAAATCTTTGGCGAAATCCAGAGCGATGGCGAAAAGACCATGAGCCGTCCAAACACGTTAGGATGCATTAAACCGGCATAAATGCTAATAAGCCCTCCCAGCGAGCTACCTCCAATTCCGGTATTTTCGGCACCGGGTGAAGTGCGCAGTTTGGCATCGATCACAGGTTTGAGGGTATCTCGAATAAATTTCAAATACTCCCGGCCACGAGCCCGACCCGCCATGCGCGTTTTTTCAACTGTATACTCCTGTATGCGCTGTTCCTGCCCGTGATCGATCGTTACCAGAATAACATCATGACGGCCACGACTAGCCAATATGGCCATCTTTTCTTCAACGTGCCAGCTGCCATATCCAGCGCCCTCGCCAATCAGGTTCTGTCCATCGTTGAGGTAAAGCACCGAATATCTTTTATCAGGATGCGCTTCGTAGTCGTGCGGAAGCAGCACATTAATCCGGCGGTTGGTATCTAGTTGTGGTAAATAAAACTCTTCATCCACCACCTTCGGCAAAAACTCGGAATTGAAGGGCTGCCCAAACCATCGCCAGTGCGGTACAATATCAGCCTCATCGTGCTTTTTGGTCGCCATAACGCGATTCCGCACGCCTTCGCCAGCCGAGTTTAACTCGACGTGATCCCAGCCTCCTTTAGTATACTTATACTCAACGGTATCAGACAAAGGTAAATCTGCAGGAAACTCAAAATAGTACTGACCCGGCCCGGCTGACTGAAGCTGAAAGCCATTGGCATTGGGGTGCCAGTCATTAAAATTACCCGATACAAATACCGGGCGGTCGTCGATAACAGGGGTGTATAGTTCTAAACGTAATGCGTCTGCCATACCGCTTAAAACCCAACCGGCTGGCCTTGGTTTAAACTAGTTCGGGAAAGTTGCACAGATCTTCAAATGGCGTCTGGCGCCTACGCCCATTCTTCCAGGCTTGACACGGAACCTACGCCAACTGGAACAACCCGTTACTCCTTTGCACCCTCAGGGAGAGCAAATTAAACCTCTTCGGTTTGAAGCTGCTTCTCGTATAGTTCGCGGTAAGCACCGTTTTGCGCCTGTAACTCTTCGTGTGTGCCCTGCTCAATGATCTTGCCGTCGTCGAGCATGATGATATAATCCGCCAGTTTAGCCGACGATACACGGTGCGATATAACTACCGATGTACGATCGGCCATGATGCGTCGGAGGTTATTCAGGATAATGTTTTCCGTATTGGTATCGACCGCCGATAAGCAGTCGTCCAGAATCAGGATTTTGGGATTACGGGCAATGGCACGGGCAATACTCAGCCGCTGCTTTTGTCCACCCGATAACGTAACGCCCCGTTCGCCCACCCGCGTCTCAAACTGCTCAGGGAAGTCGATGACGTTCTGGTATAAGTCGGCATCGCGCACAGCCTGTTCGACCCGATCCTGCGGTAAATCCGGCTTACCGAAACGAACGTTGTTACTGATGCTTTCGGAGAACAAAAATACGTCCTGCGGTACGTAGCCCATTTGGCCCCGTAACGTGTTCAGGTTGTAATCTTTGATCGGAATGCCATCAACCAGAATCTCACCCGACGATACGTCGTACATGCGCGTCAGCAGGTTAGCCAGGGTACTTTTACCCGAGCCGGTCGTACCTAAAATAGCTACGGTTTCACCCGAACGAACGTGCATCGAGAAATTGTCAATGGCGATAATACCCGAGTCTGGATAGACGAAGCGAACGTTCTTAAACTCAATCTCACCCTGGATGGTGTGCTGAATATCTTTCTGCGAGATAATATCAGTTTTGATGTTCAGGAACTCATTGATACGTTCCTGCGAGGCAGCTGCCCGCTGCGTCTGGCTGGTTGTCCAGCCGAGGGCCATCACCGGCCAGGTCAGCATGTTCACGTACAGGATAAACTCGGTGATATTACCCGGTGTCAGCCGCCCCGCCAGAATCTCCTGACCACCCACAAACACCACCAATACGTTGCTCAGGCCGACCAGAATGGCAACAATCGGGAAAAACAGCGAATCGACCCGCGTCAAACTGAGCGATTTAGACCGGTATTCGTCACTTTCGACCTCAAACTTGGCCGCCGAATTGTTTTCCTGCACAAAGGCTTTCAATACCCGAATGCCCGAGAAAGCCTCCTGCACATAGGTCGATAGCCTCGATAAGCTCCGCTGAATTTCCTCCGACCGACGAATGATGATGTTGTTGACAATGTAAATCGCTACCGACAGAATTGGCAAGGGCAACAGTACGTAGAGCGACAGGCGAGCATTGATGCTCACCATGTACGTAATGACCAGGATGAACAGCACGATCAGATTTAGCCCATACATAATACTCGGCCCAACGTACATGCGTACCTTGCTGACATCTTCCGAAATACGTGCCATCAAATCGCCGGTATTGTGTTGACGGTAAAAACTCAGCGGCAGCGTCTGGTAGTGATCGTAAATCTCGTTTTTCAGGTCGTACTCCACGTGCCGCGACATCACAATCAGCGTCTGGCGGACCAGGAACAGAAAGAATCCTTTCAGCAACGCCATGACGAGCGTCAGTACCCCGAAGAGCAGAATACTAAAGCCAAAGACGTCGTAAAGAGCGGATTGTAAGGGCGATTTATCGTAGAGATAATAGATGTCGAGCGTCTCGCGCACCAGGTCAAGCGCGTACCGGACCAGTTGCGCCGGAAAGATGCCGAACAGATTGGAAATGATAGTAAATACCGTTCCCAGAATGAGGTACCATTTGTACTTGAGAAGGTATTTATTAAGATAGGAAAGTGCTTTCACAGGTGACCGAACCGCTTTTTGTTCCTAACCCCGTGAATCCGCGAAAAGTTGCAGATTATCACGGATCAATCAGGCGAATGAGTGAAAGGTATATCCACCCATTCGCCTGATTGATCCGTGCTTTTTTGAGGTTTATTTCTGAAGAACGACTTTGGACACGGCGGCAATCGCAACCAGCGCTAAACCCAGCATACCGGTTCCGAGCATGATGGCGGCCATGGCCCAGCCCCGGCCCCGATACCGGTCCTTGTTGCGATTGATCGTTGTCAGACTGGCGGCTCCCATCAGCACGGCTGCCAGTGGCAGCGTTACGCTCAACACCCACACCAACGTACCGCTGGCCGCTAACAACAGAGGAACATAGCCCAGTACCGATACACCTAGCGCGATTACCGCCAGAGGATGCGTTCGTCGATTCGTACTATTGTGATCAATGGCCTGCATCCGGGGGGCAACGTGCGCGGCCGGAATCGAGCGAAACAACCGACCCAGCCGCTTTGGCGAATGGTTTTCCGGGTTCAGATGCCTGCTGGCACTGATTCTTAGTGTCAATGCCGGATATCGGGTTGCAGTGGCAGGCGTTGACGCCGGGGATTCAGCGTCGATGTTCGATGCTTCTGTGCTTGTGTGCATCGAAATTGGGCTGGCTTCCGGCAACGTATCGGCAGAGGCAACAAGCTCGTTTGAGGGAGAAGCCAGCCGCTCAATGGCATTTCGCTGGGGCTGGAAGTACGCATAGCGGGTCGGCCCGCAGCCGGACAGCAGAGCGAGGACGGAAGCGACGGCGACGGCATGGGAACGGCCGGATCGCCACGTAACAGGGAACATAAAAGAGGAAGTAGAGGTTAAGCCATATAGTTTCGGTTGGGAAAAAAACGCGGGATTCCGTATTTTTGCAACCAGTTCAGACAGTTCTTTTTCTTATCGGTAGATTTACTAGTTTTTAGGCGGGATGCTCAACAGGCGACTACTCCGAATAAAGGTCATGCAGGCGTTATATGCCCTTCGACAGGCCGAATTTTCTAATCAGCAACTAGCCCTCGATGGCATTGCTGATCTTTTCCAGCCCGACCTTAACTCGATGCTGCCGCAGAATAAGCGGCAACTCGAAGGCTACCGAAAGCTTGCCGGTCTGTTGTTTGAAGAGGCCATCAAAACCAATCAGCCCGCTCAGGACGAAGACGCTCCCCAAAAGGTACTCAAAGCGGCTAACGACGGTTTACTGTTCTATCAGATTCGTACCAAGAAAGACCGTCAGCACCTGGCTCAGATGATGATCAAGCAGGTGAACGGCATCTACGACGATTACCTGCGCATCTTGCTGCTTCTGGTTGAGTTGGGTCATGCCGCCCGCATCGACCGCGAGCGTCGCTACCGCGATGTTGACGAGGCTCCATTCCCGTTTGAGTCGGACTTGAACGACAACAGCGTCGTAAAAGCTCTGGCCGAACACCAGGCGCTCCGCAACGAAGCCGTTCGGCACGGCATTTCGTGGACCGAAGATCTGGGATTTGTTCGCAAGGCGTTACGTGAAGCACTGAAGACCGATGATACGTACCGCGCCTACTGCGAACAGAAAACGCACACTACCGACGAAGATCAGGCGCTGGCACAGTACGTGTTGCGAACATTGGTATTTAAGCACGAGGTGATCAGAGATCACTTGGCTGAAATCGACCTGAGTTGGGCCGAGAACAGCGAAGTGGTGCGTGGCTTAGCCATTCGTACGCTGAAGTCGGCCCAGAGTGCAGCGGGATTACAACTCGAACCACTCACCGACGACTGGGAAGAGGACGAATTGTTTCTGACGACCCTGTTTGGGAAGTCGCTCGAAAACGATGCGGACTACGAACAGCTGTTGACCGACCAGCTCAAAAACTGGGACGTTGAGCGCGTAGCCATCCTCGACAAGATAATTCTTAAACTGGCGGTTTGCGAGTTGCTCAACTTCCCAAACATTCCGGTGAAAGTAACGATTAATGAATATATCGAACTGGCAAAAGCCTACAGTACGCCCAAAAGCGGTAAGTTTGTCAATGGAATTCTAGACAACCTTTCCGAAAAACTACAGACGTCGGGACGTCTTCGGAAAAGCGGACGAGGTTTGCTGGATAATAAATAAGCGTTACAAAGTCATTCCGTTATAAGGTTGTAAAGTTGGCCTGGCTACCCTTAGAACGCGGTGAACTCTGTAATCCTACAACTTTAGCACTTTACAAAAATGAGCAGAATTGGCCGTGATTTAACCTTTTTGCTGACCGGAATTGCCACCGGTGCTGTTATTGGCTTGCTGTATGCGCCCGATAAAGGCGAAATTACCCGCGATCGCCTGTCGTTCCGGTTGTCGAAGTACAGAGAGCAGATTGAACAGTTACTGAATGACCTGATCAACTCGGCGGACCTACCCGAGAATTTATCGAAAAACGAAGGGCAGCGCGTCGTAAAGGACGCACGCGAAAAAGCAGAACGACTGCTGGAAGATGTAGACCGTTTGATGGCGCAAATCAAGCAGCAGAACGCGTAGAGAACTGGCCCGTAAGCAGTTATTACCACAAGTCATCTGGCTCAGCGATAACTGCTTACGGTCCTAACGAATAGTTTACTGATAATTTTACCTGGAATGCATAGTAAACGTTGGCTTTTCATTGCAGCGATAACCGCCGTCAGTTTTGGGCAGATCAGCTGCGATAACCGGCAGCAGGGCGAAACGTCTAAGGAAGTAGCCTCTGGGAAAATGCCTAAAATCACTTTTGCGGAAAAAGGCATCTACGACTTTGGTACCCTTACCGAAGGAGATACGGTCGAGCACGTTTTTGAGTTTACGAATACCGGCGAGTTTCCTTTAATTATTAACAACATCACAGCTTCCTGTGGCTGCACAACACCCGAATGGCCGCGTGAGCCGGTAGCACCAGGAACTAAATCGTCGGTGCGGGTACGGTTCAACAGCCGGGGCAAAGGTGGCGAGCAGAATAAAACCATTACCATTTTCGCCAACACCGATCCGTCGATGACCGATCTTCAATTCAGAGCGTTGGTAAAACCTAAGACCGATTCAACTAAAACCTCTTAATTAACCCGCTTATGCATTCGATACTACTCCAGGCCGCAGCAGGCTCCGGCACCCCCATGCTTTACAACGTATTGCTTTGGGTAGCCATCATCGGGGTCTTTTATTTCTTTATGATTCGTCCGCAGCAGAAAAAGCAGAAGGATCAGAAGACATTTATCGAAAACCTGAAGAAAGGCGATAACGTAGTTACCATTGGCGGGCTGCATGGCCGCGTAGTTTCGGTGGAAGGCACTACGGTTACGCTGGAAGTTGACCGTGGCGTGAAGATGACCTTCGAGAAAACGTCTGTTTCCCGCGAAGCCACCGGTAAGCCCATAGAAACTGAAAAGCTGTAATTAGCCAGGGGCTCATCAGGTGTTCAGGGAAACAGAAGCTTGCTGATTGCCTGGACTCCGTTAACTTCGCTCACTGCACTTACCTAACTGACCAGCTTTGAATTTTCAACAAAACGCGCAACCGTTTCAGCCGACCAAAGCCTTGTTGTGCCTAGCGGCTGCGGCTTTGTTTTGGTTTTTGAACGCGTTGAACAAAACAGGGTATACGCTCAACGTTGAGTATCCGGTACGTTTCGTTTACAACGATTCGCTGTTTATACCCACCTCTCCCCTGCCGCGTACGGTTACCGTCAACGTATCGAGCGACGGCTGGGGTCTGTTACGTCATTCGTGGCTTCCGTTTCGCGTCGACCCGGTTGACTATGTAGTCAAGAATCCGCTGCAGGCTAGTGTTATTAATACGTCTTCGTTGACGGCTGCCCTGGCCGAACACGTAAAGAAATTGCAGGTTAACTACGTAGTGGCCGATACGCTGGAGATGGATTTTGACCGACGTATGACCAAAACCATCCGGCTAATTCCCGACAGCCTGCACATTAATATGGTTCCGCCTTACGTGGTGTCGAGCGTAATAAATTTGACGCCCCGTACGATTCAGGTCGAAGGCCCCGCCCGCTTAGTTCGCGGCCTGGCCGATACGTTGGTTGTGAAGATTCCTCGCAAGCGGATTGCCGATAACTACGACGAAGAAGTTCCTTTAACGAACCTACGGCATCCGCTCCTTCATTCCAGTGCTGATCGTGTAGCTGTAAGCTTCGAAGTTGGCGAACTCCTGTCGCCATTACCGACGCCACCACTGGCCCCGACCGCTACGCAAAAACCCACTTCGACGCAAAAATCTAAACCAAAAACGCGCACCCGTCGATGAGCCAGACGCCAGCCAAGCGACCTTATCAGGTAGGCGTTACGGGTGGCATTGGCTCGGGCAAGAGTGTGGTATGTCAGATTTTCCAGGCGCTGGGCATTCCGGTGTACGTAGCCGATGAACGGGCCAAGTGGTTAACCGAACACGACCCGATTCTCAAAGCCGATATTATTCGTGTGTTAGGCCCGAATGCGTACGATGTTGCCGGACATTATAATCGGGGTTGGGTCGCGTCTCAGGTGTTCGCGGATTCATCGCTACTATCGCGGCTAAACAGCGTAATTCACCCGAGGGTCATGGCCGATACAGACGACTGGGTTCAGGAACATGCCGATAAGCCTTACGTTCTAAAAGAAGCTGCCATTATGAAAGCGGCTGGCGATAACAACTCGCTCAACTGGGTCATTACGGTACAGGCGCCAATGGCCCTGCGACTGGCCCGAATCCGGCAGCGTGATCCGTTCCGCTCGGAAGCCGAAGTCCTCAATATCATTGATCGACAGATCAGCGATGAGCAGCGCATTGCTCTGGCAGATTACATCATTGCCAATGACGAAAGCCAGTTACTGATTCCGCAGGTAACAACATTGCACGAGGCTTTTGTTACTTTTAGTGCATGAAAAAACCGGTACTTACGTTGCTTATCGCCTGCACAGGAAGCTTCCTGCTCGGCGCCTTCATCACAGCTCCCAACGACACCCGGAAACCCATAACCGCCGACATGGCGGAGGTGGCCGCTCAGTTGTTCGGCCTGGAGTTTACCCCCGCCGAGCGCGACTCGATGCTTGGCAACTTAACCAATTTTCGTACAAATTATGAGGAGTTGCGTAAGGTTGAACTGCCGAATGACGTAGCGCCAGCCTTGTATTTCAACCCACTGCCAGCCGACTTCAACATGGCGGTTGGCCCCTCGTCCTTCAAAGCGTCACCGGCGGGTAAAGTTAAGTTGTCCGCAAATCGCGAAGACCTCGCCTTCTACACCGTTGGGCAGTTGGGTGAATTGATTCGGACACGCCAGGTATCATCAGTTGAGCTGACACAGTTTTTCCTGAATCGACTCAAAACGTACAACCCCAGATTGCTCTGCGTGATTACGCTGACCGAGGAGCTGGCCCTCCAACAGGCCAAACGTGCTGACGCCGAATTAAACGTGGGCAAATACCGCGGTCCGTTGCACGGAATCCCCTACGGTGTTAAAGATTTACTGGCAAAAAAAGGATACAAAACAACCTGGGGATCGGTACCCTATAAAGATCAGACCCTTAATCAGGATGCGACCGTTATCCAGCGATTAGAGGAAGCCGGAGCCGTATTGTGCGCCAAAACCACCTTGGGTGAATTGGCCATGGGCGATGTTTGGTTTGGGGGTATGACGCGCAATCCGTGGAAGCCAGAAACGGGGTCCAGTGGTTCATCAGCCGGAACAGCATCGGCCGTTTCAGCTGGTCTGTTACCCTTCGGTATTGGCACCGAGACACTGGGTTCTATTGTGTCGCCGTCAACAATTTGCGGGACAACCGGGCTTCGTCCGACGTTTGGGCGAGTGAGTCGGCACGGGGCTATGGCGTTGAGCTGGAGCATGGATAAGATTGGCCCCATTGCCCGCTCGGTTGAAGACTGCGCTCTGGTTTTTAATGCTATTTACGGGCCAGATGGCAATGACCCCACCATTATGGCCGCTCCATTCCGGTATGCGCCAGCCGCTTCATTAAAAGGCATGCGGATTGGGTACGTCAAAAAAGCGTTTGAGACGAACTACTCAGGCAAAGCGAATGATTCGCTCACGCTGGAGAGCCTGCGTAAATTGGGCGCGGAGCTAGTACCATTTGACTTACCGACGAGCGTACCGGCCAATCGAATCTCGTTTTTATTAGGCGTTGAAGCTGCGGCAGCGTTTGATGAGTTAACCCGTTCAGGCCGTGATGATCAGATGGTGCGGCAACTTAAAAACGCCTGGCCAAATCAATTCCGTGCGTCGCGCTTTGTGCCCGCCGTCGAATACATACAGGCGAATCGCGCCCGCACCAAGCTGATCAATGAAATGAACAAGCAACTCAAAGAAGCCAAAATCGACGTCTACGTTAGCCCAACGTATGCGGGTGGTAATCTGACGTTGACGAACCTGACCGGAAATCCCTGCGTAGTGCTGCCGAATGGCTTTACAAAGCAGAATACCCCGACCAGCATTACGTTTATGGGCCAGCTGTTTGAAGAAGGAAAGGTATTAGCGGTTGCTAAGGCGTATCAGGACGTAACCGATTGGCACAAAAAGCACCCTAGTCTTCAGTAACTGAGTAAGCCGTTAAGTAGACAAACGACGTATTGACTGATGCATATCTTAACGCGGGGCCGAATCCTAACTGGACGTCGGCCCCGTGTGTTTATAAGGCTTGCAATAAAACATTTCTATTAATCTATAGATTTCATATAAAACATATAAACAACAAACGTTATGAAACGCATATTGGTGATAGCCAGCTTACTGGCCATAATTTACAGTTGTGCCCCCAGGGTAGTTGTTGATAGCAACAGCCGGGTCAACTTCAGCAAATACAAAACGTTTGCCTGGATGGATTCGGACGTTAAAGCTGGTCAAAACCCATTATATTATAGTCAATTGGCAACAGAAAATGTGGAGAACACGATGAGCAAAGTGCTCACCGACAAAGGCCTGAAGCAGGTTAATTCACGGCCCGATCTGATCGTAGGCTATCACTTTTTCGTCGAGGACAAGACACGTACCGTATCGACGCCTAACTCGCCCTACTATGGCCCTTATTTAGGATGGGGGCGTTGGGGCTACGGTGGCTGGGGACCTGGCTGGTGGGGCTGGGGCAGTCAGCAATATACGCAGGAACAGTATAAGGCTGGTACGTTAGTGGTCGATATGGTTGATGCGCGAACTCGTAAACTCGTATGGCGTGGTTCGGTTCAGAACGCCGTAGGCGATCCAGCCCGAATTGCTGCCCAATTGAGCAAAGAAGCCGAGCGAATCGTTGAAAAATTCCCCGAACGTAACAGTTGATATTCACATCATTGCCAAGCAAAAAGGTCCCATATATTGCCATGCGGGGCCTTTTTGCTTGTAGCGGTGTTTAATGTGAGCTAGGGCTTAGCGTTAATCTTTGATAACTACCACAATTTATCAGGATAAACCCCTTCGTCATGTAGTTGTTTGAGCGACGCTTGCACCGTTGGCTTGTCTTCGGGGTAGGTTACGCCAAACCAGGCCGACCGGCTGCGGAATACCTTGCAGTGCCCCGTATCGGTTTGAATCAAATTCGTCATAACAGTTGGTATATAGAACTCAGCCTTAGGTGAGTTGATGTTTGCAAAAGCGTAGCTTTCAAACTGATGTTGCACGAGCGGAAACACACTGGGCTTGAAACCCCAGAAATTCATCGAAACTGGCGTATCCGGCGATAAAGGCGTAATGCCCTCCCCTTCTTCGTACACAATCCGGCCGTCTTTCTCGTAAATTTTAGTACGTTCGATAACAGAAGCCAGATTACCGTTTTCGCTCACGGCACACACGCCCCGCGATACAGAGCCATTCTCCGACAGTGTGTTCTTCACCTCGTAACCAACCATAGCATGCAGTTGGTCATCCGTATCGGTTTTCAGGAAGTTGCCAATCAGTTGGAAGGCTTCGAGCCCATAAAAATCGTCGGCATTGATAACGGCAAAGGGGGTATTCACGTGGTCTTTCGCACACAGCATGGCGTGCCCGGTGCCCCAGGGTTTCGTACGTTTTACCTCTCCCAGTTCATCCGGAACATACGAGCTTAGCGCCTGTATGGCATAATCGACCTCAATCTTCCCAGCTAGTTTCTGATTAAATACCTCTTCGAAATCGTCACGTAGTTCTTCGCGGATTATGAAGACTACTTTTCCGAAACCCGCCCGGATCGCATCGAATAAGGAATAGTCGATGATTGTCTCGCCGTGCGGACCAAACTGGTCAAGCTGTTTGACACCACCGTAGCGGCTACCCATGCCGGCCGCCAGGATTAGAAGTGTTGGTTGCATTTTAATTATAAATAATCAGTATAAAAATGTCTGTCTTAGGGCAGTGGTCTACTTACAGCACCGCCCGGTCAAAGTTATAGAAAAGCGGTACGGCTACCTACCCGAAGGCTCAGTATAGTGCTTTTACCCGCGCAATCAATTTTTAATAAAATTATTTCTGCGCAACATACAATTTCCTGCCGTTAGCGTTATAATTGTACGTTAAACAATTATTGCTTTAACAAGTATCATACTTCATCAACAAGAGGCTTGAACGTCTGGCTGATTCACCCCTGGATTGGCCAGACTAAAGCTGTACCGATACGTTATGCCATTCTACCACTCACTCGGCCAGATTCCTCCCAAACGGCACACGCAGTTCGCTAAGCCTGATGATTCTGGACTATACTACGAGCAGCTTTTTGGTACCATCGGCTTCGACGGTATGTCGTCGCTGCTGTATCATGTGCATCGGCCA
The DNA here is from genome assembly GCF_054778895.1 of Spirosoma fluminis. Taxonomy (NCBI): domain Bacteria; kingdom Pseudomonadati; phylum Bacteroidota; class Cytophagia; order Cytophagales; family Cytophagaceae; genus Spirosoma; species Spirosoma fluminis. Next base: position 517,552 of record NZ_BAAGZD010000003.1, read on the forward strand.
ACGATGGTGCGCGACGTATTGGAGAGCGTTGACATGACGCCGAAGATGGCCGTCGAGAAAAATATGCTGGCCCGGAAGCTGATTGGGTTCAACGTTGAGCCGACCGACGATTTTATTGAAAGCCGGGTGCCGTTGCTTGTTAATAATGACCTGATTTTTGGGTTAGCGGCTCCCCGCCAATCCATGACGAACTACTTCTACAAGAATGCGGATTCCGACGAGATGCTGTTCATTCACCGGGGCATGGGTCGACTGCGGACGCTGTTCGGAACCGTTCCGTTTCAGTACGGTGACTACCTCGTGATCCCGCGGGGTATGATCTACCAGATCGAATTTGATACGTCGGATAACAGACTCTTGTACGTTGAATCGCGCTCGCCGGTTTATACGCCAAAACGGTATCGGAACCACTTCGGTCAGTTGCTCGAACACTCGCCATTCTGCGAACGCGACATCATCCGGCCACGCGATCTGGAAACGCACGATGAAGTCGGCGATTTTCTGATGAAAATCAAAAAGCAGGGTTCTCTGCACTCACTGGTGTATGCGAGTCATCCGTTCGATGTGGTGGGTTGGGATGGATACAATTATCCGTACGGCTTCTCGATTTTCAATTTCGAGCCGATAACGGGGCGTGTTCATCAGCCGCCACCAGTGCACCAGACCTTCCAGACCGATACGTTCGTGGTGTGTTCGTTTGTGCCCCGCCTGTTCGATTATCATCCATCAGCGATTCCAGCACCGTATAACCACTCAAACATCGACTCCGACGAGGTCATTTATTACGTAGATGGCGATTTTATGAGCCGAAACGACATTGCCCCAGGGCACGTCACGTTGCATCCCGGCGGTATCCCGCACGGACCAGCACCGGGCGCGATGGAACGTAGCATCGGCAAGAAAGAAACGCAGGAATACGCCGTCATGGTCGATACGTTCCGCCCGCTGATGGTAACCGAGCAGGCAATGCGACTTGATGATGGCAAGTATTGGAAGTCCTGGTTAGAGTAATTAGCGTGAAGCGGGTGGAAACCTGCAGGTCAGTTAACGCAGCGGGATTTCGCCCGCTTTACACATCAACAAAACATGGAAGCAGTAGACATTTTTGAACCACGAACCGGAACGACAGAGCCAACCGATTTTCTGCCTCTGAATGGTACCGATTACCTCGAACTGTACGTAGGTAACTCCCGCCAGTCGGCACATTATTTCCAGACGGCGTTTGGCTTTCAGCCGGTGGCTTACGCGGGATTGGCTACTGGGTTGAAAGACCGTGAATCGTACGTAGTACAGCAGGGAAAAATTCGGCTTGTGCTCACATCACCTCTGCACGGTAACTCAGAAATAGGTCGACACATTGACCAGCATGGCGATGGCGTCCGCGTTGTGGCGCTCTGGGTGGATGATGCCACCAAAGCGTTTGAAGAAACCACCAGCCGGGGTGCCAAAGCTTTTATGCAGCCCACCCGCGACGAAGACGAGAACGGTTACGTCGTTCGGTCGGGCATCCATACCTATGGCGACACGGTGCATCTTTTCGTTGAGCGCAGCCAGTACAACGGCATTTTCCTGCCCGGTTACAAAGCCTGGAATCCGACGTATTGCCCACCCGATGCGGGACTGAAATACGTTGATCACATGGTAGGCAATGTCGGCTGGAACGAAATGAACACCTGGATGCAGTTCTACGCCGACGTTATGGGCTTCCAGCAACTAGTCTCGTTTGACGATAAAGACATTTCGACGGATTATACCGCGCTTATGAGCAAGGTGATGACCAACGGTAACGGCCGCGTTAAATTCCCAATCAACGAACCAGCGGAGGGTAAAAAGAAGTCGCAGATTGAAGAATATCTCGACTTCTACGGTGGTCCCGGCATTCAGCACATTGCCGTAGCCACCGATAACATTGTGGAAACGGTGATCGCCCTGCGCGACCGCGGGGTTGAGTTCCTGAGTGTTCCGGACGCGTATTACGATGACCTGGCCGACCGCGTCGGTCAGATCGACGAAGAAATCGCGACGTTACGTCCATTAGGTATTCTGGTCGATCGTGACGACGAGGGGTATCTGCTTCAAATCTTTACGAAGCCAGTCTGCCCTCGCCCAACGCTATTTTTCGAGATCATTCAGCGCAAAGGAGCCCGTTCCTTCGGAAAAGGCAATTTCAAAGCCCTTTTCGAAGCCATCGAGCGGGAGCAAGAACTGCGGGGAACGTTGTAACAAAAAGGAGCCAGTAACGAGGAGATAGAAGTGAGAATTCATCCGGTGCGAGTATTCTCACTTCTATCTCCTTGCTACTGGCTCCCTCAAAACCATGACTCAGGATTATTCTAAATATAGCGCCGACGATCAGGCCGTTTGGAAGCTCTTGTTCGAGCGGCAGATGGAGCGTCTGCCGGGCCGGGCTAGTCAGGCTTATATGGATGGAATTGTCGCAACGGGTTTTCCGAACGACAAGATTCCAAATTTTGAACGTGACCTGAACCCTCGACTTCTGCCGATAACCGGCTGGCGGGTTATCGCCGTACCCGGCTTGATTGGGAACCGGGAGTTTTTTGAGCTGATGGCCGATCGGCAGTTTCCGGCAACGACCTGGCTCCGTCGTCGGGATCAGCTCGATTATTTGCCCGAGCCAGACATGTTTCACGATACGTTTGGTCACGTTCCGGTATTGACGAATCAGCACTTCTGCGATTTCCTGGCCGCGTTGAGCCACATTGCCCTGAAGTTCGTGGACCACGAAGAGTCTATCGAAATGATTGCCCGGCTGTACTGGTACACCGTTGAGTTCGGCTTGATTCAGGAACCAGAGGGTCTGCGCATCTACGGAGGTGGTATATTGTCGTCACCTGGTGAAACGATCTACAGCCTGGAGAGCGACGTACCGAAACGCATTCCATACGATGTCGAAACCTTGCTGAAAACGCCGTACATCATCGACCATTTTCAGGAGCAGTACTTCGTAATCAAGTCGTACGAACAGCTATTCCATTCGGTGCCGGAGATTGAGGAAAAGTTAGAAGAATTGTTAGTCAGCTAGTTTGGGCTATTTTTGTCTGTAATCCTTGATTACGGCCAACTATTAACCGGTTCCTGTTTCCTAACGATGACTCACCCATCTGACACGAGGGCATATTTTTTCAAGATTGACACCACCATTAAGAAGATCAGGAACGCGCTGCAAAAGCAGTTCAACGACGCGGGTTTCGATCTGACTGTTGATCAATGGGTGGTAATCGATCACCTGTTCCGCAATCCGGGTATCAGTCAAAACTCCTTATCTGAACTAACCACCAAAGACGCCCCAACCGTCACCCGTATTATCGACATCCTCTGCCAGAAAGGCCTTACCGAGCGCCGTATGGCCGATACCGATCGGCGTAAGTTTCTGGTTTACCTAACGCCAGCGGGTGAAACCAAACATGGGCAGGTCTTACCTGTTGTATCAGCCATGCGCCGGAAAGGCTGGGGCGATCTGAGCGATGAAGATTATCAGCACTTCGTGCGGATTATGGATTCGATTTACATGAACATGAGTGAGTAGCCGGGTTTGCTGTCTGCGTTATGATGTACGGAATTTTTAGCTACGACATTGCCAGCCCGCGTGTGGGCGTAAAAGTTGGCGAGTACGTGCTCGATTTAGAGATTGTTGGCCTGCTCGGCTATTTCGACCAACTTGAGTTCGACCCGACTGTATTTGCCAAACCTTACCTGAATGATTTCATTACGTTAGGTAAGCCAGTATGGCACGCAGTGAACGAACATTTGAAAGCGCTGCTCAGCGATGAGAATGCCGTTGTTACTGCTGTTCATGATCAGGTATTTATCCACCAGTCGCGCGTAACCATGCATCTCCCCGTGCGAATTGGTGACTATACCGATTTTTACACGGGCATCCACCACGCCGAGAACGTAGGGCGAATGTTCCGCCCCGATGCAGATCCGCTGCTACCCAACTATCGACAGTTACCCGTTGCCTATCACGGTCGTGCGTCATCCATTGTCGTGTCCGGAACGGCCATTCGTCGGCCGCAGGGTCAGTTCATGCAGGATGGGCAGATTACTTTTGGTCCGTCGCAGGCGCTGGATTTTGAGTTGGAGTTAAGCTTGATCATTGGCAAAAGCAACCCATTGGGGCAACCAATCTCGGCCGATGAAGCGGAAGAATACATATTCGGGGTTACGTTGTTCAACGACTGGTCGGCGCGGGACATTCAACGGTGGGAATACCAGCCCCTGGGTCCGTTTTTAGGAAAAAACTTCGGCTCGTCCATGTCCGCCTGGGTAGTTCCGCTCGATGATCTTGAACCCTTTCGCGTCTCAGGTTCTGCCCAGGAGCCAAGGCCACTTGCTTACTTACAGCCAACGAAGCAAGAGAGTTCATCCAGTCATTTCGACCTAAACCTGGAGGTTATAGTACGTCCTGAAGGTGGCGATGAAGTCGTTATCAGTCGTACCAACGCCAGATACCTGTATTGGAGCTTTGCCCAGATGATTGCGCATCATACGGTTAACGGCTGCAACTTACAAATTGGTGATGTACTGGCAACCGGTACAGTCTCCGGCGACACACCCGGCAGTTACGGTTCACTGCTCGAACTAAGCTGGAACGGCACGCGCCCCCTTCATTTGCCAGACGGTTCAACCCGAACGTTTCTGGAAGATGGCGATGTGGTTGGGCTTCGGGGGTGGGGTTTTTCGAATGGCGTTCGGGTTGAGTTAGGCGAGGTATCAGGCAAAGTTTTGCCAGCCATACAACGGCTCGACTAACGTAGGTTCTTATTTTCGCTATGCGCTGTCTTTATCTTTCGTGCGTTGGTCTATTCGTTATCAGTGGCTTAAATAGCTGTGAGCGTTGTGGCCCAGACGGTGAGCCTTCGCTTACGATTTTAATCACTCGTCCCCCGTCTGCTCCTGTTAATCGCGTTGCTTTTTCGCAAATTAGTAGTCTTAACGGGACGTTGAATCGATCAAACGTTCCAGCCGACAGCCTCATTTCGTTGCCTCTTTCACTGAACGCGGATAGTACTACGTATGTGTTTGTTCAGGCGAGCCGCACAGATACGCTAACTGTGCGGTATCAACGAACCTTCTCGTATCAAAGCACTAAGTGCGGCTACGTGTTTAATCTGGCTGCGCCTGCTAGGAAGAGTATTCTGAGAACTACCTTCCCTCAAGCTAGTGCGTTTCTGAATTATGAAGGCGGAGGTATTTTCAAATCGCCCGGCCCCGATGTTACAGGCATTACCGTTTACCTCCAGCCATGAACCGCGTCATTACCTGTTTATTATTGCTCTGGCCCATGGTCGGTCTATCACAGACAGACAGATCAGTACTCATTGGCCTTGATGCGACTAAATTAATATTGACCGCAACGAACGGGTGGCCGCTGTTTCGGCAGGCGGTGCTGCTTGAGCCAACCCTTAAAATTCCACTAGTAAAGAATACGCTAACCATTCAGCCGGGATACGCCAGTCTTACAACAAATACTGTATTACGTAATATTAATCAGGCATACGAAGGTTTCTACGTGAAAGTAGGCACCGACCGGATAAATAAGAAAAACGTATTGGTCGGCTGGCAGGGTATCATTTCGGTGTATCAGCAAGGGGGTAGCTTTACGTTTCCGGGGGCAACCTACGGCGATTATACACGTTCGCTGCCGACCCAAACTAAGGCCGTTGTGGGTATTGAACCGCATGTTGGTGGTATTATGCGCTTATCCGATCGGTTCGAGCTTCATACAACTGCCCGGCTGGGGGCTGGATTAACAATTGGCTATGATCCGTCGGCACCACCATCGATGTACGCACCCGGTTTCGGAAGCAGCACCGGTCGAACCATTTCGATAAGCCTCGGGTTTGGCGTTCAATTGTATTACCGCACTCAACGTTCGGCACCAAACTAGTCATCTATGAGAACCATCAACCCCGCCGATCTGCAACCGAATGAATTTTACAAGTTCATGATCGGTACGATCGGCCCGCGGCCCATTGCTTTCGCCAGCACTATTGATACCGCAGGCAACGTCAACCTGAGCCCGTTCAGCTTCTTCAATATTTTTGGGTACAACCCGCCAACGCTGGTATTTGCCCCAAGCATCAACCGGCATGGACATAAAAAGCACACGCTGCTGAACGTGGAAGAAATTGGCGAAGTGGTTATCAATATCGTCAACTACGCGATGGTTGAGCAGATGTCGCTGGCCAGCGCGGAGTTTGAACGAGGGATTAATGAGTTTGACAAGGCAGGGTTTACTGCGGTACCGTCTGACCGGGTTCGTCCGCCCAGAGTAGCCGAATCGCCAGCCGCTTATGAGTGTGTCGTTCGGCAAATCATTCCGACTGGGGGAGAAAAGCCGGGTGCGGGTCATCTGGTAGTTTGCGAGGTAGTTATGGCCCATCTGCACGACGCTATTTTCAGCAAAAACGGCGCTATTGACCCGCATCGCCTTGACCTGATCGGCCGAATGGGTGGCGATTGGTACGCTCGTGCGCACGGTAATGCCTTGTTTGAAGTGGCCCGCCCGAAGGCAGGCATCGGTGTCGATCAGATGCCTGCGACCATACGTACCAGCGCGATTCTCACGGGGAATGACTTAGGCAAGCTGGGAAGCTTTGCAGCCCTCCCCTCCACGGTCGAAGTGAATGAGTTCCGAGCCTCTGGCGTCCTGAACGAGCTGTTCGACGAAGCCAGGTCCGGTTGCCAGTATCTCCCCGACTTACTTCACCTCCGCGCCAGGCAGCTACTGGCCGAAAACAACGTACGTGAAGCCTGGCTAACACTGCTGCAAACGAATGCGTAATTACGTATTAACTCTTCAAAACAATGCCTGGAACAGCCCGTTAACCGAACGACTACTCTCTTAAAGTAGCATGGTCATGAGAAATCAAATCATCGGTTGTTTACTAGTTTCAATAGTCTTTTTAACAAACGCCTGCTCATCAACGCAGGATAGTACTCAAATCACCCAGGAAGTCAACAAAAAGAATATAGAGCGCGGGGAGCCGTATACGGCGCAAAGCGTATCGGCCAGTTCGGAAACCGGTCAGGAGAACGTAGCAAAATACATGGTTGACTTGTCGAATGCCGAGTTGACGAAGTTTAAGTTGAGCGAACTAGCCAGCCAACGCGCTGCGACGCCTACCGTAAAAGATTTCGCCCGGCAGATCGTTCGCCAGTACAGCCTCGAAAAAAGGCGAGCGCTGACGACGCAGGCCCGGCAATACAGAATCGGTCTTCCAACCGCACTCTCCGACGACAGCCAAGCGATGGTAGCCATGCTTCAGCAAGAAGAACCCGGCCCCGATTTTGACAAACAGTACCTGAGGTTTATGGCCGAACTGAACGACAATTCAGTTAGTAAGGCCAGGAACCTGATCAATAACACCGACAAACCTGCCCTGATGAGTTTTATCGAAAACCTGATGGCCGTCAACCAGCAGGACATGGACAAGGCAATAGAGTTAAAAAGTGCAGTTAACTGATCGTTCGATATACTGTTCAGACACTGCCTGCGGTGACTTGCAAACAAGCGCCGTTGTTGTGAGTTTTTACTACGTACGCTTTATTACATACCATGCGACTTAGCCCATTTGCCTTACTTAGCCTCAGCCTCGGATTGGCGTATGGCTGCACATCGAGTAACGATAGTGCTGAAAAGGCCAACAAGATCAATGAGGAACGTATCGACAAACAGGCGGTTGCCGTTAGCAGCGATGCCAAAGAAGAGGCCAAGAAAGTAGCCCAATATATGGTTGAGCTGGCCAATACCAGCATGACGGAATATGAGCTTAGCCAACTCGCTACGCAGAAAGCAACGAATCCTGAGGTCAAAGCCTATGCCCGAACGGTCATGAACGATCATCAGCGCGACGACCGGGCACTACAGGCAGCTTCTAAGCAGATGAACGTAGTCCTGCCCACTACGCTGACAAATAAAAGTAAGGACTACGTCAACAAGATGAACGATATGAAAGCCGGTACTGAATTTGACGTTCAGTACCTCGACTACATGGCTTCTCTTAATGACGACGCACTCGATGCCGCCGATGACCTGGAGGACGACGCCCCTGCCGACGCCGTTAAAACCTTCGCTAGGAAGGTCCTCGACGACGACAAAAAGCACAAGGAACAAGCCAAACAGCTCAAAAACGCCTTGGATTAAGGATGGTGAAGCAGGTGCAGTGGATAGTTAGCTACTTCCTGACTGCACCTACTTTGTTAATATCCCCGCGCGGTATTATCGGCACGCGGATCGGATGCGCCCTCGTAAGAGCCATCCGGCCGGATCAACACGCAGTCCATGCGACCGAGCGTGTTCGTCAGCTTTTCCAATACGTAACCCCGGTTCTGCAAGGCCTGTATGGTAGCGTCGGAGAACGCGCCGTTTTCAAACGTAGTTTTATCGGGTAACCATTGGTGGTGAAACTTTAAGGCATTCACCGCCTGCTGCATCGTCATGCCGTGTTCGATTACGTTCAGGATCGTTTGGTAAACCGACGTAATGATCGTTGACCCGCCGGGCGTTCCGACTACCATGAAGAGTTTGCCGTTTTTTTCCAGAATCGTGGGCGTCATGGATGATAGCATTCGTTTATGGGGAGCAATGGCATTCGCCTGGTTGCCAATCAAGCCAAACATGTTCGGTACGCCCGGCTTGACGCTAAAGTCGTCCATCTCGTTGTTCATAAAGAAGCCAGCGCCACCAATCACCACCCGGCTCCCATAGCCACCGTTCAGGGTCGTTGTGATGCTGACGGCGTTCCCGTCTTTGTCTACTACCGAAAAGTGCGTTGTCTCCAGACTTTCGTAACCCGGAATACTGCCTCCTTTCACGGCTTTGCTGTCGGTCGCTTTCGCAAAGGAGAAGTCAGTCCACCGGCTTTTGAGGTAATCGACGCTTGTCAGCTTGTCGACGGGCACCTTCACAAAATCAGGATCACCCAGAAATTTAGCCCGGTCGGCATACACGCGCCGTTCGGCTTCGATCATCACCTGTACGGTCGAATCCCGGTTCCAGCCCCAGCGACGTAACGGATACGGCTCCGTAAACCGCATCAGCTGCACCAACGCTACCCCCCCGCTGGAGGTAGGCGGCATGGTGATTACCGTGTAGTTCTTATACTTGGCCTGAATCGGATCGCGCCAGACGGAGTGGTAATTCCTGAGGTCCTCTTCCGTAATCAACCCGTTGCCGCGCTGCATCTCTTCGGCCAGTAAACGAGCCGTTTCACCTTCGTAAAAACCGGCCCGTCCCTGCGCCTGTATCCGTTGTAGGGTCTTAGCCAAATCCGTCTGTACGAATAAGTCGCTTTTATGCCAGGCAACCGTATCCACCGGATTGGCGCTTTTCAGAAAATACGGTTTACCCGGATTGATCGTATTCAAGTCATTCTTTATGCGGTTCAACCCTAAAGCATCCCGTTCCGTTAAGGCAAACCCCTTCTGCGCCAGGTCAACAGCCGGTTGCAGCACCTGCGCCCAAGGGAGTTTACCGAACCGTTTATGCGCTTCGGCCATACCATCTACAGAACCCGGAACGCCACTCGCCAGGTGACCGGTAATACTTAACCCCGGACGAACGTTGCCCAGCGAGTCGAGGTACATATTCTGGGTCGCTTTGCCCGGTGCTTTCTCCCGATAATCGAGGGTATAGGATTTGCCCGCCTGATCGCGGTATACCATAAATCCTCCGCCACCAATATTGCCCGCCCCCGGATAGACAACGGCTAAGGCAAACTGAACAGCCACAGCCGCATCGACTGCATTACCACCCGCTTTTAGAATATTCAGGCCCACCTCTGAAGCCTCGGGATGCGCCGACGCAACCATACCGTTATGTCCAGTTACGCCAACGCGATCCGAATAGAACGGCTTTACAGTTGGGTCCTCGTCGCGGTACTGATACACACCCTGGCTTTCCTGCACCCTGCTACCCGACGCTGTGGTGGCAGGCGATTGCGTTTTGCAGGCTGAAAACAGGGCAAGCGGCAGTCCCAATAGAAGAAGTATAGGTCGATTCATCGTGTTGCAGGTTGTCATCAGAAACCACTAATCTACGAAAATTGACCAAACGTCCGTTAATCCATCCTTCTTCGCCTTAATTGCTTGAAATCAACCCCTATAATATCTTACTTTTGTCATAGTCCGTCGTTCGTGTATTTAGAAAAAGCCATGCAATTCATTCGACAGGTTTTTGAAAGTTTTCGATTTGCGTGGCAGGCGTTACGCTCGAACCTCCTACGTACCACTCTTTCCTTACTAGGGGTTACGATTGGCATTTTCGCCATCATAGCCGTATTTACCCTCGTCGATTCGCTGGAGCGAAACATACGGACCAGTCTGTCGTTCATCGGCGACAAAGTAGTCTACGTGCAAAAGTGGCCATGGTCCTTCGGGGGCGAATACCAGTGGTGGAAGTTTTTCCAGCGCCCAGTACCCACCTATACCGAATTCAAATTCCTGAGTGATCGGCTCGAAAACGCGCAGGCAATTGTCGCCATGGACTTTAAAGGACGAGTGACGATCAAGCAGGGCAACAACAGCATGGCCTCACTGATTCAGGGCACTACGTTCGACTACAACAAGATTTCGGACGTACCGATTGAGCAGGGACGCTATTTTACGCAACAGGAGATCGACGTATCCCGTAACGTAGCCATCATTGGTGCCGATGTAGCCGACAATATATTTCCCGGTCAGGACCCTATTGGAAAGTCCTTCAAGATCAGCGGTAACAACTTCACGGTTATTGGTGTACAACGGCGAAAAGGGGAAAGTATACTTAACGTCGGTGGTAATCCGGATATTAAATGCCTGATTCCCTTCGGCGCTTTTGCCAAGATGTACCACTCCGCAAGGCCTGACATCGACATTGCCATTAAAGGCTACGAGGAGGACGAGGGGCTGCTGGAGCTGGAAAGCGAGATTCGCGGACTGCTCCGTACCCGGCGAGGTTTACGTCCGGCGCAGGATGATAACTTCTCCATTAACCGTCCGGAGGCAGCGGCTCAGGCCATCAGCGGTTTGTTTGCCGTACTGACCGTAGCAGGTTGGGTAATCGGTGGCTTTTCAATTCTAATCGGCGGTTTCGGCATCGCGAACATCATGTTCGTGAGCGTGAAGGAACGTACCAACATCATTGGTATTCAAAAATCACTGGGGGCTAAAAATTACTTTGTCCTTTTTCAATTCCTGTTCGAGGCCGTGCTGCTCAGTCTGGTAGGTGGTTTAGCGGGTATTACTCTAGTATATCTATTATCTTTCATAAGTCTGGGCAGCCTGGACCTACAGCTAACAGCGGGCAACATTGCTCTTGGCTTAGGAGTCTCGAGCGTTATCGGTATTCTGTCCGGCATTATACCTGCCTTTTCCGCTTCCCGAATGGACCCTGTAATTGCAATTAGAGCTAAATAAAGTCTGTTCTACCTTAATCAAAAAGGCGTCCTGATATCAGGACGCCTTTTTGATTAAGGGGTACACTAGTTACGTATCAGATCTCGATCCGGAACAAATGCATCGGTAACACGTACGGGTCAAGCTCTACGTAGTTCCACTCGCCCTGCCATACGTAGTAAGCACCCGTCAGCAAATCGTGAACGGTGTACGACTGCTCGGAATTAATGCCTAATTGCCAGATAGGGACCTGAACGATGGCAGCTCTACGTTGGTACGCGTCGGTGTTCACTACGACCAGCAACCGGTTATCGCCCGAAACTTTCAGATACGCCATGATCGCGTCGTCGTTGACGGTGCAGAACGTGAGGTTGTTGGTCGTTTGCAAGGCCGCATTTTCCTTGCGAATGCGGTTCGTTATTGAAATCAGGTAGGTCAGCTTGTTCGTTTTTTCCCAGTCCCACAGGCGGATCTCGTATTTTTCCGAATTCAGATACTCCTCTTTTCCCGGAAACGGTACGTGCTCCATCAGCTCGAACGACGGGCCATAAATACCGTAATTGCTCGATAAGGTCGCAGCCAGAAAATAGCGGATCAGGAATTGCGGCTCATGGCCCGATTGCAGACTATGCGGATTGATGTCGTGCGTCGTCGGCCAGAAGTTCGGGCGGAAATAGTATTTCATTTCGCTCTGGGTCAGCTCCGTCAGGTATTCCTGCAATTCCGCTTTTGTAGTACGCCAGGTATAATACGTATAGGAATGGGCGAATCCCCGTTTCGCCAACTCCTGCATCACTTTAGGCTTGGTGAAGGCTTCCGAAAGAAAGATCATATCCGGATATTCTTTCTTGACCTCGGCAATGACCCACTCCCAGAACGCAAATGGCTTCGTGTGGGGGTTATCAACCCGAACGATACGGACTCCCCAGGAGCCCCAGACGAGCAGCACACGCTTTAACTCTTCCCAGAGATTACGCCAATCGGCGGTTTCAAAATAAACCGGATAAATATCCTGGTACTTTTTAGGCGGATTTTCGGCGTACTGAATCGTACCATCAGGGCGTTTCTTGAACCAATCGGGGTGTTGTTTGGCCCAGGGGTGATCGGGTGAGCACTGAATGGCCAGGTCCATTGCCACTTCCATACCATAGTTAGCCGCAATCGCAATCAAGTGCTTAAAGTCGTCGACTGTGCCTAGCTCAGCATGAATCGTATCGTGTCCTCCTTCCGCAGAGCCAATGCCGTAGGGTACACCAGGGTCGTCCGGCTGGCTAACAACAGAGTTGTTTTTACCTTTTCGGTGTGCCATCCCGATCGGGTGAATGGGCGGCAGGTATAATACGTCGAAGCCCATGCCTGAGATGCGCGGCAATAAGGCTTCTACGTCCCGGAATGTACCGTGCTTACCCTCCTCGCGCGACGCGGATCGGGGAAATAAACAGTACCACGTACTGAACCCGGCTCTGGCCCGATCCACTTCAACGCCCAACTCGTGCCGATACCGGCTGGGATGCTGGCGTTCGGGATACCGGTTCGCATAAAACGTAAACTGATCACTTTCGGCCACTGATACGGCTTCATCATAGCGACTTTCGTCTCTAAACAGCGCGGCCATCTCGCGCAGGGCCCGCACGTCGGCCGACTCCTCAACGGGCGGTAAGGCTTTCTGCGTTTTGCCAACTTTCTTCACAGCTGGTTTGCCTCCAGCCCGGTCCAGCATGCCATCAACGTACTGAGCCCCAGCCAGCAGTTCGCTGGTAATTCGTTGTCCATCGGCTACTTTGAGGTGAATTTCATGTTGCCAGGAGGCTAGATGATCGACCCAGGCTTCAAACGTGTACTTATACTGACCTTGCTTATCAACAACAAATGAAGCTCCCCAGCGATCGTTGCCCAGCAGAGCCATGGGCGTCTCGCTCCAGGCGGTATCTTCTATATGTTTATACAGCAATTGGGCAGATAGATAATCATGACCGTCGGCGAAAATGTCGGCCTCTACGGCAATAATATCGCCTAGTACAGCTTTGATCGGGAAACGCCCCCCATCGAGTTCAGGTACTATACGCTCAATGACAACACGAGTCTGACCAGACAGATTTATAGGGATACTCATACTGAATTACGCTCGTTTTCGATAATCTACTAAGCTGATTTAGCAGGGCAATGTTACAAAAAAAGCCGGGCTTAGGGGCCCAGCTTGCGTTTTTACCAGTAAATGGTACCATCCGTCAACGAAAAGTACATACCGCTTAATATATAATTAACAAAGAATAGTCGCTTTGTTATTTACATAAATAGTATGATTTTTTCTATATATACATAGTACAACCTATTAATACGTACTCTTATATCCCTAGGCAAATAATTGATTTACAGGAGCGTAGCTTAAATTATTTAAGATTACATTTCGTGATATTCACAAAGCGTATTTAATAGGATATAACAGATCGTAGATCGCAGAAAATGTATTTTTTAGAAGGGAATGGTAACCGAATATCAACCCTGTAGTCTAAAAGCTAATCTGACGCACATTCAGAACAAAACTCTTGTACAATGACCGCCAAACATCGCTTGCTTTTAGTCGACGAGAATCCGTACGTAGCAGACATTCTATTACAATGTTTTAAGAAAGAGTTCATCGTAACAGTAGCTACAACCGGTCAGGAAGCGGCTCGTTTGCTGATTCAGGGTAGTCAATTCGATTGTGTCCTGACCGAATTAAACCTTCCATTTTTCGACGGCCTCGAACTGACCAAACTTATTCGCATGAGCCGGTTGATGAGTCATACGCCGATTGTTGTTCTATCTAACGCTGCCGACAGCGGAACTCGTATAAAATGTCTGGAGCAAGGCGTCGACAGCTTCATTACCAAACCGTTTAATCCGCTTGAAGTAAAAGCCAGACTACACGCTTTACTACGTCGGGTTGATACATCCGTGAACAACATACGCGAGAACCCCTTTACAGTTCGGGGGAGAGCGGAAAACAAGCCTTTCGGCCAGCTCAAATCTCGAATTTTATCCATGTTGCTCCGGGATTCGGTTGTCTCACAAACCGCTTAGTTTTTTTACCTGGTTTCAGGTTGGCGTGCATGGACCAACCGGTTAATTTCGTGCAAATGCCATGCCAACTAGTAAACGACGCACACCAATGACTACATTACTACCCATAATTAGCCAACTTTTCGAAATATTATCTCGGAAAACGCAAATTACGCTGGTGTTTATTCCTCTTAACGACGCCACCGCAACTACTTCGCAAAATCTATGCCAACCTGTACTGGTTGAGTCGTCAAGATAGTGGGTACTTAAACTTTGTGACTGAATCTACCGTGCTTCGCCTTTTGTTAGTTGAGGAAAATGACCTGATCGCCAATCGGCTTGTCACAATTGCTAGCGAAATCTGTTTAGTCTCACGGTTTAAAGACGCGAGTGAAGCGCAGGATTGGTTAACCAGTGCCCCCGAAGTTCATCTGGTAATCACTGACAGGAAAAGCGCCCCAGTCATTACTCCCCTTGTTAGAAATACGCTTTCTTCCCGACCGATTCCGGTTTTAACTATTTGCAATTTCATGGATAGCCGCTCGGTAAAAACTGTACTCGATAACGGAGCAACCGATGTGCTCGTTGTTACGGAAGGCAATCAGAACTTACAAACCAAAGTAAGCTACTACTTAGAGCTGAACTCGTTCCTACATGCGTTGCCGGAAGGCAAACCAGCTCTCATTACCCCAGCATTTAAACTACCGTGGTGGAAACGGGCTATTGACATTACGGTTTCCCTAACCGCCCTGCTTATTCTTTCCCCAGTCCTGGTCCTTGTTGCCCTGTTAATAAAACTGGACTCTAAGGGTCCTATTCTTTATAGATCGAAGCGAGCCGGTGCCCGGTTTCATATTTTCGATATGTATAAATTCCGGACCATGCGCGCCATGGCCGACCAGATGTTAGGCAGTCTCAGCGCCAACAACATCTATTCGAAAGAGAAAACGACTTCGTCGGCAGAGGTAGTAAGCGATGATAGGTCTGAATTTCTGTGCAGTGCCTGTCGCCAGCAGGGCGTTTCCTGCCAGCAACTGTTGTTCGATCAGAACAAGCCAGTCTGCGAAAAGCTGTACTTACAGGAGACGGAAGAGGTAGCGAAATTTATGAAGTTTCGGAACGACCCCAGAATTACCCGGTTGGGCACGTTTTTACGAAATAGCAGCATCGATGAACTTCCTCAGCTCCTCAATATTCTCCTCGGCGATATGTCGCTGGTCGGCAATCGGCCGCTTCCTTTATATGAAGCCGAGAAACTGACTACTGATGAATTTGCGCAGCGATTTGCTGGCCCGGCGGGTCTTACCGGATTATGGCAAGTGAAAAAACGGGCCAGAGGTCAGGGCCCGATGTCGGATCGGGAGCGGACGCTGCTCGACATTGAATACGCCGAGTCTTTCTCATTCAAGACGGATATGTCGATCATTTGGCAAACCATATTTAGCTTATGGCAGCAGGAGAATGTATAGAGCGCCCGGCACGGTCGACCTACCAACGCACTACCGATCAGGTACTCACGGCTTCCGCCCTGGTATCGATCATTACCATCAACTACAATCAGGCTGAAACAACCCGTCAGTTCCTGGAGTCGTCCAGGCTGCTCAGGCATCCAAACTACGAAATCATTGTGGTTGATAATGCCTCTGAACCCGCGTTGAGTACGCTCATTGACGAGGCTGACTATACCGGTCTGCGCATCGTCCGCAGTGAGGTTAACCTGGGCTTCACGGGGGGCAATAACCTGGGTATGCAGCAGGCTCAGGGCGACTACTTCTTTATCGTAAATAATGATACGGAACTGAATCCTGACTTACTCGATGAGTTGCTGCAGCCGTTCGAGGCCGATGATCAGGTCGGCGTTACGTGTCCTAAAATCAAGTTCTACGATACCCCTCACCTCGTTCAGTACGCCGGTTACAACGCCATGAACATGTACACCGGCACGGCCACGCCAATTGGTTATAAGCAACCCGACAGCAGCCGTTTTGATCACCCTTCGGCAACCAACTTCGCGCATGGCTGCGCGATGATGGTGAAACGGGCAGTGATCGATCAGGTCGGCCGGTTTGCCGATCGCTTTTTTCTGTACTACGAGGAGCTTGACTGGTCGCAGCGCATTAAAGACGCGGGCTTTTTGATTTATTACCAGCCTTCTGCTTCCATCCTGCACAAGGAGTCGGTGTCGGTTGGCGAACATAATCCGCTGAAAACGTATTACCTGACGCGGAACCGCATCCTGTACATGCGCCGTCACTGTACAGGGTTTCAGCGCCTGGTATTTTACCTGTTCTTTGCCAGCTGCGTCGTTCCCAAGCACGTAACAACGTATCTGCTTGCCGGGAAACGAACGCACGCGCGTGCGTTCGTGAAAGGGGTTATGTGGAACTTCACCTCAACCAGCCTATCGCCGGTATAACCGAAATCGCCTTAACGTTTGTCTACAAATGACCTTCTTCTACTACCTCGTTAGTTGCCTGTTCTTCGGTTTAGCGTTTATTGTTTTCTATACCTACCTGGGCTACGGCATTATTGCCTGGCTGCTGGTGAAAATTCTGGGCAAGACCAACGCGAAGCAGGCACCTGGTCAGGCAGCGGAGTACGTGCCGGACGTTACGTTGATCGTTCCGGCGTATAATGAACGCGCCTACCTCACCGATAAACTACAGAACTGTTTGGATCAGGATTACCCGGTCGAGCATCTTCACCTGCTTTTTGTCGTAGAAGGCTCCACCGACGGCTCCCAGGAATACCTCGAACAGCGGAAGGCCGATGTGCCGAACCTTACGATTATCTCCGGTACGCAGCGATTAGGGAAAATAGCCGCCATGAACCGGGCTATGGGGCAGGTAACTACCCCCATTACCATATTTACCGACGCGAACACTCAACTTAACCCCGAAGCGGTGAGCCGGCTCGTCAAGCGGTTCGAGGCAGCGGAAGTGGGCGCCGTGACCGGCGAAAAGCGGATACAAGTGCAGGGGCGCGAGGCTGCCGCGGGCAGTGGCGAAGGACTTTACTGGCGGTACGAATCGTTCCTGAAAAAACTAGACGCGCAGCTCCACACCATTGTGGGTGCGGCCGGCGAACTCTTTGCAATCCGTACGGCGCTCTACGAAACTGTGGAAGCCGATACGTTACTCGACGACTTCATCATCTCACTTCGCATTGCCGGTCGCGGGTACCGCGTTGAGTACGCACCCGATGCCTATGCACTGGAACGGCCTTCTCATTCGGTAAGCGAAGAGATGAAGCGAAAAGTACGTATCGCTACCGGTGGTTTTCAGGCTATACAGCGGCTAGCGTATCTGCTCAACTTTTTCCGGTACGGCTGGCTGAGCTTTCAGTACGTATCGCACCGCGTCCTGCGCTGGGCCGTTACTCCGTTTTGTCTGCCCTTACTTCTGATCCTGAACGGAATTTTACTGATGCTGCCGATTAGTGAATTCGCTACTACATTTTGGCAGTATATACTTATCTTACAGGTGCTTTTCTATACCACTGCCTACGTAGGCTATACCCTGGAAAACCGCCATACTCGTTGGAAACTCACGTTTGTGCCGTTCTATTTCGTGTTCATGAACTGGTGCGTATTGCTGGGCTTCGCCCGTTTCCAGCGGGGCAATTTATCCGGGATCTGGGAAAAAGCAGAGCGCGCCGTTTAAGCCGCTAATCCGTTACAGCGATTTGTATGTTCGACAGAGGCCTTTCGATACTTGATGTCTTCCGGGATAACCGCTGGTTATACGGCTTCATTGGCGTAATCACGGCCATAGTAGGTGGTTGGCTAATCGGCACATTCGGTGTTATAGGCGCATTGATGACCGTTGGCGTTCCCATTGCGATCATAGGGCTGGTTGGCATACTGGCTGAACCTAAATTTGGCCTTCTGCTGTACGTAAACCTCGGCTTTTTGCTGGGTCTACCCCGGTTCAGTCCGGTTGAAATTCCGATTGGTTTGTGTCTGGACGGCCTTGTCGCGTTAACGGTGGTGAGTGTACTCGTCAATGGCAAACGGATGGTCTGGAGTCGGCTCCACCACCCCGTTTTTTACATGCTGCTGATCTGGTTGTTCTATACCATTTTGGAATTTTTCAACCCGGAAGCCCCCTACCCCCTGGCCTGGTTCTTTCACGCACGTTACTTCTCGCTGAACTGGATATACGTTGCCCTGATCGTCTTGGTCGTACCCATCAGCCGCCAGGACATTAAACTATTCCTGAAAATCTGGTTCTTCTGGTCGTTTCTGGCGTGTCTGTGGTCGTTTAAACAGCAGTATATCGGGTTAGAAACGGCGGAGCTTAAGTGGCTGAACGAAGTTGGCGCGGCTACCCATATGCTGTTTGGGCAGTTGCGGAGCTTCTCATTTTACACCGATGCGTCCCAGTTCGGAGCCGAAATGGCCGGTCTTACCCTGATTTGTATGATCTGGGTGTTTGATGCGAGATCATGGCTAAAAAAAATAGGTTACGCTGGTCTGGCAGTTCTTTTCTTCTGGGGGTTTGCCGTTTCCGGTACCCGCAGCGCGTTGTTTGTTATCTTGGCGGGTTACCCGGCTTACCTCTTCCTCCGACGTAACGTAACGACGATACTGCTAAGCATTGGCGTTGCCGCTCCTCTGTTTGCCGTCCTCATGTTTACGCACATCGGTGATTCCAACTATCAGATCTACCGCATGCGGACGGCCTTGCACCCTGGTGAAGATCCCTCGTTCCAGCTCCGGCTCGAAAATCAGCGGAAGCTGCGGGCTTACATGAAAGACCTTCCCTTTGGGGCTGGTATTGGTACGTCGACGGATGCCGGAAACCGGTTTTCGCCGAATCACTTTGCCGCACGGATTTCGCCCGATAGCTGGTACGTTCAGTTATGGATCGAGACCGGTGTTGTGGGCGTATTTCTTTATTTGCTGATGTTGGCTGGTATCATCTGCGTTGGTACGTATAAAGTCTGGCAGATCAACGACCCCTGGCTGACTAAAATCATGGTTGCTTTACTGGCCGAGTTCATTGGTATAGTGGTGATGAGCTACTCAAACCCTACACTTGGCCAGTTTCCAACCAGTACGATCCTGTTTATCAACTCGATTCTATTCACGACCTGCGAACGGTGGGATACGGCCAAAGCCGTTGAGCCAACACGCGCCTGACGTTACTCTACTACGTAAGTTTTATCACTATGCTTCCCGTCAGTTACCACTTCGACAACGTATCCCTGCTGATTACCCATTATAACCGCAGCCATTCGCTTCAGCGCCTGCTTGCTGCGTTGTCGCAGCTGGCCTGCTCCTTCGCGGCAATTGTCGTCTCCGACGATGGCAGTAAACCCGAACACCAGGAAGCTCTCGTTCGCTTACAGAACGAGTATGGCTTCTCACTCGTTACCACTCCCAAGAATCGGGGTCTGGGCCACAATATGAACAAAGGGCAGGATGCCGTAACAACGCCGTATACCTTGTACGTTCAGGAGGACTTTGTACCTAAGTCAAGTTTCCCCAAACAGCTCAAAAAATCGCTGGGTTTTATGGACGAAGACAAGACGCTGGACATCGTTCGCTTCTACGCCTATTACGCCTACCCTTACCTGAAGCCATTTACGGCTGAGTATGCCGAGATGCATGTGCCGCGCTGGGCGCTGAATTACACAAAGATTTATGTGTACAGCGATCACCCGCATCTGCGCCGGAGTTCGTTCCTGACCAAGTTCGGCCGGTACGCCGAAGGGCT
Organism: Spirosoma fluminis; assembly: GCF_054778895.1. NCBI lineage: Bacteria > Pseudomonadati > Bacteroidota > Cytophagia > Cytophagales > Cytophagaceae > Spirosoma > Spirosoma fluminis. Next base: position 537,714 of record NZ_BAAGZD010000003.1, read on the forward strand.
GCATGGCGACCGCACCGAGTACAAAATGTGCATCTCGTTCATTCAGCGCGGTGGGCGGGGACTATTCTTTACGGATTTCAAAAGTCTTTTTTCGCAGGAGAACGATGCCGTTGAGCCTAGCACCGTACAACGGACGGAGTGGACGCAAAGCAACAACCCATTCATTGCCGCTGCCCGGTACGTGTACAGACAGCTTCGGTACAACTACGACATTCAGTTCATGCAATGACGTATTGTTGTCTGGTAAATTGTGGACGGTAACGGCAAAAATGCAATAGGTAGTATGGATAGTTTTGACAGTATTATCTGCGTTAGTCAAACAACCTGGGAAGGCGATTTTCAGAAGTCGGTGGTGCAGTTAATGACCGAGTTATCGGCCCGCCACCCTGTGCTGTTTATCGATTACCAGTATACTGTGAAAGACTGGGTGCGGGGTGCTCAGGGAAAGCAGGACGTTCCGGTTCGGGAACTGGTCGGACTAGCCGATTCACTAACGAAGAAGACCGGTAAAAACGGGCAGGTGGTCTACGTTTGGACTCCCCCGCTTATGCTGCCCATCAACTGGCTCCCTAACACGCTGCATGACCGTTTCCTCGCCCTGAACAGCTACCGGTTCATCAGCGGCCTGAAACGGGTTATGCGCCGGTTAAACATGCGTCGGCCGGTGATCGTCAACGCGCTCAACCCGGTGTTTGGTGTGCCCATGCTGGATAAGCTCAACGAACTGGCTACGGTTTATTACTGCTTCGACGAGATATCGTTTGAGAGCTGGATCAGCCGACACGGCAGCCGCTACGAACCGCAGTACATTCAGCGTGTTACGTCGGTCATTACAACGTCGGAGAGTCTGCGTCAGGCTAAGTCTGCGTTGCAGCCCAATACGTTCTGCGTTAAAAATGGCGTCAATTTCGATCTGTTTAACCAGGCGCTGGCCCTGGCCGAAGCAAATCCGCCCCAAAAGCCGGTGGTGGGGTATCTGGGTTCGATGGATAATCGAATGGATCTTGACCTAGTCGAGTACTGCGTTCGCATCATGTCGGACGTATCGTTTCAGTTTATTGGCGAAATCAACCAACCCCTGATCCCGCAGCGCCTGGCCGCTTACCCAAACGTTACGTTTACGCCCCCGCATCAACCCCCGGCGCTCCCGGCCTTACTGGCTAACATGAAGGTAGCCATCATCCCGTATTTGTGTAACGAACACACCTACACGATTTATCCCCTGAAGATTAATGAGTATTTAGCGGCTGGTCTGCCCGTTGTATCGACCCCGTTTTCGATACTTGACGATTTCGCGGGTGTGGTTGATCTGGCGCGTGAGCCCGAAACCTTCGCAGAGGCCCTTCGACGAGCGTTGGCGGATGACAGTCCTGAACGGGTAGCGGAGCGGGTTAACCTGGCCAAAGCCAACTCCTGGGAAAAACGGGCTGAAGCCTTTGAAGCCGTTCTTCATCAGGCCGTACGCTCAGCGGCCGCGCCAGTTCTGGTGGCGGATAAGGCGCTCTCCTAACCGCCAGCACCAGTTCCGAGCAGTGGTTCAGCCAATTGTTCGCCGGATCCGATCCATGAACGCTTTGCCTAAACTGCCGTGCGCCAGCAAGCGCCGGGCACTCGTCCAGACGTGCGCCCGCGAATCCGTAACGCGGTGGATACCTCCTTTTCCCTGTTCACGTAACGACAGTGCCATCCAGCCATCTTCCCCACGTCTGGCCGAAGGTGGAGGGGGCGTTTTACCGGCCTCAACCAGTTCAGCAACTGACCCTACCGGTCCTGAATCAAGCGCATAGCCGCCAATCGCCAGCGCATCGTCCCGACGAAACGCAAAGTTGAATCCATATACGTTCAGGTAAGGCTTATTAAAGCTCCGGGCAAAGTTAAGGGTATGGCTCACGCGTTCGTAACAGGCCAGGGCAAGGCGGGATGTGTTCTGATGCGGCAGAAACGAGTACAGGCCATACGTACAGGCAATGGCTGACTTTTGCAGCGGGCTGGTGATAGCGTTAACCCAATCGGGCGGGTACAGGCAATCGGAGTCGGCATTCGCCACAAACTGGCCCCTGGCCGCTAACAGCCCTGCCTGACGAGCATACGCCACGCCGGGCTGCGTCTCTAGCACGGAACGAACCCCGCACTGGTCTAGAAACGCCTGCGTCCGATCCGACGAGTTATTGTTAATTACGAGCAGTTCGGTAGGCATCGTTAACCGTTGGCTTGCCAATGACGACAGCGTATTTAGCAAACTGGCTTCTTCATTGTAGGCCGGTATAACGATTGAAACCAGCGGGGTTTCCGTCCGGAACTGGGCGAGCCGATTCCGTAATGATTCGAGTTGTTCGGACGAGACTTGCGCTGGGTCGTACGTAAACAAGTGTTCAGCGATCCAGCCGGGCAGTAGAGGGTTTGTCATTAACCAACGGTCTGCAAATAGTTCGATTAAAAAGAGATAGCAATACGTTTCCTGGCCACGTTCTGGCTCTCCGGTAGTTACTGGCTCGGGTTCAGAGAAAGAGAGCTTTTTATCCACTGCCCGGACTCAGGGTCATACTGTTTTAAGATGCGGGCTGGATTGCCACCGACAACGGTATAAGCGGGTACATTGCGGGTAACGACACTTCCGCCCGCCACCACGGAATGACGACCAATCGTAACGCCCGCCGTAACGGTAACATTAGCGCCCAGCCAGCACTCATCTTCCACAACAATGCGGTGCGTCGTAACGGGTTGTTCGCAGATTGGCCTCTGAATATCTTCGTACGAATGGTTAAGACCCGACAACACTACGTGCTGGGCAATGATTACGTCGGAACCAATGGTAACCGGACCAATCAGCACGGACCCGATGCCCACCAGGCTACGATCGCCGATGTGTACACCACCGACGCCGTTATTGACCACGCAAAAATCTTCGACCGTGCTCGACGCACCAATCGAAAACGGATTAAAGGGCAGTACGTCCAGGCGGGCACGCGACCGAATGGAAGAAGACCGAGCCCGTTCATGAACTAACGGATTGACAAACCAGCTAACCCAACGCCGGGGCCTGGCCTGGTTCGGCGGAATCAGCAGCCAATGCACGAACCGTTTCAGGGCTGGTTTACGGTCAATAATTTCCTTGATGTTCATGTCTAAATTCTGATCCGGTACTTTATTGAACAGAACAGAGTTACTCTTTTTTGTATACCCTCTACAGGTTATAGTCGCAGCCACGACGGCGGGATAAGATCGTCGGTATTACAGTCCGGCTTGTTTCTAAACCACTGTTTGGGCGCAACAACTCTTTTCGTTTTGAGGGGGTTAAGCCAGGCCCCCCACCAGCTATACGAACTGTTAGCGATAACATGATGCTGGCACAGACTCATAAGCTGCAAATCGTCCAGATCGGCATTCTCGCCGGTACTGGTAACAAACGTGTGCGGAACATTCAGTCCTAAATTGGCCTGCACCCACGCCTGATCATCGCTGAACACAAACAGGTGTAGGTTTGGGAACTGCTTTTTCAATAGTTCGATGGCGGCCTGGTAATAGTCGAGTCCTACGAAACCAAAGGTTTTACTAAACTCAGGATGCGCTACGTAGTCACCCCGACGGATGTGTACCGAAACGGGCGTCGTACTGATTTTAATGGCCCGTTGATACGTATCAAAAGCAGGTCCAGGCTCGTGCGTAAATGCAAGTTCGGTTCTGATCAAATCTGCATACGTCTCAAAGTAAGATTCGGATTGCCAGAAACCGTCGAGGGTAAGCAAATAGGCGTTGGCACTTAATACGGCGGGATTAAACTGAAACTGGCTTTCCTGAACGAGTTCGATCAGCGGTTTTAGCGTCCGGCCGGGGAGCAGTTTTGTCGCCTTCGCCACGAATCGGTACGGCGATGCGTTTAGTACCCGATAATTAATAGTAAAGTGCTGAAGCCGGAACAGCCGGGCCGTATCCGACGCATACGTCTGGTTGTAGTAGCTAAGGTCAAAGTAAAGTGATGCCTGGTTCCGCAGCGAAAGGCTACGTGCCAGCGCATACTGAAACAACTGATTTCCCAGACCACTTGTGATTTTAGCAACAACCATAGCCATATTGAATCCTAAGCGCAAACAAGGGCAGCTCGCCCGATTTTCTGGTTTTAATAATAGGCTTCGAGATACGGCAGTACCTCCTGATCGGTCTTAGCCAGTAATATTCTAGCATCCGATAACGCCGGAAAAATGGTCGCGTACTCGTTGAACTGATGCTCCATTCCGCCTTCCGGACTCGATACGATGATGTTGATACCACCGAAGTAACTGGCCAGGGCAGCGGTCCCCCCGTGTACAGATATAAACCGATCACAGTTGGCGTACACCAGGAGCTGCAGGTGGTTAAAATTCCGCACGGTCGTCCGGTGCTGTTCGAACAGATCGCTCATCATTACCACCTCCGGATAGGTTTCCCGTAACCATTGGTGCTCGTTCAGGTCAAGAATTTCGCTGTTATCTTCTACAATCTGGGTGGGCAGCGGCCGGTTGTATATGATCTGATACCGATCCTTATAGGTTGACACAATCTTGTCTAGTACGGAAATGCTCAAAAAATTCATGGGTGGCTTATCCCACTCGATATTATACTTGTTGGCAATCACCAGTATCGGTTTATCGAAGGTGATCAGTTCATTGCGATAGTGCGCTTTCAGAGGCACCTGCGCCCGTTTCACCGATTTGAACGACGAACCGTGGGTCATACTGGGTACATCGTAATAATCGTATCCTGCCTGCCATTCCCGGACTGGGTACCGTTCGCTATGGTTTTCACTGAAGAAATAAAACTCTTTCGTGTCGGCACAGGATATGGTTTGCAAAAGCGTACCATTCAAATGATGCCAGTAGGCAAACGGCAGCACATGGATGATTTCCGACTGAAACTCGCCGTGGTATTCAATGACCTTGTACTTCTTTTTGACTAAAAAATCCTGCGTTACAAACCGAATCTGATTCAACCGGCAGAAGTAATTGTCCCGCACAAAATAGCGTAGATCACGTCGTATACCGGGGTTTTTAAGTGTGGCTACTACGTACAGAAACTTCAGAATCAATCGCTGCATACAATGAGCGTGTAGAGAACTAACTAGCTACCTTAATCAACAAATAAGTTACTTAACCTGAGCAGGATAGACTATAATCTACCAGACATCTCTTTTAAGACTGAATAATAGCGATTGGGTGACAGGTAAAGACCAATTTAATTTATTTGTGAATCAAGAGTGGAAAAACAACAAACGTAGCGTGAGAACTAAGCGCGTGGAATGCTACCGCGGCAATTTCTATGGGTTATGCAAGGACAGGTACATAATTTCTGGCTCCGACGTACAAAGACGCAGACTCGTGCATCAGCTTGTTGCGGCCGCGTTGATGACCACATCGACGGCTTGCCTTCGTTAAGGTTGCGCTCATACTAGTCTTGAAGACACTTTTCACCTGGATATCCGATATGGTACCCAAACAGCTTCTAAGGTTTTCAAGCGTTTACGCGCTTGGTGACTTACTTTGGTTTTGCCGCCAATGCCTTTTATTCGGCTAGGCTGGTATTCAGTAAGGTGCACGTTTGGTTAATCTGCTATACGAGTCGCTCCGCTCGGGCAGCCACGCAATGAAAGCTAGTTTCGGGGGCAGGTAAGATGTGAGTGCGTGTTCACCGACAATGTGCCGGGTGTAAAAGCCCATAAGCCCAAGTTCGAGCGAACGATGAGTTGCCTTCGGGCTAAGGATCCGATTGTAATCAGGTGACTGAATCGGTTAGGCCGTCCGACACGGGCCTGATCGAATTGGTAGAAACACGGAACCAACAGGGCAGCATCTGATGTCGCTCAATAATATGCCAGCCGTCAAAAATCTCTACGAGTCGGGAGTCAGTCGAGTACTCAGTCATAAGCTACTTTGAGATTGGCAGTCGTCGAACATTTTCAAAGTGCTCCGCTCTGCTGGCGTGCCCGTCAAGCCCATTGCCACGGGCACGCCAGCAGAGCAAAAATCATTAGCGCCATTCTTTGTCCCGTTGCCCCAAGAATCCCATAAAGGCTTTAGACAAGGAATGGGATCTATGTTTCCGGGTCCACTTTCCCGATTTCCGGTCCTAGCTACTATGGCTACTCCAATGTCAGCTCAACCTTACTTTCCCCACACTTTTTAATACTCTCCCTGTAATTTGCACAACCTGTGGGTGGTTAGTGCTAATCCCACTCGGTTGCATCAGACCTCCGCACGCTTGCAGGCACACTGTACGAACCAAACCGAGTAAACTCGACTCCCTAACGTAGTGCCTCACTTAGTTTTTCAGTTTCATCGGATCAATCACCCCGTACTTGACTGAGTACCGGTTATAGGTGTAGGTGATATGTACCTTCCCATCCGATGACTGGATAATAGCGGGATAGGAATACCCATGCTCATTCGGTACATTTTCTAGCGTCATCACCGGCTTCCACGATTTACCGTCTACCGATACCGCCAGGTTCAGCATGTTCCGATCTTTAGGTTCGCTGCCCTGCTGGGTGGTGTGGTTATAAATCAGCAGCTGTCGACCGTCCCGGAGCGTAACCGCGTCGGTTCCCGAATTCGGATTGGGTAAGTCTAGCCCTGTTAGCTTACTCCACGTATTTCCCTTATTGGTCGACCAGGCCTGAAAAACAACATTCTGCCGGGTCCGGCCGATGGCCTGTAGGCTTCCGTTGGCGTAGGTCAGCAGACTGGGCTGGATAGCATCGAATTCAACTCCGTCATTGATTGGCCCCACAACGCGCCAGGTTTTACCCCCGTCCCGACTGATTTCGAAATGCACTTTCCAGTACGTTTCTTTTCCCACCATATATTCGATACTGGACGGCGAAATGATGGTTCCATCCGCCAGTTGAATGGGTTTATTTTTGACCGGGCCAATCAAATGACCGATTTTCTTGTCTTCTCCCATCTTTGCTGGTTTTGACCAAGTCTTTCCATCATCCGTAGAGGTCATTACCATTCCCCACCAGCTACGCGGATCTGGCCCAATCTTGTAGAAAAGCATTAGAGGACCACCTTTTGGCATGAACAGCACAGGATTCCAGCATGGATAGCGCAGGGTATCATTGATTATGCCATTGACGACCTCTTCTGGCCAGGTCCATTTGCCATTCACCAATCTGGATACGCGAATACCAACATCTGGATGCTTTTCCTTCGTGCCAGAGAAAAAAGCGCTCACCAGACCGGAGGGCGTTTCAACAATAGTTGACGCGTGTACCTGGGGGGTGGGCCGGTTGTCCAGAGGATAAATCAGTTCGCTTTTCAGATAGGCTCCCTCACCCGGTTTGGCTAAGGGCGGTAAGGCCTGTCCGTACCCGACGAATACCCACAGTGCGGTTAATCCGGTTAGTAATGACTTTTTCATTGGCTTCGGTGGGTTTGCTTACATTAGGGTTAATACTTGCCGTCAGAATCGGTAGTAGTTCGCTTCGCTGCAATGTTAACGCCCGGCAATAGCCGCCGATTCACATCCTTTGCCGATCTACGCGCCGTTATATCCTGGTGCTCTGCTCTGGTTATTAAAAAGGCCGTTTCAGTCAAAGCAGTTGATGCAGACAGCGTGCACAAGTCAATACAATACATTTCACAGCTTTGTGACCCTTAATGATAACACAATTATTTCTTTATAAAGTGTAACGCTTTATAAAGAAAGGTCTATTTACAGGCAAATTTAAGGCGTCTGAAGTCATATAGTATGTTCACGAATAGCATTTAAATGTATTCAATTATCATAAAATGTCTTTTCACTCAGCCTTGCTTCTCACTGGAAGTTCCCTTTAAATGTACTCTTGTAAATATTTTAGCCTGTAATCGCTGGGCGTAACGCCTTTGATCCGTTTAAATTGACGGTAAAAATTGGATAGATTATTGAAGCCGCTTTGAAAGCAGATCATTTCGGTATTCAACTGGTTGTCAATCAGCGCCCGACAGGCATGATTGATCCGAATTTCAATTAAAAAATCATGATACGTTTTATGCGTCATCATTTTGAAATAACGACAAAACGAAGTTGTACTCAAATTAGCCACTGAAGCAATCTCATCCAGGGTAACATCTTTACTATAATTCGCCATTGTATAGCTGCACACTCGATTTAAGCGCACAGTTTCAGATTCGTTGGACTGGTAAAACCGGTGAGCCGTGGCAATCGTCTCGTAGTCATCCGACTCGGCCAGGATGGTAAGAGCCGTTAAAAGAAGGCTTAATCGTTGAAGTGGGGTAGCTTTAACAGTCTGCTGCATCAATCCGGCTATTCTTCCATTTACTTCTCCTTTTATTAATAACCCCTGTTTTGCCTTTTCGTAAAGCCGACGAATAGCATGGGTTTCAACCATGTTGAGAAAATCATTACCCAAACAATCGGGTCGAAATTGAATGACAATAGCTTCAACCTGTAAATCTGACTGCTCGTTAAAATACTCTTTATTACATCGCCAGGTGTGGGGTATATTCTCACCTAACAGCAACAGCTCACCGGTTGAAAAATTGCTTACATTATCGCCAATAAATCGAACGCCCTCCCCCCGAATGACATAGTGTAGTTCCAACTCAGGATGGTAATGCCAGATCGTACCAAAATTTGGCTTGATGTCGTGTCGGACGCTAAAGGCACTTTGGGCGTCAATGGGAACCCGGTGAAATTGAGGCTTCATTTATGCTAATTTTCTACACTATTTGGCGAACTGAAGATATAAGGGGTGGCAACTCCTGATCTAATTTTACCAAGAAAATTAAATAAACTATTAGTTTTCTAACAAATTGAGGTTTCTAAGACGACTATGTATTAGTTTTCTTAACCTAACTGATTGCTAAGAATCAGTCTCACATGGCGTAGATTAACATGGCGTTGCTTTGCAATGGCTCTCTGACTTAGTAACAACCTGATGAAAACCTTACCTCTTCTGGACCTGGTCATTATTCTGTTTTATTTAGGGAGTATGATAGCCGTGGGTGTCTATTTTTCCCGTAAAACGGCCAATGCCGATCAATTCACGACCGCGGCAGGACGGATTCCGGGCTGGGCCATCGGCATGTCTATTTATGCCACTTTCCTGAGTAGCAATACGTTTTTGGGTGTACCCGGCAAAGCGTTCGGTTCAAACTGGAATTCATTCGTTTTTAGCCTGTCAATGCCCTTAGCAGCCTGGGTTGCTACTCGCTTTTTTGTGCCTTTTTACCGGCACTCGGGCGAAGTATCAGCCTACTCCCATTTAGAACATCGGTTTGGCCCCTGGGCCAGAACTTACGCCGTATGTTGTTTTCTGCTTACTCAACTGGCCCGGATGGGATCCATTTTTTTTGGTATAGCCCTAAGCCTGCAGGCTCTGACGGGTTACTCTATGGAAACGGTCATGCTCGTTGTAGGCAGTTGTATTATTCTCTACACGGTATTGGGCGGTATCGAAGCTGTCATCTGGACCGAGGTCGTTCAGGGGGTCATCAAAACAGGAGGAGCGGTTATTATACTTTGGCTGGTAATCAATGGTTTGCCCGGGGGTTTGGACCAGGTGCTGTCTGTTGGTCATGCCAACGACAAGTTTAGTCTTGGCAGTTTTGCTCCCGATTTATCCGGACCAACGTTCTGGGTCGTGTTATTGTATGGCTTCTTTATGAACCTCAATAACTTTGGTATGGATCAGAATTACGTTCAGCGCTATCACTCCACAGGGTCTATTCGGGAAGCAAACCAGTCGGTTTGGTTGTGTGTCTACCTCTACGTACCAATTTCGCTCCTGTTCTTTTTTCTGGGGTCAAGTCTGTACGTGTATTACCAGGCCAATCCCGAGCTGTTCGATGCAGTTCGGATGCAGGTAGCGGCCGAACGCTTGCCAAATGGAAACTTATCGGCCCTTCGACAGGTAGCCAATAGTCTGAGCCTGGCCGATGTAGGCGACAAAATTATGCCTCATTTTATGGTCAATAAAGTCCCCGTCGGCTTAGTTGGCCTGATTGTAGCAGCCATCATGTCGGCCGCGATGAGCACCATCAGTTCGGGGATGAATGCTTCGGCCACCGTTTTTTCAGCGGATATCTATCAGCGGTACGTTACCTCTGATTTAAGCTCAAAACAGTCATTGCGACTGCTCTACATCGCCACCACCGGTTTTGGCGTTTTGGGAATGCTGACGGGTATCGCTATGGTTGGAATAAAGAGCGTATTGGACATCTGGTGGCTCCTGTCGGGTATCTTTGCTGGGGGTATGCTGGGATTGTTTCTGCTCGGCCTCATTTCAAAAGCTGCGGGCAATACCCAGGCACTTACCGCAACGGTAATTGGGGTGCTGGTTATTATCTGGATGACCTTCTCAAACCGGCTACCTGATGACCTAAAAGCATTCAGAAGCCCTTTTCACTCGAACATGACCATGGTCGTCGGTACCTTGACGATTTTTTTAATTGGGCTTTTCCTGAGCAAGCTACGTCCACAAAGTCCGAAAACACCTAACGCTGTTGACAGTCTACAATCAGCCGTAACACGATAAAGTTTTCCTGCCACAACTATGTCTCATTCTCTACCCCTGCCTATTTCTTCAGACCACGCCTTGCCACGTGGGTTTATTCCCGTCATGCTTACTCCGTTTTGCGACAACGGGACCGTTGATTGGAAAGGGTTAGCTTACCTAACCGATTTTTATCTGGAAACTGGAGCGGCCGGCTTGTTTGCCAACTGTTTGTCCAGCGAAATGTATGAATTGACTGAGGCCGAACGGCTGGCTGTCACGCAGCAAGTGGTCAGGCAGGTGGCGGGCCGGGCTCCAGTCGTAGCTACTGGCACTTTTCAAGGAACAATTGACCAACAGGCGGACTTTGTAAAGCGCATTTATGATACGGGAGTTCAGGCCGTGATCATCACAACCAATCAGTTGGTCCGCCAGGACGAGAGCGACGCCGTTTTACTCGAACGTTTTCACCGGCTTCTGGATTTGACCGAAAAAATACCTGTTGGAATGTATGAGTGTCCAGTGCCCTACAAGCGGCTCATTAATAGTACGATCCTGACTGAACTCTTACCAACTAAGCGACTGATTTACCTCAAGGATACTAGTTTAGATGCGGCTGAGGTGGCCCGCCGACTGGAGGCAGGCAAGGGCTACACGTTTGGTTTGTACGACGCTTACTTAGTGAATGCAGTGTCGTCGCTGCAAGCCGGGGCTGCTGGTCTCTCCTGTATTCAGGGTAATATCTTTCCCGAACTCATCAGCTGGGTATGCGCTCACGTTCATCAACCGGCCCGCCGGGAAGAGGTTATGCGGTTGCAGCGGTTCTTTACGGAATGCATGGATCTGGTGCATACGGCTTATCCAACCATCGCTAAATACAGCCTGCAAAAGCGAGGTCTTCCGGTTTCGCTCTACACCCGCCGACAGGTTGAGTCGCTTACCCCGGTGCTGCGCAAGGCGATCGATGATTTGATGGATTCAGCAGCACAGCTTTGTGAGGAGCTTCATATAGAATTGGCTTCTGCTAGCCTGTAATTCCTCTTGTCATATACCATGAAACTTTCGCAGGTTGAGCAAATGTGATGGTTAGCTGGCGCCAGCCGATTAATTGCAGGAATCTATCCCATTGCTTTCTTCTCTTGATTTACATCAATCAGATACGGCCAGCTGCGCTAACGTCACCTAAATGGCCAGATCAATCGATTGGTCAGAAAACAGAAGCCGTAACCGTATAAAAATCAGGGTCATGCCACGTAGCGCAGTAAGCAATGGCACCCAGATACTGTTCAGCCACTGTAAATCCCGCCACCTGCCAGTTGCCTTCGGCCCCGAGCAACGTACCCGCAACCTGATGCACACCCTCCAGCGCCGGTATCTGAACAAAATCATCGTCCAACCCTTTAGCGGTTGCTTTTATCAGAGCCTCTTTCCGGGTCCATAGCTGGCAGAACTGGTGTTGGGGGGCTTCGCTGGCCTGAATATACATCTGCTCCTCAGTCGTAAAGCTTTGAGCCATTACGTCTTCAATAGGAAAATCGGCTTTTATGTCTTCTACATCAACGCCCACGCTGGCCGCTCCGAGGGCGATCAGAATCCAGCGCCCTGCGTGTGATACGTTGAAGTGCAAAGTAGGATGGTCCGGCAGATACGGCTTTTTGTTAGCGCCCTCGGCCAGACGGACAGCGCTGGGATGCAGCCCCGTGTGCGTACCCAGCAGGACCCGCAGTAAAGCTCTGGCGTAGACGAACCGGCAGTGGTCCTCAGCTCGGCGGTACCGGTGTGCCCGCTGCCATTCATCCGTCGATAATACGTCATAAACCGACGAGGAAGGCTGCACGAAATTGGGAACCTGAAACCGAAAAACGGCTGCCCCGGCCGGTGGAAAGCTGGCAGCCTGGTCGTGCCACACGAAGTCAGTAAGCGTACGACAACGGACAGACGCATACTCCATGCTGGTCGGGTAAGATGATGACAACGTTAAATTATTACTTTGTGACCAAAAATATTAAATTATTAATAGATTAATCCGATAGGCCCGTGACTAAACCGATATGTTATAGTCTTAACTAACAATAAGAGCCTCTATAATCGAGGGCTTTTTTTCAGGATGCTATGTTACGGCTGCGTCAAGCATTACGGTTAATTTCACTACTTATTATAGGGTGTTTGTGTACTATCGGCAGGCCTGTTTTTGCTCAAACTTGTCCCTCCTTATCGGCTGCGCTAACCATCAATCAGTCCTTCGGTCGCGGCAACACAAAACCGTCGCTAACGGGCCTGACCTCGTATCAGTATGTATCGGCGAACTGCCCGGAGGATGGAGAATACACCGTAGCGAGTGCTGTTGATGGAAGCTGCTTCGGATTCTTATGGCATAACCTACCCGAAGACCACACCCCGAACGACGTTGATGGAAACATGCTGATTATTAACGGTTCTCGGGAGTCCGGTGAGTTTTACCGACAGCCAATCATCGGCTTATGCCCCGGTACAACCTACGAATTTTCGGTATGGGGTGTCAATTTGCTAAAAAAAGGAGTCTGTACATACCCACTTATTCCAAAGCTATCCATCAGCATCGAAACCGTAAGTGGACAAGTACTGCAAACCATCGATATAGGCTCGATTCCCGAAACCGATGCGCCACAATGGCGACAGTTTGCAACCCTGTTTACGGCTCCGATTACGACCGAAGAAGTGGTGGTTAAGCTGATCAATAAACAGGGTGATGGCGGCTGCGGAAACGACCTGGCCCTTGATGATTTCCAGCTCAAACAGTGCGAGGTTTGTCCACCAACCCCGGTTTACGTACCGGATGCCTTCACGCCAAACAGCGATGGCATCAACGACGATCTGGTGGTTCGGTTAGGTGGGGCGGTTTCCTTCAACCTGAAGGTGTTTGATCGATGGGGCAATGTCGTATTCAACAGCGATGCACTCACCACCCACTGGAACGGAACTTACGCGGGTATGCCCTGCCCAACCGGAAAGTATTCCTGGGCTATTACCTATCAACTCTCCGACCCCTCGAACGTAGTGAAACAGTACGTCCAGACGGGCACCGTTATGCTTTTACGCTAATCCATTACTGGCTATGCTGATCTCTTCCTCTAGTTCCCGAATCCGAAAGTCGATCCTGACGCTAACCATAGCGTTTGGGACCCTCCTGCTGTTTGCCAATGCCGAAGAATGTAGTCCACTGCCAATCCGCTCACGGATGGCAACCCCGGCGTCGGCACTGGAGAGCGGGAAGATTCCTATTGTGCCCAGCCGTTGGTATCAGGTCAATAACGTTAGTAACGGCCTGGAAGGACTTTTCGACGGTATCACCGACGTACCGGTTCGCACCGGCTGGAGCAAACTTGTCGAGAACTACGACGCGTATTACCCGTTACTCGAAGGCGAAAAGATGACCATTGAGCGAATTCGGTTCTACGACAGCGAAGGCACTAACGAGGACGCTCCCATGACGGTATCCATTATTACCGACAAGTGGGAACGCATTCCAATCGCTAGTTTTGTCGGTACTACGTATAACAACTGGGTGGGACCCGATCCGGATAACCTTACGGAATTTGCCCTGAAAGCGCCCGTATCGAATGCGCGTTATCTGGTCATCAACACCTCCGGCGCGTACCCATCCGAAATGGAGCTATATGGTACCTATCAGGCCGGGAAAACGCCAACGCCTACCCCCGTTCGATCGACTCCATTCCGGCAGTCGATCGGGGCGAACGCTTTCGAGTGGAACGTAGAGGATGGCCTTTCGCCCTGGCAGGTCGACGAAGCCCGCATCAAAGCGCTGCAAGGGTTCTTTGCCATCCGCCATTACATGGACTGGGAAAAGCTCGAAGATCAGGAAGGGCACTACACTTATAACCCAACGTTGAATGGCAGCTGGCACTATGATGTCATGTATGAACGGCTCAAAGCCGAAGGCATCGAAGTTCTTGCCTGTCTGAAAACGATCCCGAAATGGCTTCAGGAGACGTATCCCCCTGACGAACGCGATGGTGAAAACGTACCGGCTCCTTACGGCAGCGACCTGTCGTCACCAGCTTCTTATATCGCTCAGGCCAAAGTGGGATTTCAATACATTGCCCGGTACGGCAGCAATAAAAATGTCGATCCTTCGCTGGTTAAAGTAAGTCCCATAACAACCTGGGCCGGTACCAATACCGTGAAGATCGGAATGGACCTGATTCACTACATCGAGTGTGAAAATGAGCGGGATAAAACCTGGAAGGGACGTAAAGCATACCAGACGGCCCGCGAGTACGCAGCCAACCTGTCGGCTTTCTACGATGGACATAAAAACACCCTTGGCCCCGGCGTCGGGGTTAAAAATGCCGATCCTTCCGTTCAGGTCGCTATTGGCGGACTCGCGGCTTCGACCACCGACTATCTGAGAGCGATGATTGACTGGTGCCGCGAATTCAGAGGCTACAAGCCCAACGGTCAAATTAATCTCTGTTGGGATATTATCAATCAGCACCTATACGCGACCGATACCAAGCTGTCGCAGGATGGCGATTCCGAGCGGGGAG
Source organism: Spirosoma fluminis (assembly GCF_054778895.1). NCBI lineage: Bacteria > Pseudomonadati > Bacteroidota > Cytophagia > Cytophagales > Cytophagaceae > Spirosoma > Spirosoma fluminis. The sequence goes on from NZ_BAAGZD010000003.1 coordinate 552,729, forward strand.
CCGCCCCGGAGGTAGCCGAAGTCGGCAAACGCGCAACCGCTTTTGTCGATATTGCCCACCAGTACGCCAGCGACATGCCCGTCTGGATTACCGAAGCGGGCTATGACATTAACCAGGGAAGCCCCATCCGGGCCATTCCGATTGGCCGTAAATCAGCCCTGGAAACGCAGGCCGACTGGACGTTACGTACCGCCCTCTTGTACACGCGGGTAGGCATCGACCGGCTGTATTTCTATCAATTATACGACGACAACATTCAGAATCCGGTGCAGTTCAGTTCGATGGGTCTCATCAACGATAATAAAACCCGCAAACCGGCTGCCGACTACCTAATCCAGGCTAGAAAGCTGATCGGTGATTATCGGTACAAAGAAACAATCAACAACGACCCGGTAGTTGACCGGTATGAACTGGATGGCCGCTCGGCCTACGTACTGCTGATTCCGGATGAGCAGGGCCGGACAGGTACGTATAATTTATCGGTCCCGAAAGGCGATACGGTCGAATTGTATTCGCCCACCATTGGCTCGGACGTAATGACCCGAACCACAAAAGTGAGTCTAACCGGTACAATCCCACTGACGGTCACCGAAACGCCTTTGTTTGCACTCTTATCTTCAACGAATAACAGCGAAGCCAGGAACCTGCTGAACTCGCTTCGGGTCTACCCTACTCCAGCCGCCGAGTACGTCGAACTTACCCTGGAAAACGGCAGTACAGACACGGTGGACGTAACGGTTTTCAGCAACTCAGGCCAACGAATCAAACAGGTAAAGCTGGCGAAAGCCAATCGGCTCTTCTCCGAGCGCGTGGATATCAGCAGCCTTCCCTACGGGCTGTACGTACTCGAAGTTCGCCAGGGCGAGTCACGAGTTGCCAAGAAAATCATTCGAGCGCATTAAGACCAGGCGTCTGTCCCATCAACAACGAACGTAACACTAGCGGACCTGCATGAGTAACACAAGTAAAGCAATGAATGGAGGAAAGTGGATTACAGCGGCCAGCGTCGTATCTACTTTGTTTCAATTTGTCCAGGTCGCTATTCTGGCCCGACTGCTAAGTCCTACGGATTTCGGGATCGTCAGCATCAGCAACCTGATCATTGCTTTTTTTCAGATTTTCTCGAACCTGGGATTTTCCAACTCTATCATTTACAAGCAGGAGAGCGACCGAAACGTCTTGTCAACGCTTTATTTTCTGAATCTGCTGGTAGGCTTCTTCATGTATGCGGCCATTCATGTTAGCAGCCCATACATTATCTCGTTCTACCATGAACCTAAGTTAGCGGGTGTCCTTAATCTGTCTTCCTATTACTTTCTCATTGCTTATTTTGGTCAGTTGTATCTGTTTCTCCTTGAGAAAGAACTTAAGTTTAAATCGGTAGCCATTATTGACATCGTTGGTACGGTGATCGGCTCGGCAACAACGATCACCCTGGCGTATGGCAATTATCATGAACTGGCGTTGATAATTGGCTCGTTGACGATGCAGACGGTCAAGACCATTTTGCAAATCGTTTTTGGCTTTAAATTCTTTTTTCCGGCCGCGTACTTTAATCTACGCGAAGCAAAGGAACATCTGCGGTTCGGTATCTTCAACCTGGGCGATGGCCTGATTGGCTTCGTCCACTCGAACGCCGACAACATTTTTATCGGGGGTATGCTGGGAGTAAAACTGCTTGGCTATTACACAATCGCGTATCAGTTAGCGGTGTATCCAACCACCAAACTGAATCCGATCATTTTACAGGTAGCGTATCCGATATTGGCGAAGATGAAAAACAATACGGCGGGCCTACAAAAAGCGTATCTGAAGATTCTGGACTTTATCAGTTACTGCAATCTACCGCTGTTAGCCGGTCTGTTCATTACCGCTGATAGTGTCGTGCCACTGGTGTACGGACCGGGTTGGGAGCAAACCATCGAGCTGATCCGGATTTTTGTTTTCGTGGGTATTTTCAGTTGCCTAAGCCATCCGTTATTTACGCTGGCGTTTACCAAAGGTAAGCCCAATTTGCTGTTCTACCTGAACCTGGGAACGTTAGTGGTCAAGATTCCGCTGGTGTACTGGCTCGGTACGTACTGGCACGTTACGGGTATTGCCGTCGCTTTTCTCCTCACTACGCTGTTCAACCTGCTGGCTAATTTTGTGATTGTTCACTATTTGGTGGGCAACTTTATGCGCGATTTCCTCCGAAACATTGCCAAACCGGTTCTGTTCTGCCTGATTATGGTCGCCGTCGTCTTCGTGTACAAGACGTTTATCGGGTATACGGGCCTGCTCAATACGTTGTTTGAAGTAGCACTGGGCGGGATCACCTATGCCCTGCTGACGCTGATGTACAAGCTTTCCCTCAACGAACTGAAAGCCTACCGACAAGCTTTGTTATAAGCTGATCAGTAGGCTTTCGTTGGCTCCTCCCCTCTGTACTACTTGGTTAGGACTTATCCATTGCCTGTTGCAGCGCCTGCGCGAATATTTTATCGTTGGGCGGAAGCAGCATCATCTCATGATCGCCGGGCACTTCGTGTACGCGTACGCCTTTTAAGGCATATTTTCGCCAGCCCAGGTACTTGTTATCTTCTACGAAATAGATACGCACCTTCGCTTTGAACAGGTCTACTACACCATCGTAGGGTTTCATTACGTAGTTCTGATACGCAACTTCGTGCTTCTCAATAATGCGATCCAGCGCGGCCAGCCCTTCGTCCGGCTGCGTTTCGGTGTGTAAACCCGTCAAACCGAGGAAGCTCCGGACATGTCGCTCCAGAAACTGCCACTGGTATTTGGCAGTGGTGGCAGGGTCCTGAATAAATGATTTGGCAATCCAGATCGACTTCGGAAACTGGCGGATGATCTTACGGCCGATCCGGACTGGCAGCGAGTAACGGGTTGTTGACTCCTGCGCGTTAGTATCAAACATCGCCAGTAATTTTACCTCCTTACCCATATCCTTGAGCTGACGGGCCATCTCAAGGGCAACGTAGCCCCCAAACGAGTAGCCTGCAATGGCATACGGGCCCGTTGGATTCTGTTCCAGCACTTCGGCAACGTAACAGGCCGCAATGGCTTCCATGTTGTCGAGTGGCTCTTCTATGCCATCCAGCCCGCGGGCCTGCAACCCATATATCGGTTGCTCGGCATCCATATACGCCACCAAACTATTGAAGTTTAGCAAATTCAGGCCGATGCCATGTATAATATAGATGGGAGCTTTGCTGCCCTGCGGCTTGATAGGGACCAGCGATTTCCAGCGGGCTGGCGGTTTCTCGTCCTGCACCAGCTTTGCTAACTGCTCAATGGTGGGGTACGTCATCAGCGTCGATAATGGTAGCCGTTTTCCCGTTTCTTTTTCAAGTCGAGTCATGACCTGAACGGCAATCATCGAGTGCCCGCCCAACTCGAAAAAGTCGTCGTGAATGCTCACCTTACTGATGCCTAACGCATCCGCCCAGATCGCAGCAATCAGCTTTTCCGCGTCCGTAATCGGTTCTGAAGCGTTAGGTTCTTCCGAGCGAAGCAGTGCCGCCGGTTTTGGCAGGGCATTGCGGTCGACTTTGCCGTTCGGCGTAACGGGTAACTGCGCCATGTTCACGAAGTCGGCGGGTACCATATAATCGGGCAGCACCTCCTGCAACTTGGGTCGCCATGTCAGCACCGCTTTGGCAAAAGCCTCATCGGTAACGGGCGTCTGGCCGACTACATACGCCGTCAGCCGCTGGTCGCCCGGGCGATCCTCCCGCGCAATAACGAGCACTTCTTTAACGCCCTCCTGTTTTAATAACACCTGTTCGACTTCACCGGGCTCAACCCGATAACCTCTGATCTTGATCTGGTGGTCAACCCGGCCCAGGCAATAGATTTCGCCATCGGCCATGAATTTACCCAGATCACCGGTGCGGTACATCATCCCCGAACCCGAGCGATCGAACGGGTTGCGAAGGAACTTCTCCCGATTCAGTTCCGGACGGTTCAGATAGCCTCTGGCAACGCCATCGCCACCAATATATATCTCACCAACGATACCCTCCGGCACTACGTTTAGCTGCTCGTCGAGTATGTAAATCTGGGTATTGTTGATCGGGCGACCAATCGTAATAATCTCATCGGTAGGCAGAATCTGCTTTCCGGTCGAGTAAATGGTCGTTTCGGTAGGCCCGTACATGTTCCACAGCGTACCGCAGCGTGCCGTAAGCTTCTGAGCCAGATCGAGCGACATCGGTTCACCACAGCACAGCACCTTCACGGGCAACTGTTCTTCCCAACCGGCCGTTAGCATCATCTTCCACGTAACCGGTGTGGCCTGCATAATGGTGACCTCTCCTTCACGCAGAACATCCAGCAGGGCGCGTCCATCTTTAGCCATTTCCGCGTCGGCCAGCACCAGATTGGCACCAACCAGCAACGGGAGGAACAGCTCTAATCCGGCGATATCGAACGAAATGGTCGTTACGCCCAGTAAGATGTCATCTTTAGTGATACCGGGCCAGGCGATCATGCTATACAGCAAATTGACCAGATTCCGGTGTTCAATCAGTACGCCCTTGGGCTTACCCGTCGATCCCGATGTATACAGAATATACGCCAGGTCGTGGCCGGAAGCTGTGACTGCCGGGGCCTCAGTCGACAACTCACCCGCATCCGCCAATACGGCCTCAATCAGCACTTCTTTAGCCCGATGGGTAAGCCGACCCGCATACCGGCGGGACGTAATAAGCATACCGGCCGCCGAGTCAGCCAGCATAAACGCAATGCGGTCCTGCGGATAGGCCGGATCGATGGGAACGTACGCAGCGCCCGCTTTCAGGATGGCCAGCAACGTAACAATCAACTCGGGAGACCGATCCAAACTGACACCGACCACATCGCCCACACCGATTCCCTGCTGTTGAATACGGTGCGCTACCTGATTGGCTTTCTGATCGAGTTCCTGATAGGTAAGCGACTTTCCGTTCACGAGCAACGCCGTTTTTTCGGGATAGGTGGCTGCCGTTTGAGTTAGTAATGCAGATAAGGATGTGTCGTGCGGGTATGGGGCTACCGTATTGTTCCAGCGAGCCAGTTTTCGGCTTAATTCGTGCCGATCGCCCAGCGGAATCTGCTCTATTTGTATAGCCGGATTAGCGACGACGACTTCGAGTAAGGCAACAAATTCGGTCATCATCCGGTCTACCGCCTGGGCGGTAAACAACTGGGTGTTGTAGGAGCACTCCAGCACCATCGACTGTTCTGAACCGGACGCATTCAGGGATAATTCAAAATTCTCGAACGACCGGGGATTGCTGATTAATTGATACGTAAGGTCATAGAACGAAACCCCGTTATCCAGCCCAATGTCGACGTTGAAAATAACCGGCACAAGCGGCATCCGCGACGGATCGCGCCCGATGGCAATCTTCTTCAGTAAGTGCCCAAACGTTAAGCGTTGATGCTCCAGCGCATCCAGAAACTGATTTTTCCGGACTTTCAGCAAATCGACAAACGCCTGTTCGCTGCGGATATGACTACGTAGCGGAAGCAGATTAACGCAGTGCCCAACCAAACCCGGATTGTTCGTAGCCGATTGGCCAGCACTCGGCAAACCCAGCACAACATCGTTCTGACCGGTCAGCTTGTGGAGCAACACTTCAAAGGCCGTCATCAACGTCGTGACAAAGCTACAGCCTGCTTTAATACCCATTTTCCGAACCGCCAGCACCAGCGCATCGTCGATTGGAAAATCGAGTCGGCTGCTCGCGTACGTCCGGACGGATGGCCGCGGAAAATCGGTCGGTAAATCCAGAACGGGTACAGTTCCCGTATATTGATCAACCCAGAACTGCTCGATTTGCCGGTACTCTTTGCTTTCCGTAAACGCCAGCTCATCGAGTGCATACTGGCTATACAGGGGCGCGGGTGGCAAATGGGGCGTGGTCCCCTGCGCGTAAGCCGAATATAAGGCACTTAAATCCTGTAACAGCACCCCCAACGACCAGCCATCGCAGACGATGTGATGGGCTGTCAACGTGAAATGGTAGCTGCTATCCGATAATTTGACAAGGCCTGCTTTGAGTAATGGGCCCTTGATTAAATCGAATTTGTGTAGCGCATCCTGGTTTACGTAATGCTGAACAATCTGCTCCTGTTCTGTTCCGCTTTTTGCGGAGCAGTCCTGATAGGCTAGCCGAACCGGTACGTTCTCAAATACGCAGATTTGACGACCATCGGCACTGAACGCGGAACGGAGGGCTTCGTGGCGGTTTACGAGTTCCGCCAGCGCCCGTTCCAGCGCGGATGTATTAAGACTTCCGGCAAAGCGGAGCGACACAGATTCGTTGTAAGCCCGATTGGCATCATCTCCCCCAAACTGGCAGGCAGTCCATATTTCGAGTTGAGGCTCGGTAGAGGGTGCCAAATGCACAATCTCCGGTCCCAAAAACGGGTCGAAATCAACGGCAATCAGATTTACTTTGGTAGAGCTTGCCACCATTCAGGCATCAGTTTAATTCTACTTGCATGTATTTACCGGGCTGGTCGGGGTTAGGCAGGAACCAGGCTGGATTTCCATTCTGATCACGGCCTAGCCGGGCACCAGGAGCCGGTGGGGTATTTCCAGCAAAAGTTAAGCCATTTAATTTGCTTTTAATATCGTCCGCTGGGATGCCCTTCAAGAAACCGGCTTCGATTAGCTCGTCTAAACTATCAGTAAATTTACTAATTATTAAATCTATTTCCGGATTAGTATGCGCTTCGGTAATGAAACACGGGAATCCATCCCAGATATGAATACCTTTTTCACGCATCAGCGTAAACAGTAACTCGCCATAAGGGGCGTCTTCTTTGAATTTTATTTTCCAGAGGGAGCCAAACTGAGCCGCAAAAATGGGCAGCTGCCGGTGGCTTAGCACCGTGTTGATGGCATCGGCGAGCCGTTTCGTTTTGCGGGTCAGTTCCTGCTGCAACTGAGGTCCCTGGTCTTTCATGTATTGCAGGGAAGCTTTGGCAGCCGCCAACGCCAGCGGATGACGCACGAACGTACCGGCGAAATACGTAACACCGACTTCAGGGAGAGAACTGTCGCCATACTGCCAGAAACCACCATCGAGTGCATCCATAAATTCGCGTTTACCGGCAATAACCCCGATTGGTAAACCCGCACCGACCACTTTTCCGTACGAGCCCAGATCTGCTTTGATACCGAACAAGGCCTGCGCGCCACCGGGATGCATCCGGAAGCCTGTAATTACCTCATCGAAAATGAGCGCCGTACCCGATTCGGCGGTTATGGCCCGAACTTGTTTCAGGAAGTCGATGGGCACAAACTCGGGCCGACGGCTCTGCACCGGCTCAACCAGAACGGCAGCTAACTCGTGCGCCCGTTCGCGGATGATGGCCAGGCTTTCGTCAGTGCCGTAATCCAGAATGAGCATGTTCTGCACCGACTCGGGCATAATACCCGGTGCGGCCGGGAATGATTTAAGCTTTTTCGTACCCCGCACGAGCACTTCGTCCACGATGCCGTGGTATGAGCCCGAAAAAGCGACGATCAGCGAACGACCCGTTACGGTCCGGGCGATGCGCATGGTGCCCAACACCGCTTCTGAGCCGGTATTGCATAGTGCGGCCCGATCGGCACCGGTTAGTTCACAGATCAGTTGACTGACCTCACCGGCTAACTCATGCTGCGGCCCTACTTCGTAACCCTGCTCAATCTGATCGTGCAACGCCTGCTTAATCATCGGGGGCTGATAGCCAAACATATTCGAGCCAAATCCATTCAGGGCGTCGATGTATTCGTTGCCATCAATATCCCACAGCCGACTTCCCGCCGAGCGATTTACAACCAACGGATACACGATCTCTTTCGTAGTTGGCCGGAACCCGGAGACAACCCGGGGATCAGCCATGTGCGAACGGTGTTCCTGAGCGTACGCTTTACTTCGGCTTGTTTTCTGATTATACCGCGTTGTCAACTGCTGCAGAAAGTCCGTTTGCTTATGGGTTAAGCCAGACGCCTGCCGTTCGATACGTGCTGTAGCCCCGAACGGCTTCTTCAGTTCAGCGGCCTCTTCGGGGCTCAGATCAGCCGGAGAAACCGTTAAATTTGACATAACGACTGGTTTCTGATTGACCGAAGGCGGTGTTGATGCAGCAACGGCTGGCGCTACGTGACCTGGGTTCATTGCTGGTGGTGCCTGTTGAGGACTTTGCAGCAACGCAACCTGTTTGGCCAGTAACTGCAATTGCTGCGCAATTAGACCAATAGCGCTATCATTCGGCGTAGTCGGCGTGCCTTCATAGCTCATCACAGGAGCTGGTGCAGCAAGCGGCTGCGCAGATGGCATTGGCGTTACGTGTGCTGGTGCCGGGGTAGGCTGGTACCGTTCAGCAGGTAGTTCCCGGTCGAGGTACGTAGCCAGCAGTTCGGGCGTTGCATAGTCGCTGGTCAACTGGCGGAAAGTTATTGGCAGGCCAAATTCTTTTTTGAGTGTCAACGCAACCTGCGTCAACAAGAGCGAGTCGAGACCAATCTCCAGAAAACTTTCATCGGGTTTTACGTCGGCCATCTCAATGCCCGATGCATCCTCTAAAAGCGCCTTGACTTTATCTAGTAATACAGTCTTTCTCATAACTGGCATAGGTGTTACGGGTGCGGAAGGCGTTACATGATCTGATATGTGGGCTGGTTGGCTACCGATTTGTGAACCCGTATCGGGTTTAGCCAGCACCGGATCGAGCCAACAGCGTTTTTTGGTAAAAGCGTAGGCAGGCAGCCGAAGTTTAGTTCGGCGCTGACTGGCGTAGACCCCTTTCCAGTCAGGCTCCAGACCGTGGACATACAACTGCCCCAGCGTAGTTAATATCGACTGATAAGCCGTTAAATCATCTTCGTGATTGCCCAGCCCGGCCAGAATTACTGGTGGCTTCGTACCAGTTTGCTGCCGGGCCAGCGTCGCTGCCGTATGACCGGGGCCGACCTCCAGGAGAAGCGGCTGATCCAGCTCAAAAATCGTGTTGAGCGCATCCGCAAAACGAACCGTCGCCCGCAGGTGTTTAGCCCAGTACTGCGGATCAGTGGCTTCAGCGTCGGTCAGCCACGTACCACTCACCGTTGAGACAACCGGCTTTTGCGGGCGATTTAACGTAACACTACCTGCAATGGTAGCAAACTCCGTCACAATCGGGTCCATCATCACCGAGTGAAACGCGTGGCTGGTCGCCAACAGGCGATTGGGAATTTCCTGTTCGTCTAACACACGCGCAAAGTCCGCAATGTGCTCGTCGGGGCCCGCCACTACGCATAATGTGTGGTTATTGATGGCCGCTATTGACAGCTCAGGCGGTAGAAAGGTCTCAACTTTTTCGGCTGCCAGCCGCACCGACAGCATACTGCCACGGGGTAATTCGCTCACCATGCGACCACGGGTAGCAATCAGTTTCAGGGCATCGGCCAGGTTGAAGATACCCGCCAGATGAGCCGCTACAAATTCGCCAATACTGTGTCCGCAGAAGACGGATGGCTCAATTCCCCAGCTCATCCACAACTGCGCCAGGGCGTATTCAACCACGAACAGCGCAGGCTGGGTGTAGCGGGTATTTCGCAGGCGCTGTTCAGCTTCCGAATCAATGACCTCGGGGTACAGGATCTGACGGATATCTCTGCTGAGATACGCGTTCAGCATATCGGCGCACGTATCAACCGCCTGCCGGAATACGGATTCATGTTGATACAGAGCCCGCCCCATATTAACAAACTGCGCCCCCTGACCGGGAAACATAAACACGACCTCGCCCGGTACGCTTCCATCCGCCGTCTGATTTGTTTGACGGGCCGAGTTAAGCTTATCCTGCAACTCATCGATGGTTGCGCCGACCACAAAGGCCCGGTGTTTAAAACCGGGGCGCGTAGTCTGGAGCGTGAAAGCGACATCAGCCGGTTGCACGCTCTCCGATGTATTAAGTGCGTTCGCTAAGCGTTTTGCATAGGCATCGCGGCTTTGCACCGACTTCGCTGACCACGTAACGAGCTGTACGGGCCGACCCGCGTCTTCGGTCGGCTGGACAATCTGTTCTGCCTCTTCCAGCACCACATGCACGTTTGTTCCGCCGACGCCGAATGAACTAACCCCCGCCCGTCGCGCCGGTGCCTGCAATGGCCAATCGGTTAGGGCTGTATTCACAAAGAACGGGCTCGCGGCAAAGTCGATCGCAGGATTGGGCCGGTCGAAGTTTATAGACGCCGGAATCTGTTTATGGTATAAAGCCAGCGTCGTTTTAATCAATCCAGCCACACCAGCCGCCTGGGTCAAGTGGCCCATATTGCTTTTGATCGAGCCAATCGCGCAGAATTGCGTACGATCCTGATCACCAAAGGCAGCTTTTAAGCCCTCAATCTCAATGGGATCGCCCAACGGAGTAGCCGTACCGTGCGCTTCTACGTAACTAATGGTCGATGGATCAAATCCCGCGTCTTCAATAGCCATCCGGATGGCCTCAGCCTGCCCGTCGGCATTGGGTGCTGTAAAACTTCCTTTGCCGCCCCCATCGTTGTTGACGCCAATTCCTTTGATAACAGCGTAGATCGTGTCGCCATCCCGCTGAGCGGCTTCCAGACTTTTCAGGAGTACAACACCCGCTCCATCGCTGAAAACGGTTCCCTGGGCCTCCGCATCAAACGATCGGCAATGGCCATCGCGGCTCAGCATTGCGCCTTCCTGATACGTATGCCCACTGTTGACCGGCGACGTAACGCTGGCACCACCGGCCAAAGCCACCTCACACTGACCACTCCGGATGCTTTGAACGGCCTGCGTTATCGCCAGCAATGATGTAGAGCAAGCCGAATACACACTGACCGCGGGGCCTTTCAGGTTCAACTGGTAGGCAGTCCGGGAGGCAATGTAATCTTTCTCGTTTAAGGTCATCACCTGAAACGCGCCAACCTGTTCAACTACATCGGCGTGACCCAACACGTTGTTCAGGTAATACGTATTATTACCGCAACCCGCAAAGACACCCACGCGCCCGCTGTAATGCTGCGGCAAATAACCTGTCTGTTCCAGCGTTTCCCAGGCAATTTCCAGGAAGATGCGCTGTTGGGGGTCCATGACTTGCGCCAGGCTCGGGGGTATACCAAAAAACTGCGCGTCGAACTGATCGACTTCGGCCAAAACACCCCGCGCTTTTACGTAGGCCGGGTCGTTTTTAATTCGGTCGGGTATGCTGAGGTCAAGTTCGTCGGCCGAGAAGAAACGTGTAGTTTCTTTACCGGCTTTTAAGATTTCCCAAAGTTCGTCAATTGTGGCAGCGCCCGGAAAACGACCACTCATGCCAATCACGGCTACGTCGGTTTGATACGCCGACGGACGGGTTGGCTGAAACTGCACTTTCTCCGTAACAGTTGTTTCAGGCTGTAAATACCGAACAATACCCGCTATTGTTGGATACTGATACAGTTTGGTAACGGGCAGGGTATACTGCTGCTGTTTTAAGTCGACAACTGTTTTCTGAGCCAGCAGCGAGTTCCCGCCCAACTCAAAGAAATTATCGTCGACACCAACCTTGTCAAGCTGTAACAATCGGCTCCAAACGCCCGCAATCGTCTTTTCCAGCTCAGTTTTGGGCTTTCGGTAGATTCCGCCCAAGTCCGACCGTTTCCGTTCCGGTGCGGGTAACTGCTTCTTATCCACCTTACCGCTGGTCGTCCGGGGGAAATCGTCCAGCCAGACGAATGCTGACGGCATCATGTACTCTGGCAGACGCAATTCGACCGCCTTCCGAAGAGCCAGACTATCAGTTTCACCAGTCGAGGACAGCAGATAAGCAACCAACTGCTTTTGACCATCGGTCCCTTCGCGGGCGACAACCACCGCCTGTTTTATTCCGACTGTCTGGTTAATCACAACTTCGATCTCACCAAGTTCAACCCGATGACCGCGTATCTTCACCTGATCGTCGCGTCGGCCCAAAAATTCGATGGTTCCGTCGGGCAGGTAGCGTGCCAGGTCACCGGTCCGGTAGATGCGAACGGTTCCCTGCTGAAGAAGGGTCAGTTCGGTAAACTTCTCGTTCGTCAGTTCGGGCTGGTTCAAGTAACCTTCGGCCAGGCAAGCGCCACTGATGCACAGTTCGCCTACTTCGCCGTCGGGCAGTACAGTCAACGAATCGTCAACAACGTAGAGAATCGTGTTATCAATGGGTTTACCAATCGTTGGCAACGGTGGCCACGACGACGGATCGCCCTCCAGCTTCAGTTCGGTTACTACGTGGCATTCCGTAGGGCCATACTGATTGTAGAGAATGCAGCCGGGAAGAGCCGCGAAGAGAGCTGCGACCTGGGGTGTAATTTTCAACTGCTCACCAGCGGTCATGATCTCACGCAGAGCCGTCGGATAGTGCTGGTCGGCAACGGCCGTTTCGGCCAGGAACTGAAGCGCAACGAAGGGAAGGAACAAGCGGTTGACTGCCTGTTCATCAATATACGTTAGTAACGCATTCGGGTCGAGCCGTCTGCTTTCGTCAATCAAGACCAGGGTTCCGCCCGTACTCAGGGTCGCAAAAATCTCCTGAAACGATACGTCGAAACTTAAGGGAGCCAGTTGCAATGTACGCGTATCGAGCCCGGCCTGCGAGTGCTTCGTCTGCCACTGCAGCAGGTTCACCAGGGGGCCATGCCCCATGCAAACGCCTTTGGGCTTACCCGTCGAACCCGACGTATACAGTACGTAGGCGGCAGTTCCCTGCTGCGGAGTAAGCGATTCGGCATTAACATATTTCGCTTCAGCCGTAAGCACCTTTAAACCAACCTGTTCAAACGTCGCTTTGTGCTGATCCGTGGCCAGGCAAAGCTGAATTCCCGAATCAGTAGCGATCTGGTGAAGCCGCTGCTCCGGATGAGTTGGGTCGAGCGGCAGATACGCCTTACCGGCTTTCAGCACCGCCAGCACCCCGATCACCATCTCAATGCTGCGGGCGCTGCTCACGCCAACAAAAGCACTATCGGCGGTCTGGTCCGCGTGCAGAATAGCCTGGCTGAGCTGCGCTGATCGTTCACTTAGTTCGCGATACGTTAGCTGGCGATCACCATAAGTAACGGCGACTCGGTTGGGATGCTCACGTACAACCGCTTCGACAAGCTCCTGCACGAAGCCTGACGGAAAACGAGTTTGGTCTATGCCATATCCATTGAAAACATGCATACAGGTACTTGTTTTCTGAGAGGTATAAGCGTCAATCCCTACAAGCAGCGGCTTATAGCGTTCGATGCCTACTTATGTGATTGGTTACCTCCCAACAACCTATGGCTCGTTACGCTGAGCCTGTAATGTATAATCCGGCCGCTCCAGCGGCTTTCTGGTAGATGACATCCGAACGGGGCTGCCGATGTAGTTGCCCCCTACCCGATTCAGGATCATGAGGATAGGCTGGCTGGTTACCCGTACGAAAAGGCTTAAGAGTTGCTTTTCGGCCCGTGCCCACGCACTGTTGGCGTCAACTACCAACAGCGACAGCGCACTGCCTTTCAGCAGATAGCCCGGAATCTGATTATTGATAAGTGCTGGCAATTCAAGAATAATGCGGTCGTACCGAGTGGCGTCAAACCCGTATTCGTGGTCGAGCAGATAGTCGATACTCGTTACGTTCATAAAATCCGGTCGAATAGTATAAGGCAGTAACGTAACGCCTTTCATTACTTCCCGCTGTTCTTTACCCGTGATGCGGGGGTAACAATATGCCACCTGCTGATCGGCTTCTACGTACAGATCGATCAGCCGATTCGCCACCCAGGTTTTTCCCTGCTTCGACCGAATGCTGAACAAGGTAATGATGGGCGGATACGGCTTAGCGGTTACCTGCGCGATTTCGATGTTGATGGTGTTGAACAGCTGCTCAAACATATCGCGGGCCGCCAAAGTCGCTTTCGAGAAAACGCGGGGCTTTTTTATTACCGGGAAGAAAGCGGCTGTGGGCAAACCGATCATGGCTTCAGCCTGGTCGGGCGAGTAGATCCGTTTGTCCATCAGGAAGCCGATCGCCGTAATCAGCAGGGCAATGAACAGGCCCACACCGAAGCCAATCGCTACCAGTTGGAATCGTTTTGAGGGCATTGGCATAACCGGGAAGTCCGGCGCATCCATAATTTCGAGCGTTCCGCCAATGGCAACATCCTGCCGACGCGTACGGGACTGATCTACGTTCTGAAGCAGATCGAGGTATTCTTTCTCGGCTACGCTGAGTTGCCGGTTCAACTGGCGGAGCTGCGACCCGAGCGGGCTATACTCGTTCAGTTTCGCCTGGTATTCACTCATGCGCTTCTGGTAAAGCTCCAGCCGGGCCGTCGACTCTTCATATTCGAGCACTTTAGCCAAGCGGTCGTTGGCCATCACCTGGGGCGGCACAGCCTCCGGCGAGTCGGTAGTTGCGTCGTATTTCAGGGCGCTGGCCTTCAACTCCTCCGAAGCCTGCGCAACGGCAGCCTGCAAGCGGCTGATTACGTGTTTAGGCTGGCCATACGCCCTGGCATTGGCCAACTGGCTCTCGGCTTCGGTAAGCTTGCGCTGTTTAGCGTTCAGTTCATTATTGGCCGAACGAATGGTACCCTGCTGCCCCATGCGTTTGTTTAAGGCATCTAATGAAGCCTTAGCCGCTTTTTGGCGCATCAACTCCTGACTGTATTCGTTCGAGAGCACCTCATTGGCCGACGCTACGTTCTTGGACTCCTCGTCGAAATCCATGACCTTGTGCTTCACACTAAAGGCACGCAGATTAGCTTCGGCCCGGTCGAGGGCCTCTTTCGCTTTTTGCAATTTGATTTCGTAATAGCCGACTACCGAGTTGGTTTCCGATGTTTTCAGCAGCGTATAGCGTTGGCTCAGGTATTTGATAGCGTACTGAAGCGTTCGCTGGGCTACCGCCGGATCGTCCGATTCGTATTCCATCAACAGTACGTCATTGCTGTTTTTCCGGGCGGTTGCCACCAGATTGGCGCTTAACCGATCGAAGGAATAGTACGAATCAGATTTCAGCAGCAGCGTTTTGATGGGGTTGTCGTTGGGACTTTTCACCAAACTATCGAGCGCCAGCCGCAGTTGGGTCGAATCGCCCAGAATCGGCAGCATAAGCCGCCATTCGGCGTTAACGGTCTGCTGCAGTTTATCGAACCCGGCCGAAGCGAGTACCAGCGAATCAGGCTGTTCGAGCCGGAGGTGATCGCTAAGCAGGCTGATGCCAACCTGCAGCAGGGTTTCCTTTGAATTCAGCGTTGTGAGCAGGTTGTCGAACGCGCCCGCCGACCGGTCGCCGTAACCCGGTATTTTATCAGAGAGCAATGAATACCGCGAGGCCAGCCCCGTATAGAGCGTAGCCTGTGATTTATACACCTTTGGCTGATTCCGGGTAAAGTACCAGGCGGTAGCCGCCGTGATCACCGGAATCACAATGAACCACAAAATGTATTGTTTCAGAAGACGCTGAAAGACCTCGATATTCATAGAACCCTGTTAATTACGTTTCAACCGCTGAATGGGCATCCCAACCAATATCTCGAACTGGTGGACGTTCTTGATGAAATTTCCTTTCGCCTGTTCAGAAGTCACTTTCGCCTGCGCGTATCGGCTGGTAGCCCCTGCCAGCGCTTCGGCCGTTATTTTACTTTTTTGAATTTCAGACTCTGCAATTCGCAACGCCGTTAAAGAGGCCTGCTCATCCGTTAACAGTACTTTCAGGATCTGCTGCGACGTAATCATGTCCTGATAGATGTCGCTCATTTCCCGTTTGATCTGTAACTCAACCGTTTCTTTCTGAACAACAGCAGCCCGATAATTCGAATAAGCCTGCCGGGTCTGGTGCTTACGCCCAAATACATCAAACAAACTTACTCGTAAATCTACCCCAACGCGATAGCCATTCGCAATCTGGTTGATATTACTGGACTCTCTGCCTGTAGAAATAATTCCCTGGTTACCAGTTGAGTACCCTGTATACCCGGATACATTCTGAAGAATTTGAGCCTTCGCTATTGAATACGCTGAGTTTAACGAGTTAGCCACTTCGTTCTGGTATTTCACCAGCGGAGAGTTCGCCACGGCCACTTTATAGAGTTCATCGAAGGGAATGAGCTGACCCGCAATGTCCTGATCAACCTCAAGGTATACCGTATCGACCGGCTGACCGGCTGTAGACTGGCCAAACATCATCAGCCGTCGGCCGCTCATTGTCTGAGCCGAACAAACCATAAACGAGAACATGCCAATCAGAAATGGCAAACTAGATCGACGGCAAGAAAACGGTAAGCAATCGAGTAAACAAAATCTCATTTCAGAACAATTTGCCGAGGTTTACGTATTTGCAACCTACGAAGATAATCATTAACCAGTAATCCGGAACTCCTTCTGTGCCAGTTGAGAGATGTATACCTGCGAACCAAAATGGACAGCGATACTCTTTCAACAGCATTTTATCTATTAACTAAATAGACTCCTTACCTTTTGACGATTTATTCGTCTACGTGTCACATAAAGTTTATAAGGTGCTATTGAAATTTACCTTGATGTTTCTACGTCACGCTTAGCCTGGTGCGGGGTTGGCAAAAAACTTTTGAACGCCTTCCGCATATTGAACAGGGCTCGCGCGAAATTCAGCATCAGGACCGGTATGAGCAGCAGTTCGCGCATCGTTACGCGTTTCCACAGATAGCCGGGAACCGAAATCAGCAGCGTACCCACCAACGTCAATAACAAAATCAGTGGCAAAGCCCAGGCAAGTGCCTTACCAGTTAACAACCCCAACACCACACAAACACCCAATACACCCAGCAGCAGGACTCTGGGCAAAACCAGCGCCTGCACAATCTTGAACGTACTGGCCATTCGCCCATGAGCGAATTCGGTTAGACCCCGACGAAAGTAATTCGTTAAGAATTGCCACTGAGCCGCTATCCAGCGGGTGCGCTGATTCTCGAATACTGCCCGGTTAGCGACCTTCTCGTCGTAGATAAACGCTTCTTCCAGATAACCAACTGTAGCGCCGTGAAGGACTATATTCATTTCCAGCTCTTTATCGTAGCCGCCCATCGTTCGTAAATCCGCCATAGCGGCTTTCATCAAACGCGTTTCAATGGCCATCCCGGAGCCGATGATCGACGACGACAACCCAAGCACCCGGCTGCCTTTCCGGAATAAATGATTGTTGATTTCTTCGCTGATAGCATCCAGAATGGCCACGCTGGTATCAGTATTTTTTGCCACCCGATGCCCTTGTACGGCCCGCCATCCTTGTTCGAATGCTACGTTTATGCGGCTCAGAAAATTCGGAGCCAGGTGGTTATCGGCATCAGCTACCACCAGTATATCGTAAGCCTCATCCGGGATACGGACCAGGGCTTCGTTGATCGCTTTGGATACGGTAGACACCGCGAATGAAACCGTAAACACCTTACTCGGCAGGGTTGCCAGATCCGATAACGTAGCGGGTTGCAGCGAGTCGGCGATGACGATGAGATCGAAGCGATCGGCCGGATAATCCTGTTGCAGATTTACCCGAACAGAATCTGCAATCACGGCATCTTCTTTATAAGCAGGAATCAATACGCCAATCTTGCGAAATATACGGGGAGCTCCCACCAGCGGCTTATCATCAGCACGGCCAATCCGGCCCGCTATGGCAAACACGGCCAGGTACAATACCGACAGGCCAAGATAAACCAGAAAAATCAGGTACAGGCTGTAAAGAAAGTGCATAATTGGTTGACGATCAGCAGGTAGACTCCGTTACGTAACTAATCGGGGAGCCCAATAATGGACTAACTGATTTAGCTATTTAGTAAAGTAAACCGGAGTTTTAGAGAACACTTTTGTTCTTTTTTCAGAAAAATCCGAGTTATTGCTACTGATCGACAACATTTTGACGAAGAATCTTGTCAAAAGTTACATGCAAAGTGAAGTATCTTATTTAGCCCCGTCGCTGCCGGCCCAGTCGACAGCCAGTTTTCCAACTGCATTACCTGCTTTCGCGCCTTCGTCAATGTCGAATCGATAGTGTACACCGCCATACAACCGGGACAACGTAGCCTCGTTTGCCTGACTGGTTACTGTAGTGGCTTCGTCTGGAAACAGAAAGCCCAGCACTGTTGAGGCCGCAGCGGCAAATATAGCATGTTCCGCAATATAGCTGGGCGAGTTCGGAATCAGAACGGCCGTCTTGATCGTAGGGTCCGCCTGCGACGGACGAGGCACAAAGTACTTGTATTTGGTTTGCCAGCACAGCATGGCACCGTCCTGCAACGCCCGGTTCATCAGGGCGTAGGTGCGGGCAGCGCGCAGTTCGCTCTGCCGCCCCTGCCGAACATACTCCTCCGCAAGGAGATTCCAATGCCCCGGCACGGTATAGGTTCCTTCTCCATCGTCCCAATAACTGGCAATTCGATACTGCTCACGGGTTCGGGTTTGGGCAATTTCGCGTACTTCGGTTAAGGCTTTCTGAAACTCGGATGACGTTGTCAGTGGGGGAGCCGGTGGCAGACTTCGGGTAATGGCGGTCGAATCATACCAAGCTTTTACGTTACCCAATAAAGGCAACACAGGTGGCCGCGCGGGTATATCTAAACTCGTCCATTTTGCATCGTAGGGCGCATTGGTCCGTTTCGTCACCCAGGTTCCGGTCGGGTCGAGTGCCGAAGCAAACCGGTCGGCTTTCGCATACGTCATGACCTTAGCCGCTACGGCAGCGGCTAATTCTTCACCTGCTTTCACATCACTCGCTACGTTCACGCCAGCCCAGATGCGGCTTTGTTTATGTTCGACTGCTTTTGTTTTCAGGAAAGCCGCTTCGTTCGGAAAGAAAAAAGCCAGTACCTGGCTGGAAGCTTCGGCAATCGCTGCGTCTTCCGACGGATACGATGGTACGTCGGCCACCGGTACCTGCGCCGATACGCCCTGCTGTTCCAGCGACGGCCGGTTGTACTGGTATTTCGCCCGCCAGGTAACCACCAGCGCATCATACTGCGCTACGCTCAGTAAAGCCAGAATCCGGGCAGCCAGCGGAGCGTTGGTAGAAGGCTTCGCCGGATCATACGGTGCGTATTGCCCGGTCGCTTCGTTGAGAAGTGGTGTTGTATTATACTTCGAAATTAACTGCCGGGTGATCTGATTCCAACGTAACACACCGCCATCGGCCCAGTAACTAATGGCCGTTAATTGCTCAGGCTGTAGACCAGCAACGCCACTCTTTATAGCGGCCAACTCCCGCTGGTACGATTCAGACGAAACAGCGGCCGGTTGCGGCACACTAATTTCAGCGGCTGACTTCAACACGATCGTCCGCCAGTTGCCACCGGTAGGGTCAGCCGTCGCGGGCTCGCGAAGGGGAAGGATTCCTTCGGTAATGACAGGCTCTTTGCATCCGGCCAGGCACAGCAGGAAGCAAATCAGCCCCAAAGTCGTTTTAAAATAGTTTCTCATCCAGCAAATCGAACACTATATACCCACAACAATACCTCCGCTAAGCCGGGTAGCTTTGCCGATGTTCCGGCCGCCGAGTGTCGTACTATACGTACCCATAAACCCAAATTTCTTCACGATAGGGATGTATAACGTAGCACCCGCCCGCGTAAAGCCAACGGCATTGGTCGGAAACGGAATGCCCGGCCCAATGTTCGTACCCTCGTTATAAGGCGTTTGCTGCTGAAACCAGCCGTCCACGTAAAAATGCTTCGTCGCTAATCCACTACGTATAACCAGGTCGGTGACATCAGGCACGTTGACCTTCGAACCACTATTGGGATTCAGCTGGCTTGGATCGTAATAGTTGACGATTCGATCGAGGGTGACCTGCCCGCGCCGGATGTAGCCATACTGTCCCGTCAGGAAAAAAATGCCGGCTTTCAGGTGCAGCATCGTTCGCCCGTCGATATTCCGCGAGCCGCGTCCAATTGTGACCAGCGCATCAGTAACGTAGTTTTCGAGCGGCATGGTATAAGCCAGGGCAAACAGCCATGACAAACGGGCTTTCCCGATCTTATAATCATACGCTTCCCAGCGCAGGGCGGCCGAAAGATCCTGAAACCCTTCCTGTTTCTGCCAGTATCCCGCGCTGGCTTCGGTACGTACATACGGAGCCGATACAACCAGGTCCAGATCATACCCTAAGCCGTAAACGCCGTACAGGTTAATGGCTTCGGTGGTTACTGTGCCCAGGTTTGGGTCGCGCGTTTCGGTAGTATTGCTGTAATACGTATCGAACGTTTCTTTTGAGTACGTTACCGCAAGGCTGGCTTTCCGCTGCCCCCGCATAAAGCCGTCAACTAACCCCTGGGCATGCGTTTCCTGAGCAGCAAAACAACTAAAGACAAGTGCGAACCGAATCAGTGTAGATCGCATATAAGAGTATTAGATCGAGTAAAGGTAATGGTAAAGCGTACTCACCCGGTATTCAATGCTGGATTCTGTCTAACCGGCCCGTTTTACTCCAAAGCTGCTTAATACCGATTCAGGATAGCTATTATGTTTAACGGTTAGCGGCTGAAAACAATGTAGGGGCGTAAAAACAGCCAGTTGAGGTTGTTTTTACGCCCCTGCCGAAATGTAGTCAATCTGCTATAGCTTACAATCCTGATCCATCAGCCTTGCCACGGGCTACGGCGTAGTTGCCAATACTCTTACCACATACCAGCCCGGCCGTACAGTCAGAGCGGAAGTGGATCATTCCATACACGCGGGAATCGGAAGCTTCCTGCGCTTTTGCCCAGTATTCATCAGCCCGCTCCGGAAAGATACTTCCCAGCACGACGGCAGCAGCCGCCGAGAAGGTTGAGTGCCCCGACGTATACGATGGGAAGTTAGGCAAGCCCACCGACGTTTTCACGTTAAACTGCTGTGGACGGGGAGTGTAATAGAAATATTTAGCATCCCAGCAGCAAATACCGGCATCCTGCAGGGCCGTACCGACGAGCGCTAACGTACGCGCCATACGCACCTCGCTAAACTTAGCTTCATGAGCCGCATTAGCTGCCATGCGGAGCCAATGCCCCGGTGGCGTGTAGCTGCCTGCTCCATCGGCCCAGTAGTTGGCGATACGTGCCTGCTCGCGGGTTTGATTTTTCTGGATCGCCTTTAGCTCGTCGAGTTCGCGGTTGAACTGTTCACTACCGGGCAGCGGAGCCGGAGCGGGCCGGAGCTTCACTTTGGTTGCTGCGTCGAAATTCCAGGTAGCCACGGCACCGTAGTTCGGGAGCATAGGCGGACGCACAGGCAGTTCCTGGCTTACCCATACATTTGTCTGGCCACGGCCTTTGGCCGCTTCGATCATACCAGCGGTGAGCGCCTGATTATTAGCGGCTCCCATGCCATCGGTTCTGGCACGGCCCATCACTTTAGCGGCTACCTGATTACCAAGGTCGGCCCCGGCATCGAGGTCGCTCGTTACGTTCATGCCCGCCCACACACGGCTGTTGCGGTGCTCGGCCAGTTTCGCATCCAGGAATGGCCCTTCACCCGGAAACATCGCTTTGAGGATGGTATAGGACGCAGCCGCCACCACCGCATCTTCCGACGGATAAGCGGGTAACGACGAAGCCGGTAGGGCCACCCGAACCGTTGGGTCGACTTTCGACGGAGCCGCGCGTTTGAACTTGTACTTGAAATCCCAGGCGCTCACCAGCGCATCGTATTGGGCAACACCCAGATAGGCCAGTGCTCTGGCTGCGTACGGTGGGTTGGCGAACGGAAACTTCGGATCGGCCAGCGGATTGGCGGCATCGGGTACGGGGTATTTACCTTCCGCATTCGAGGCTGGGGGCAGATTATACTTGGCGGAGAGCTCGCGGGCGATCTCGTTCCAGCGGTACACGGCTCCCGCTCCCCAGTAGACAATAGCTTCCTGCTGATCCTGGGTTAAGCTCGCCGACTTTGATTTCAGATCAGTCAGTTCGGCCTGGTACTGAGCCGACGTCGTGGACGCTGGAGCCGCCAGCGTTACGTCGGTGGGAGATGTAAGTACATAGGTTTTCCAGCTGCCTGCTTTTTCGTCTACGCTGGTAGGCGTATAGCCGACACGCTGCGGTTCTTCAATGCTTTTATCGCAGGAAATCAATACAGATGCTATTCCTGCTAAAGACAAACTTCCGATCAGTAGGTTACGGATGATTGGTTTCATGGACTTGCTTACTTAAAATTGAACTGATACAACAAACCGACAGAATAGCTGGTACTCTGGCCTACATTGAGGCCATTCGTTACGTAACCGACACGGGCGTTTACACCCACGTTGCGCGGCTGGAACTTACCGTACCATCCTACCACGGTTGCCTGCATATTATTGGTCGGAAACGGCATGTCGTTCCGGCGAATGTTATCCCCACTCACGCAGGAACTTTGCTCGGCGAATACCTCGGTCTGCAAGCCCTTCCGCAAAACGCCCAGCCGCACGGCTGCGTCGTACGTGTTCGGAACGCTCACTTCATTGGTATTATACACCCGATCATCGGCCTGATACGCATCCCGGTCGACGTGAATGTTACCCCGCCAGCCGTACGAACCGTGCGCCGTAATATAAATACCCGTTTGCGGATGCTTGTAGTTAGCCAGAAGCCGCCCGGTCAACGTCCGGCATTGCAGGCCAATCGACATCGGCATGAAATCAGCGACGTAATTACCCACCGGCAGCGAACCGCCCACCAGAGCGTTCAGCGAGAAACCGCCTTTCTGGATGGCTTTTACTTTAAGCCAGGCCGAGAGGTCCTGAAAGCCTTTCTGTCCCATCAGGTTGCCAGCGCTCGTACTGGTCCATACATACGGAAGGCTCAGAATAATGTTGACCCGGTTGCTGATACCGATAGCGGGCATAACCATGGCGCTCCGGGTTGTATGCGTGCCAATGTTTAAATTTTCGCGTTTGAGACTATTCTCCCAGTATCGGCTCCACGAACTCTGTCCATACATAGCGGCTATACAAACCGCATTTTTCGACATGTAGATAGCATCGTGGGGCATTTGTGCCCAGGCCGGAGCCGCGGTTAGCAATGCGCCGGTCAAGAGCGTGTACAGGTGTCTTTTCATAATAGGTACGGTGAACAAGATAAGGGTGACGTTGCGCTGAACAGCGCAACGTCACGTAACGAATTAAAACCAGCGGGATACGTTAACAGAGATTAAGTAATCCGCAAAAGCAGCATCTCCCTGACGAAGTCCGAGCGGGTCGAGCCGATCCGAGTAGCTCTTGATCCGGTTGCGGTAAATAGCCACGGGAACCGTAGCCGCGATAGACGTCTTATTCCGCATATAAGCTAAGCCAGGCTCAACCGAAACAATGTATCCCGGACGACGGAACCCTTTGCTTCCCCCGAACGCGTCGATGGCCGGAACCCCTTCTACCCGACCGCCGAGCATAACGGCGAAACCGGCAATGGCGGCAATTGACTGACTTAACCCAACCCGGGCCGCAAACTGATCGGCCACCGAGAACGTACCCGTTACCAGATCAATCGTGATCGCTTCGGGGCTCCGGACCACGCCATTGGTTTCACGCGGATTGAACAGATAGAATCCATTGGCGTAGGCCGTTAACCCTTTGGTTAGCTGGACGTACCCTTGTAATTCGACACTGGCCCCAACGCCCCCATCGCCTAGTTGAATGGACTGATCGACGGGTTTATTGATCGTATAATCGGCTCCTTCTTTCGTCAGTTTATGAAAATTGTCGGTTACGCTATAGTTACCCGTTGGCAGCTTAATCCCCAGGCCTACGGCCAGATTGGCCTTTGGTAAGGCGACCGGATTGACCAGCCAGTAACTACCCGAAATCCGCAGGTCACCGATCCCCCGCGAACCCGTGTGAAAACGTTTCTGATCGGGATTCTGCGCGACCGCATTTCCGTAGTGTTCGTACAGCGACGAACGGTCGTTGTCCTGAACCGGCAGGTTCGCCGAGAACGACAACCGGTGATTAACCATATACGTAATGCCCAAATCGATGGCGTGCGATACGTTGATTACCTGAGTGCCCTGTTCAACGCGTTGCTTCTGTTCAGCGTCGCCCACAAAGTGCTTGTAGGATTTAAAGAACCGGTACCCCGCCGAAACCTGCCAGCGGCCCGTACGTTGTTTGAAAAAATCGGCGGAGTTTGTACCCACCGGGGCCGCAGAACTCATATGCCGTACCGCTACGCAGCCTTGCGCTGATGCGGGGGCCTGTGCTATAACTATACAAGCTACTGCTAAAGCACTAGTAGAAATTATTTTTTTCATGAAGATTGGAAACCGCTATGGCGGTTGGTTGCCGTTTTGAAGGTTTTTGACAGAACGTGCGTAGAGTGATGTCGGGCGACATCCGATCTGTTGCGCATGCATGTTACGTACTCATTATGCACTATAGTCAGCCCAGGACCTACCTGACAGACGTGGACAGTCGCCCGAAACAGGATGAACTGAACACAGCCGGCCCAAGGACAACGTGCATGGCGTCAATCCGGCAGTCACAGCCAGATCAGCCTATTGAGCGTAAACAGGAAAAAACCTTTATACCTCCGGCGGAGGAGAATGGACTGGCATAGCGCGGGATTCCGTGACAAAGTCATGCACAGGAATCCGAACAGCATCGCGCCAGGTGGGGGGAAGAAAACAGAAAACAGCTCGGGGACTAATCGAATACTCTTTCAGCAGCAGCTTCAGGAGCTGGTTTGATTTGCGGTTCGAGTCGGTGGTGCCCGCAACGTGGTCGTTCAGAAACGAAAGCAGATCACTCTGCCAGAAGGGTCGGTCAGCGGATTCCAGGCCCGCAATGTGCAGCGTATCGCCCCGAACCTCCAGGCTCACTACGTCGTAATAGTGCCCTCGGTACGTAAATCCATCGGATGTTGTACTGGTAATGGCGTTCGCATCCGGCTTGCCGTTCAGAGGGATCTGGAACTCGACGATACTGTCAACCGACCGGTACACCAGTAGTCGTTCTGAGAGGTCATGTTCGGCTTGCCACCACGCTCCCACGCACACAAGCACATGTGCCAGCGTGTGGTACAGCAGCAGCCCGAATAGGCCAATGGAAACGACTTTCTTCACGAATTACTCAGTTAAATAATACCAAAAATAATACTAATATGTCAAACAATACAAGTACTACGTAGTTCTTCCACCGTTTTTCCGGAAAACGTATGGAGTATATAACCAAATTTCAATGGCTGACAGCTCGACGTTCAGCGCCCAGGTGGTCTGTATCAGATGCAGATGCCGGTGGTTTTACGGGGAGTTTCGAATTAAATCCTGAAACATATAGCCCACTTCAATTCTACTCAGCTTACCCGTATTATACCCCAGTCCGCCATACACCCAATCTTCACTGTAGAACGCGTTTTTAAAACTGGTCGGGCCATTGTGCGCCCCGGTCAGACAAAAGAAAAACGCGTTTAATGCTGATGCATAGAACCCCGTTGCTTTTACCTTCGGATCGTACAGTGGCAGATTAAATCCAATCTGATAACGAACGAGCGTTGCATACGACCACTGGCCGGTTCGCCGGTTGAGCGGGTAGCGCTCTTCGTAGCGTAACCGGTGCGATAATTTGGTGCGGCCTAAGCTGGGTATATCATGCGTAGCGACCGCCTGTGCCCAGAACCGGTTTTCGTGTACGTGCAACCCGAACAGATTATGCTTCACACAGGCGTAGCCCAGACCGGCCTGCACCGTCGGCGAAAATTTGTAGCTTAGGCTAGGTTGAAGATAGTATTGAAGCGCTGTCGCCGGAGATTCTCTGGTTTCGACGCGCTGATGAAATGCATCGATTGTGACCAATGCGTACAGGTTGTATTGCAGCCGTTTTCTTAAGTTACCCGATTGAGAGATAGCCGGAAAGACGCCGTTAAACGTTCAGTCCTGCGCGATGCAGGCGGTATGAAAAGCCAACAGACACAGTACGTAAATAAACCGCAGGAAGGACACAAGCTGGTGGGTAGGTTGGCTCTGCGCCAAATTGTACGCCAACTAATTCTAGGTCAGCGAGTTGGCCAGCTCTTCGCAGTAAAGGCGGTCATTCCATCAACGGTGCAATCAAAATTCGTAGTTTTGTGTTAGTCTGATACCGCATGATTTACGATAACCACAATCGCCCGATCACTTACCTCCGGCTAGCCGTGACAGATCGCTGTAACCTGCGCTGCTTTTACTGCATGCCAGAGGAGGGTATTACGTATCTGCCCAAAAAGCAACTCCTGACGTACGAAGAAATGGAGCGGGTGGTTCAGGTGCTGGCGCGTCTGGGCGTATCGAAAGTACGGATCACGGGCGGGGAGCCGTTTGTTCGTACTGGCCTAATGGACTTTATGCACCGGCTGGCTGCGGTTGACGGACTGACGGATATTTCCATGACAACGAATGGCGTTTTAACCGCACCACACGTTGCTGATCTGGCGGCCCTTGGCGTTAAATCCGTTAACTTAAGCCTTGATACGTTGGACCGGTCCCGGTTCAAACAAATCACCCGACGCGACGAATTACCGGCGGTGCTAAACACCCTCGATGCATTGCTGTCGGTGGGTATTCAGACAAAAATCAACGCCGTGGTCATGGATGGGCAGAATACACAGGACCTGATTCCCCTCGCGGACCTGACACGTACCTTACCCGTTGATGTTCGGTTCATTGAGGAAATGCCATTCAACGGCGAAGGGAGCCATTATCCGGTATTGAACTGGACGCACAAGCGTATTGTGCAGGAAATACAGGCGCATTTTCCGTCCCTGGAAAAAATACCGGACCCGTTATATTCAACCTCGGCCAATTACCAGATTCCGGGTCACCAGGGTACAATCGGTGTGATTGCCGCTTTCAGCCGTACATTCTGCGGTACGTGTAACCGCATTCGGCTCACGGCGCAGGGAACGCTTAAGACCTGTTTGTATGATAACGGCGTGCTAGACGTTCGTGCTTTACTCCGGGCGGGCGCTACCGACGACGAATTAATAGCTGCTTTTCTGAGTGCCTTCGCGCACCGGCCAGCCAACGGCTTTGAGGCCGAGCAGAAGCGGGATGTCGTTACCGAGTCGATGGCTACCATTGGCGGCTAGGGCCAAATAGCCAAGAATTTGGTTCTAACCTAGTAACGAGCTAGATAGACGAGATACGTTGCTTCTAAAAGCGGGCTACGGCAGGCACTTCCTCCAGGTATTCGTTCGTAAATAATGTTTCTGGATCAATCTGGCCGACTACGTTGCCAGCAGCATCGGTAATAAGCTGATTCCGGATAAGCCAGTTTGTAAACGATGCCCACACGGCGCGGTGCATGAATCCCCAGTTGCCTTCGCCATCCAGGTAATAGCCGGAAGCCATCTCCTGACTTTGCTCCAGAAAATTTCGGTTGCTTAATGTAGGGTGCTTTGCCGTTTCGGCCAGCAGCCGGGCGGCCTCGTCGGGATCTTCGACCGCGAACCGGAAACCGGCGGCTGTGGCTTCCATAAACCGACGTAATGCATCGGCATTTTGGCTGGCCCAATCGCGGTGAGCCGTCAGTACAGGACTGTAGCCGTAGGGAATGTCGTAGTCATCGAGCAGGAACTGATTTAGCTCAACGCCGTGCATATCGGCTTTTATGCCTTCCCAGGGCAGGAAAATCCAGGTTGCATCAGCTTCATTCTTCAATAAAGAATGCCAGATACCCAGCCGCTCCGGTTTATAAGAAACGAACTGCCCCTGTCCGCCATCGTTCTGAATCATCTGCCGGATTATGGCGTCTTCGTACCGGGCTCCGTACGACGCATACACTTTACCATCCAGTTGCTGCGGTCGATTGATTCCGCTCTGCGCAAGCGTCACAACGGCACTGGCGTCGCGGGCCAGCACAGCAGCTACCGCTACTAATGGCACGCCGTTCATCTGGTAGCTAATGACACTTTCGGAGGGCGTAATGGCCAGGTCAGCTTGCCCCTGCGCGACACGTTTGGCGGGCGTTGTCTTGTAGCTGTCCTGATCGGGGGTTATGATCTGTACATCGAGCCCCGCCTTTTTATAAGCCTTTTTCGCTAAAGCGACGTAAAATCCGGTGTGAATGGTATTCGGTGTCCAGTCAAGGGCTAAGCGAATGGGTATTTCCATATAGTATGGTGAACAGGGATTCCGGGTAGCTAAACCACTCAACCGTTGGAAGGTTCACGTCATTTACGTATCCGGTCGATAATGGTCGGTAACTGCTACTTAATACCAGAATAATTCTAAATGCAGCCAGCTTATTCTGCTCTTATGAATGCCTCACAGCCAATCACGTACGTTACTAAAAGCAGCGGGTATCGACTCTTCGGTATCCGCTGCTTTTGGTTGCCACAACCAACACGTCGATTCGGTTAATCGAAACTCTGAACCATATTCCGATGCAGCGTCTTCGCCGTCCACTGGCCACCAGCAATAATACGGCGCACGGTGTAGAGCGGCATACTGTCATCGCGTTTATCGGCGAGTGTAAACGCAGCCGCGTAACCCCGCTTCTGCAATTCGGGCAGCGCTTGCTTATTCCACAAGCCGAATGGATAGGCAAAGTAGTTAATAGGTTTACCCGTAATCGCTTCCAGCTTTGCTTTCGGCTCTTCAACCTGGATTTTCCAATCCTCGCCCTGGTATTTCTTTACGTTATGGTGATCCCAGGTATGAGCGCCAATCGCATGTCCCCGATCAGCCAGATCTTTGATCTGCGTCTTGTCCATGTAGGGCTGCTTGCCCCGTCGGCCAATAGCGACTGTCATGATGAAAAACGCGCCTTTGAACCCGTGTTTTTCAAGAATGGGAGTTGCCGTTTCGTATTGATCGAGATCGCCATCATCAAACGTCAGCATAATCGGCTTGGGCGGCAGGGGCGCGCCGGTTGTCAGGTACGCATAAAGCTGGTCGGGCAGAACGGTGTGGTAGCCACTGTCGGCCAGCATCTGCATCTGCTCCCGAAAAGCGGCAACGGGAATGATGTAATCTTTCGCCGTTTTCGAATCTTTCGGGCGCCAGTCCCGAATCTGGTGGTAGCACAAAATAGGGACCTGTGGACGGGCCAGGATCGTGGCCGCATCGGCTATTTTACTAGCCGGAATCGACGACGGATCAGGTGCTGGAGCCGCTGGAGTCGCCTTTGCCTCCGCCGGTTTTTCGGTAGCGGCCGCATCGGCGGTGGTAGCACTCTCGGTGGTTTTAGTTGTATCGGACCCTTTTGACTGGCAGCCGGTCAGACCACCAGCAAGGAGAACAGATAAGCAGAAAGCGGTTAGAAAAGGTCTTGAATGACGAGTAAGCATAGCGATTTAGTATATCCCCAAACATACGGAAATCTGCTTGCTGTGGCTATCCTTTTTCGCAGACAGGCCAAATTTTAATCAATTAGCCCTCTACTGGCTAGTCAGACTAGTTGTTTAGGTATCCTGTTGGCATGGCCGTTGCCATGCCAACAGGACAACGATTACACAGCGGCTTTAACCACGCCCCCGTCGACCCGAATCGCGGCTCCATTTGTCGCCGACGACAATGGACTCGCCAGAAAAGTTACCATCTGCGCCACTTCATCGGGCGTAGCGAAGCGGTGAATCAGCGAGGTTGGGCGCATTTCCCGGAAGAATTGTTCTTCCATCTGCGCTTCGGTGATGTTTTGCTTGTCGGCCAACTCTTTCACGAACGTACCCACGCCTTCGCTTTTCGTAGGGCCGGGCAAAACGGAGTTAACCGTTACGTTCGTGCCTTTGGTCAGCTCGGCCAACCCGCGGGCTACGGCAAGTTGCGCCGTTTTCGTAGTACCGTAATGAATCATTTCTTCGGGAATCTGAAGCGCCGATTCACTGGATATAAACAAGATACGCCCCCAGTTCTTCGCCAGCATCTTTGGGAAGTATACCCGCGACAGCCGGACACCACTCAGCACATTGACCTCGAAGAAAGTCATCCATTCTTGATCAGTAATTTGTTCAAAGTCTTTCGTACCGAAGATCCCCACATTATTAATGAGGATATCCACATCCGGCATCTGCTCGACTAACTGCTGGATCATCTCGGACCGACCAAAGTCGACCACTACGCCGGTTACTGTCCCCGCGGCTTCGGGCTGAATCTTCGCAATAGCCTCATCAATCCGTTCCTGACTACGTCCTGTCAAGATGACATTGGCCCCTTCCTTGGCGAGTAGCTTAGCGATGGCAAAGCCGATTCCGGCCGTCGAACCCGTTACCAGCGCTGTTTTGCCCGTTAATTGTAAATCCATAACCTGGGTTGAATAAGTTGATATGTAAAAAAAGCCTTGCTTGAGCCGTAACGCCGATCATTTGGCCACAGTTCAGGAAGGCAAGTTAGCGGCTAAACCAGCGACGGGGAATCGGACAGACGAGTCAGCAATGTATTTGGTTCCAGTCCGAAGGCCAGTTCGATATGCCCCTGGTGATGCGCTACGTGCCAGGTGGCCATATACAGCGCCTGTTTTAAACTGAGGTTTAGTTTACGAACCGGATGGTAAACCGTTTTACTTAATGTCGGCTCGTCGAGACTACGTAGTAAACCGACGAATCGCCGGGTAACACCATCCAGAATCACCAACGAATCCTGTATAGGAGCGGTTGTAGCATCGGCCGTTTGGGCCCAGGCATCCATCAAGATAGTGGTCATTACATAATCCTCTTCGGTTACCGCTTTTTTCATGCGCACGAAATTGAGCAACTGAATATCCGCGACATGATGCACTAACTGCTGAACCGTCCAGCTCCCCGGACGATACGTTTTAGCCAGCTCATCGGAGGAGCGGTTCGCCAAAAGTTGTTCGTAACGGGCGGGAGCCGTTTCCAGCACGTTAATAAGCTGATTGATTTCCTGAGTTGAATACTCATCTTTCGGCGAAAAGCGCCCGACAGGGTACTGAAGCTGCTCCATGTTACGTATTGTGCGTTGGTAGTGATTGAGTTTGGGGCTCGACAACCCTATGCGGTATATCAGCTAGCCTTAGCCACGTAACGCCAGTTCGAATGAGTTTGTGCCTGCTAAATCGAAACGTTGTTTAATTTCATTAACCTGATGAGACTCATCAACTTGCCAGTTTAAAAACCAAGAGCGTCGTAAAGTGAAAAATTAATCCGGCTTAGTTACGACATCGGCATGCTTGGCTGTGAATTCGCCTTTTAGCCAACGAGCCGGTCTCAACGTATTACTAATCAGATATTTACCTGTTTTTGTATCAAGAATTATCAATCCAGCTTTCTCAGCCGTTACAACCTGGTACCGACGTACCTCATTAGCCGTGTCTTGTTGATGGTTATCTGATTTGTTGAAGTTAGACAGTGACATGATGGCGAATACGCCCAGCGCACCAATGCAAAGGGATTTCAGGTCTAAGGTGATGGTTATGCTTTTCATAAAAGTAGGGGTTCTGAAAGTAATTGATTAGTAACCAGGATCTGCAAAATATACAGATTATGCAGTCAGGGGTTTGTTGTTAGTGCTATCTTTATTTTATGATTTACCTCGACAACAACGCCACTACGCGCATCGATCCACGCGTTTTAGAGACAATGATGCCGTTCCTGACGGATAATTTCGCCAACGCGGCCAGCACTCATCCGTTCGGCGTATCAGCGCACGAAGCGGTGAAAACGGCGCGGCAACAGATAGCTGACTTATTGAACTGCGAGACGCATGAATTAGTATTTACGTCGGGCGCTACGGAAGCAATCAACCTGGCCATCAAAGGTGTAGCTGAAAATTATCTAAGTCGGGGTAAGCATATTGTTACGGTGCAAACGGAGCATAAAGCGGTGTTAGACGTTTGCCATTATCTGGAAACTCGAGGTTACGAAATTACATACCTGTCTGTTCAACCCGATGGGTTATTAAATCTGGACGTAGTAAAAGCGGCTATCCGACCCGATACAATCTTGGTATCAGTGATGTTGGTCAATAATGAAACGGGCGTTATTAAGCCGATCAAAGCGATTGCAGCACTTGCTCACGACGCCGGTGCCTTGTTCATGACCGACGCAACGCAGGCCGTGGGTAAAATGCCTATTGACGTTGACCAACTTGGCATCGATTTGCTTACGTTCTCGGCTCATAAATTTTACGGTCCGAAAGGTGTTGGAGGTCTGTTCATCCGGCAGCGCAGGCCGAACAAGGTAAAGCTAGAAGCACTTTTACACGGCGGAGGCCATGAGCGCGGTTTACGGAGCGGAACGCTCAACGTACCGGGCATTGTCGGAATGGGAAAATCGGCTGAACTGGCACAGCTCGAAATGACCAGGGACAGCCAGCGCATCAGTGCCCTTCGCGACAAGTTAGAAACCGCCTTACTAACGATTCCCGGCACTAAAGTAAACGGCAACCGGGAGTATCGGCTTTATAACACGACGAACATCTATTTTGAAAACTGCGACTCTGATGCACTGATAATGGGGTTAGAAGGCATGGCGGTTTCCAACGGTTCAGCGTGTACGGCAGCGAGTATCGACCCGTCGCATGTGTTGCTGGCGCTTGGATTAACCGAGCAGGAAGCATTCTCGTGCCTGCGATTCAGCTTGGGGCGATTCAACACCGAAGCGGACATAACAGCTACAATCAATGCGGTGAAAGGCGTGGTGGAAGAGCTGCGGGCGTTGGTGTGATAACTAACCAAGTAAATTTGTATTTTCATCGAAAATTTACTTGGTTAATATTTAGACGTTCGTTACAGTCATTGCTTCGAAATACCTTGTCTTATTTTCCGGCCGTCGCTGTTTTAGGACCCCGACAGGTAGGTAAGACAACTTTGGTAAAGATACTTTTGAGCAATTACACTAAAGAAGTTATCTATTTAGACTTAGAGTATTTCGTTGATCAGAATCGACTTAAACAACCTGACTTATTTTTTCAGGCTAACCAGGACAAGGTTGTTGTGCTGGACGAAATTCAACGAATGCCCGAACTGTTTCCGCTGCTTCGGTCATTAATTGATCAATACCGGGTTCCAGGGCGCTTTGTACTACTAGGTTCGGCCTCGCCCGACCTGCTTAAAAATTCGTCGGAGACACTCGCCGGACGTATTGTCTATTTAGAACTTACTCCTTTGCATCTGCTGGAAGTTTCAGGACAGTATAGCTACCGTGATCACTGGCTACGCGGAGGATTTCCAGACGCCTTGCAGGCTCCAAACCAACTAATCTGGCAGTTATGGATGGACAGTTTCATCCAGACCTATATTCAACGCGACCTGCTCGACTTAGGCTTACCAGCTCCAGCCAGCACCGTCCGTAACCTGCTGACGATGCTGGCTGGTATTCAGGGTGGTCAACTTAATTATAGCGATCTGGCTCGCTCGCTTGACCTGTCCGTATCAACGGTTCAGCATTATGTTGGTTTCCTGGAAACACGTATCTGATCCGTCGACTGCCGCCATTCTTTGTCAACATCGGTAAACGGTTAGTGAAAGCGCCTAAAGTATTTGTGCGCGACAGCGGATTAATGCATCGACTGACTGGCATCGACGATTTCAACGCTTTATCGGGCAACTTACTGCTAGGTGCTTCATGGGAAGGCTACGTTGTTCAGCAGGTTATTGCCCGACTGAAAACGGATATAACTCCATACTACTATCGAACGCAGAATGGGGCCGAACTAGATTTGCTCCTGGTTAAGGGCGGCAAACCAATTGTTGCACTGGAGATTCGGTATTCTAACGCCCCAACGCTGACACGCGGCAACACGCAGGCCATTAACGACCTTGGTATCGACCAGGCCCTCGTTGTCACGCCGGAAGCTGATGGTTACTGGCTCCGAAAAGACGTTCAGGTATGCAGCATTACGAACGTTTGGAGCTCATTGGAACCGTTCGGTGTATTGGTATAATCTCTCATGTACCTTTTTGGCGCTTTTTTGCACATGACAAGCCGATCGTGTAGTTCAGGAATGTCAGTCATTGAAAGGCTTGCTTCAATAACGTCCATCGTGAGTGGTTCAAACTGATACGAAGGATATTGATTGACATGGTGTCGTAAATCGGCCAAAGACACATCAATGCGCCCATTTGCAGCTAAAAAGCTAATCTCAACAGCCACAAAGGCCGGAATCGTAATTGACATAAGGCCGAGGTCGGCAGATTGGAAGAGTTGTTTGACTCGCAAAGGCAACTTTCGCTTGCTCAGATAGAGTACGATAGCCATTGTGTCGGTGACGTACTGACTTATTCTTTGGGGAATCGTTGGTAAAAGTCTGCAAAATCATCGTCAAGATGCTGCCGTTCGCGAGCGTCCAACAAACTCAACTCCTGCCGGATGCTATCTATGTCGTAGGGTTGCTGCTCAACCACCCGACGACGAAGAAACAGCACAAAATCGGCCACCTCACTCAGGTACTGCTGAGGCAGTCCTTTGATACCCTCCACAATCAGTTGCTCATAATTGGGTACTGTATTTATCACGTTGTTCGGTTTGCTATCAGCAAGATAACGAAATCTAGCATTCCTAGGTTGCTTACCTAAAATTGGCAAACTCGTTTTCCAGCTGTAGCCGCTCACCAGCATCCAACAGACTCGGTTCAGGGATGATTTAGTTGTCGTCAATTGAGGTATCGCCTTAACATAAGTCAATCTTTAAACCGCTCCTTCATGTGCCAACGAAACCCTTCCATCTTTGGGTAATGCACCTCGCCAAACGGCAAGCGTAGCGGCTGGCCATGGAACTGCTTGAGGTTGTAGGGGCTTGTTACGTTGTCAGCTAAGGACGGCGAGACAACCACGCGCAGACGCTCGTCGACGCCAATCATGCCCCGGTCAAAGGCGGTATGGAGCGTTGGACAAAGTGCAATGCCGTTCGTGACTTTGTCATCGCCAGCAATGCTGATGGGAACGATGTGGCAAGCTTCGACTAATGAGGAACCGTCTACGGCGATCACTTTCATACCCGAGATAGCGCAGGTAAAATCGTAGACCTTTGGTACTAGCTTTTTGAATAAGCCCCCTCGGACAAAACGGGTTTCTTCATCATCGGTTATTTGTAAGACAGTTGAATATGAAACTTCTTTTTCGTTGAGCAGGTATGCTTCCAAGTCCTGCACGTACCTCCGCCCCACACTCTTGACTTGCCAGTAAGCCACTTTCGTAGCTGGAAAATAGGTATCGAGCAACACGGTTTTGAGTTGCAGTTGTGCTTGCGGATGTATCAGCAAATGATACAAATCATCAGCAAAGCAGGCATAATCCAGCCGGTCATTTAACGTTTGGACACTGCGGATATACGTATCTAACAGAAAGCCTGATTTCGGCTGCAGGTACCAGAACCCTTCATTTTTCAAGTAAAAGAAGGGTTGCGCAAAATCGTCCTTATTAGCCGCGTTGACGAGTAAGCCAAAGTTTTCTTTAAAAGTCGCAACGAGCTCAGGAGAGATAGCCACTCGGTTGTGGGTTATAATCCCTTGCTCAATCAATTCGATGAGCGTTAACAACAAGATGGGTTTGTGTGGAGCCTTCCCATATTGAGTGCCCCCTTGTCTAAGTTTAGCAAATTTACGGGTGTAAACAGAAAGCAGGCTTGAATCAAAGCTATCAGGCATAAAGGGAGACATATTGGGCAGGTAAATATAATGGGATGCTTCACAAATTGTCCCGCTTACCTTTTTC
Organism: Spirosoma fluminis; assembly: GCF_054778895.1. Lineage (NCBI taxonomy): Bacteria > Pseudomonadati > Bacteroidota > Cytophagia > Cytophagales > Cytophagaceae > Spirosoma > Spirosoma fluminis. The sequence continues at coordinate 588,279 of NZ_BAAGZD010000003.1, forward strand.
GCCTATTTTTATCCGTTTACAACCCACTCCTAATACAACCTATATGAAACAACAGCTCCTTACAACGGCAATGCTCCTGCCGCTACTCGCCCTAGCACAACCCAAGGCCAAAAAATTAGCTGCCAGAGAAGGCGGTTCTGCCGACAAGGATAAGCAGACCATCATGGCTGACCTCGACAAACGGTTTCCGGAATATGCCGGTATCTCGAAGCAAATCTGGGATTTCGCCGAGTTAGGCTATCAGGAAGAGAAAAGCTCGCTGCTGCTTCAGGAACAACTGAAAAAAGAAGGGTTCGACGTAAAAGCAGGCGTAGCGGGTATTCCGACGGCATTTGTTGCAACCTATGGTAAGGGCAAGCCAATCATTGGCATTTTGGGAGAATACGATGCGCTACCCGGCCTGGCCACCGAATCGAAACCGGAGTTCACACCTATTCAGGGCCAGAAAGGCGGCCATGGCTGCGGCCACAACCTCTTCGGTACGGCTTCTGTAGCGGCAGCAACGGAGGTAAAAGACTGGCTTAAATCGTCGGGGCACAGCGGAACAATAAAAATCTACGGTTGCCCAGCCGAAGAAGGCGGTTCGGGAAAGGTATACATGGTGCGGGAAGGGCTGTTCAACGATGTAGACGCTGTACTGCACTGGCACCCCGGTTCACAAAATGCGGCCGATGCCGGTACGTCGCTGGCCAATAAAAACGCTAAGTTTCGATTCAAAGGTATTGCCGCCCACGCAGCGGCTTCACCCGAACGGGGCCGGTCAGCGCTGGATGGCGTAGAAGCCATGAACTACATGGTGAACATGATGCGCGAGCACATTCCGTCCGACACGCGCATTCACTACGTCATCACCAAAGGCGGTGAGGCCCCCAATGTTGTACCCGCCTTCGCGGAGGTGTATTACTACGCCCGCCACAAAGACCGCGACATCTTGCAGAGCGTCTGGAAACGGATTGAAAACGCGGCCGAAGGTGCCGCTAAGGGCACCGGTACGAAAGTTGAATGGGAAGTACTGGGCGGTGTGTTCAATCTGCTGCCAAACGTAACGCTGGCGGAAGTGATGCACCAGAACCTGAAAACAGTAGGTGGTATCACCTACACACCCGAAGAAACGGCGTTTGCGAACAAAATCAGCGAAACCTTTGGCGAAGGCCAGAAAGTGCCCATCACCAACGCTGCGCTGGTCAAAGACTTCCGCGATGCCTCGGAGAGTGCCACGAGTGGCGGTTCTACCGACGTGGGCGACGTGAGCTGGACGGTTCCGACTGTTGGTTTACAAACGGCTACGTGGGTACCTGGTTCGTCGGCGCACAGCTGGCAATCCACAGCCGCCAGCGGTATGACCATCGGGCAGAAAGGGATGATCGTCGCGGCTAAAACGCTGGCTATGACGGCTCTGGATTTATACAAAACGCCTGCCCTGATCGAGAAAGCCCGTGCTGAATGGCAGCAGAAACGCGGAGCCGACTTCAAGTACGAAGCCCTGCTCGGCGACCGAAAACCCGCCCTGGATTACAGAAAGTAAAGAGCGAAAGCGTGAAAGAGAGAAAGAGCGAATGCCGAGTTACCATAAAGTGGCTACCTTTGCGACCAAATTATTGAGTAATTGAGTGAATAAGCAATTGAGTGTAAGTGTCCAGTTTATTACACAGCAACTTTTCACTCTTTCACTCATTCACTCTTTCGCTCTTTAATCATGCTTCGAACACATACCTGCGGAGAACTCCGCCTTACAGACGCCGACACCACCGTCACGCTGACCGGTTGGGTTCAGATTACCCGCGACAAAGGTGGCGTACTCTGGATTGACCTTCGCGACCGCTATGGCATTACCCAGCTGATTCTGGAAGAAGGCGTTACAGCACCTGAACTTTTCGCTGTCGCCCGTACGCTGGGCCGCGAATTTGTGATTAAGGCCAGCGGCACGGTTGTTGAACGGAAATCCAAAAACCCAAACATTCCGACCGGTGAGGTCGAAGTGCGCGTTACGTCCCTGGAGGTTCTGAACCCAGCGAAACTACCGCCCTTCCTCATCGAAGACAGCACCGACGGGGGCGATGACCTGCGGATGAAATACCGCTACCTCGACCTCCGCCGGAATCCGGTTCGCCGGAACCTGGAGTTACGGCACCGCATGGCCCAGCAAACGCGGCTGTACATGGACGGGCAGAATTTTATTGAGGTCGAAACGCCGGTGCTGATCAAATCGACGCCCGAAGGTGCACGCGATTTTGTGGTGCCGAGCCGCATGAACCCCGGTGAGTTCTACGCCTTACCCCAATCACCCCAGACGTTCAAGCAGTTGCTGATGGTGTCGGGTTTCGACCGGTACTATCAGATTGTGAAGTGTTTCCGCGACGAAGATTTACGCGCTGACCGCCAGCCCGAGTTTACCCAGATCGACTGCGAAATGTCGTTCGTGGAGCAGGAAGACATCCTGAATATGTTCGAGGGACTGGTACGTCACTTGTTCAAAGCCGTTAAGGACATCGACCTGGCCGAGGTGCCGCGCATGACCTACGCCGATGCTATGCGGTTATACGGCTCCGACAAACCCGACACGCGCTTCGGCATGGAGTTCGTGGAACTGAAAGGTACGTTCGACACCATTGACCTGACCTCCGGCAAAGGCTTCGGCGTGTTCGATTCGGCTGAAATCGTGGTCGGCATCAACGCACCCGGTTGCGCTAATTACACCCGCAAGCAGCTAGACGAGCTTACCGACTGGGTGAAACGCCCGCAGATTGGCGCGAAAGGCCTGATCTACGTACGTTACAACGAAGATGGTACGTTGAAATCATCGGTCGATAAGTTCTACGATGAAGAAGCGTTGAAGACCTGGGCCGCTCGTTTCGGCGCAAAACCTGGCGATTTGATGCTGGTCATCTCGGGGGATGCCGCCAGGGCACGCAAGCAACTCAACGAACTCCGTTTAGAGATGGGAAGCCGGTTAGGTCTGCGCGATCCGAATGTGTTCAGTACGTTGTGGGTGCTCGATTTTCCGCTGCTCGAATACGGCGAAGAAGAGGAGCGTTGGTTTGCCATGCACCACCCCTTCACCTCGCCCAAACCCGAAGATATTCCGCTGCTCGACACTGACCCCGGTTCGGTGCGTGCTAATGCGTATGACCTAGTCATCAACGGCACCGAAGTTGGGGGCGGCTCGATTCGTATCTTCAACCGGGATTTGCAGGCCCGGATGTTTAGCCTGCTGGGCTTCTCCGACGAAGAAGCGAAGGCGCAGTTCGGCTTCCTGATGGATGCGTTTGAGTTTGGTGCACCGCCCCACGGTGGTATTGCCTTTGGCTTCGACCGGTTGTGCTCCCTCTTCGGCGGGGCCGATTCGATCCGTGATTTTATTGCTTTCCCGAAAAACAACTCGGGTCGCGACGTCATGATCGATTCGCCATCAACGATTTCAGACAAGCAACTGGATGAGCTGAAAATCAAAACGGTTGCCGACGCGAAATAAGATCTTGCTCAGCATTACGAAGCCCGGTCAGTACGTTAGTTACGTATTGGCCGGGCTTTTTTACTACTCTCCAGTTTCTTTGGCGCTGAGGGCGGCTTTCCGACGTGCGTCGCCGGTTGCTCCGGGCGAGACGGCCTGCGGAAACTTGCTGGCCCACTCAGCGAGTTGATCACCGTCGTCCCAGATACGTCCGTTACCCACCGCAATCAACTTATCTTCTACGGTTGGGTCCTCACCCGTTTTCTCGGTCATCACAAACGCGTACTGAAATGCCTGAACGCCCTTGTCGGTAACTTCGCCCGACATGATGGTTACCGTCTTGTAGTTAATACCTTTCGATACGCCTACATCTTCCGAAAAAATCGTGAACAGATTGCCGTTACCCGCCACAAAAGCTCCGTTGCCCTTGCCTTTGTCCGACCCGTTCGTGTAGTCGTACGTGATTTTGTTATCAGCCGTCTGACCGTAAAATTTATAATGATACGAGTCAATTACTTTGCCTTCCCGCCAGGCATCGCTGGGGCCGTACGGGCTAACCAGCCGATACGGATCAGCGTAAATAACCCCATCCAGTTTAGGTGGTTTCGCTCCCTCATTAATCACCATGCCCCGTTTGCGTAGGTCGTCAATAATGGTTTGCGGCACAATGTTCCGAATGTCTTGGGACAGCCCTGACTGGGGCACAATTTCTTTCTTGCTACAGTTGGTTAGCGCAACGCTGATGCCGCTTAACAGAAGGAGTTTGATTAAGATCGTTTTCATAAGATGCACACGGAGCGATGAAGAAGTAAGGGTACAGGAGGCTCCGTTACGAACTTAGTCGAGGTTTAACGTGGCCGTGGAATCAGTGTTGGGTAATTTATTTTGAGTCGTTGCGCTTGTCTCGAAGCTAGTCAGTTACGCCAGGAGAGTATAAGCTGTGTTTTCTAGTAAAATAAATAGCCTTAGAGACAATCCTGATACGCATCAATATCGTATACCAATACAAACATTATTGATATATTTTGTTTACTTATATTAATAATATTTAACTTATAATTATTACTACAAGTTCATTATACCCCAATTTTTAATTCTTATTACATGATAGATTTAGTAGATTTGTAAAATTCGGTTTTCAAACCGACTCACCGTAACACGTTATATGACTTTATTCGCCCTTCGGCTATGGCTGCTTTTGTCCTGCCTGCTGCCCGGCATTTCATTTGCTCAACTGAGTGTAACCAGTCCGGTTCCGCGGATGGTTTTTCAGCGAAATTCTTATAACGAAGCGAACGTACTGGTAGCCGGGCTGGCTCCTTCGACAGCGACCCAGATAGAGGCCCGTTTTGTGCCCCTGGCTACGGGGCAGGGACAACTAACTCCCTGGACACCGCTCGACTTTTTACCCACCTCAAAAGCGTTTCGGGGAACTGTACCCGTTACGGCGGGCTGGTATCGCCTGGATGTGCGGGCGAAATCGGGAGCTGCGGTACTTACTCAGATGCAGGTCAATCGAGTCGGCGTTGGCGAGGTGTTTGTCATTGCCGGACAATCGAATGCAGTGGGCGGATTTGAACGCGAGCCGGGCGCCAGCGATGACCGGGTTTCCTGCCTTGACTTTCGGCAGGACGCCTTAGATGAGCAGCTTTTACCCCTTCGGTTCAGCCACGTAAGCTACGGTACCAGCATCGGACCGAGCCAGCCCCCTCACATCTGGGGTCAATTAGGTGATAAGCTGGTACGTCGGCTAAACGTACCGGTTCTCTTTCTGGGGGCGGCCCAGGCTGGCACCTCAAGCGAACAGTGGCGGCAATCGGCCGCTGGCGGTACAGACGCGCAGGGTCGGCCCAACCCATATCGACGCCTGGGCGTTGTCCTGCAGCACTACGTAGCGCGAACGGGTGCACGGGCCATTCTCTGGCACCAGGGCGAAGGCGATATAGGTTCGGCGGGTGATACGTACTTCTCGAACATTAGCTACGTAATCCGAAAAACGCGGCAACAAACCGGATTCGATAATCTTCCGTGGGTCGTTTCACGCGTTACGTACGTACAGGGACAGACAAATGCGGGAGTTATAGCTGCGCAAAACCGGTTGATTACTGACGTAAACGACGTATTTGCGGGCCCTTCTACCGACGACCTCACCGGTCCCGACAATCGGCTTGGCGACAATGTTCACATCGGCGGAAAAGGACTGGCCAGATTTACCGACCGCTGGGACGAAAGCCTGACTAACAACTTTTTCGCGAATTCTACCCCCTTAACCCCCAATACCGAATCCGCTTTAATTACCAGCAGCTATACTTTGCCGCTAGTTCGTCGACCCGGCGAAACCGTACTATCGCCTTCGCTACGTACCGATCCGCACGAAGCCGACAACCAGTATTTTGTGCAGCTGCTCCGGGCGGCTGATAATACGTTAGTCGCCGAATCGGCCCGCTCAACCGACAACCCGATTTCGCTGACTTTACCGGCGAATCTACCCGATGGCCAATACCGCCTGCGAACGCTATCGACGCACCCAGCTGCGGCCGGTACGTTGGGCGAACCGTTTCGCGTTGATTATGCGGCTTCGCCTACTCCCACCGCCCAGCCGATTCCGCCCGTAGTGACGGGAGGTACGGCCAGTTCGGCCCTGCAACGTATTGGCTATCGATACGAAGCGGAAAGTCACGGCTTTTTTGCGATGATCCAGGCGAGTGCGCCGATGGAAGTTCGCCTACAGCGGCTGGATGGCGGGTCCAGCGACTCCGGCTGGAACCCGGCGCCCGCCAGCGGCCAGGCCCCCGATTTTGCCGATTTTGCCGACTTTAATTACATACGCAGTTACCCGCCTATTTCGGGGGGCATAGGTGGGGTTGAGCCCGGCCGCTACCGGCTGTCCGTTCGACCACAGGGCACAACCGGCGACGGAATCTGGTATGAGGTACAGTTGCTCGATGGCCGCAATATCCTCTATGCGTCGATGGAACCGGTTAGTGCTCTTCCAACGGTACTTACGCTGACCTCGCTCAATCCGGTTTCGCCGTGCCGGGGCACAACATTCAGCGTTGCCTTTGAGGCTACAGAAAGTCCGGTTAATGCTGGAAACCTGTATACCGTTCGCCTGTCGGATCGAGATGGGTCGTTCGTCAACGAGACCACCATCGGCAGTGGCAGCGGCAGTCCTATCCCGGCGACCTTACCGGCTTCGTTACCACCGGGCAATTATTATCGGCTGCGGCTGGTAGCCAGTAATCCGGGAGTCGCCAGCGCCCCCGGAGAGTCGCTGACCTTTTGCGCCGGAGTGCCTTCCACCCCGCCCCCGGCGGATATCTCCCTGGCCATGTACGCGAGTTCCCGCCTGCTTCAGCCAGGGCAGCCCGTTACGGTAACGCTTGTCCTAACCAATTCCAGTTCCTCGCCGGTTAGTGCCATTACGGTCAAAAGCGTATTGCCGGCTGGACTAGCGTTTGTGGAAGCCCTTCACCCGGCCATCAGCGCTACGGGCACCGAAGTAACCGTGAATGCCGGTTCCTTAGCTCCATCGGCCAGCGTTCCGTTTGCGTTTCGACTGAAAGCGAATCGGGCAGGCAGTTTTGTGGCCGCAGCCCAGGTCACAGCCAGCAGTCAGCCCGATCCGGACAGTCAGCCGAACTCGGGTACCGGTGATGGCCAGGACGATACCGCTCAGCTCGATCTGCGCACAACGGATGCGGAGGGTGGTCAGTCGATCTCTCCCAATGCGAATCAGGCCCCGTTGCCACCGGTTCAGTCGAACCAGCCCTCGCCCACCGCAAACCAGTCCGATCTTAGTCTGGAGATTGTCGCCAGCAGCTTAACAACTCTTTCTAACAATACGCTGTCGGTTCAGCTTCGGGTAAAAAACCAGGGCAGCCTGGCGGCCGACAACGTCGTGATCCGGACTGTCTTGCCGGTTGGCTGGAGTCTGACGAATTCCAACGGCCTGACTATCGACGGTCAGACCGTATCGGGTTTAATAGGACGTATTACCGCCGGAAGCGCCAGTGTTGTTACGCTTTCAATACGGGCCGCTGCCGATGGCCGACTTCAGGCGCAGGTGTTTGCGAACAGTGTCTCCGATGCCGACTCGACGCCAGGAAATGGCTATGATAACGGGGAAGATGACGAAGCATCAATCGGCATACGGACCAGATTATAAACGAATGTTGTCAGGCGCAGACACAAATAATAAACTACTTTGTTTATGTAGCCGAATAGACGCTATATGTCAACCAAATATATAAAGCGAGTATATAAAGCTAAATAATATACTAAATCAGTATACAAGGCATATTTTTTGCGATGATACGACTATGGCGGGCCTCCCTGATGCCATACCGCAACCATGCAAAAAGGCTACCTCAGCTTCCTGATTTATCATCTGCTTTTGTCGGCTGCCTTTGCCCAGTTACGGGTAAGTAGCCCGGCTCCGCGGATGGTTTTTCAGCGTACGCTAGCCAACGAAGCGGTTATTACGGTGGTGGGGGTAGCACCAGCGGCAGCTACCCAAATTGAAGCCCGTTTTGTTCCCTTGGCCATCGGGCAGGGCGAAGTAACTCCCTGGATAAAGCTGGAACGGCTCCCGGCTTCATCGTCGTTCCTCGGCCAGGTAACCGTTTCCGCGGGTTGGTATCGCCTGGATGTCCGGGCCAAAGTGGGGGCATCCCTGATTGCCGAAACACACGTAAATCGAGTGGGCGTTGGCGAAGTGTTTGTTATTGCCGGACAATCGAACGTTTACGGCGGGTTCGAGCGAGCCATTAGTGCCGTCGACGATCGGGTGTCCTGCGTCGATTTCAGGCAGGATAGCCTCAGCGAACAATTGCTTCCGTTTCAGTTCAGTCACATCAGCTACGGGACTAACCTCGGTCCAAGTCAGCCTGCTCATCTGTGGGGTAGTTTAGGCGACAGCCTCGTCCGGCGGCTTAACGTACCAGTCTTGTTTCTGGGCGCGGCACTGGGTGGAACCAGCAGCCGCCAATGGCAGCAATCGGCGGCCGGACAAGTTGGTTCAACGCCCGATCAATCCGTTTATCGCCGTCTGGGTGCCGTTTTGTTACACTACATAGCCCGGACGGGGGCTCGTGCGGTAATCTGGCACCAGGGTGAAAGTGATATAAACACCGATGCGGAAACCTATTTCAACAATGTTAAATTCGTTATTGAAAAGAGTCGGCAGCAGCTTGGTGGATATGCACTCCCCTGGCTTGTTTCGCGGGTGAGCTACATCAGCGGCCAGACAAATTCCCGCGTCATCGCGGCCCAGAATCGACTGATTGCCGACGTATCGTCTGTGTTTGCAGGTCCGGCTACGGATAGCATCACTGGCCCGCAAAACCGACCCGACGGCGTTCACATGCAGGGAATTGGCAGGACCCGATTCGTCGTTAGCCTCAATCAAAGTTTATCCGACAGCTTTTTCCGGCAGGCTGCTCCCTTCGCCCCACAAAACGAATCCGCCCTCATCACGAGTGGGTACACGCTCCCCCTAACCCGGCGTCCCGGCGAAACGCTTGCTGTGGCTTCGGTACGTAGCAACCCATCAGAAGCCGACAATCAATATATCACCCAGGTCGTTCGCGTGAGCGACGGAGCCACCGTTTATGAATCGGCGCGGAGTGTCGACAATCCGATCCTGATTGCCTTGCCGATGGATTTGCCCGATGGCCAGTACCGTTTACGTACGCTATCGACGCACCCGGCTATGGCCGGTACGTTGGGAGAGCCGTTTACCGTGCGTCAGTCAGCCGCTCCCGCTGCTCCGCTTCCGATTTTACGTCAGCCCGTAAGCGGAGGCCTCGCCGATTCGGCGCTACAACGCTTTGCCTACCGCTACGAAAGCACCAGTCATGGTTTCTACGCAATGGTTAAGGCCCGTGTCCCGATGGAAGTCAGGCTGCAACGGCTCGACGGTGGCCCGTTTACAGATACAAACTGGAATTCGGTAGTACCCAGCAGTCAGGAACCCGATTATTGGGACTTTGCCGACTTTAATTACCTGCGCAACTACCCACCCATCGCCATGGCTACCGGGGGTGTGGAGCCCGGCCGGTATCGGTTATCGGTGCGCAGGCAGGGGACCACGGGCGATGGACTATGGTTCGAGATGCGCCTGCTGGACGGCCGTACTATTCTTTACTACCCCATGGAACCGGTCGCGGCCATTCCGCCGGTATTGACGCCGAGTACGTTGCCCACGGCATCGACCTGCCTGAGCGGGTCGTTCAACGTAGCGATTGACGTAACGGACGGCTTAATGAACAGCGGCAACGTCTATAGCGTACGCTTATCGGATGGAGACGGGTCTTTTGCGGACGAAACCACCATTGGCAGCGGATCAGGTAGTCCGGTTTCGGTTACGTTACCGGCTTCGCTGCCGCCCGGCGAGGACTATCGCATTCGCGTAGTAGCCAGTAACCCCACGGTAGCCAGCGCGCCCAGCGAATCGCTCACCATCTGCGGAGTAAGCGGACTCAGCGCCGATTTATCCGTTCTAATGCAGACCAGTAGCCGAACCCCGAAACTAGGTCAACCTGTTACGTTTACGTTAGTTCTAAACAATACCGGACCAGGAACAGCCAGGGATATTAGGGCAACAAGCCGCCTGCCTGACGGGCTGAATTTTGTGGGAGCCAGCAGCCCCGCGGTAAGTGCCAGCGCTACTGAAATTGTCGTAAACGCCGGTACGTTAGCCAGGGGTACCAGCCAGCCCTTTGTGTTTCAGCTGAAAGCCAGCCGGGCGGGCAGCTTTGTGACCGCGGCTCAAATTACGGCCAGCAGCCAGCCCGATCCGGACAGTCAGCCGAACTCCGGTACCGGCGATGGGCAGGACGATGCGGCTCAGGTAGCCCTGCGGACAAGCGATGGTAATGGTAGCACATCGGTCTCGCCCAATCCGAACCAGACACCACTACCACCGGTAGAGGCTAACCAACCACCGGTCGACTCAGCGAAAGCCGATTTAAGCCTGGATCTGGTGAGCAGTCGGTTATACACTGAATCAACTATGCCCATTAGCCTTTCGGCCATAGTCAGTAATCGGGGTGGGGCTTCGGCCGCTAACGTCAACATTCAGCTAGAGCTTCCTGATGGCTGGTCATTGGCCAACACCACTGGGTTAACGCTCAACGGTCAGGTCGTTAGCAGCACAGTAGCTCAAGTTCCTGCGGGGGCGTCAGCAACGGTAGTGCTATCCGTTCTGTTGCAGACCAGCAGCCGAACCGGAACCCTGAAAGCCCAGATAGCGCGTGCTTTTCCTGCTGACCCCGATTCGACACCGGGCAACGGCTATACGAATGGCGAAGACGACGAAGCCACGCTCACGCTAAGGGTACGGTAGTAACGCAAGAGGCCCCGATCATCGGAGCCTCTTGCGTTACTCTTTCTTAAGAATCTCTTCCAGGAAAGTCCGAAACTTATCGGCAAATTCAGGGCGCTTAAGGGCAAACTCAACGGTTGTTTTCAAGAAATCGAGCTTGTTGCCAATGTCGTGGCGTTTGCCTTCAATCCGATGCGCGTACAGGTTTTCGCGTTTGAGCAGCAGCAGCATGGCGTCGGTCAACTGGATTTCGTTGTTCTTACCGGCGGGCGTCTGCTCCAGCATCGTAAAAATTTCGGGCGTTAGTATATAGCGGCCCGCAATGGCCAGGTTAGACGGAGCTTCGTTCAGCGCGGGCTTCTCCACCAGAGTTTCCAGTTCCAGAATACGGTCGCTCAGCGACTTCCCCCCGATGATTCCGTACCGATTCACCTTGTCGTGCGGCACCTCTTCAACGGCAATCACTGTACAGCCGTATTGAGCATACGTATCAATCAGCTGCTGAGTCACCGGAATCACGGCGTCCATGATCGTATCGCCCAGCAGCACCGCAAACGGTTCGTTGCCAATATGATGCCGGGCGTACCGAATCGCGTCACCCAGGCCGTTCAGCTCCCGCTGACGAACGTAGTGCAGATTCGCCATGTCCGACAGCCGGCGCATCTCGTCCAGCAGCAACTGATCTTCTTTTTCTTCGAGTCGGGTTTCCAGCTCGTAATTGCGGTCGAAATGGTCTTCGATGGCGCGTTTACCTTTGCCGGTAATAATCAGAATGTCTTCGATCCCCGAATCAACGGCTTCCTGCACAACGTACTGAATCGTTGGGCGGTCGATAATCGGCAGCATCTCTTTGGGCTGCGCCTTAGTAGCGGGTAAGAACCGGGTCCCCAGTCCGGCAGCGGGAATAACAGCTTTCTTGATCATGGGTAAAGAGTGATAGGGCGAAAGAGCGAAAGAGCGAAAGGATGTCGCGTCTGCCACACTTTCACTCTATCACTCTTTCGTTCTTTATATAACATAAGGCTTGATCACGCGGGCGTTGATTTTTTTGAGTTCGACGAACAGGCGGTTGAGCATGGCATCGTTGCGGTAGAGGCCGATAATGGAACCGCCCGACCCGGTAAACGAAGCCGACGCTCCACAGGCGCGCGCGGTTTCGATCAGGCTGCGGTTTCGATCGCTGATGGTGTAAATACGCGCCCGCAGATCAAAGTTTCGGTTCACCAGTTCGTGCAGAGCATCGGTATCCTGTCTGATCATGGCTTCGCGCCCTTCACGCGCTACGTCGGCAATGGCGCTCATGGTGTCGATAATCAATGCTTCGCCTTTCAGCCAGCGGGCTTTAACGTCGTTATGCACCCGTCCCGACTGCTTGCCCAGGTCCGTGTTGTAGGCGATGTACAGTTTAGGCAGCAGACGTGGGTCTACCTGCTCGTACTGACCGTAGCCCTGGTGTTCCATAATGGCCTGATCGAAATTCATGTACACACAGCCCTCGTAGCACTGAATGACCCGGTCCTGCAAGCCGGCCGTAATGCCCAGCTCCTCGGTTTCGGTAGCAAGCACCAGGTTCGGCAGGATAGGCCGTGGAATCTCGACATTGTAGAATTGCATCAACGCCCGAAAAGTCGCTACAATGATTGCGCTGGAGCCCGACAAACCGACCTGACGTGGTATCGACGTATTATAGCGAATTGAGAAGTTCTGGTTTGGTAGACGAATCCCCTCGGCTTCGCAGTATTCAGCAAATTTCTTGATAGCAGCTTTCAAAAGAGGCACCCCCCCGTGGTAGCCCAGCGTACTGACGGCGTCGCGCAGGTGGTGCATGCTTCGGAACACGTTGGTATCCTGAGCCTGCGGCTCAATGTGCAGCTCCGGCGACTGATACAGCGTAACGGACGCGCCGAAATTGCGCACAGATATGGCGATGGTTTTCCCAAAAAAGCCGTCGGACGGATTACCAAGCAATCCGGCCCGGGCATAAGCACGAGTTTCAATAAGCAAAACGGGGGAGCGGACCATTCATCCGCAAGCTATACGATTCAGCAGCAAGTTTACAAAAGAATCTCACTGCACCCATACATTAGCTTGCCTGCCAATAAAAAAGCGGCCGGAAGATCTTCCAGCCGCTAACCCGGTTACTTAACCGATTCACTGTTTATGTCACTGCGGATTCGTTTTATCTTTTCCGTCGTAGCCTTTATTGTGCGGGTCGTACCCCTGATTCGGGTCATCGCCATCTTCCAGGTACGTAGCGTCACCCCGGTGGAAGAGCGCATCATCCGATGGATTCTCAGCGATTTCGTTTAGCTTCTGACTGGCTTCGTCGCTCATCATCTGGCCCTTGGGCTGGTCTGAGTCGTTGATCGCGTCAGCATCAACGTCCCACGCCTGCGTACCGCCATAGTTTTCGCCAACCGGCAGGTCTGGATCGCCCACATTGACGTTTGCTTCGCGGACGTGCGCCATTTCTTCTGACGTTTCGCCCCGGTCGTTGGTGGTGACGGAGTTGTATTGTGCATTACCGACCCCTTCCGATACGCGGCCGAAATCAGAATCACCGTGCTGATTAGGGTCCTGCGAATAAAATTCGGGGTCAACTTTATTAGGGTCGAATGGTGATGTCGTTGCCATAACGTTAAGGTGTTTTTTGGGAGTATAACCCAGAAACGACCGAGTTGTTCAGAAAGAACCGCCTGGATGTGCGGCCTTAACTGGCTAGCTGCTACGTGCTTTGAGATCAGCGCGTTTCTTTGAGCGCGGTTAACTCAGCCAGCAACTGGTCGTTGGTTTGCTGGAGTAAGGCTATCCGTTCGTTCAGTTGAAAAAGCAGGAACTCTACGTTACGTAGCCGCTCCTCGGTGGTAATGGCGGCCGAGGGCGAGTCGAGTTGTTTAAACATCAGCCCTTCTCCCCGCAGCAGCCAGTCGGCATTGACCTGCGGGTAGGCAACCAGAATTTTTTCGAGGGTATCGTACCGGGGCTTCAGGCGACCGTGCAGAATATGATACACTTTTTCACCCCGCCGTTCGCCTAATTGCCGGGCAAACTCCAGAACGCTCACATTAAGCGCATCAATTAATTGCTGAAGGCGGGATTCAATCGTCATAATCGTTGTAGCGGAACTGGCGACCAAGGGGGCAGCGCGAAAACCCTTAGGCCGTCCAGCACCGTTTAGACTACGTCATTTTTACATAAAACTACGTAAAATTCAAGAGGGATTATTCCTAAATGGGTTTGCTTTTTACGCAAAACTGTGTAATTTTAAGGCAGTAAACACTACCGTTTTAAAAGGCAAAAGGGACCGCAATATGGGCCCCCTGCTTGAACAGTAAACAACAAATACTAATGAACACACAAAACAAAAGCCAACTTTCGACAATTCAAAATGGTGAGGCCCTGAAACCTTATCAAAAGATTCACGAATTAACGGGTGAGGTGGTTAACAAATACAAATATCTGGAGGGTCACCCACGCCAGTACCGATTCGACGCCAAGGAAGGTGTGTTCAATATCAATGGTTCCGAGAAGTTAGGACGTACCCTGACCTTTCAGCCAATTGCCTGGCGAATCTTTACCGACAACATTCTGAACATGGGCACCAAGAACTGGGCGGAGCTTTTCTTTATCGATGAGAAAAACTGCGTATCGGCGGTGCTGTTCCATGGCTATTCGGTAGATAACATATTCCGGCTTATTGAACCGCTGTATTACGACGACCTCACGCTGGCCGACGTAGTAATCACGGCCGTAGCTGAAAAGAAAGAAAACACCAAGATCCAGCCCAAAGGCGTGTATTATATCGCTACGTTCTCCTACAAAATAGGCGACGTTGAACGCACGAAAGAACTGAAACAGTTTGCGCAGGAAGTTAAGGTGTTCCGGCAGGAAACACTCACCGACATTGCCAACATCAAAACGGCAATGAACTACTACAATCCCTTCGCCAATATCGCCGAAGAACCAGAACTGTTGCCAGCGGGTCAAATTTAATTGGAGGAGTAAAGGGAAAAAGGGGACGAATGGGAGGAAGGAAATTGAAAAGCTCCTTTATCCTCTCGTCCCTTTCCCCCCTTACTCCCTTTTCTTTCCTTCTCTCGTATGATTTCTCAACGCATCAATACACCTCAGCCGTTGGTGGGTACCAGCGACGATTACCGGGCGCTGCCCCGCGTATCGAATTCGGACCTGACCCGGCTTAAGGAAGAGCATCTGGGCTATTGGTCAGTTCCTTCGGCGCGGTTTATTCCCGAGAAAGCCAAGGTGTTTGGCCGGGCGTTTCACCAGCATCTGCTGGAGCCCGAAACGGTCGGAACGGTGTTGCAGCAGTTGTTGCCCGATTTAAATCCCGACAATCAGTTGCTGGCTCCCAGGCAAGCCGAGCAGTTAAGCACCCTGATGCGTACGATTCGGCAGGATGGCTTCTGTCGTCGGTATTTGCGGATGTCGGAGCGGGAGCGGGTGGTGCTGTTTACGGACCCCGCCACGGGCGTAGCCTGCAAATCGCGGCTGGATATGGTATACACGAGTCCCAAGCGTCGGAACGCCCTGATCATCGACGTCAAAACGACCTCAGCCCGCACGCAGGCGCAGTTTCTGGAGTCGTGCTATACGTATGACTACGATCGGCAGGCTGCTTTTTACCTGGACAGCCTTCGCTACGCTGAGGCAGCGGACTGGGCTATGACCCGGCAGTTTCGGTTTGTGTTCATTGGTGTAATGAAGCAACGGCCGCATCGTCTTTTTGCGGTCGACGCTACGTCGATTCCAGACTTTATCGACTACGGCCGTAAGAAATACCGGTTCTGGCTTCGGAAATGGCGTGAAGAACAGGAATTCGCTCAGCCTTCCGTTTCATCCTGGAGCCTGAGCGCCTAACAGCAGATTCGTACTGAATGGCTCTTACTGATGAGCCCAAGACGAACTGACAACTCAAAACTCTGAATCGTTATGAATGCGTCAATAATCACACTTACGCCTACCGAACTCCACTTCGACTGGGGTACCGACGGGCTGGTGCTATGGATTGAAGAGCTGGACGGAACGGGCAGTCTGGTATATCAGCTGAATGAAGTGCTCAACCGCATCGCCTTCGCCATTGAACTGCAAACCGGCTGGGATCACCGCACCGATGGTACTACGTTGCATCCGTTATACGGCTATCGGCTGTTGTTGCGCGATGCGTCGGGCCGGTGGAATGCCATTAAGACAACCGAAACGGGCCAGTTCACCAGTCTGATCCCTCTGGAAGAAATGGATTACGAAATTGCGTATGACAAAGTCATGTGGCTGGATTAGCACAACGGATAGAAACACACTTCGCTGACAAAACCGCCGAACTCGTTTCAAGAGTTCGGCGGTTTTGTTTTACCCTCTACGCAACCTTTGTTTGGCAGCCTGCATCTTTACGCCAAACAACACAGCAACATTCTATGAAAACCCTTCTTACTACCCTTCTGATAGCCTTTACAGCACTGGCACCATCACTAGCGCAAAAGACAGTTACGGCTCGTGAGATCATCGACAAGATCAACCGTAAAGAACCAGTTTCGTATCAGGACGTAACCATAACTGGCGACCTTGATCTGACTAATCTGGCTAATCGCCGGGAGGTACGCGAAGGCGGCTGGGGTGATTCCCAACAATACCTCAGCACGGTAGAGGTTCCGCTTACGTTCCGTAACTGCACGTTCAGTGGTAAGTTTCTGGCGTATATCTCGGAAGATTTTAAGTTAAGCAAAGGCGGCAATAAAGTTTACAACGCCAATTTCGACGAAGCCGTAACGATTGAGAACTGCCAGTTCGAAGACAACGCGGCCTTTAAGTACTCAACGTTTGCCCAGCGGGCCATGTTTGCGGGTAATACGTTCCGCGAAGAAGCCCTCTTCAAATACACCAAGTTTAAGGATGCGGCTAATTTCAGCGGGTCGTCGTTTCGGGGCTACGCTGATTTCAAGTACACGCATTTCAACGAAGAATCGACCTTTCAGAAAGCCCGTTTTGAACGATCAGCCGACTTTAAATACACCAAATTCGAGGAAGGCGTCAATTTCAGCCAGGCCCGGTTTTCTGGTAACGCCGATTTCAAATACACCCACTTCCCACGCGGAACCAACTTCGACGAGGTCACATTCAGCGGCTCCAGCGATTTCAAATACACGACGTTGAACGGCCGCAAGTTTGCGCCGGGCAGCCGATAAACTAGTCTGACAATGCCGTGGATGAAGTAGCAAACGAATTCACTTCCCCCACGGCATTGCTACACATGTTCGGCCCATATCCAACCCCCACCCCTCTTTTTGCGTTTATCAGAACGTTACACCAAATCACTCAACGTTTTGAAACGCACAACCAAAATTCTCGTAGTACTTGTTGTCCTGCTCGTAGTCGCGCGGCTCCTGCTGCCGTACTTCGTCTTGAAGTACGTCAATAAAACGCTGGCCGACATGGGCGAATACACAGGTCACGTTGAAGACATCGACATTCAACTGATTCGGGGAGCTTACCAGATTGATGAACTGCGCATCCGTAAGGTCAATGGCAAAATCAAAGAGCCATTCCTGTACATGCCCAAAACGGATTTGTCGGTCGAGTGGAAATCACTCTTTAAGGGTAAGCTGGTGAGTGAGGTTGAAGCCTACGAGCCAGAGCTTAATTTCGCTTTCAGCAACGACGAAGCCAGCAGCCAGACCGGGGCCGAAGTCGACTGGACGGCTTATCTGAAAAAGCTGCTCCCCATCAGCATCAACCGCTTCGCCGTCATTAATGGTAAAATCGATCTCACCAGTCTGGTTACGAGTCCGCGTGCCGACCTTTCGCTGCAAAACTTCAACGCCGAACTACGTAACATCCGAAACGTGGATGACGCGAACAAGAAACTCCCCTCGCCGGTCATCGCCACCGCCGATGCGCCGGGTTATGGCGGTAAGCTGGACTTCTCGGCGAACATGAATCTGCTAAAGGTCATGCCTGACTTCGATTACAACATGAAGTTCACCGACGTTCAACTCGTAAAAATCAACAACCTTGCCCGTGAATACGCCAACGTTGACTTCGAGCGCGGCACTGTGAGTGTCTTCAGCGAAATGGCCATGTACGATAGTCGTTTCAACGGCTACATCAAGCCGCTGACCAAGGACATGAAGATTTTCAAGCTGAATGAGCACGAAGGCCGCTCGGTTGGCAAATTCTTCACCGAACTGTTGGCCCAGGCGGGGTCCAGTATACTGACTAACCCCCGCAAGGATCAGGTAGCCACCCGCGTACCGATATCAGGCACGGTTGAGAACGTAGAAACGGCAGTATGGCCGACGGTCTTCGGTTTGTTACGTAACGCTTATATCGAAGCCTTCAAGGGCGAAATTGACAACAACATTACGTTTCAGGATGCGCTGAAAACCGTTAAAGACGACTTTAAGGCAGCGCGTGCCGAGCGAAAGGCGGAACGGAAAGAAAAGCGCGAAGAACGAAAGGCGGACCGAAAAGCAAAGCGCGAGGAACGAAAAGCCGAACGCCAGAAAAAAAATTAATATGAACAGAGGCAGGCTAGGCAGAAAGCCCACCTCTGTTGTACCCCCAACCTCCCCTACCAGGGGAGGTTGGGGGTATTTGAATATGCCTTGAAAGATGTGAGCTACGACGATTTACGCCGGTCCATGGTATCTTTCCGGGCACCCGATTCCGTACGGCGGGGGGTGTATTCCCGCTTCGTGCCCCGGTCGCTCCGTGCTTTTTCGAGGTTGTAATTCGGGTTACTCGTGTTGTCGTTTTTCAGCTTCGTCTTTAACGAATGTTCCGGCAGCGGACGAGACGGTTCAGTGCCCGAAGCTGGTGTTTTTGACGTTGATGCCGACTTTGCAGCTGATGCGCCTTTAGGGCCAGTGCTTGTCGTTGCGTTCGTTGCGTTCCCTTTCGCGTTCTGAGGGGTTGTCTGAGCCACTGCTACGGAAGTCGTCAGCAGGGCTGCCATCATTATTTTAATCATACCATTGTCGTTGTTCGTTGCTAAACAGGACTGGCAGGGGTCCTAATTTGTTTAAAGCTATGAGCATGTACAAACGGTTATCGGCGAACCGTATCAACCCGCGTGGCACCACCCCGCCGAAGCGAATCGGGCCGCAGTCGCTTTTGCTTGCGATCTTTGGGCAGCGTGGTGTCTAAACCAGATTCCATCCGCGAGCGCTGCTGCTGACTTTGTTTCTTCAGTTTTGGCCGGGGTGGATTGGCCGCCCGGCGATCCTGGGTAGAGGTAGACTGCTGCATCTCCGGCGATTGATTGCTCTGCGCGAAGGCAGCAGTAGCAAAACATACACTCATGACAGCAGCAAACAACAGGGGAAGTTTCATAACGTTGATTGTTTAGTATGACTACGTAACGCCTATCTAAGGGCTTAGGTTATAAGCCCTCAGCCTTATCGACTTAGTGAGATACCGCCGAGGGACCAAGGTTGATTGGCTCGAACGAAATGGCAGACGTCTCGGTACTTAAACTCAGTAAACTGCCTGCTGCCGGGCTAAGCCCGTTTCAGTATGTAGTTCCAGTTATTTTTATAAACAGACTGGTGTGGAATCAGGGCGATTTCTGCATCTTACTGGTAAGCAGTCAGACAGCGTATGTTCCTGAAACGGTTCCGCAAGCACAAACCCTCTACCGACGCCGAGTACGTCGCGGCCTACCGGGCCACGGGCGATCTGGCGGTATTGGGTGAGCTGTATGAGCGGCACATGGAACTGGTCTACGCCGTTTGCTATAATTATCTGCGCGACGAAGAGGAGGCCAAAGATGCGGTGATGCATCTGTTCGAACAGTTGATCGCCGATTTGCGCCGACACGATGTGCAGCAGTTTCAGGCCTGGCTTCACAGTGTAGCCCGAAACTACTGCCTGATGCAGCTGCGGAGCCGAAAAACGCACGTAATGGCCAGCCTTGACGATCGAGATGCCGGTCTGCTCGATCGGCCAGCGAACGATGAGCGAGCCTCGTCGGTGAACATACCCCTCGACGAGGAGCCGGACCTGGAAGAAGACCTGAGCCGAATGGAGGCCTGCTTGCAAACGTTGCCGATTGAGCAGCGAACCTGCCTCACCCTGTTTTACCTGGATCGTAAAACCTACACCGAGGTAGCTACCCTAACCGGTTACGATTTAAAACAGGTGAAGAGTTATTTGCAAAATGGCCGCCGAATGTTGAAAATTTGTATGAGTAAATAACGCTGGTTTTGACTGGCGGTATGTGATTTCCTCGGCCTGTTGTGCCGCAGTACTATGAACGAACAATTGACTTTCGATGACCTGAAGGCTTATCAGGATGGACGGCTAAGCGGCCCGGCACGGTATCGTGTGGAGCGCTTACTGCTCGAAGATCCGTTTTACGCCGATGCGCTGGCCGGTCTGGAAGCCATGCAGCAAACCGCCACGCCGACGGCCGAACAACTGGCCAGTCTACGTGACGCCCTGCACAACCGAATTCACGAGTCGGCTACAAAAAAACGGCTCTGGCCACTCTGGATTGCGACAACCACCGCAGCCATTCTGTTTATGCTGGCAATGGCTATTTACTTTATCTTTTTTGCGCCGAAGCGTCCCATCAAGACCCCAAAACCGCACACCAGTCTGGTAGCACCTGCCCGGCACGTTAGTAATTTGACAATTGGCGGTTCTTTTATCAAGGCTAGCTAGTAGCTTATTAGATGGAGAAGGTTAGTGAACAAACAGCTGAACAGTACACATGGGGTAACCACTGTGACGGATGGCATTTAGTAAAAACCGATACACTTAGCGTTATTCAGGAACGCATGCCGCCCAATACAAGCGAGGCATTACATGTTCATCACAAAGCTCAACAGTTCTTTTATGTGCTAGACGGGGTTGCCACGTTTGACGTGGAGGGAGAGATCATTCACGTAAAGGCCAACGAAGGTGTGCACATCAAACCAAATCAACGGCACAAAATCTCGAATCACGGAGCAGACAATTTGCATTTTCTCGTTATTTCGGAACCCAAGTCCCACGGCGATAGAACGACAATTACTGAATAGCCAGCGAAAATCTCTTTCGTTTCCCAAAGCGTACAATAAGCAAGGCGTTTTTACCGACTCGTCAAGATATGGCTACAGGCAGAGCTAGTGAGTATCTGTGCACAAACCCAGCGCGGGTTATACGTAGTCAACCTGTTCTACTATGACAGCCCGCAACATCGACTATCGAATCAGCAAGCCTGCGCCACAGTTAGCCGATTTTGTCGAAAGCCTTTGGATGCTTGCCAATCATTCTGCCGACGAACAGGCTGTGGTTGTGCTCCCCGACGGCCGAATCGATATCTTCTTTTCGGTTTCTGCCGTTGAACCCTATCACGTAGTACTTCTGGGCTTAGGCAGCGAAGCTTCACCCGGTACGCTGGCTCCTGACTCGGTCATTTTTGCGGTCAGCTTCAAGCCGCTCGGCGTTGAGTACATCCTTCAAACAAAGATATCCTCACTGATCAACGAAGTTCAATCGCTGCCAGCCGATTTCTGGGGCCTAACCGACGACGACCTCACCGACTTCGATCAGTTTTGTGATAAAGTATCCGAGAAAATGAAAGGGCTGCTTGATGCCGACGTCGATGAACGAAAGCGAAAGTTATTCAACCTGATGTATGCAGCCAACGGGGCAGTCACCATCAAAGAGCTTTCCGATTCCATTCAGTGGAGCAGCCGCCAGCTCAATCGATATTTTAATCAGTGGTTTGGCCTGTCCGTAAAGGCGTATTGCAACATTCTGCGCTACCGGGCCTCGTTCGGTCAGATCAAAGAAGGCAAACTCTTTCCTGAACAAAACTTCACGGATCAGGCGCACTTCATTAAAGAAGTTAAGCGCTATTCCGGCGTTACGCCCAAAGAACTGGCCAGGAACGCCAACGACCGATTTATACAATTTTCTACCCTACCCCAAAAATAGCTTTGTGCCGTCAACTACTTATCAGTTAAAACGGCAATGCTACTAACTAATAAACACATCGCGATTGTAGGCGGAGGTCCGGGTGGCCTCACACTGGCCAGACTGTTACAACTGAACGGCGCTAACGTAACGGTCTTTGAACGAGATACAACCAGAGCCGCTCGTGTGCAGGGCGCTACCCTTGATTTGCACGAAGAATCTGGCCTGGAAGCCCTGCGTAAAGCCGGATTGATCGACGCCTTTTGGGTGAATTACCGTCCCGGAGCTGGCCAGTTACGTGTGCTGGACAAACAGGCAGGTATCCGATTTGATGACCACGAGCGGAACTCGTTCGAGGAAGGTCGTCCGGAGATTGACCGCGGACCATTGCGAAACATCTTACTGGACTCTTTACAACCCGATACTGTTGTCTGGAACAGTCAGTTTGTCTCGATGAGTCCGCTGGGTAATGGCTGGAAACTTAATTTCAAAAATGGTAGCTCAGCCAAAGCCGATATTGTGATTGCTGCCGATGGAGCAAACTCCAGAATTCGTCCGCTGATTACGTCTGTTACACCGTTTTACGCGGGCATTACTATCGTAGAAGGCGCGGTTTATCATTCAGAAACGGCTGCTCCGACCATTCATAAGCTCTTGAAAGGCGGAAAACTATTCGTGTTGGACGACAGCAAATCATTGATCGTGAGTTCCAAAGGCGACGGTAGTCTGGCTTTCTATACAGGCTGCAAAACTGACGAATCCTGGGCGGCTACATGCGGCCTTGATTTTACCGACAATGCGCAGGTATTGGCCTGGTTCCAAACCGAATTTGCGGGTTGGGCACCTGTCTGGACTGAGCTGTTCGAACAGGCAGAGCCGCATTTTGTTCCTCGTCCCCAGTACTGTATGCCGTCAGATCAATCCTGGGAAGCCTTACCGAACCTTACGATGCTGGGGGATGCGGCTCACCTGATGCCACCCTATGCCGGTGAGGGTGTTAACATGGCGATGCAGGATGCCCTGGAATTAAGCGAATGCCTGATTAGTACTGCATTTCCAGATGTCCAGTCGGCCATTGCTCACTACGAAAAATACATGCGGGCCAGAGCTGCCGAAATCGCACAAATGACATTGAATTCAACGGCCATGCTCCACTCCCCCGATTCTCTCAATAGCCTCCTTGGCCTGTTCAACGAGTTTGAAAGGCTGGGAAATAAATAGCTTGATAAGCTTTGTGTTGGTCGATAATATTGCCGACGCGAATCAGACGTTAAAGACGGTCGGCTAACCGTTGGGTCTCATTCGCGTCAGCTTTTCAACACCAGGCAACATCCTGAATATCCCATTGCATCATTAGGCAAACGATCTGGGCTATTTCGGATAATTTTGTATCTTATAAAGGCTTACTTATGAAAAAACAGCTTTACCTGCTGCTCACCATATTCTCAACCGCTGGTTTCGCCCAGACTAAAGCCAACTGGACTACGCCTTACGAACGAAGTCAGGGCCGCCAAACCGCTACGTACACTGAAATCATTGACTATTACCAACGGCTCGATCAACAGTTTGATCAGGCGAAACTGATTGAGGTGGGTAAAACGGATGTCGGAAAGCCGCTGCATGTATTCCTGCTTGCGTCCGATAAAGTATTTACCGCCCGACCCAACCGCGTTGCGCTGTTGATCAATAACGGCATTCACCCCGGCGAGCCGGAAGGTATCGATGCCTGCATGATGCTGGCACGCGACCTGCTGCTGACGAACAAACTACCCAAAAACGTCTTGCTGGCTATTGTACCTGTTTTCAACGTGGGCGGCAGTCTGAACCGGGGTGTGTCGCGGGTGAATCAGAATGGGCCTGATTTGTACGGTTTTCGCGGAAATGCCAGAAACCTGAATTTAAACCGTGATTTCATTAAGGCCGATGCCGAAAATACGCGTTCGTTTCAGGCGATGTATCAGCAGTTGAATCCGCAGGTGTTTATCGACAACCATACCAGCAACGGCGCTGACTATCAGCACGTGGTTACGTATTTTGCTACGCAGAAAGACAAGCTCCAACCCGTCGTATCGGGCTACATGACCCAGACCTTTCAGCCCGATTTGGATAAAGCGCTCACCGAAAAAGGGTTTCCGCCCGCGCCGTACGTGAACCACCCGAAAGAAACGCCTGAAAGTGGACTCCTCGGCTATAACGATTCGCCACGCTACACAACAGGGTACGCGGCTATGTTCAACTGCTTTGGTTTTACGCTCGAAACGCACATGTGGAAAAACTATCCAGCACGGGTAAAGGGCAGTTATGCGTTTGACGAGGCTGTACTGCGCCTGTGCGAACGTGACGCCAAAACGATTCTAGCTAACAAACAACGCGCGGATGCCGCTGTAAGCCAGCAGGCTACGTTCGCAACCAATTACAGACTCGACCGCAGCAAGGTAGACTCCGTTACGTTTCGTGGTTACGAAGCGGGGTACAAACCCAGTGAAGTGTCGGGCCTGAAGCGGCTGTATTACGACCGGACGAAACCTTTTACAAAGCGCATACCGTATCTGAACACCTTTGTGCCCGATCTTCAACTGACGAAACCCAATGCCTACGTCATTCCGCAGGCCTGGTCGGACGTGATTGCCCTGCTGAAACGTAACGGCGTTCGGATGCAGACGCTACCCAAGGATACGCTGATCAGCGTGTCGGCTTACTATCTGGACGACTACCGGACCAGCCAGCGGCCGTACGAAGGGCACTATCTGCACTCGGGCGTAAAGGTTCGGACGGAGTCGCAGCGAATCCAGTTTTATAAAGGCGATTACCTCATTGTTACGAACCAACCCGCGAACCGTTACCTGATCGAAACGCTGGAACCCCAGGCCGCCGACTCGTTTTTTACCTGGAATTTCTTCGACAGCATTCTCGACCAGAAAGAATATTTCTCGGATTACATTTTCGAAGACACGGCCGCTGAATTGCTCCGGAAAGACCCCGCCCTGCGCCAAAAGTTAGCCGACAAGCAAGCGGCCGACAAAGCTTTCGCCCAAAACGCCAATGTTCAGCTGGAATTCATCTACAAACAAACGCCCTACTTCGAAAAGACGTTTAATCGCTACCCGGTATATCGGCTGGAGAACAGTCGATAGCGGAGTTTGGAATGAGGCTAACGATGCCTAACAACCTGCGCTGAGCAATTGCCATACTCGTTTTCTGAACGGCAACTTTCGTTGCCAATGCTTCCAGCTAATACAAAAAATAAGCCCGGAATCTAAAAAGTAGCCCGGTTGCTTAAAACATTTGTGAAACCTCAGGCGTTAACGGGGCGTAACAATCTATTATTACATTCTATGTTTCGCTCAATTTCGCTACGTCCATTCATTGCAGCCTTTTTTGTTTTTTCTTTCTGTATATCAAGCGTTTTTGCGCAGCAACGTTTCAGTGCGGGGCCTCGTGTGGGCTTAAATTTATCCACATTACGTGGCGACGTAAACGGGTATAAACTAACGCCAGGTTTAGCGGCCGGCGCTTTCCTGATGTACAGTTCACTAAACCATTTTGGCATTTCAGCCGACGTACTGTATTCGCAGCGCGGGGGTAAGTTTGAAGGAGTTGATCCCGGTAACGTTCCAGTGGAGTTTAAGCAACACGTTAACTACCTGGAGATTCCAGTGGCGCTCCGGTACTTTCTGACCTTAAACGGCCGGTTCAGACCAAACCTGTTTCTGGGGCCATCCCTGGCGATTCCCCTGAGCGCTAAAGTGACGAAACAAAAAATCAACGGATTCTCGCAGCCTGATATTGACAATTCCAGCGCCTTCAAGAACTTAGATCTGGGTCTACTGGCTGGCTTTCAGTTAAACTGGCCCGGCTTCGGCGAACGCCAGCGGTTTTTGATTGATGCCCGCTACACTTTTGGACTAGCGGATATTACGAGCCAGCCTATTTACCGGGGAGGTGTGGGCCAGCAAAATATCTATAACTCAACCATTACGCTTACGCTGGGCTATGGCTTTGGCGTTGGTCCGGAATACCGCAGCCGCTACAAGCGCTAAAAGTCTGCGCATTGATCAACTTTAGCTGTCCCCAGTATCCCTTCCAAATGGTACTGGGGACAGCTTTTTTGCTTAAACTTGGGCTTCCTTACCTAGAACGCTTCACGCTTTTGGATCTTTCCTATATTCTTAATGAGCTTGGCGAAGAGCGCGAGCGCTACTTCAACGCCATTGCTCCGCCCGTTATTCAGGCCAGTAATTTCACGTTCGCCAACGTAGCGACCATGCGGGCCGATCTGGCCCACGAAGACGAACGCCATTTTTACACGCGCGGCAACAATCCAACGGTCGAGATCCTGCGCAAAAAGCTGGCAGCACTGGAAGGGGCCGAAGACGCCCTCGTGATGGCGAGTGGCAGCGCGGCAATTTCGGTTGCAGTATTAGCGAATGTAAGCCAGGGCGACCACATCGTCTCCGTCAGAAAACCCTACAGTTGGACTGAGAAGCTGATGGCTAACTACCTGCCCCGATTTGGGGTCACCACTACCTTTGTCGATGGTACGGACCTGGCTAATTTTGAGCAGGCTATCCAGCCAAACACGAAAATCATTTACCTCGAATCGCCCAGTTCGTGGCTGTTTGAGTTGCAGGACCTCGCAGCCGTAGCCCAACTGGCGAAGCAGCACGGTATTCTGACCATGATCGACAATAGCCACTGCACTCCGCTTTTTCAGCGACCTATTGAATTGGGCATCGATCTGGTGATGCACTCGGCTTCAAAATACATCGGCGGCCATTCGGACGTAATAGCGGGGGTGGTTTGTGGCACAAAAGCGATGATGAAGAAGATTTTCTTCGGCGAATACATGACGCTGGGTGGGATTATTTCCCCGCAAAATGCCTGGCTGCTGATTCGAGGCTTACGAACCCTGCCCCTGCGGGTGCAACGTAGCAACGACAGCGCGCACCAGATTGTCCGGTTTCTGGAAACGCACCCGGCCGTGAGTCGTGTCCACTTTCCGCTGGCCGATAGTCACCCGCAGGTTGAGCTGGCCCGTCGGCAGATGGCGGGCTGCGGGGGCCTTATTACGCTGGAACTGAATACCAATCGGTTAGAAGACGTCGATACATTTGCCGATTCGCTGACGCGCTTTATCCTGGGTGTTTCTTGGGGTGGTCATGAATCGCTGGTGTTTCCGGCCAGCGTTGGCTACGCTTCCGATACAGCTCCGGAAGACGACGGGTTCAAGCTGGTTCGGCTCTACATCGGCCTGGAGGACCCTGCCCTGCTCATCACCGATCTGGACCAGGCACTACGCCACGTAGCGCAGTAGGCAGGCGTTACGCTCCAGAACCGCATACTAAATAACAGGACCATACCGGGCAATTCTGGCAGACGGCTGTCAAGTTTAAGCCATGCCCTCGGCTACTTTTCGTATTTTTGACCTTTCACGACCCAATTTTTTGCTCATGGCCTTCTGCCGGTCTGTTCTTTCTGCTTTAGTCTGCCTTTGTTTATCTCTTTCGGCGTTTGCGCAAACCCAGGCGCCTTCATTTCTCAAACTCACAGAACGGCAGAACCGCTGGGCCGACTCGGTCTTCGCGACGCTGACGCCCGATGAGCGGATTGGCCAGCTGATTATGGTAGCGGGCTATTCGAACCGAAAACCCGCCTACGAAGACTCGCTCGTTACGCTCGTGCGCACCAATAAACTCGGTGGCGTGGTGATGTTTCAGGGTGGCCCCATGCGGCAGGCAAAGCTTACCAACCGGCTACAGGCGCTATCGGCCGTTCCGCTGCTGATTGCGATGGACGCGGAGTGGGGGTTGGCAATGCGGCTCGACAGTACCGTTCGGTACCCGTATCAAATGACCCTGGGTGCCATTCAGGGCAACGACAGTTTGATCTACCGGATGGGCGCTAACCTCGCCCGTCAGGCTCGCCGGCTGGGCGTGCACGTCAATTTTGCGCCGTCGGTCGACGTGAATAACAACCCCAATAACCCGGTCATCAACTTTCGTTCGTTTGGCGAAGACAAATACGCCGTTACGCGGAAAGCACTCGCCTACATGCGGGGGATGCAGGACAACCGGCTCCTGACCAGTATCAAGCATTTTCCCGGCCACGGCGATACCGGCACCGATTCGCATTACGATTTGCCGCTGATTATAAAAAGCCGGGCTGACCTCGACTCGCTCGAACTCTACCCATTTCGGCAACTGATAAATGCGGGCGCAGCGGGCGTGATGGTGGCTCATCTGAGCATTCCGGCTTTAGACACCACCCGCAACCGGCCTTCCACGCTCTCGCCCAACATTGTTACCAACCTGCTCAGAAATGAACTGGGTTTCCAGGGTCTCATTTTTTCGGACGCCATGAACATGAAAGGCGTAACGAAGTATTTTCCTTCGGGGCGGGCCGATGAACTTGGCCTGGAAGCCGGCATGGATGTGCTGGAATTTACTGAAGACGTTCCGGCGGCCATTTCACTGGTCAAACAGGCAATTACCGAAGGACGCATTACGCAGGCGTCCATTGATGCGCGCTGTCTGAAAGTGCTGCGGGCAAAAGCCTGGGTGGGTCTTGATCGGTATAAGCCAATCGTGCTGAACGATTTAGTGCGCGATCTGAATTCGGTGCAGGACGAACTGCTGAATCGCCGACTGACCGAGGCCAGCCTGACCGTTCTTAAAAACGATAAACATATTTTACCGCTGCAGCGACTCGATACGTTACGTATCGCATCGGTTGCCCTGGAGAGCGACAAGCAAACGGCTTTTCAGCAAATGGCGGGAAATTACACGCAGGTTAACCACTTCAACCTGACGTCCAAATCGCCCGACTCGACCATCGCCCAGGTGCGCGATTCACTGAGGAACTACAACCTGATTCTGGTGGATGTTCACCTGAACAACATCCGTCCCGCTGCGCGTTATGGGTTGCAGACCAAAACTGCCGGTTTACTCAGTGAACTGGTGGCGACTGGCAAAGCCATTGTTACGGTCTTCGGCAATGCGTACGCCCTCGATAAGCTGACCTTCCCGGCCGACACGGCGCAACCGGGACGTAACATCGAGGAGGCCAGAGCTATTGTGATGCCGTATCAGTTGACGAACAACACCGAGGAGTTATCGGCGCAGTTGATCTTTGGTGCAATTGGCGCATCGGGTAAGCTCCCCGTTACGGTCAATCAGCGGTTCCGGGTAGGCGACGGTTTACAGGTTCAATCCATTGGTCGGGTCAAGTATACCATCCCCGAAGAGGTGGGTATCGATGGGCAGTTCCTGGCTCGTCAGGTCGATTCGCTGGTGAACGTAGGTATCAGCCAGCGCGCGTTTCCGGGTTGTGTGGTGCAGATGGCCAAAGATGGTAAAATAATCTTCCAGAAGGCATACGGTACGCATACCTACGACGCATCACTCGGAGCCGAACCCGTACCGGTGCAACTTGACGACCTGTTCGATATGGCTTCGGTAACCAAAGTCAGTACGTCGACCCCGGCGCTGATGCGGCTGGTTGACGAGGGCAAGTTCAATCTGGACGGTAAAATGGCCGATTACCTGCCCGGCCTGAAAAAATCCAACAAAGCTAACCTGGTCTGGCGGGACGTTCTGACGCACCAGGCCCGGCTAAAAGCCTGGATACCGTTCTGGATGGATACGAAAAACCCCGATGGTACGTGGAAGCCCAAGACGTTTAAGAATGAACGGTCGAGCCGCTACCCTATTGAGGTTACGGATAGTTTGTATGAGTATAAGAGCTATCCAAAAACGATTTTTCAGCAGATCAGAGACTCCCCCCTGAACGAGAAAAAAGAATACGTGTATTCAGATCTGTCGTTCATTCTTTACCCGCAGGTTATCAAACGACTCACGGGCGAGGACTTTGAAGATTACCTGAAAACGACGTTTTACCGCCCACTGGGCGCAACAACGCTGAGGTATAACCCACGCCGTTTCTACAGTCTGAACCGGATTGTGCCGACAGAATACGATTCGCTGTTCCGCAAAACCCTGATCTGGGGGCGCGTTCACGACGAAGGAGCCGCCATGCTCAACGGTCTATCGGGCCATGCGGGCCTGTTTGGTACAGCCAACGATCTGATGAAGCTCATGGAAATGTACCGTCAGCAGGGAGCGTACGCGGGTCAGCGATTCATTTCGACTAAGACCATTGCGGAGTTCACCCGTTATCAATTCCCGGAACTGGGTAACCGGCGCGGGCTCGGCTTCGAGAAGCCGTCGTTTACCTTTACCGGTAATGCGCCCCGGTCGGCCACGAAGGCCAGCTTCGGTCATTCGGGCTTTACCGGTACGTTCGTGTGGATTGATCCGGACCCGGCGTATAACCTGTCGTACGTTTTTTTATCAAATCGGGTGTACCCTACGCGAAACAACAACCGGATTAGTACGTTGAATATACGGACGAATGTCGCCGAAGCATTCTATCAGGCGATTAAGCGGGGTATACAATGAAAAACTTTCTAATTCACCTGCTGAACTACGAACTATGGGCCAACCAGCGCATCATCGAAAGTCTTCAGACAATAGATAACCCGCCAGCAAGAGCGCTGGCGGTAATGGGTCACGTCTTATCGGCCCAGCAAGTTTGGTTCGGGCGGGTTGCTAAGGAACCTACGTACGTGGCCATTTGGGAAAATATACCCGTTAGCTGGATGGGCGAAACGGCGGAGCGGCAACACCGCCAGCTGGTCAGTTACGTAACGGCATTAGCGGAGCCGGAACTGCTTCGACCCGTCGAGTATGTTACCTCGGCCGGGGAGTCGTATCAAAGTACGATTATCGACATTCTTACGCACATGAGTCACCATGCGGCTTACCACCGGGGGCAGGTGGTGCAGCTCATTCGGCCCATGCTGACCGAAGCGCCGGTAACGGATTTCATCGTCTGGGCGCGGGAAAGTTAGTTTTAGGCGATTTGGCGAATGATAAACGGCTTTTAACGTCTCAACGTAATCAAAATGGACGCCTGGCTCTGCTTGTCCTTCTCAGTACTGATTTCTACGGCTATATATGCTCAATCGCCGGCTGTAGAACTGGGTAATCAATCGCCCAATTCAGCGAGTACGCCCATTAAAGTCCCTGTTTACATCACCCACCATTCGGACAGTTCAACGGCGGCTAAGATGAGGGACACCAGCTATCTCAACGCGTTAAGCGGTGAATACTCATTTAAAAACCTGAACAGACCGTCTCAATTCGTAAACATCAGCGATGACCCACATACATACCAAGCGTGGAGTGTACCCGCTGAAGGCGATGTAACGGTTCAGGTCAGAGAGAATAAAACGCTATGGCTCATCCTGCCGGGGAATGGTGAGTATGAACTGGTTCCAATTATTCCAATTCTATTCGAATTAAAAGGGCTTCCTAAGGCTAAAGTGCTCTATTTTACAGATCATAAGGATAGACCCTTTGCCTTTAGCCTTCAATTCGATAAGAAAGAATTGTTTACTGCGAATAAGAAGAGCTATAAGTATACCAAATAGCCTATTCGTCCAGAATAGCCACTACACGCGCCGGAGCCGCTGACGCGCCGACAATCTTGAGCGGGAACACGCATACTTTAAAGCCGAAGGGCGGTAACGCATCCAGGTTAACCAACTGTTCCATGTGGCAGTATTCCTGCTCGCGACCGACCAGATGCGCCTGCCAGAACAGGTCGCGATCCTGCCTTTGCTTCGCCTGCTGAATCATATACGGTAAGGGTAAGTCCCACCCCCACTGGTCGATACCCATGACTTTAATGCCCTGATCAATCAGCCAGCGAGTGGCTTCCGGGCTCATGCCGGTTCCTTTCTCGGCAAACTCTTTGGTACCGTTCAACGTATCGCGGCCTGTCCGAATCAATACGATCATGGTCGGGCGAAGCTGAGCCCCCGTCTTTTGTAAGGCTTCCTGCAAATCGGCAACAGTAATCGGGTCAAAATCGGCTTTATGGCTCACATCAATGACAACCCCATCGCCATAACACCAATCCAGCGGAATCTGATCGATTGTCTTGGCAGGCTGTCCCGCAACGGTTGGTGCATAATGCCAGGGCGCATCAAGGTGCGTTGTCGAATGGACACCCATTTTCTGGATGGTATCGTCGGCCCACCCCTGAAAGTCTTTTGGAAACAGCCGAAACGGCAATCCAAGAAAGCGAATGAGCCACCGGGCTTTGCTATGGCTCTTGTGTTTGATCTTTACCCGCATAAACCACGGGTCATCGGCATTGAAACGAATGGGTTTGGAAAGGTCAATGATCCGTGGCATCAGAAAATATCAGCTACAGCATGCAACGTATTAGGGGCGCACTAAACTAGCAGTTTAAACCGCAGTATACTTTCAAAAAAACGTTAGAAAATCATGTTGAACGTACTGCCCTGGCCTGGGGTCGACTCGGCGGTAAGCTGGCCACCGTGGAGCTGCATGATTTGCCGCGACAGACTTAGCCCGATACCCGAACCCGTTTTTTTAGTCGTGTAAAACGGAATAAAAATCTGCTCCAGCGCTTCAGGTTCAATGCCAGGACCGTTGTCGGCCACGCGGATTACGACGTGTGGACCGTCGGCAGTGGCCTCAAGCCGGATGGATGGGTCGGCCGGTGTCAGACCCGGCGTTTTTTCCAGACTTTCAACGGCGTTCTTCAGCAGATTAATTAATACCATTTCGATTTGCGCAGCATCGCCCCGAATGGCCAGGTTTGGCGAAGCAATGTCGATGGTGATCTGGCTTTTCTGCGCATTGGCCTGGGCAAGCTGCGCAACGTGACGTAACAACTGCTCAACACCCACCTCGGCAAAAATGGGCTGCGGAATGGTGGTAAAATGCCGGTACGCATCAACGAACCGCATAACGCCAGCCCCCCGCTGCTCAATGGTACTCAGTGCGTCGCGCAGGTCACTGATCGATTCGGAAACGACCGTTGGCAGAACAAGGTCGTTGTCAGCACCTCCGTTCTCCAGGTCTACCGTCTGTTCCGTTTTTGTAAGTGGCACTAAATCGGTTTCAACAATATCGCGCATGGTGCTTGCCAGCGACACAATCGGCGTGATGGAGTTCATGATCTCGTGCCGCAGTACCTTCGTCAGGTTTTGCCAGGCTTCAAGTTCGCGCTGCTGCAGTTCCGTCCGGATGTTCTGTAACGAAGCAACGGTAACCAGGCGACCGCGCAGCCGCACGGCCGTGCACCGAACCGACAATTCGCCATCCGTACCGGTCTGGTACATGACCGGACCCGAGGCATTCGTTGCCGAACGGAGCAGGTCGGCCAGATCGGGGTGCGTAGCGTTTAAATCACTGAGCGTCCGTACCCGGTAGATACCCAGCAGCCGAAGCGCCGTTTGATTAACGAGTTCGACCTGCCCCGCTACGTCGAACGTCAGCAGGCCAACACTGACATGCTGCACAATGGTATTGACGTAGTGCAGGTTCGCTTCTTTCTCGGCCCGTGCCTGCCGAAACGCATCCAGCACTTCGTTGAACTGGTCGTTGAGGTCAACAAACGAGGGACCCAGATTACTATCGGTTCGAAACGCAACGGCGAAATCAGAATAGCGCACCGACTCCAGAAATCGAGTGAGTTTACGATTCAGCCCCGTCACATACTGGTACAGGTTCAGCGTGAGCAGCAGCAACAGACTGGCCGTCGGAAACAGCCAGAATTGATTTGCCTGCCGCAAATACATGGTCACGATCGCTCCGGTCAGGACGACAATGCTGACAATACGCCAGCCAATACCGAAAGCGAAACGGTTCATAGATATCTAGGCAATCCAGCTAAATGGGTATTCGAGCGTTGGCACCTTTGTGCGATCAGCTACCCGGCGCAGCCGATCCGGCAGAGCCATCAGATAGTCGCGGGCGCGTTGACCGGCGTCGTTCAGTTCAACAATAGCGCCAATGTTCCAGTCGGTCAGCAAAGAATCGGCAATATCAATGTAGTCATGGGTCGTGTAGACGCCTAACCGCTGGGCGGCATCGGAGAAATGACTAAAGGTCTGCCCAATTTTAGTACCTGTTTCGCGCAAAAAGTGAGCGGGCATCACAATTTTTTTGCGCATCATATCTTCAAAGGCCAGCATCATCTCGGAAGGGTCAACCTCGAAAATCTGCTGCACAAATGCCTTATACGCTTTAGCATGCCGCATTTCGTCCGAAGCAATGACGCCACAGATCTTGGAGAGCTGGGTACAGCCCGCCTGTTTAGCTAACGTAGCTGTCCGGCGGTGCGATACGTTCGTAGCCAATTCCTGAAACGAGGTGTACACGAAATTTCGGTAGGGATCGCGACCCGTGCCAATATCAAATCCGTCGGCAATCAGATACTGGGTGGAAACCTCCATTGCCCGCATGTTAACCCGGCCCGACAAATACAAAAATTTGTTCAACAGGTCACCGTGCCGATTTTCTTCGGCAGTCCAGGCCCGAATCCACTTCGTCCATGCTTGTTGCCGGTCACCCTGATCAACCCCTTCCATATCCATCAGCCAGGCTTCGTAGGTGGGCAGGGCTTCTTCGGTTATGGTGTCGCCGATGAGAACGGCCACGTAATCGTACGACAGTTCACGCGCACTTTCGCGAAGCAGTTTCACCTCCGCCAGAAAGTCATCTTTGGTAGTGTCCGGCAATAGATCCGCTGGCTGCCAGTTTGACTCAATAGGTTTCAGGTACTCTCCGATCAGGGCGTCGATTTTCTCGCCGACGAACCGCATAACATCCAAACGTGCTCCAGATAAACTCATGTAAACTCAACGCAGAAGATTGATAAATAATCCAATTATCCAGCAAAGTACGATTAAAATACACCACCATTTTAGGCAGCCGGTCAATTTCTACGCAATAAAAAACCGCCAATCGTTAATTTTGAACCCAAAATATTTGTTCTGGCGGTAGTCGTATAGCCGCGCATTCTTTATGAAAAAATTACTGGATTACGTGCTGAGCTGCCTTTACTTACTCTACTTCGGGTTAGTGCTCGTTGTATTTCACGTTGCTCAGGTAGTCGCCTTTCATACGTTTGGCAAGGCCGCCCACAAAAAGACAGTAGACTGGATGAATGCGTGTATCGCCTATGGCTGGTATCTGACCGGCAGCCGAATCCGGTTTCAGCAGCCGTCGAACCTACCGACCGACCGGCCCCTTATTTTTCTGGCTAATCACCAAAGCATGTTCGACATCTCGCCGATCATCTGGTTTCTGCGTCGACATACGCCGGTGTTTGTTTCCAAGATTGAACTGGCGCACGGCATCCCCGGCGTTTCGTACAACCTCCGCAAGAGTGGCGCTGCGCTCATCGATCGGAAGGACCCCAAACAGGCCATCGTTGAAATAGCCCGTCTGGGTAAGTTTATTCAGCAGCACAACTACTCGGCGGTTATTTTTCCGGAAGGAACCCGGTCCGCATCGGGGCAAATGCGCCCTTTTGTCACTGGCGGAGTAGCTACCCTGCTGAAACGGGCCCCGAATGCCCTGGTCGTTCCAATCGCTGTGCGCGGTACGGGTCATTTCAATCCGAAAGGGGTGTTTCCGCTCCGGTCGTTCTCGAAAATGTCGTGGATGGTGTTACCCGGCATTGAACCGACCGGCCGCACAGCCGATGAGGTAGTACGGCTCGCGCAGGAGTCGATTACGGAGGAGCTGGATGGACTTATCGCTCAGCGCTGAGCCAAACTTGCTTACAAGCCAAATTTTTCCAGACGCCGGTACAAGGCCTGCCGTGACAGGCCCAGTTCACGCGCTACGTCGGTAATACTACCCCGATGTTTCTGCATAGCCTGCTGAATCAACTGGCGTTCCATGTCTTCCAGTTGCAGCGTTTCATTGACAGGCGAACTCGCCGAAGCGTCTTTCCGAAACACAAAATCGGTCACTTCTAACGTAGAACCCTGGGCCAGAATCACCGCCCGCTCAACCGCATGCTGTAGTTCCCGTACATTACCGGGCCAGCGGTATTGCTTCATTTCCTGAAGTAAGATGGGACTTAGGTTGGTGACAGGCCGGCTGTATTGCTTGGCGTATTTCTTCATGAAATGCTCGGCCAGCGGACCAATGTCCGTAGGGCGGTCACGCAGGGCGGGCAAGTGCAGCTCAATCGTGTTAATGCGATACAGTAAATCCTGCCGGAATACGCGCTCCGCAACGCGTTCGTTCAAATCGGCATTCGTCGCGCAAATCAACCGGACATCAATAGGCTTGGCTTTATTAGACCCAACCCGCGTTACTTGCCGCTGTTGCAGAACGGTTAGCAGACGCGCCTGCTGCGAAGCGCTTAAGTTTCCGATTTCGTCGAGAAAGATAGTGCCGCCATTCGCTTCTTCGAACCGTCCGGCCCGATCCTCCCGCGCATCAGTAAAGGCGCCTTTCACATGACCAAACAGCTCACTCTCGAACAGGCTTTCGGTTAAGGCGCCCACATCGACGCTCACGAACGGCTTATCGCGTCGGAGCGATTGTTCGTGGATAGCGCGGGCAACCAGATCCTTACCGGTACCGTTTTCGCCCAGAATCAACACGTTGGCATCGGTAGGCGCCACCCGTTCGACGGTGTCGAGAACCGGGCGCATAGCCGCGCCAATTAAGGATTGAGAAACGGCTTTCGGAACTGAGCTATTTTTGCCAACAACCTTCCCTTCTTTATCCTTGGGCACTTCGTCGCCCTCATTTTTTTTGCCTTCAACGGCCCCGCGAATGGTATCCAGAAATTTGTCGTTCTGCCAGGGTTTCAGCACAAAATCAACGGCCCCGGCCTTAATCGCCCGAACGGCCATCTCTACATCGCCATAGGCCGTAAAGAGTACCACCCGCGCCTGTGGATTAATATCCAGAATGCGGTCGAGCCAGGCAAAGCCTTCGCGTCCACTGCTCACATCGCGCTGAAAATTCATATCCAGCACAATGGCATCATACTGATTATTGTTGAGCAGGAATGGAAGCTTTTCGGGGTTCTTTTCAATGTCCACCGTACGGGCGTGCCGCTTCAGCAACAAGCGGGCGGCCAGTAAAACGTCGGGGTCATCGTCGACGATTAGAAGTTTGGCATCTTGCATAGCTCAAAGATAAACCGGATGACTATATTGTTGCATACGATACCGGATGAACGGCAGATTAGGCTTTTCTTACGTACTTTGAGGACGATAAAAGTCACTGCGTCGGTGTGGACCACAACTCATTTGTGAGCCTGGCCGCCGTTGCTGTACTGGCTCTCCCTACCAAGTTAATGACAGACGAACGGTTATCTTTTACGAATCGCTGGTTTTACGGTTTACTGGCGGCTGGCCTATTTTTGAACGCAACCGGCCTGGTTGCGCCCATTCTCGAACCCGATGGTGCCCTATACGCTACTATTGCCAAAAAGATAGCGCAAACCGGTGACTTTGTCAATTTATACGCAGTTGGAACCGATTGGCTCGACAAACCCCATTTTCCATTCTGGATAACGGCAATTAGTTATCAGATATTGGGCGTTACTACGTTTGCCTATAAATTTCCGGCACTGCTGTTTTTTCTGGGCAGCGTTGCTTATACGTATTCCTTTGCCCGGCTAATTTACCCAAAACTGGTTGCTCAGGTTGCGGCACTCGTGCTGTTAACGGCCTTTCACGGCGTACTGTCGAACAGCGACGTCCGGGCCGAACCGTACCTGATGCTCCTGATTATCGGCCCCGTTTACCACTTCTGGCGGGTTTTTCAGTCGACGGACAATCGCAGAGGTTCCGTTCAGCAATGGCGGCATATACTTTTCGGTTCGCTGCTGACTGGCTGCGCCCTGATGACCAAAGGTGTGTTTGTGCTGGTGCCAATCGGCGCCGGGCTTGTAGTGCATTGGCTGATCACCGGCAACGGGCGCGAGCTTCTAAAACCGCGCTGGTACGCAGCAGTGGTCTTGTCGTTTCTGTTTACGCTCCCCGAAGTGTATTGCCTGTACGTACAGTTTGACCTTCATCCTGAAAAGGTGATATTTGGCGAAACGGGCGTATCGGGCGTGCGCTTTTTCTTTTGGGATAGCCAGTTCGGTCGCTTCTTTAACACGGGCCCGATCAAGGGCCAAGGTGACAAGTTTTTCTTTGTGCATACGCTCCTGTGGGCCTTTCTGCCCTGGTCGCTTCCCCTTTACGTGAGCGTCGGTAAGGCGCTGGCTGGTTTAACGAAGCGAAACCTGCCAGGTTCAGGCAGCTTACCGGAGTACGTATCGCTGGGGTCGGGACTTGCTACGTTCCTGCTCTTTTCGCTGTCGGGATTTCAGCTACCGCACTACATGAACATTGTTTTCCCATTCTTTTCGATACTTACGGCTCACTTTCTGGTCAATTTACGCCCCCTTGCGCTCCGACGCTGGACCATCGGACAGACGGTAATTGGCCTGCTTTTAGTCCTGCTCAGTGTCGCTATTCTGCTGCTGGTCGAGCCCAGTCAACTGGGGCTGGCGCTGGGCTGGGTTGCGGTCATTACGTTCGCTACGTTCACTCTGTTCCGAAAAACCAGTCTGCTGTCGCTTATGGGCCGTATGGTTGGCGTAGTACTGATGCTGGCCGGTATGCTGAATCTGTTTCTGTACCCAACGCTCATGTATTATCAGGCAGGCATGACGGCCGCTCGCTACGTGAATGGACAACCAGGACTAGCCAATCGACCAACCGTACTGTATGAACCCGGTACGGGTGTGGGGGGGGGAAGTTACTGGACGTATGAATTTTACGCCGATGCCCCGACCGTATATGCCCGGTCGGATTCAGCGTTATCGGCTCAGGTTCGGGAGCAATCGAAACAGGTGTTTACTACGGCAACCGAGGCCGATTCATTAGCCACCCGAGGTTTCAACGTCCGCCGGGTAGCTTCGTTTCCCTACTACCATGTCAGTGTATTGACGTATGATTTTCTCAACCATAAGACCCGCGCCCGGACAGTAACCCCCTACGTTCTGGCGGAAG
Source organism: Spirosoma fluminis (assembly GCF_054778895.1). NCBI lineage: Bacteria > Pseudomonadati > Bacteroidota > Cytophagia > Cytophagales > Cytophagaceae > Spirosoma > Spirosoma fluminis. The sequence continues at coordinate 626,889 of NZ_BAAGZD010000003.1, forward strand.
TTTCCCGGCCGTAATACCGCAGGACAAAAGCGGACAGCATTTTGTCCGAAACCGGACAGACAATAAGCAACAAAACCGTCTAAATAGCTGATCGTCAATGATAGACCCTAGTTGGCACGGCTATTGGGAAGTATCTGGCAAGCGAATGAGTTCAAAGCGTTTGATCGCTTCGGCCGGCGTCCCGGTTTCACTATTTCACTCGTTCGCTCATTAACAATGGATCGCGTCTTACCTAAACGTTTCTGGACAACCCAGCGCATTGCACTCTCAGGTGGTGGAGTACTGATTGCCGCCTTACTGGCTTACACATTCTTCTTTGCCGATCGTCGCTCGAAGCTTAACGTAGAGAAAGATAAAATCACCGTTTCGGAGGTCAAAACAGGCCCGTTTGAAGATTTCATTGCGGTGACCGGCGTTGTGCAGCCCCTTAAAACCATCCGGCTCGATGCCATTGAAGGTGGCTACGTAACGCAAAAATTAGTGGAAGGCGGTAATACAGTCGACAAAGGTGATGTGCTGCTAAAACTGGAAAACCAGAACCTTAAGCTAAGCTTTCTGCAATCGGAAACGGAAGCCAACCGACTCGTTAACGATTTACAGAATACCCGCCAGCGACTGCGCGTTGAACGCTATACCCTGCGCAAAACCCTGGCTGATCTGGAAGCTCAAATCGAGCAGGCAAAGGACACCTACGATCGGCAGGCCAAGCTTATTAAAGACAAGGTTGTTTCGGAAGAAGACTATCTAAAAGCCAAACGGGCGTACGAGCGCCTGGTCGAGCAGCGCAAAATTGAAATTGAGTCCCAGAAATATCAGGAGGACAACTCAAAACTTCAGATTCAGCAACTGGAAGGTACGCTGCGACGGACCCAACGTAACGTAGCGCTCTGGCAGCAAACGCTCGATAACCTGGTTGTAAAAGCCCCGGTATCCGGTCAGTTGTCAAGTATTGATGTGGAAGTTGGATCGAACATCAACCGGGGCCAGAACATCGGCCAGATCGACGATTTGAACGGCTTTAAGATGCGGGTCGGCATCGACGAACACTACATCAGCCGCGTATTTCCGGGCCTGAAAGGTTCGTTCGAGTTTAACGGCAAAATGCACCAGTTAGAAATCAAACGTGTCTATCCGGAAGTAAAGAATGGCCGCTTTGAAGTTGATATGACGTTTGTGAATGGCGCGCCAACCGGCATTAAACGGGGCCAGTCATCGCCGATTCAGCTTGAATTAGGCAAGGCGGCTAAAGCGACTCTGCTGCCGGTGGGTGGTTTCTTCTCCGACACGGGTGGCAACTGGGTGTACGTTGTCGATAACTCTGGCAAGCGGGCGGTCAAGCGTACCATTACGTTAGGCCGCAAGAATCCAGAGTTCTACGAAGTGCTGGATGGATTGCAACCCGGCGAACAGGTCATTACGAGTTCTTACGAAAATTTTGGCGATAACGAAGTCTTGGAGTTTTAAGGAGGAAAGGGAGGAATGGAAAGAGAGGAGCGTTACTTTGGTCTTGTTTCGCTCGCTCCTCCTTACTCAATACTATTAGAACTTCTCTATTCTAGTTTTAATCAGGTTTTGCAGCATCGACGAAATGATGCGGCTCTTGCTAAGTAGTTCATTACCAGCTTCTGCATCGAGGATGCCAACACCGATAGCCAGGTAGATTTGTGTTCTTGACTCACCATTAGAGCCCTTTGCAATGCGTAAAAATCGAATAAACTCTTTGTTAGTGTGGCGCTCGAAGCCCTCTGCAATATTTGACGGCACAGAAACGGATGAGCGTTGCATTTGATCACGCAAACCATAGTCTTTACAATCAGCAAGTAACTTGTATAAATTAACTGCCTGAGCCAAACCTTTTTGCCAAACTAATAGGTCTTCGAATTTTTCAACTTTAGCCATGATTACGAGAGTTTAGGTGAGTATAGGCAAAGCTAGTAAAATCCCTTTCGTCCTTATTCTCCTTCCCTCCCGCTTCTCCTAAAATAACAATGATCCAGACAATTAACCTTCAGAAACTCTTCGCTACCGAAGAAGTTGAAACCACCGCCCTCAATGGCATCAACATGGATGTGAAAGACGGCGAGTTTGTTGCCATCATGGGCCCCTCCGGTTGCGGCAAGTCGACGCTGCTCAACATTCTCGGTCTGCTGGATAACCCTAGCGATGGCGAGTACAATTTCTACGGTACGGAAGTGGCCAAAATGACGGAACGGCAGCGCGCCCAGCTCCGTAAAGGCTCAATCGGGTTTGTTTTCCAAAGCTTCAATCTGATCGACGAACTGACGGTTTATGAAAACGTGGAGTTGCCGCTCCTGTACTTAAAAACTCCCACCGACGAACGTAAAGCTCGCGTTGAAGAAGCCTTGAACCGGATGAGCATTATGCACCGGCGCAATCACTTCCCGCAGCAACTGTCGGGTGGTCAGCAGCAACGGACGGCCATCGCCCGGGCGGTCGTCGCTAAACCCAAGCTGATTCTGGCTGATGAACCGACGGGTAACCTCGATTCGAAAAACGGAGAAGAAGTAATGAAACTGCTGGGCGAGCTGAACGACGAAGGTACTACGATCATCATGGTAACGCACTCACCCTACGATGCTGGCTTTGCCCACCGCATTGTCAATCTATTCGACGGAAAAGTGGTGACGGAAAATTTCCACGTATAATCGCGTATAACCAAAGCGAGCCGCAGATACCTGCGGCTCGCTTTTATAAGAATTCGTTTAAATCGAGTTGTAGTAGCTCCGAGAACGACGATGCCGTTGGTAAGGCACCATCGCCAAATCGGTATCGAAGCCACTCTCGCGTTTTATAATTGAAGACAAAGCCCTCACGAATACCGTATAGGTCCTCATCAATCAGTTGGATTACCTTCTGAAGATCACCTTTTAACCCATTTGTGTGGCATACTTCAATAATAATCGGCGTTTGGTCGGTTTGGTTATCGCGTAACGAAACATCAGGTATCTGACTGGCCTTCCCTTCGTCAAGCATGGTCTCGGGAAGCGGTTCTAGTCGAATACTCTTCTCGCGATAGTACAACACGCCTAATCCCACTGTCAGCAACGAAATTATTCGCTGATGTTCAACCGGTGCCCAAAGGCCAAGGTCCTCATTGGCAATGGATGTTGACGTAACAGGAGGAAAATACCTAGTGGCTGTGCGTTTCTCACAAAACTATCCAAAACGATCATGTTCCGCAACTACGTCAAGATCGCCGTTCGGAGTTTGTTAAAGCATAAACTCTACTCGTCGATAAACATATTTGGGCTGGCCTTAGGGATGGCCTGCAGTTTACTGATCGGCTTATGGGTCAGGGATGAATTGAGCTATGACCGTTTCCTGCCCGATGCTGACAAGATCTATTTTGTACGGGTAAATTTTCCTTTCAACGGCGACACGGTGACAAATTTTGCGACGCCGGGTCCGTTGCAGGAAACGATTTCACAGCATATTCCAGAAGTGGCGGCTGCCACCAAAATCAACTGGGGCTTCGAAACGCTCATTAAAGCCGGGGATAAAGCCGCGAAAGAAAAGGGACATTACGCAACCGCAGACTTCTTTGATGTTTTCAACTTGCCCGTTGTGCAGGGGAATCCTAAAGCAGCGCTGGCCCAGACGAATCAGATTGTTATCACTCGAAAAGTAGCCGAAAAATATTTCCCAAATACGTCGGCGCTGGGCAAAACGGTACAGCTCGACAACAACAAATTTTACGTCGTAGGCGCTATAATTGAGGATTTGCCTTACAACGCTACGTTGCAATTCGGCTGGCTGGTAAACTGGAAGGTGCAGGAAGAGGACTGGATGAAAACCTGGGGCAACAGCTCGTTTCAGACCTTCGTCCGACTCAAGCCTAATACGACGCTGGCGCAGACAGAAACCGCGATGGGCGTGATCTACCCACGTTATGCCGGAAAGAATTTCGAAACGGGCCGCCCCATCTTACAGCCCATCACTGACCTGCACTTGTATGAAGACTACAAAAATGGCAAAGCCGTTGGCGGCCGGATCGAGTACGTTCGAATTTTCTCTATCGTAGCTTTGTTCATCCTGCTCGTTGCCTGCATCAACTTCATGAACCTAGCGACAGCCCGTTCGGCCATGCGTGCCAAAGAAGTTGGCGTTCGGAAGGTAGTAGGGGCCATGCGGTCATCACTGATTGGCCAGTTTCTAAGCGAAGCTGTATTAACAAGTTTACTGGCGGTACTGCTGGCTTTAGCACTGGTTTGGGTTATCCTGCCGACGTTCAATACGTTGTTTAGCAAACAGCTGGTTATAAGCCTGGCTGAGCCTTCACTCTGGCTCCTGCTTGGAGGCCTTATACTGGTAACCGGCGTTGTGTCGGGCAGCTACCCAGCGTTGTTTCTCTCCTCCCTCCAACCCATCAAAATACTGAAAGGGCGTTTACAGTTCGGCCCTGGCCCCACCCTGTTTCGTCGGACGCTGGTCGTTTTTCAGTTTTCGTTGTCTATATTCCTGATCGTAGGCATGCTGGCCGTTGGCAGACAGATGGATTACCTACGTACCAAAAACCTGGGTCTCGACCGCGAAAATGTGATTTACATGCCGCTGGAAGGGGAAATTGCCCAGCCTAAAAAGGTAGAAGCTTTCCGGCAGGAAGTCATGCGGACTCCGGCTATTTCGTCGGCGACGACGACTATGTTGTTACCCGTAAATATTCAGGCCTCTTCTGCCGATCTGACGTGGCCGGGTAAGGACCCTAAGCTGCAAACGAGCGTCTCCTGCATGTTTGTCGGCGGTGATTTTACCAAAACCATGAATATCAGGTTGCTCGACGGTCGTGATTTCCGGTTCGATAGTCCGGCAGATTCAACCAACTACCTGATCAATGAAGCAACGGCCAAACTGATGAGCGAATCGGCCGCACCGGCGGACCGGCCGGGCATGAAAGACCCGGTGGGCAAAGAAGTTTCGTTCTGGCCCGGTAAAGGAAAGATTATTGGGTTGATGAAAGACTTCCACATCAATTCACTGCACGACCCCATTAAACCGTTGATTCTGGCGTTCGATGCGCGAAACACCAGCTATCTTCTCGTACGAACCAAGGCCGGGCAGACCCAACAGGCCATCAGCGATATGGAGCGGCTGGCCAAAGACTTCAACCCAAACTATCCGTTCAGCTATCATTTCCTGGATGAAGAATACGAAGGCCTGTACCGCGCTGAGCAGCAGGTTAATACGCTTGTGAATTACTTTGGTCTGCTGGCGATTCTGATTTCCTGCTTAGGTTTATTCGGGCTGGCCGCTTTCATGGCGGAACAACGGACCAAAGAAATTGGTGTGCGCAAAGTGCTGGGTGCCAGCGTTACCAGCATTGTCGGTTTGCTGTCAAAAGACTTTCTCAAGCTTGTATTTATTGCTCTGGTACTGGCCTCACCGTTAGCCTGGTGGGCGCTGAACAAGTGGCTGGGCACGTTTGCCTATAAAACCGATTTGACCTGGTGGATTTTCGGTTTGTCGGGCGGGCTGGCCGTGTTTATTGCCTTCCTGACGGTAAGCTATCAAAGTATCAAAGCCGCCCTGATGAACCCCGTCAAGAGCTTAAAAGCCGAGTAGAAACCGTTCATAATCGGACGTACGACTGTCCGGAACTGGACAACGAAACCTTACAAAAAAGCCGTTTTCTTAACGAGGGCGGCCTTTTTGTATCATGGCACAACAGTTGAGCTTAGTTAGTGCGGTATTCGACACAACGCAGCTAATTTTCGAGGGTGCTACGTCTCAAACACCCGATTCGATCTCCTTTAACGTTTAGCCAGCTATGCTTTTCAGTTACATCAAAATTGGCCTTCGCAATCTCTGGAAACATCGTACGCATACAGTAATTAATGTAGTCGGTTTGGCGGTAGCTTTTGCCACCGGTCTGCTGCTTTTTCTGACCTCAGCGTTCGAGCTATCATACGACCGGTTCCATACCGACGCTGACCGCATTTTCAGGCTCTATTTTGAACAAAGCGAACGCGATGGTAAACCCAACAAAAGTGCGTCAATGCCTTATCCGCTGACACCGGCTCTGAAAGCCGAAGTTCCGGAAATTGAAGCGGTAACGCGAATTGTGTGGGGCAGTGGCGGGGTCCGAAAGGGAGAGCAGACCTACAAGAAGATGGTGCGAAGCTGCGACGCCGATTTTCTGAAGGTATTCTCGTTTCCGCTCAAGAAAGGCAATATCAATACCGCCCTGGCTGGCCTGAGTAATATCGTTATCAGCGAGAATATGGCCAAAGACGTATTCGGGACGGCAGACCCTATGGGTAAATCGATCCAGATTCGACTGGACAACGGCTGGCAACCCTTCGTCGTAACCGGTGTTATCGGCGACTTTCCGGACAACTCTACTCAGCAGTACGATGCCCTGACCCGTATTGAAAACAAAGGCGATTACGCAGATTATAAAGGCCGGTGGGATCACACGAATCATGAGACGTATGTGAAATTGAAAGCCGGAACCACACCGGCCATGCTCGAACGGCGCTTGCAAGCCTTTACCGACAAATACTTCGCGTCCGACAACAAGGAACGTAACGCTCAGGGGTATCCGAAAAACAGTCTGGGCTATCAGAAAAGTCTCTTGCTAATGCCCTTTACCGATGTTCATTTCGATACAGAAACGGGCGGAGGCCAGGGAATCAGCAAAACATACATTTATACGCTGCTATTGGTAGGCTTATTTATTCTGGCGATTGCCTGTATTAACTTCGTCAATCTGACCATTGCACAGGCCGTTGGCCGGGCGCGGGAAGTGGGCGTCCGGAAATCGCTGGGCGCTGGTCGGACGCAGTTGTTTGGTCAGATCTGGGGCGAAACATTCCTGCTCTGTTTTGTCTCGCTGTTGATTGGACTCGGACTGGCCTGGTTCTTTTTGCCCACCTTCAACCGGCTCTTCAGCAGCCACCTGTCGCTCGACAACTTTCTGAAAGTCGATACGTTGCTCATAACGGGTTTAGGTTTTGTGCTTGTAACCCTGGTGGCGGGAGGTTACCCATCCTGGTTTGCGACCCGCTTCAATGCGGTAGAAGTCTTAAAGGGTAAAGTGAGTATGAAACGGCCAGGGGTGTTACGTAACTCCCTTATCGTGGCCCAGTTTTCCATTGCCTGCCTGCTCATTGTTTGTACGCTGATCATGGGTCAGCAAATAAAATACCTGCGCGAAAAGCCGATGGGTATAAACGAGGAGCAGGTTATTAGTATACCAGTTGGGCAGGACCTCGACGGCGCAACCGCCCTGCAGCAAGTGCGCAACCAGTTGGCCAACAACCCCAACATTGTATCGGTGTCGGGCTCAGGGGTTAACATTGGTGCCGGGCTGGATGGCAACTCGTCGCGTATGATGTACGGCTTTACGTATAACAAGCGTGATGTACGCTGCGACTGGCTGCGGGTCGACTTCGACTACCTGAAAACGTTGGGGGTTAAACTCGTCAAAGGCCGTGATTTCAGTTCGACATTTGGCACCGACACGGTATCGTCCGTGCTGATTTCAGAGAGTATGGCCAAACAACTGGGTGAGTCGAATCCAATTGGCAAGTTCATAAAACCCGATCAGAAGCCATTCCAGATCGTTGGTGTCATCAGTGATTTCAACCTGTATTCATTGCACCAGAAAGCCGAACCGATTACCCTGCAAATGACCGATGGCTCGGTCAATTACGTCCTGATTCGGGTAGCTCCGCAAAACCTGACCAGCGCCATGAGCGAGGTAAAAGCCGTCTGGAAAGACATTGCCCCTAAGCAGGAGTTTCAGGGGTCATTCCTGGACGAGAACACCGACCGTTGGTATAAACGCGAACAACGCCTGTCAACCATTTTCACGACGGCGGCCGGTATCGCTATTCTATTATCGTGCATGGGTCTGTTCGCGATCGCTGTCCTCAGCATTGAGCAACGTACTAAAGAAATTGGCGTGCGCAAAGTGCTGGGCGCCAGCGTTACGAGCATTGTCAGTTTGCTCTCCAGAGATTTCCTGAAACTGGTGCTGATCGGTATCGTCATTGCCTCGCCCGTAGCCTGGTGGGCTATGCGTGAGTGGCTCACGAATTTTGCGTATCAGATCGACATGCCGTGGTGGGTATTTATCGTGGCGGGGGGACTGGCGGTACTCATTGCCCTCTTGACCGTTAGCTACCAGAGTATCAAGGCTGCCTTAACAAACCCGGTGAAAAGTTTACGCAGCGAGTGATCCGGTAAGTGGGCAGCCCCCGCCTACCGAATTGTTCTCGCCCAAACCCATTTATAAACATGTTACGTAATTACATCAAAATCGCCTGGCGAAATCTCCGCAAGCAACGAGGGTTTACCTTCATCAATATTTTCGGTCTGGCGGTAGGCTTAGCCTGTTGTCTGCTCATTACGCTTTACGTTGTGGATGAGTTGAGCTACGACCGTTTTCACGCCAAGGCCGACCGCATCTACCGTATCAACACCGACGTCAAGTTTGGGGGCAACGACATGCGAATGGCCGTTTCGCCCGATCCCATTGGCCACACGCTCAAACAGGATTACCCCCAGGTTGAGCAATTTGTGCGGCTTCATGATCGGGGGGTGTGGCTTGTCAAGCAGGCCGGGGCCGCCACCAACCTGCGCGAAAATCACATTACGTTCGCCGACTCTACCTTATTCGATGTATTTACCTTGCCCCTCGTTTCGGGCGATTCCAGGCGAGCGTTGGCCTCGCCAAACACCGTCGTTATCAGCGAATCGGCAGCTAAACGCCATTTTGGTACTCAGGACCCGATCGGTAAGACGCTGATTTTCGACAACCAGCAGGCGTACAAGGTGACGGGCGTAATGCGTGATATGCCCACGAATGCGCATTTCCACAGCGATTTCTTCCTGACCATGTTGAATGATAACTATCCGTGGGGGCAATGGCTAAGCAACAATCACTATACGTACATTGTGCTGAAAGAGGGCGTGGATTATAAGCAGTTTGAGAAAAATCTCGATGCCGTTATCGAAAAGTACGTCGGCCCGCAAGCCCTTCGGGCGGTTGGTTCCACTATGGAGCAGTTCCGGAAAGCCGGAAATGCATACCGGTTCTGGCTACTACCCATTACAGATATTCATCTTCATTCAAAGCAGCAGATCGAGTATTTGCCCGCCAGTGACATTCAATACGTTTATATCTTCTCGGCGGTAGCCCTCTTCATTCTGCTGATTGCCTGCATCAATTTTATGAACCTGGCCACAGCCCGCTCGGCTAACCGCGCCAAAGAAGTAGGCGTTCGGAAGGTCCTGGGGTCCGAACGTCAGCAGTTGATCGGGCAGTTCATGTCCGAATCCGTGCTGATGACGGTATTGGCGATGGCGCTAGCGCTGGTTATAGTCGCTGTGGCAATTCCATTATTCAATACCATTGCCGCCAGAGAGTTAACCATACAAAGCTTACTATCGCCTTACTTGTTGCCCGTACTGGTTCTGCTACCTATTGTTGTAGGCTTACTGGCGGGTAGTTATCCGGCCTTCTTCCTGTCGTCGTTCCGCCCGATCAGCGTGTTGAAAGGTGGTACAGCATCTGGAAATCTGAATGTACGGAGCTTTAGTCTACGGAGCGGTTTGGTTGTTTTCCAGTTTATGATGTCAGTCATTCTGATCGTTGGTACCATCATCGTCTACCGGCAAATTAAGTACATACAAACGGCCAACTTAGGTTTTAAACGCGAGCAGGTTCTGACCATCAATGATGTATACGCCCTGGGCACCCAAGCCGAAACCTTCAAGCAGGAAGTACTTCGCCTACCCGGTGTAATCAGTGGTTCTGTATCGGGCTACCTGCCGACACCGTCGAGCCGAAGCGATAACTCGTTTTTTCCCGAGGGCAAAGTAGACCAGCGTAATGCCGTACAGATGCAAATCTGGGGCGTTGACCACGACTACGTTAAAACGCTGGGTATGCAGATCGCTCAGGGGCGTGACTTTTCCCGCGGTTTTGGTTCCGATTCCGCAGGTGTACTCCTGAACGAAACAGCCGCTAAACAGTTCGGAGGCAAGGACATCCTCGGCAAACGAATTGTCACCTTCGACGACCCAACCCTCAAGACCTTTAAAACTTATACGGTCATTGGTGTCGTTAAGAACTTCAATTACGAGTCGCTCCGGCGCAACATCGGTGCCTTGTGTATGATCTTGACTCCGAACAGCGGAGCGGCTTCATTCCGTCTGAGCAGCACTGATTTACCGGCCGTCGTTCGTCAGATTGAGGCAAGGTGGAAGCAACTGGCCCCTGGCCAACCCTTCAACTATGCCTTTATGGAGGAAGCTTTCGACACCATGTACCGCGCCGAACAGCGGGTGGGTAGCATCGCCCTGACCTTCGCGGGCCTGGCCATCCTGATTGCCTGCTTAGGGCTGTTTGGTCTGGCTGCGTTCATGGCCGAGCAACGGACCAAGGAGATTGGCGTAAGGAAGGTGTTGGGCGCGTCGGTTTTCAGCATCGTTGGGTTGTTAAGCAAAGACTTTCTGAAGTTGGTTGTCATTGCCATTCTGGTTGCCTCACCGATTGCCTGGTATGCCATGAGTCAGTGGCTTAAGGATTTTGCGTACCGGATCGATATCGAATGGTGGGTGTTTGGCCTGGCAGGGATTGTAGCGGTAGGCATTGCCTTGCTGACGGTGAGCTTTCAAAGCATTAAAGCCGCGTTGATGGATCCGGTGAAGAGTTTGAAAACGGAATAAAAGAAGGGCAGTAAGGGGCGAATGGAATAAGTCTTCGCTTCCTATCTACCCTCTTTCTCTGGTTCCCTCAAACGTCCGCAAGTGAACGACAATCCGTCCATTTGCGGACATATTTATTTAAAAACCCTTTTTATATTACTGACATTCAGCCATTTGACTTTCTGGTACAGCCTTTGACGCGTATCATTAATACATACAAATTTATTACCTAAACGTCGACGGCTCATGCTACGCAACTACCTAAAAATCGCTTTGCGGAACCTCTGGAAGAACCGGCTGTTCAGCACGTTGAACATTGTTGGCATGGGCGTAGGCATGGCGGCCGTCGGGCTGATGAGTCTATACATCGCACACGAACGCAGCTATGACCGTTTCCACGCCAATGCCGACCGGATTGTCCGGGTTGTGCATTACGCTACCTGGCCGGGTGGTGATCTGAAGCTGGCACCCACCTCCGCTCCGTATGCCAGCGCCCTCCAAAACGAGTATCCCGAAATTGAAGAAACGGTACGTATCCAACCCGAAGGAGGTGGGCTGATTACGTATAAAGACAAAAAGATTGAAGCGAACGACATCTTTTTCGCGGACAAGACCGTGTTCGATGTTTTTACCTTCCCGTTATTGTACGGCAATCCCGCTACGTCCCTGGCGCAGCCCCAAAGTATTGTACTCACCAAAAGTCTGGCCGAGAAACTGTTTGGCGATGCAGCCAAGGCCGTAGGGCAGCCCATCGAGTTCAGCAATCATTTTGTGAATACCGTTACCGGGGTCATTGACGACGTACCGAACCGTTCGCATTTGCAGTTTAGCGCGTTACGTTCGCTACCGGCCAACTACACAAGCGGCTGGCAGAACTTCGAACTCTTTACCTACATACTGCTGAAAAAGGGCAGCGATTATAAGGCGCTGGAAGCGAAACTGCCGGGTTTCTACGATAAGTATCTGAAAAAAGAAGTCGGCGAGGTTACGTACCGCATGGAGCTTCAGCCCATTACGTCGATCCATCTCCACTCGCACCTGGACTATGAAATCAGCCCGAATGGTGATGCCGGCACAGTCTCGGTATTCGCCATCATCGCGGGTCTGCTGCTGTTCATTGCGGGCATCAATTACGTAAACCTGTATACGGCGCGGTCGATAACCCGGACGCGCGAAGTCGGAGTGCGCAAAGCCATTGGCTCCCGGCGCGTTCAGCTTATCGGCCAGTTCATGACCGAGTCACTCCTGATGGCTTTTCTGGCGAGTCTGCTGGGGGCTTTTCTGGCGAATATCCTTCTGCCCTGGTTTAACGAACTGGCGGATCGTTCGCTCTCGCTTACGCAGTACGGTCAGCTCACGACGCTAGTCATTGTGGTTTTGTTTACCGGGTTGCTGGGCGTTGGCAGTGGCCTCTATCCGGCTTTGCTGCTATCGGGTTTCCGGCCCGTCACGGCGCTGAAAGGTCAGCAAGGAGGCCAGTTCAGCAAGGTTCAACTCCGGCAGTCGCTGGTTGTCTTCCAGTTCGTAGCCGCTGTGGCCTTAATTGCCTGCTCAGCCATGATCTACCGGCAAATGAACTATGTGCAGCACAAGAATCTCGGCTTTAACAAAGATCAGGTGTTGACTTTTCACCTGGATAGTGATAAACCTCGCCAGCAGGTAGAATCCTTGAAGGAACAACTTCGTAAAAGTCCGTTTATTGAGGCTGTAGCGGCCGCATCGAACCCGATCGGCAACAACAATATCGGTACGAACGGAATGTTCTTCGAGCAAAACGGCACCATGCCAACGTCGACCCAGGTCGTTCAGAAATTCTCTGTCGATTCGGATTACCTGAATACGCTGGAGCTCAAGCTCGTTCAGGGACGTAACTTCTCGACCTCGTTTCCCAGCGATGCACTCGGTGCGGTGCTCGTCAACGAAGCGCTGGTGAAAAAGATGGGCTGGCAGAAACCGATCGGGAAGCGGGTGAACTACTATACCGGCAAAGACCAAACCGCCGAGGCACGGGTTGTGGGGGTAGTCCGGGATTTTCACACCTATTCGCTCCAGCACAAAATCGAACCGCTGGTGTTGCAGATGCCAGCCCCGGCTGACAAGGACAACCTATACGTACGCATACGGCCCGAAAAAACCGCCGAAGCCCTGGCCTATATCACTCAGGTCTACCATACCTATGATCCAGCCGCCAGTCTATCGTTCCATTTCCTCGATGAGAATTTTTCGCAGCAATACAAAGCTGAACAGAAACAGGGGCAGGTACTGCTTTCCTTCACGCTGCTAGCCGTACTGATCGCCTGCTTAGGCTTGTTTGGGTTGGTGGCCTTTGCCGCCGAAGCCCGTACCAAAGAAATTGGAGTGCGGAAAGTACTTGGCGCATCGGTTGGCAACGTAGTGGCTCTCTTATCCAAAGACTTTATTAAGCTGGTGTTGATTGCCGTCGGTATTGGGTTACCCATTGCCTGGTATCTGACAAATCAGTGGCTGCAAAACTTTGCTTACCATGTCGACCTGGAGTGGTGGGTGTTTGGTCTGGCAGGGCTCCTGGCCGTAAGCATTGCGTTACTAACCGTCAGCTTTCAAAGCGTGAAAGCCGCCCTGATGAACCCCGTCGAAAGTTTGAGAATGGAATAAAGGAGTAAGTGAGGGAAAGGGACGAGAGGGAACATGAATTTTACCTTTCCTTTTCGTCCCCTTACTCCTTTCTCTATTCCGTTTCCACCTATTATCTCCTTGCTCCCTTCTTTTATGCTCAAAAACTATTTCACCACTGCCCTTCGCGCTCTGAAGCGGAACTGGAGTTATTCGCTGCTGAACGTATCCGGCCTGACGCTGGGCCTGACCTGCTGTTTGTTATTGTTCGTAGCCGTCCGTTATGAACTTAGCTTCGACAAACACAACGCCAATGCCGACCGCATCTATAGAATGCTCGGTACGAATAAGACGGCTCCCAACAGCAAACCCAATACGGGTATCACGTTTCCGGCGCTGGCTGCGCTCCGTAACGATTTTCCGGAACTTAAGCATCAGCTCACCCTGGTTACCCGGATTAAATCGGCGGTGGTAGCCGTGCAGGGCAAGGCAAATGCCGAAACCAAGCGGTTTCAGGAAACGGATGGCGTAATCGCCTTTGCCGAACCGGAATATTTCAACCTCTTCGATTATACCTGGGAAAAAGGCAGCCCCCAGACAGCCTTGTCGAACCCGAATACGGTGGTTGTCTCGGAGCGAATGGCCCATAAATATTTCGGTAAGGCCAACCCGATAGGAAAAATCATTCGGTTAGAGAATCGGATGGACTTTGCGGTAACGGGGGTTATCCAGGACCCACTCCCCACGAGCAGCATGCCATTCGAGGTGTTCCTGTCGCACGCGTCCGTGCTGGCCTATGGCAGTACGTCGCCCCCCGACGACTGGAAATCAACTTATGGCGGAGCTCAGATTTACATGATGCTGCCACTGGCTTCAGCCGGATCGGAAACACCGGCCGCCCGGATGGAGCGTCAGCTTGTCGGCTTCGTAACTAAATACCATGCCCCCGAAGATGCCAGAACGTTGGCCTATATTTTACAACCCCTGACCAACATTCATTTTGCCACCAACATCACAAATTACGCCCAGCGGAGTATCAGCATCGAAATGATCTGGGCGATGGTGCTGATCGGTTTCTTTATTCTGGGGACGGCCTGCATCAACTTTATCAATTTGGCCACGGCACAGGCCATTCGACGGGCCCGAGAAGTAGGCGTCCGGAAAGTATTGGGAAGCACTCGTGGGCAACTGGTACGTCAGTTTTTGGGTGAAACCAGCGTGTTGACGGGTGTGGCGGTTGTGCTGGCTCTGCTGGTTGCTCAACTCTCGTTGCCTTACGTCGGTGAACTGCTCAACCTCAAGCCGGGAGCCGCTGTGTTGTTCAGCCCGGCTGTAATCGGGTTCTTACTAACCTTGGGCGTATTAACGACCCTACTGGCGGGTTTTTACCCGGCGCTGGTGCTATCGGGTTATCAACCTATTTCGGCGTTGAAAGGTAAGGGCAATGCAACCGGCACCGGTCGTTACCTGACGCTACGGCGGGGTCTGATTGTAGGCCAGTTCGCTGTCTCCCAGCTATTGATTATCGGCACTATTATCGCCTACAATCAGATGAGCTATTTCCGGTCGGCTAACCTGGGCTACGATAAGGAAGCCGTTGTAACAATACCCTTACCCGAAAATGAACCCGGACAGCTAGCCAATTTACGGGCTAAACTTACTGGCCTGCCGGGTATACAGTCGATCAGTTTTGGGATGACCAGCCCCTCATCGACGAGTAACTGGACAACCGGTTTCCGGTTTGGCAATGACGACAAAGACCCCGGTTATGGCATTCTAATGCGCCCCGCCGATATTGCTTATGTACGTACGTATGGCCTGAAGCTACTGGCCGGGCGGATATACCAACCCGCTGACTCCATCCGTGAACTGGTCATCAACGAGACATTCATGAAACGACTGGGCTTTCAGCAACCCGAGCAGGTTCTTGGCAAACTGATGACAGTGGCGGGTGAGGACGTAAAGAAACCCATTGTGGGTGTAGTTAAGGATTTCAATATGTTTTCGTTGCGGGAACAGGTCGAGCCGAGCGTTCTAACCACCCAGCGGAGCAACTACCGGACCATCGCCCTTAAGCTGTCGGCGCAGCGGGGCGGCACGGGGGCTATCAGTCAACTGCTGAAACAGGTCGAAACTGCCTGGACAGCGACCTTTCCTGAGTTTGTCTTCAGCTACGAATTTCTGGATGAAACGCTGGCAAACTTTTATAAAAGTGAACAGCAGATGTACTCGTTGTTTCAACTGCTGGCGGGTATTGCCTTATTTATCGGCTGCCTGGGCCTTTATGGCGTGGTAGCATTCATGGCCGAAACCCGGACCAAAGAAGTGAGTGTCCGCAAAGTGCTCGGCGCTTCAACGGCCAACATCTTCGGCTTGTTTTCGTTTGATTTCGTTAAGCTTGTCGTCGTCGCGCTGGTGCTTAGCTCACCGGTAGCCTGGTACGTAATGAATCAGTGGTTGCAAAAATTCGCCTACAAAATTGATATCGAATGGTGGATGTTCGCCCTGGCGGGTCTGCTGGCGGTCGGCATTGCTCTGCTGACAGTATCATTCCAGAGCCTAAAGGCTGCCTTGATGGATCCGGTGAAAAGTTTGAGAACGGAATAAGGGGAGTAAAGGGAGGAGAGGGAATATGGTATGGATTTTATCCCTTTCTTCCCATTACTCCCCTTCCTCCCTCTTCTCCCCTTCCTTCCTCTCTTCCCCCTTTACATCAACTCCCGAACAACACGGCAGGGATTACCCGCTGCGAATACATTGGCTGGAATGTCTCTGGTAACGACGCTGCCCGCGCCGATGGTGGTATTGTCGCCGATCGTTACGCCGGGGCAAACGATGACGCCACCGCCTAGCCAGACACTATTGCCAATCATGATCGGTGATGCCAGTTCGGGGCCCTTGTCCCGTTCGGCCGCGATAACAGGATGATAAGCGGTGTAGAGCTGTACGTTTGGCGCACATTGCAGGTTGTCGCCGATAGTAATTTGAGCACAGTCCAGGAAGGTGCAGTTGAAATTGACAAAGCAATTTTCGCCGAATGTAATAAATGAACCGTAATCGCAGTAAAATGGGGTTTGAATGTTAAGCCCCTGTCCGAAATCGCCCAAAAGCTGTTTGAGGATCGCCTGCCGTTCGTCCTCGGCATCATAGGGCATTCGATTGAATTCGGCGAACAAAGCGCGGGCTTTGTACCGCATGTCTACCAGTGTCGGATCGTTGGCGATGTACAATTCGCCATCGAGCATTTTCTCTAGTTCTGTTTTCATTACGTTGACTAAGAATGTCTTCGCCGGAAGATAAGCAGTGCTGACTTATTTTTCGGCAAATCGCCTGTCCGCAACTGGCCGAACGATCGTCCGTTTGCGGACATATTTGCACATCTACCAATCGCTACTTGCTGGTTTACAGTAATTTATAATTCTGGTACGACGTTTGGGCGAACCTAACACATCTTGTCGTTGAACCAATTTCTGTCGATCGGTTATGATACGTAATTACCTGAAGATTGCCTGGCGAAGTTTACTCAAACACCCGACCACAACGGGTATTCACGTACTGGGACTGACGCTGGGGTTAACGACCTGCCTGCTCATTGTACTGTTTATTCGCAATGAGTTGAACTATGACCGGTACCACCACCTCGGCGACCGGATCTATCGGGTCAGCGAGATTACTACGACGAGCGACGGAACCGAGCGATCGGGCATTACGCCCTATCCGTTAGCACTGGCGTTACGTAACGATTTTACCGATTGGGCTAAAACAACCCGCGTTCACGCCGATCGGGATGTAACTATTACGTTATCGCGGGAGAAGATCCTCCGAGAGAATAATGTCCTGTTTGCCGAGCCTGAACTGCTCGACGTGTTTGACATCGACATGGTGGCTGGCAATGGTCGGGAAATCCTGAAACAGCCTAACCAGGCTATTTTGAGCGAAAGTGCCGTCCGCAACTATTTTGGGAGCGCGCCTGCTATTGGCAAAACGTTTAAACTGGATGGTAAAACCACGGTACAAGTAGCGGGCATCATGCACGATATGCCGTCGCAGTCGAACCTGGCATCCAGCCTGATCGTGTCTTTCCCCACCATGAAAACCTATTTTGAGTTGGGAATTGATCACTGGGGATTACGTTCGGGCGGCTCCGTATTTGCCTTGCTGCCAGTCGGCCACGCGCCGACCGAATACGCCAGCCGGTTAGCAACCGCCAGCAAAAAGTATTTTGCCCGGGAGCAGGGAGAAAAACACGAACTGGTTCTCCAGCCTCTGCACGACATTCATACGAATCCGGAGTTTGAAGGCAACCGGCTTACCCAAGCTATATCGCCGACGTATCTCTACGTATTCGCTGCCATCGGCCTGTTTGTGTTGCTGATTGCCTGCGTTAACTTCATCAACATGTCGACGGCCCGGGCCATGACCCGCTCGCGCGAGGTGGGCGTCCGTAAGGTAGTTGGCGCGACACAGGTCCAGTTAATCAGCCAGTTTCTCAGCGAAGCGTTCTGGTTGTCAGCATTTTCGGCCGCACTCGCCATGGCATTGACCTACTCCGTTTTGCCTGCCGTTAATGATTTCATGCAAAAACAGATCGATTTCCGCTGGAACGAGTCATTACTTTTTATTGCCGCACTCGCCTTGCTGACAACGGTTTTGGCGGGTACGTATCCAGCTTTCTTTCTGGCGCGGTTCAAACCTATAAAAGTTTTAAAAACGCAGTCGGAACCAGGGCGGGGCGGCCAGGCGTGGCTACGGCAGGGCCTGGTGGTGTTTCAATTTACGATTTCGCTCGTATTGGCGGTTGGGGTTCTGGTCATCTATCAGCAGATGACCTATTTCCGCCAGAAAGACCTGGGCTTTCAGCATAACGCGCTGGTAACCATTCCGGTACCTGAACCCAACAATCTGGCGGCTCTTGGCCAGGAGCTTCGGCAGATTCCCGGTGTCCGGCAGCTTTCGTTCGCGCTGGGCGCTCCGACGTCCGATAGTAATTTCGGCACCAATATGCACCCCGACCCAGCCAATCAAGAGAAACAAGTGGGTATCTCACTGAAGCTTGTCGACGCTGATTATTTGAAAACATACGGCCTGAAGCTACTAGCCGGGCGCTTTCTGGAACACCACGATACGTTAGCCATCGCCAGTACGATTGCGGAAAAAGACCGGCGTTACGTATTCGTTGTCAATCAAAATGCAGTGAAGGCAATGGGGCTGGCCCAGCCCGAACAGGCATTGGGCCGGAAAATACACATTGGACTCAACGACATTACGGCTGAGATTATTGGGGTGGTCAAAGACTTCCACACGAGTTCTTTACGCAACCCGATACAGCCGATGGTGATGATGAACTTCCCGTATTTCTATCGATCGGCGGGCCTCAATTTACAGACTCAGAACTACGCCAAAACGCTGGCCTCTGTCGAACAGGTTTGGCGTACGTTTTACCCCGATAATTTATTTGCCGCCACGTTTCTGGAGCAAAGCTTACAGGAGCAATACGAAGACGAAGAACGTCAGTTTACGCTGCTACGTGTATTTGCCGGGCTGGCTCTGGTCATTTGCTGTTTGGGCTTATGGGGCTTGGCTACGTTCATGATCGAACGCCGAACCAAAGAAATTGGTGTTCGAAAAGTGCTGGGCGCATCGGTGCCGAGCCTGGTCTCCTTATTGTCGCGCGATTTCCTAAAACTGATTCTGATTGCCATTGTCATTGCCTCGCCCATTGCCTGGTATGCCATGAACCAGTGGCTGAAGGACTTCTCCTATAAGATCGAGGTTGAGTGGTGGATGTTCGTGGTAGTCGGTCTGCTCGGTACGTTGGTTGCGATATTGACGGTGAGTGTTCAGAGTATGAAAGCCGCGTTGATGAATCCGGTCAAAAGTCTTAAAACCGAGTAAGGGGAAGAGAGGGAGGAACAGGACGAACGGGATAAAGGATTCAGTAGCTCCATTCCCACTACCTCTTTTCTACCACTCCTCCCCTTCCCCACTCACTCTATAACTCTATGTTACGCAACTATTTTAAAATCGCCTGGCGGAATCTGAGCCGCAACAAAGCCTTTTCAGCCATCAATATTCTAGGACTTGCCATTGGGGTAGCGGCCTGTCTGCTCATTCTACAGTACGTTGCCTATGAACTGAGCTACGACGACTTCAATACAAAAGGCGACCGGATTTACCGCGTCAAACAGGACCGCTACAACGACGGCAAACTCAGTACGGAATGGGCGTCAGGCGCGTATGCAGTGGGTAACTCATTTAAGGACGCCTTTGGTGAAATCGAAGACTACGTTAAAATTGCCAGTACGCGCTCGGTCGTAGCCGACGTACCGGGGCACGAGCAGGTTAAGATCGAAAAGGTGTATTACGCCAGTCCGGCGTTCTTTACCATGTTTTCGTATCCGCTGCTAGCCGGAGACATACGTACTGCGTTGACGGAGCCTAACACCGTTGTCCTTTCGGAATCGATCGCCCGAAAGCTGTTCGGTAGTACGCAGGTACTGGGTAAAACGATCCAGTTCAACCGCGAACGGAACGTAAAGGTGACCGGCGTATGTAAAGACTTTCCGGCTAATTCGCATTTCAAAGCCGATTTATTAACCTCGTACGCTACGTTTGTCAAAGACCTCGGTCCCGACAACAACCCCGAAACAGCCTGGCAGTGGGATGGCTGTCTGACCTACCTGCTGTTACGTCCCGGAACAAACCCAAAAGCGCTTGAAGCCAAGTTTCCGGCCGTCGTTGATAAGCTGGCGGGTGCGGAACATAAGCGCTACAACTCGGCGGCTGTCTATCTGCTCCAGCCCCTACGCGACATTCACCTGTATTCGCATTACATCGGTGAAACCGAACCCAACGGGGATGGCAAAACCGTTTACCTCCTGCTTGCGATTGCCTTTTTTATCGTGGTCATTGCCTGGGTTAACTACGTGAACCTGGCTACGGCGCGGGCCATTAACCGGGCCAAGGAAGTAGGCGTCCGAAAAGCCGTTGGTTCGCAGCGGCCCCAGTTAATCAAGCAGTTTTTGTTCGAGTCAGCCCTGCTCAACGGCATTGCCGTCGTCCTGGCGCTGGTGCTGGTGATTGTTACGTTACCCCTCTTCAATGAGCTGTCGGGACAGCAGATGACGCTGTCCTTACTAAGCAGCGGTCGGTTCTGGGCAGCCCTGCTTGGTCTGTTCGTTGTGGGTGTTTTCCTGTCGGGTTTATATCCCGCCTTCGTGCTGTCAGGATTCCGGCCGGTGGTTGTGCTCAAAGGTCAGATGGTCAACACACGGCAGGGCATTGCCTTACGTAAATCGCTGGTCGTTTTTCAGTTTGCCGCTTCGCTCTTCCTGCTGGTAGGTACGTTGGCCGTTTTCCGGCAGATCCAGTTCATGCGGGCGCAAACGCTGGGCCTCAACATCGACCAGACACTGGTGATCAAGCCCCCGATTGTTGGCAAAGATTCGACCTATATGCGGCAGATGAAGGCGTTTAAGGAAGAGCTTCAGCGGCAGTCAGGCATCCGCAGCATCACCGCGTCAACCTCTATTCCGGGCGAACCCGTAGGCTGGAATGCGGGTGGTATTCGCCTGAAGGGAATGGACGAGTCGAAGGGGACGCAGTACCGGGTTATCGGCGTTGATTACGATTACCTGAACGCTTATAACCTGAAACTGCTGGCGGGCCGAAACTTCGCGAAAGAGTTCGGCACGGACCCTAAGGCCGTTATTTTCAATAAAATGGGACTCCAGCAGTTGGGCTTTACCAACCCCGAGCAGGCCATCGGTAAGGATATTGATTTCTGGGGCGAAACGTACAAGCTGGTCGGGGTTGTCGACAACTTCCACCAGCAATCCCTGCGGGAGGCTTATGAACCGCTCGTTCTCCGGTTGATTCCGGATGTGCGTGGCTTTTTCTCGGTAAAAATGGCTCCCGGCGAAGCGAACAAAACCATTGCAACGATTCAGGAAGCCTGGAACCAGTTCTTCCCCGGCAACCCGTTCGAATATTTCTTTCTGGATCAGCATTTCGCCGACCAATACCGCGCCGACCAGCGGTTTGGACAAGTATTCGGCTTATTCACGACGCTGGCTATTCTGGTGGCCTGTCTGGGTTTGTTTGGCTTAGCCTCATTCACTACGGCCCAGCGCACAAAAGAGATTGGTATCCGGAAGGTGCTGGGTGCGTCGGTGCCCGAAATTGTACGAATGTTATATAAAGAATTCGCCGTCCTGATTCTGGTCGCATTTGTTGTAGCCACACCGCTGGCCTGGTACGCCATAACGCAATGGATTGAGAGTTATGCGTTCCGGACGGATTTACACTGGTGGCTGTTTGTACTGCCGTTCGTAGCCGTGCTGTTGATCGCCTTACTGACGGTTAGTTTCCAAAGCGTGAAAGCCGCGCTGATGAATCCGGTTCGAAGCTTACGAAGCGAATAGCGAAAGCTCATGTTCATACCCTAAACACCCCATTGATGAAAGCGTTCCTCTTTCTCCTGCCTTGTCTGCCGGTCATCAGTGCACACGCTCAACGTGATCAGTATGCATCAACCCGCGAACTGCGTGGTAGTGGTCGAATCGTGCGCGAATTATCAATAGTCAACCCATTAGACGCCATTGAGATTAATCAGTTCCCGGCACAGGTTACTGTAGACGTAGGTGCAGTAGAGCCATCCGTCACTATTACCCTCGACGACAATCTACAGCCGCTGTTACGGGTTGAAAACGAGAATGGAACGTTAACGCTCACCTTTCGCGATGCTCAGAATCGACCTTTCTGGGTTGGTAAAGCCAGTGTTTCAGCGAAGATCACTATCCCCGCGTTGAAGCGGCTTAAGCATGGCTCCAACAGCAACGTAACCATTAACAATCTAAGCGAAAAGGCATTTGCTTTAGCCAATCAGGCCAATGGCAACGTAACATTAACCGGGAAGATTACTACGTTTGACGTAACAAGTTCGGCCAATGGTACCATCGATGCTGATCGATTGATTGTTCAGTCGGCAAACGTAATGACACAGGCCAATGCCACGATTCGGATCAATGCGGAACAGGTAAAGGTCACCAAACAAGCGTTTGCCAATGTCATCAACGTCGCTGACCGGGCCGAGTTCGCTGCAACAACTCAATCTGCTCAAACGGAACTGTCGCAGAAGTTGGTTCGTCTCCGTTTTGAAAACAATAGTCCGCAACCCCGCCATTTTACCCTAATCTCTTATGCTCCAGACGAAAACGAAAACGAGACCAACGGTTTCAGGCTGGCACCGTACGCCAATCGCCAAAAGCAGTTTTCCGTTGGAACGGCTGTGTACGTAGCGACAAAAAGCTAAATCGACGTTATCTTGAGTGGCCGACGACTACAGGGGAAGCCGTTCCTGACTGTTGAAGCCGATGATGATGGGCGTATGAGTAAGCTTGTGAAGTAAAGAACCTAAACTAGATGGCAGCTATGCTCCAGTCGTATCTCAAAATTACCTTTCGCAACCTGCGGAAGAACCGGGTGTTCTCGCTGATTAACATCGCGGGTTTGGGACTTGGTATTGCCGCTTTTGGTCTGATTCTGGAGTATATCGCCTTTGAACGAAGCGTTAATAGTTTTCACAAAAATCTGCCAGCATTGTACCGGATCATGGGTCACGACCCGGAAGATGGATTTTATACCTCTATGGCTCCGGCCGTGGCACCTTTGATAAAACAAGAGTTTCCAGACGTACGCGACTTCTGCCGCATCGCTGACAACTCGGCCAACGGCATTATTACTGTAGGAGATCAGAAAAATGGCCAATCGCAGCAAACGTTTCGGGAAAACCGCCTGGCTTACGCTGACGCTAGTTTTTTCAGGCTTTTCACGTTTCCGCTGGTGCAGGGAACCGCAGCTTCGGCTCTCACTCAACCGAACACAGTCGCTATATCGCAGTCCCACGCCCGTAAGTATTTCGGCAATGGTCGAGCTATTGGCCAGTCACTGACGGTGAACAACCAATTCGGGAAGACACTCTATACCGTTACAGGCGTGTATGCTGATATGCCTGCCAATTCCGACATGCAGTTCGATGCGGTGCTTTCGCTGCAAACACTGGCGAACCCAGCGAACCTAAACGGCAACACCTGGGCCCGGCTCGACGGTTTCGACGGCACTTACCTTACGACCTTCTTACAACTACGCGAAGAGACAGATTACAGAGTGCTCGAAGCTAAGTTCAACGATCTGGCGAAGAAACGTGACCCCCAGGAAGACAACCAGTTTTTACTCCAGCCAGCGGCCAATATGCATCTGGCATCCTCACTTAACGATCCATACCGCACGAGTGGCAGCTTAGGCTTCGTGTACCTGTTAAGTGGCATTGCCGGGCTCATCTTACTCATTGCCTGGTTCAATTACATCAACCTGTCAACAGCCGGTGCCTTGAAGCGGGCGAAAGAGGTAGGAGTCCGGAAGGTGGTCGGGGCTGGTAAGGCACAGCTAATCGGGCAGTTTCTGGGCGAGTCACTTCTGCTTAATCTCATCGGTTTTGTAGTTGCCCTGTTGCTAATTGCTTCTCTACAGGACGTGTTTAACGAATTTGTCAAAAAAGAACTAGGCCTAAGTACGCTGCTTAGCACTGGCGGGTGGCTAATTGGGCTAATGCTACTGATTGTCGGCTCCTTAACATCAGGTGGATACGTAGCGTTTGCCATGACATCGTTTCAACCGAGTCAGACCCTGAAAGGTACATTCCGCACGAACCGGGGTGGTCTTCTGCGTAAAACACTCGTTGTGGCTCAGTTTAGTGCATCGGTAGCCCTGGTTGTATCGACGCTGGTGCTGTACCGGCAGTTGCAGTACATGCAAAACAAAGACCTGGGTGTTCAGCTCGACCAGCGGGTTGTGATTCAAAGCCCGCAGATCGGTGATGATCGGCTGCTTGCTTCGCGGGCGACCGTACTGGAAGACCAACTGGCTCAACTACCTTACGTTAAGAACTTTTGCCAGGGGATCGTGCCGGGTAACTACTATAACTTCGGAGCTAGTGGCATTACCAGACAACATCCCCGCCCTGGAGACGAAAAGAAAAATTACTCCATGGGTATCGTGGACGACCGATACCTGAAAACGTACGGCTTAAAGCTGGTAGCTGGGCGTAATTTCACTACTCAGGAAGCCGAATTGGAGTGGGAGAAAAGTGCCAAATTGATGATCAATGAGACGGCAGCCCGGCAGCTGGGCTTCGCATCGCCCGCCCAGGCCGCCGGTCAGGTGATTACATGGGGCCAGCCTTATGAAATCGTTGGTGTCGTGAAAGATTATAACCACCAGGGCTTACACAAAGCCATCGACCCGATCATTTTTATGCCTCGTCGTCATGGCCCTGCTAGCTTGACCCTCCAGCTCACAACCGACCCAGCGCAGGGCAGTATTCAGGGCAAATTGACCGACCTGGAGCGACTTTATAAAGCCGCTTACCCCGGCAATCCGTTCGAGTTTTATTTCGTCGACGAGAATTATAATAAGCAATACGAAACTGAGCAGCAATACGGGCAGGTATTCACCTTAGCTTCGGCCCTTGCCATTTTTATTGCCTGCCTGGGTCTGTTTGGTTTGGCCACCTACATGACGGAACAACGTACCAAGGAGATTGGCGTTCGGAAAGTGCTGGGCGCATCGGTGGGCAGCATTGTGGCGCTGCTCTCAAAAGACTTCCTGAAACTGGTCTTTGTCTCGATTGTCATTGCGTCGCCCATTGCCTGGTACGCCATGAATCGCTGGCTCCAGGATTTTGCTTATAAAGTTGATATCGAATGGTGGATGTTTGCCCTGGCGGGTCTGCTGGCCGTAGGCATAGCTCTCCTAACCGTCAGCTTCCAAAGCATAAAAGCCGCGTTGATGAATCCGGTCAAAAGTCTTAAAACCGAATAAGTGCAAGAAGAGAATAAAGGGAGGAGCGGTAACCGGAATGAAAAATGTTATGTTGTTCCTGCTTTTACTCTCATTCGTCCCTCTCTTCTCCTTGCTCCCGCTTCTCCCTTTTCAAAACCATATTCCTTAACAACCATGGCACACATCGCTATTCCCATCCCTAACCTGCCGGGTAAGCAGGACATTGAGATTGAAGTAACCATCAACGGGCAGAAACAGGCGCTGCACTATCGGGTCGAACTGTTCTACTGGGGCGACTGTACGATTCCAACCTTCGACCGGGTCGATTGCATCCGGCAGCACCTGGCCGACTACGATCAGGACTGGCAGCTCTATTACATTGGTTCGCCAACCGACGACTTTGTACCCGTTACGTTCGTGAAGCGCGACGACTGGGTGAAGCAAAAGAAGCTATTGACCATGGGTTAAGTGTTCGCCACCATGCTCTATAACTACGTCAAAATCGCCCTGAGCAACCTCGGAGTATGAGTTTGAATTTTCACTGGAGATGGGCAAGCTAACCGGCTATCAGCCAGTTGCTCAGGCTTACCGTTTTCGAGGTAATGTTTATGTGTTGATCGATGGAGGACGTTCTCTACTGGGGCAAACGCTGTAGCTGCGTTTCGCGGCCAATGTCGACAAGCAGTCTTCATTAGCTGCGAAACGGGTGGAACGGAACTGGGCTGCGGAGAAGGAATAACTAATAAACTGACGCTGCCTCACTCCAAACTGGAGTACCAGTTTCCCTGGATGCGCCTTGTTTCGGCTTCCCATAATCCGGTAGATGGTCATGGTTTACGACCCGGCTACCCGGTCCGCAATACGCCACAATCGGTTGCAGCGCGTACCGACTTAGACCTGGCAAAACCCTTGCCTTAATTGAGCAACATCAGCTAATGAACAAGTAAGCCTAGTCGGCACTCCTCGCACTTCTCTCGTTTATCATAGAAAAGCTTTTTTATGCGGGGAGGCTGGCTGCTTACTAGTAACCTGCTGATTTGTATTCTCGGTGCTGTTTGACTGGCTAGCCGACCGCTCTTATACCAACGGATAAACCTCTAAGAGCCAAACCGAGCCTGAGATTCTGGCGCGCCCTGCCCAGAAAGAGACAAACAGAAGTAGGTTATGATTACATTGCGGCTTTACAACATTGATTGTTTTTAGCTCAACATGTACTCAACTCCAGTGAAGTTATTGCTTTGCCTGATCCTTGGTCTCAGCTTACTTACCTGTGTAGATCCGGTTGAATCAACCTTCAATAGTTCGCTGAATGTCTTAATTGTTGATGGCACCATCACCGATCAAGCCGAGACCCAGGTGATTCGGCTTAATCGCTCTCAATCCGACTTGCTTACTGGTCGATTCGGCTATGTACCCGTCACCAAGGCGAACGTACAAATCGTAGTTGATTCCTTGGACGTAGTGAAAGCGACAGAAACCACCGATGGCCGCTATCAGCTACCCGCTGACTTCAAGGGGCGATCGGGTCACATTTATCAACTCAGGTTTACTTTATCAGATGGCACTCAATACGAATCCACTCCGGAGCTGCTCCTGCCCGTGGCACCGATCGGGCAAGTTCGTGCCCTGTTTAACCCTACCAGCCTACGCGCAACCGAGCGCTTGAATAACAGCTACTCGGCCGCCCATGATTTCTATGTAGATTTTGCGGACCCGGCCGACCAACCCAATTATTACCGCTGGGAATGGATTGATTGGGAACGCCAGCCGTGGTGCCGCTCTTGCGACCAGGGACTCTACCAGGTCCGGGATACTCAGGGCAACCTACTCGAAGACTGTGTCAATAATACGTTAAATGCCTCCTTCCCCGACTATGACTATAACTGCCGAACGGCCTGCTGGGAGATTATATACAGCAACAACCTGGTGTTATTCAGCGACCAGTTCAGCAATGGAAATCCGGTCAAAGGGTTACTTGTTGGCCGGGTACCGCTGTATTCCAAAGAGCACAGTCTGGTTGAGATCAGGCAAAGCTCATTAACCAAACAAGCCTACGATTACCTGCAACGATTGAACGACCAAACCCAGAAAACCGGAGGGGTGGCGGCAGGCCAGCCCGCGCTGCTAGTCGGTAACGTGCAGAATGTGGCGCAGCGAAATGAGCCTGTAGTTGGCTTCTTCACCGTGTCCGGTGTTTCTTCCGTTCGGTACTGGTTAACCCGAAGTGATGCGACGGGTACAGCCCCCGGGTTATTTCAGGCCCTCAACGGCCATGATCCTATCAATGAGCCTGCCTCAGGTAACCGACCTCCCCTTGCGGTTTGTGTTGCCAGTGATAGCCGCACTCCCAATAGGCCCGCTGGCTGGCGAGATTGATCATAATCACCGAAGCATGATTGCTCCAAGAAACCTGGCCAAAAGAAGACTACAACCAGGGCGGCTTACCGGGTATACAATGTGGCCTATTTAATTTAATCTATTCTCTCTAGCAATGCGTAGTCCAACACGAATTCGATAGGGCATAGCGATAAATCGGCGTACTGTCCACCAGCCATACAGAGTCTTTTCTAAGTAATTCCATGGCCTTTCAAAATCCCGTACCCTTTGTCTTCCCTGGTCCCATGTCCGTACGCCTACTGTTTGACTTGTATCCGTAGGCGCTTGCTGAGCCGGTTGCTGCTCATCCATCGAAAGCTAAAAGGCGAAATCCACTTAAAATTCGTGATGAAATCTATCGTATTCGTTCTTGGGTTAACTCTGCTTGCCAACCATGTCGGCTGGGCGCAATCCGTAATGCAACCACCCGGGAGCAAATCACCTGGCTCTATTGACCGGATCGGAACAGAAGACGTTATATCGGGTAAGCCGGGAAGCCATACCGTGTTGACGCTGGCGACTATACCACGGCTAGCGGTTTTTTGGCCAGACTCAGCGCTGGCAACGGGCACGGCCGTGCTTCTGTTTCCGAAGATTGGATTGACTACTCGGTCAGTGGACCAGGAAAGCAGGGACTTGGCCGCCCGACTAACGGCACTGGGGATCACGGTTTTTGTCTTGCCATATAGAACTACTCAAGACTCCTTGTCAACCGCAGCGTTGAGCTCACAAGATTCGCTGAATGCGCTATCAACGGCCCTTGCTGACGGCAAACAAGCCCTCGGCTACCTGCGCCAACACGCAGTCGAGTTCAGTATCAGACCGGATCAGATTGGCGTGCTCGGCGTCTCAACGGGCGGAACGCTGGCTCTGCAGCTGGTGTATAACCGTACAGAAATAGCCCACCCCAACTTTGTGAGCCTTCTTCAGGCGGAGGTGAGTACCTTAGCCGCCGAGTCGGTTCCGACCGATGCTCCCGCCCTGTTTATTGCCACTCTATCGGGGACGGCAGGTGACAAGGCTAGCCAGGTGGCTATCCAGACCGCCCAGTTATACCAGCAGTGGCTCCGGGCGGGCCGGTCAGCAGAGTTGCATAGTTACGTCCCGAATAGCCAATTCGCGGGTATCTCTCCACCCTATCCTGTACCTGATGCCTGGCTGAACCAATGGAGAGACTGGTTACACAGGCAAGGCTATGGACAAAAGCGGATGGTGGCTCAATCTCAGCAGACTGTAGCCCCGCCTGAAGGGATAGCAAAGGGGCTACTCGCCCCAAACAAGCCTACCGAAGCGATAACGATTAGTAAAACACCGCAAGAGTCGACCGGCCGTAATGGACTCCTGTCGCTTAGTGGCATCGTCCGCGATTCGGCTACGGGTCGGGAGTTACCTGGTGCCACTATACTGATTGACTATGAAAAAATTGGCAAAGGCACCTACACCAATGATCAGGGACAGTTTTTGGTTAGCTTGCCTTCTGGAAAGCATGTCGTTGTCATTCGCAGTGTGGGCTACCAGCCCTACCGAACTACCCTTTACCTACGCGAAAACACCACAGTAAACGTCCGACTTCCGTCTGTATCGAGTCAGTTGGAAGAGGTGGTCGTGACCAGCAAGGGCTATGATCGAACCGTTCGTCAGCCCCTGCTGGGAGTGAGTCAGATTAACATTTCAACGCTAAAAAAAATACCCGCGGCCTTGGGGGAGGTTGACATTCTGCGCGGCCTGCAGATGCTGCCCGGAGTGACTAGTGTAGGCGAAGCGGCCAATGGCCTCAACATCCGGGGCGGCACAACGGATCAAAACCTGATCCTGTTGGATGATACGCCCATTTTCAACCCTACCCACATGTTTGGGCTGTTTTCGGTCTTTCCGGCAGATGCCGTTAGCGGACTGGACCTGTATAAGGGCAATGTGCCCGCCCGCTACGGGGGGCGGGCCGCGTCGGTACTCGATATCAGCCTGCGTAACCCCAACCTTACCCAGTTGCGTATGAGCGGAGGGGTTAGTTTAGTTGCCAACCGATTCACCATTGAGACACCCCTGGTAGCGGGAAAGGTAGCCTTGCTATTCTCGGGCCGGGGGGCATTCAATGATTTTCTGTTACGAGCGGTTTCGCCCCGCTTTGACAACATTCGGGCCAAGTTCGGCGATGCAACTGCTAAGTTGTTCTGGCGAGTGAATGACCGCAACACCGTAACCGCTATGGGCTATTATAGCCAAGATCTGTTTCAGACAGATCTGGTGGGTAGTCTGGCCAACGTAAATGCGGTGAATACACAATACGCCCAGCAAACGGCCAATGGCATGGTGCGCTGGTTTCACGCCGTTAACAGCCGGGTAAATGTGCAGACGACGGCCCTCATCGCTCGGTATATTCCCCGCATCCTGTCTACCGAAGACACGACCAACAACCAGGTAGTATTGAAACAAGCACTGCTCCAGCGTCAGCTCAAATCGAACCTCAATTACCAGTTAGAAAACCAGAAGCTTGAAATTGGAGTCAGCGCTACGCATTATCGATTAAACCCCGGCGAGTTGATTCCAGGCAACAGTCCGGCGGTTAACTACCAGCGGACACCGATTGAAAACGCGCTGGAATTGGGTATTCATGCCGAAGATGAGATCCGTTTATCCGATCAACTGGCTGTATCGGCTGGACTGCGCTACTCCCATTTTTTGAATTTGGGCCCGTCGGTGGTTCGCCAGTACCCTTCCGGCGATGTGGCTGATGAAAGCCGGGTAATTGACTCTACCGTATACGGAGCGGGCCAGGTCAGTAAATCGTACGGTGGTTTTGAGCCTCGATTGGGGCTGCGCTACGCGCTGACGTCCAATTCATCAATTAAGTTGGGGTATAACCTGATGCGACAGTATTTGCAGGTGATTACCAATACAACTACACCATTGCCAACGGCCCGCTGGAAAACCGCCGATACGCACATCCAGCCCCAGGTGAGCCAGTTATGGTCAGCGGGTTATTTTAGAAACTCATCGAATACCATTTTTGAGCTCTCGATGGAAGTTTACTGGCGCAGTACGCAGCATATCCTGGACTACAAGCCGGGGGCTGATTTTCTGTTGCAGCCTTACCCCGAAACCCAGTTGTTAGCGGGCCGAAGTAAAGCGTATGGGATGGAAGTGATGATCTCCAAGAAAAAGGGCGAATTGACGGGATGGATCAATTACACCTATTCCCGTACCTTAAATCAGGTAAATACTGGCGTCAACTTTCAGGAGCAGATCAACGGAGGCAACTGGTACCGGGCCAATTACGACCGGCCCCACAGCCTAAACGTGAGCTTAACCCTTAACCAGACTAAACACCACAGTTTTTCATTCAATTTCGCCTATAGTTCGGGCCGCCCCTACACCAGTCCGGAAGGCTTCATTATCTATCAACGCCGGACGTATCCCTATTACGACGAACGGAATCAAAACCGGTTGCCCGCTTATCACCGACTGGATTTTTCCTGGAACATCTACAATCCCAGTCGTAAAAACCGACGCTGGCAGGGGCACTGGAACTTTACGGTTTACAATCTGTATGGTCGTAAGAACGTCTACTCGCTCTTTTACCAAACCGAGGGGCGGACCACCAAGCCCTACCAGCTAAGCATCTTCGGAGCACCGATTCCCAGCCTGACCTACAATTTTAATTTTAACTAATCGCATAGACTGCGGAGGTTAGAATCGACGGTTCGATGATGGGGATAGACGAGTGTGATTCTCATCGTCTTGTTGATACAATGTTTTCGTGAGACGCTTGTCCGATACGTCGTTCTCAAGGGAATAGTTAGTTGACATAATACGTTGTGTGGCCAAAAACCGGTACTTCTTGCGTTACAGCGGTGAGATCAGGCAGTAAGCGTCTGCCTGCCAACTAACAGCTGTCGATTACTTTGTTTATAGCTTTGCATAGCATGAACACTATTTTTCCTGTTGGTTTTAGCCCGCTGAAGTCTCTTTCAGAACCAACTCTATGTTAGCAATCACTAATCCTAGGTTATCTCGATGAACAAAATGACCTGCATCTGCCGGGTAAAAAACGGCCTTTGGGCACCGAATCCGAACGAATGCCCTACTAACACATAAGGTGGTTTAACGTCCAACGTAAGAACTTTCTCAGCTTGTCCGCTACGTTCTTGACGGTTGGCATTTGTTGATCTGGTTCCGAATCGCCAACGCCGGGGCGATCGTAAGCAACGACCGGAACTAACTTGCCAACCTGCTCGAAGAAGTGGCCTGGCACAGACTATCTTAAACAAAGTTTCATTGCTTACCTTGAACCTATACTTCCCTAAATTGTCGTGAATGACCCTGAAAAGGACGCATCTCACCTCTTTGAGGATGCTAGGAACCCAATACCTTTGCTCTCATTAATTGACAACTACTTCATTACTCTAAACCCAATTGTAGTCAACTATGTCTTTTCAAGGTTATCTGAAAACGATCAAAGCAAAAACGGGCAAAGGGCCTGAAGATTTCCGTCAACTGGCTAAGGAAAAGGGCTTAATCACGGAAGGTGTTCTGAGAGCGGATGTGAAAGCAGGTGAGATTACCCAATGGCTAGCGGAGGAGTTTTCCCTTGGTCATGGGCACGCAATGGCCATTTATGCCTTGTTAAAAGGACTTAAAGACGAACACAGGGAGTAGCCCTAGAGCAAATATTGATATGGTCCTAAAAATCCGGATACGAAGTTAAACCAGTTTCGTATCCGGATTTTTAGGACCATATCAAAGAGCAGAGAGTACACCTTTGGGAGATTTGTCATCTCGTTAACAAGCCGTTAACAAAAGCTCAGCTCAAAAAAACTAGGTTTGTAGAAACCATTAGGCCACGAAAGAAATAGCGATGAAATACGTACCCGTATACGCATTGGTCTTGCTGTTTGCTTTTTACGTTTCCAGCAAAGCACAAACCAAAATTGATCAGCCTGAAGACACAATCAAGTCCGAATTTAAACAGCTAAGTACAGTCTATGGACCTATCCATATCACCCGTACCATTAAGCAAGATCGAAAGGGTAATATTTGGATGGCAACCTTTGGTGGGGTGTATCGGTATGACGGAAAATTGTTTACCAATGTGACCAGTCAAGTGAGTTTAGCTCATTTTTTTTCGGTGTTAGAAGATCGAAAAGGAAATTTTTGGTTTAGTACCGTTGATGAAGGGGTTTATTATTACGACGGGAAATCCTTTCAACATTTTACTACCCAGCAGGGGCTTGCCAGTAATGGGGTTTTTGATATTTACGAAGATAAAGCTGGGACTATTTGGTTCGGCACTGGAGATGGAGCTAGCCGTTACGATGGGAAATCCTTTCGAAATTTTAAGATGAATGAAGGGTTAAATTTAACACCGGACGAAAGGCTCTTCCTTAAGAATGATAATGAAGTTAATTCGATTATTGAAGATAAAACCGGAAAATTCTGGTTTGCCACCAGAGGTAATGCCTTCCTTTATGATGGAAAAACATTTACCGCTCTCACTCATGAGGGCACCCCGTTTATAAATGTTCGTACGATCATCGAAGATAAAAAAGGCAATATCTGGCTGGGGGGCCAGTATGGGCTTTGGCGCTATGATGGCAGTAGCTTTATAAATTTCACCGAGCGTGGTGTTTCGTATGTTTACGAAGATAAAAAAGGCAACATCTGGACGAGTTCGCTAACGAACTGGGGTTGGTCACTCTTCCGTTATAATGGAACTGCTTTGTCCGGCAAAAATCCCACGGTAACCGAGGTAGAGTTAAATTCTGACGATACGAAAACCATGCTTTTTGGGATTTTAGAGGCTAGCGATGGCAGTATTTGGTTCGGTTCAGGTGGGGCATATCGGTATGATAGAAAGACCATTACGGACTTTAAGCAGTAAAGAGAATTGATAAAATGTGTAGCTGTTGCTTAAAATGCCCGTTTCTAGAAGCAGATGCATGAATGTTCTATCGTTTTAAGAAAAGAAGGTTATTTAAAGCGTTTTACAAAAACGCTCTCTGCATCGGGGTAAGAACACGAGTAGGTGCCAAGAGACTTTTTCGGCAATTATCGACTCGGCATGATGTAAGGTATTGTTGACAGCCAGAATCGCTGCTTGGCGTAAGCAAACTCTACTTCAGCAATGACGGCCTGATTACCCGACGAAGGTCTTTTTAAGTTTATCTGATAAGACCGGTGAACAGGATGGTCTTTGGGGGAAGCGGCAGACTTCGTCAATGGTATTGATTTCTTTTTCCACTGGGCCTCCCGAAAATCAAGCGTAGGTGATGTAGCGGTCCAAACGCGCGCCGATACCGCAGAGTCTTTCGTGACTATTACCAACCGGGACCCCTGTGCGGTTGACTGGAAAG
Organism: Spirosoma fluminis; assembly: GCF_054778895.1. Lineage (NCBI taxonomy): Bacteria > Pseudomonadati > Bacteroidota > Cytophagia > Cytophagales > Cytophagaceae > Spirosoma > Spirosoma fluminis. Next base: position 660,722 of record NZ_BAAGZD010000003.1, read on the forward strand.
TGCTTTCGACTGTCGGCATGGATTTTCCCTGAGCAACCCGCTGAATAAACGCATAGGCCGTTGGATAAAGCCGGGAATCATAATTGGCTCCTACATGCCCCGTATTTGGTAAGGAGAGTACGGACTTGCTGCCAGGTAAATCGGGCCAATAGAGGTTCAATGCGTCGACAGGCGTATAATCATCGTTCGTCCCGACGATAACCAGCTTAGGCATGGTTAGATGCTGACGATAGGTATATGCGTCCACAATATCCAGCAGTTGTCGACCTGTAGGGCTGTTGATTTGTTCAATGACTCGTTTAGCCGCTAAAGCCGACTGATCCAAAGCGCCATAAGTAGCATAATAGTGGGGGATTTGAAGCGCTGAATGTAAGGTATTGAACCCTTGAGCAATCAGCCCGGCTACGCGTCGGTCAACAGCAGCCGTTAACCAGGCGGTATGCCCTCTTTTTGAATGGCCTGCGACCACAAACCGGTTAAGCAATGGCAGATGATGACGTTGGCTGGCCGCTTGCAGCACATCCATGGCCCGAACCGTTGCTTTCACCATAGGCAACAGCAGAGGCCAGGTGGTGTCTTTGGTGGCCAGAAATTGTTCAAACGTAAAGTTGAGTAGTTCTTCCTCTTCTTTACCATCAAACAGAGGTTGGTTAGGGATGTCGCACAAAATAGCACAGGGCACGCCGGTGGCTTGAGCAAGCTGGCTGAGAGCGGTTTGCGCCTGACTGACATCAAAATCCATTTGTAAAGTGAGAAATCCAGTTTGGGTTGACTTAGAATGGGGAAAGAAGACATACAACCGGTGTTTCCAGGGAATGCTTCGCCAAGTCTGCGATTGAAATAAAAGAGCAAGAAAGGTACCTTGAGGGGAACCTACTTGCTGAGTCAGGCGCCAAGTGAAGGTCAAATCAGGGGCATCTACATAGTTGGGCAAAACCGCCCATGAGTGCTGATCTCCAACGAATGAGGCCGGTGAACTCGAGGGCTGAGCAAAAGCACAACACCAGTTGATGCTCAACATAATAAACACACTGAAGCGAATACCCATCTAATTACAGCATGACGCGCTAAGTCCTCTCTTTCCTAACCATCGATAAAATTAGCAGACAGGTTGGTTGTTACAAGTGTCCCCTAAAACGTCCGTCCGTTTTGAACGAGGATTGCTAGATGTTCTCTATACTTACCCATTAAAATTAAGTGGTGTCGTAGACTGTGATCTTGCCAAATCTATATCTCATCTATTTCAATGGGAGTCGAGTGTGTGCGATACAGATTAGACCCGTCAACGACGAAACTTGTTTATTTTAACAGAAGTCCCTGGCGGATGACTCGTAGTGACTTTATCCCAAGCCAAGCATATCGCTTACAATTGGTTATACGTAATCAAATTGGCATTGAACAGCCGCAAGTAAGTCGTGACAATGGGTGTACTTTTTGTAACTGCACTCAACGTTATGCCATTTCCCAGAACTGCCTACTCGCGTCGGATCGCTTCGACGGGGTCGAGTCGGGCGGCACGCATGGCAGGGTAGGTGCCGAATATCACCCCAATCAGCATGGCAATGACCATGATTACGAAGAACGTGTTCCAGGTATAGGCAACCTGAAACGGTACGTCCGTAATCGCTTTTACAATGGGAATAAATGCCAGCGTACTAAGCAGGCCTAGTGCCAGTCCCAGTAAGCTGCCGAAGGTTGAAATCGTAACCGACTCGGACAGAAATTGCCATAAGATATCCCGTTTTTTGGCACCAAGTGCCTTGCGAACGCCAATCTCCACGGTACGTTCGGTTACTGAAATCAGCAGTACGTTCATCACACCAATGCCGCCCACCAATACCGAAATACCGACGATCAACCCCATAATGAGCCGGAACAGCATGAACCCTTTAGCTGCCTGATCAACCCGCTGCTCATTGGTGACAATTGAGAAATCCGTGAGCCCATTTTTCATGTTTGCCTTCAGCCAGTTCTCAACTTCTGTTTTCAGGGCGGGGACATCCTCAACGCTCCGGGCTTCGACTACGCAGAATGGTGGAACCGCTTTCAAAGCGCTATCCGACAGTACGGTTAAAGGAAGCAGTAACTGCCCCGCTTTGGCATCTTTATCCGCCGAAATTCCGATCACTGTCAGCACCTTATCTCTGTACACGATCTGCTGTCCAATTGCGTTTTTCTCTGGCTTGTTACCAACCAGTTGTTTGGCTAATCGCTGGTTGATAAAAGCCACCGGCCGTTGTTCGTTAAGTTCCGATTCGTTGAAAGTCCGGCCGTGAATCAGTTCAAGATCCGGGTGGAGCGGCAAACTTGCCCCCGTAATGATCGTACCTATTTTACGGTTGGTTGCCTTTTCGGAAATCTCATCGTTTTGTCTCGAGTAAAGATAAGCGGTGGCTGGTTTGGTGAGCGACGACCGCATGTTCCGGAACGTATCATGCTGAAAATAAGCGAAGTCATTTTTACGGACCTGCACTTCGTTCACCGATTTGTACAGACTCGGCTGCACGACTATGGATTTCAGCGTAGTGGTTTTCGTAATTTGCTCCCGTGCATACTGTTCCATGCCGTCGATCAGCGACAGGATTGCGACCAAAGCAGCAACGCCAATTACAATGCCGAGAATTGACAGCATAGTGTGGAAGAAGCGGGTGCGGATGTTTTGCAGGGCGGTTGCAAACGAAAAGAAGATCTTTTTCATCAGGGAAGAGAGCAGCCCTTGTTCTCAGACCGCAGCACAAGATAGGGCGCTATCCCAGGTTTAAGCAATGCCAATATGACAAACGGCTGATTCAGGTCTTATACAGGGCTTTATGGTTGCCGGAGTCTTAGCTCAGTAGCCTTTTCTCTCCTGTCCGCAACTGTCCGTTTGGCGTCCGTTTACGGACATAGCTAAAGGATACCCTAAGTTAACTAGCTCTAAATCAGAAACATTATTTATGGTATGGCATTTGGGGAGTTTATAATTGTTGTTCCAGAACCCTTTCAACCCAGACGCTCATGTTTCGCAATTACGTAAAAATCGCGCTGCGTAATCTCATTCGGAACCAGACATTCTCAGCCATAAATATTCTTGGTTTGGCGTTAGGTATGGCGTCCAGTCTGTTGATTTCACTCTGGATTCAGGATGAACTGAGCATCGGAACGCAATATGCCAACGCGCCTTATCTGTACCGGGTAATGGAGCACGAGATTGCCGATGGCCGGATTGTCACGGACGAAGACACGCCCGGTATAATAGCCGATGAATTGAAACGGCACCTTCCCGAGGTCGTATATGCCGCCGGATTTTCGTCGGTCGAGCAGCACGTGCTCAGCGTTGGGGATAAGGTAGCCCGGCAATCTGGCCATTACGTCGGAGCGGACTGGTTCAGCATGTATGGCTTACCGCTGCTTGCCGGAACACCCACTACCGCCATCAGTACTCCCCGCACGATTGCAGTATCCCGAAAAGTAGCCGAAACCTATTTTAATAACCCGCAGGCAGCTCTGGGAAAAGCCATCCGGCTCGACAATGGAACTGATTATCAGGTAGCAGCGGTATTCGAGAACCTACCCACAAATGCCCCCGACAAATACGACTTTCTGCTCAACTGGACCGATTACCTGAAGCGGGAGCCCTGGCTTACCGATTGGAGTAACGCCGGTCCCGGAACCCGGCTCCAACTCCGGCCAGATGCCGATCCTGCCAAGGTCAACGCTAAACTGAAAACCTTTCTCAAAGGACGTAACAAAGACATTGGCGCTAACTTCACTATTGAGCTGTTTCTACAACCCGAAACCGAGGCTTATCTCTACTCCAATTTTAACAACGGCCAGCGCAATGGCGGACGCATTGAGTACGTTCGTCTATTCAGCATCGTGGCCGCGTTTTTATTGTTGATCGCCAGCATCAACTTCATGAATTTAGCCACGGCCCGGTCGGCGAAGCGCGCGCGGGAAGTGGGCGTTCGGAAAGTAGTCGGAGCCGAACGATCGTCGCTGATTGGGCAATTTATGGGGGAAGCTTTTCTGCTGACCACGCTGGCGCTGGTAGTAGCCGTGATGTTGGCGAGTTTGCTGTTACCGGTTTTCAATCAGCTGACCAGCAAGCAACTTACCTTACCGCTCAATCAGCCATTTTTCTGGTTACTGCTGTTGGCACTGCTCATAGTAACCGGTGGACTGGCGGGCAGTTACCCATCTCTGTTTCTGTCGTCACTTCAACCGGTACGCATCCTGAAAGGCACAGTCCGGTTTGGCGCAGGGGCACAATTGTTCCGGAAAGGGCTGGTCGTCTTTCAGTTTGTGTTGTCGATGCTGATGATTGTGGGAACGGTGGTGGTTTATCGGCAAATTCAGTACATACAAACCAAAAACCTGGGCTTCGATCGTGAGAACTTAATTCAGGTAAAAAGCGAAGGCGCGCTGGTGCAAAACTATCAAACCTTTAAGCAGGAGTTGTTACGTATGCCCGGTATTCGGTCGATTACGCATATGCAAACTAGCCCCCTGTATAATGGCAACACAACCGACGGGGTAGATTGGGTTGGAAAAAATCCGTCGGTGGCAATTCAGTTCAACAACACAGGCGTGGGCTACGATTTTGTCAGCACCATGAAACTGAAGCTGGTTCGGGGCCGGGATTTCTCTCCCAGCTTCGGCACCGATTCGACCAATTACCTGATCAACGAGTCGGCGGCCAAGCGGCTCGGCTATAAAGATCCGATCGGTCAGCCGCTCTCGTTCGGCAGAAGGCCGGGTAAGATTGTGGGATTGGTTAAAGACTTCCACTTCAATTCGCTCCACGTTCCGATTCGCCCGCTTATCATTCGCCTGACTGAACATTGGAACTACGATAACATTCTGATTCGTCCGCAACCAGGTCAGACCAAGCAGGCCCTAGCCAGCCTCGAAGCCCTGTACCGGGACATGAATCCCAAGCTCCCCTTCTCGTACTTCTTCGTCGATTCGGAATACGAGACGCTCTACCGAAGCGAAACCGTCGTCAGTACGTTAACGACGGTCTTCGCAGGTCTGGCCATATTCATTGCCTGCCTGGGCTTATTTGGCCTGGCGGCTTTCACCGCTGAGCAACGTACGAAAGAAATTGGCGTGCGCAAGGTATTGGGTGCCTCAGTCGCCAGCATCGTAGCGCTCTTGTCCAAAGATTTCCTTAAGCTGGTGGTTATCGCCATCCTGATTGCCTCGCCCGTGGCTGGCTACGTTATGCACCAATGGTTACAGAATTACGAGTATCGAATCACCATCGGCTGGTGGATGTTCGCCCTGGCAGGTTCGCTGGCGATTGGCATCGCCTTGTTAACCGTCAGTTTCCAGAGCATCAAAGCGGCCCTGATGAATCCGGTTAAATCCTTAAAAACCGATTAGCTACGAACGTACGGCCTGGTATTAAAAAGCAGAATACAGGTCGTCCATCCCACATCTTGCGTTCATTCCTCTATAACACATGTTACGATTTATTAGCCTTATCGCCCTACTCTTCGCACTGTCCTCTACGCTGCTGGCTCAGTCGGTATCGTTGAAACCACAGGTCGATCGACGTATTGAATTACTAAGTATCGTGTTTCGATTAGCGGGAAATAATGAATACAATGAAGACGACTTCGCGGCTTATGTACGGGACATTCACCAGCATTTTGATGCCTACAAAACACATCCGGCGGTAGTGATGGCTAAGCAAGTAGCGCAGGATAACGGAGTCAGTTATGATGCGGTCATGTCGATGGCCATTCACCTGGAGCAACCGCCATCGTTAACACCGATCGTAGCATTCACAAACGCGCATCTCGACAAACGCTGGGGCGCGACCAATGCTGAAAAATTCGCTACCCTGTTACAGAAATTCTATCAGGACGCGCACTGCCAGCAATTTTTCGATCAACATGAAGCTATGTACCAAACGGCTATCAACCGGTTCCGCCAGGTATTAGATAAAGTAGACAAGAACTGGTACAAGCAATACTACGGCACGCTCCCAGCCGGCAAGTTCAACGTAGTGATCGGTATCGGAAATGGCGGAGGTAATTATGGGCCAAAAGCGATTCTTCCGAACGAACAGGAAGAGATCTACGCCATTATGGGCACCTGGGTCGTTGACAGTACGCAGAATCCGGTTTACAGCGAAGGGGCCGTCTTACCGACCATTATTCACGAGTTTAACCATTCGTTCGTTAACGCACTGATCGATAAGTACGAAGATGAATTAGAAGCCGCGGGGAAAGCTATATTTCCGAACGTTGCCGAGCAAATGCGTCGGCAGGCATACACCAACTGGAAAACGATGTTTTATGAATCGCTGGTCCGCGCATCCGTCGTACGATACATGGCCAGTCACAACCAAAAGGGCTCAACGGCTAGTCGGCAGCTACGCGATGAAGAAGCGCGGGGGTTTATCTGGACCCAAGGATTGGTTGATTTGCTGAACGACTATGAAAACAACCGGAGCCAGTACCCCACCTTATCGAGCTTTATGCCCCGTGTTGTTGAGTTTTTCGGCAAGACAGCGACTGACTTGCCTGCACTCCAGCAAGCTTACGATCAGAAGCGAGCCCACGTAGTAGCGGTTGAACCACTGACTGGTCAAACTCAGGTCATTGATCCGACCTTAACCGAGTTAGTGGTTCGATTTGATAAGCCGATGAACCCAAAGAAGATATCCATAAACCTGGGTACCAAAGGAAAAGAACACTTTCCATTGCGAGATGTCATAGGTTTTAGCGACAACAACCGATCGATTCGGTTAAAGGTAGCGCTAAAGCCAAATTGGGATTATTCCTTTTGGCTGACTGATAGAGGCTTCCAGACGCCCGAGGGCTATCCACTTGTGGAACACGAAGTGGCCTTTAAGACAAGCAATTAATTCAATACATATACAATCACCCAGACAGCATCGTATCATGAAATCAGCAATTCTATCAACGCTCCTAATCTTATCTGGTCTTACTGCTTTTTCACAAACAAGTCAGACCGACGACGTAGCGGATGTACGGCAGGCTTGCTTCAACTATATCGATACGTTCTACAAAGTCGATACAACACTAGCGTATCAGAGTATTCATCCTGCTTTGCAAAAGCGGGGGTTTTTATTCGACAACAACACTAACGCCTACTCGAAGCAGTTGGAAATGCCTTTTCCAGCCCTAATCCGGTTGGCCAAGACCTGGAACAAAGCGGGTAACCGCGCCGATGCCAATTCTCCGAGAACAGTCGACGTATTTGAGGTGGCCGACAAAACCGCATCGGCTAAAGTAACGGCCGTATGGGGGATCGACTATATCCACCTTATCAAAGACAATGGCCGCTGGATGATCGTCAACGTACTGTGGCAATCTCCACCGAAGTCCTTGCAGGCAATGAGATAGCGTAAGAGAGTTAGTCCCGCACTAAAGGTAAGGTGCGTAAGAGCTTCCTCGCTTGTGGATAACCATCTGTTTACCAGACCCTATCTCGAACAGAAATAATTAAACAGGAAAGAAAATGTGGTCGCCTGCGCACGGAACCAACCGAAAATCTGACACCTTATGCTGCTTAACTTCATTAAAACCACCTGGCGTAGTCTGATTCGCAACCGGGGGTATGCGCTGATTAACCTGACCGGCCTGACGCTGGGTCTGGGTGTCGCCATTGTGCTGTTCTGGATCGTGCGGTTCGAGTACAGTTTCGACCGGTATCACAAAAACGCCGACCGGCTTTACCGGCTGATCAACATAAATCAGAATAGTGAAAAAGGGTCGCACGTGCCGCAGGGCGTTATTCAGGCACTGAACAACCAGATTCCGGGCGTTGAGCGAGCCGTTAATACGTATGCCATCGATGCAGATGGGTTAAAAGTTGGGCAGACGGTGTTTAACGTTAAGCACATCTATTTTACCCCGCCTTCATTTCTGGACATGATTGATGTGGAATGGCTTAGCGGCTCACCTCAGCAATCGCTTAGTCAACCCTATCAGGTTGTTTTAGACGAACCAACCGCCAGACGTTTCTTCAAAAACGGGGATGCGCTCGGGAAGAAGATTCGCATCCGAAACGACGTTGACCTAACCGTGTCAGGCATTATTCGAAAGATGCCGATCAACTCGGAGTTTCAGATACAGGTGCTGGCCTCCCGCGAAACCCTGAAACGAATTCAACAGGAATACACGAATGAGACGTATTGGAATGGTGGTGATTCCATGCATCATGGCTACGTGCTGCTAAAACCGGGCGCATCTGTCCGGGCGATCGAAGCAGCATTAACCAAACTTGCTCATCAAAACAACAGCACTTGGTACAAAGGTTTTGAACTGCTGCCACTTGTCGATGTGCACCGCGACACGCAGAGCGACGCCGATCCGTACAACTATGTTATTCCGCAGTGGATGCTGTACACCCTGATGGGTATTGGCCTCTTCCTGGTTGTCATTGCATGCATCAATTTTATTAATCTGGCAACGGTACAAGCCTCCCAACGTGGTCGGGAAATAGCTGTCCGTAAAATTTTGGGGAGTAGTCGGACGCAACTCATCACGCAGTTCTTTGGCGAAACGGCTTTGCTGGTCTTTCTGTCTATTGGACTAGGCAGTCTGCTGGCTACGCAACTCATTCAGTACGCCGATCAGTTGTTGACCACTCAGGTAACACAATCAGAAGTCTGGCGGGCTGATACCATTCTCTTTCTGGTCGTGTTGGGGGGTATCGTCACCGGCTTAGCGGGTAGTTATCCGGCATTGGTGTTAGCTGGCTTTCAACCGATCCGCGCGTTACGTAGCCGTTTGTTTATTGCCAAACGAAGCGGCATTTCGCTGCGGCAGGTCTTGGTCGTTACGCAGTTTGTGATTGCCCAGGTCCTGGTGATCTGTACGCTGATCGGCGTTAAACAGATACGATATTTCTACGAAACCGACTTGGGCTTCAACAAAGAAGCGGTCGTGACGGTGAAGATGCCCGACAAAGGCAATGCCGTTCTGCGCGAGCGTTTTCGGCAGCAGTTACAGCAGCATCCGGAAACTAAAGACGTAGCGTTTGCCCTGACGACACCATCGAGCAACCGCAACTGGTGGTGGGAGAACGTTCGTCACCATAACCTACCCAAAGGCGAACGTACCTTCCGGTTCCAGTACGTTGACACTAATTATTTACACTTCTTCAAGATTCCCCTGCTGGCCGGTCGGTCGTGGACCCAGACCGATACCAATACGGTCGCCATCATCAACGAACGAGCCGCTCGCGAACTGGGCTTCAAAACCCCAGAAAAGGCAATAGGCGAGCGTATTACGTTGTATGTTGATAAGCCCTTTACCATCATGGGCGTAGTGAAAGACTATCATTCGCAAAGTCTTAGATCAGACATCGTCCCCCACGTGTTTTTGTATGCCGGATGGAATTTTCAGGAAGCCAGCATCCGCATCGATCCAAGTCAGAAAACAGCCGCGCTTCAACACATTGGCCAGCACTGGAAAGCACTGTTTCCGAACTATTATTATGAACCGAGGTTTCTGGACGACGAACTACGAATCTTTTACGAAGACGAGCGTAAGCTATCTAACTTTCTGACCCTCTTCGCTATTGTCGGCATCTTCATTGGCTGTCTCGGCCTGTTTGGGTTGGTTTCCTTCGTGGTCACCCAACGAACGAAAGAGATTGGCGTTCGGAAAGTACTTGGCGCAACCATCGTCAGCATTGTGTCGCTCCTGTCGAAAGATTTCCTTAAACTGGTTATGATCGCGTTCGTCATTGCCACACCGATCGCCTACTACGCAATGAAGGTATTCTTACAGGAATATACGTACAAGATTGATATCGAATGGCCGGTGTTTGCCGTAGCCGGTCTACTTGCTGCCACCGTCGCGTTGTTTACGGTCAGCGTTCAGAGCATAAAAGCCGCGCTGATGAATCCGGTAAAAAGTTTACGAATGGAATGAAAGAAAGGGAGTAAAGGGAAGAGGACGAAGGAGCTTTTCTGCTCTATCCTTACTCCCTCGTCCCCCTCTTCTCCTTACTTCCCCTAACTTATTATGTTCAAAAACTACGTTAAAATCGCCATCCGGAATCTGTGGAAACACAGGCTGTTTTCGTTTATCAACGTCTTTGGGTTGGCTTCTGGCCTAACGGTTTGTTTCCTGGCCATTGCGCATATTAAGGGCGCCTTTGATTACGATCATTTTCACCCAAACCGCGATCGGACGTACCGCATTATCACGGATGCGGTCGGCTTAGATAATGACGTAACGCCGTTTGCTACGTCGCCCATGCCGTTAGGTACGTTGCTTAAGCAGCAGTATGGCTTTATTGAAGAAGCCACTCGGGTCGTCAGAACGTACGGTGAATTTTCGGGCAATCACAAACGGCTCAGCACGATGTCGTTCGCCGTTGATCCGGGCTTTTTCCGAATCTTCAATTTCAAACTGGCTAAAGGCCGACCAGCTACTGAACCTAACACCGTGGTGCTTACGCAGGAGACAGCCACTAAATTCTTTGGTACGGCGAATCCAATCGGCCAGACCTTGACAAATAGTGATTTAGGCCCATTCACTGTTACGGGCGTACTTGCTGAGCAGCCCGCAAAGTCGCACCTGGTGTTCGACATGCTTTATTCGCTGGGAACGACGTTCAAACCCGAACACCGCTCGGCTTTTGAAGACTGGACCCAGTTCCAGACAGGGTATACGTATGTTGTCGTAAAACCCGGCACAGCCGCCGACGCTCTTGATACCGTCCTTCCTACTGTACTTAGCCGGGTTACTCATAATTTACGCTTCAAGGACGTAAAAGGCTATACCCTTCGAACCCAGCCATTCGACCAGTTATCGCCAGCCCGCGAAGAGCTAATGCGGAGTACGTATGAACCTCAGGTTTCTGGTTTACTCGTAGAGATTGGCGTGGGTTTAGTGACGCTGTTACTGGCGGTATTCAATTACATTAACCTCACCCTGGCCCGCTCTCTAAGTCGTGCGCGCGAGGTAGGCATTCGAAAAGTTTCCGGAGCTGTACGCTGGCAGTTGATAGGTCAGTTTATGGCGGAGTCGATTGTCTTATCCGTACTGGCGCTGGGACTGGCTTACGGCATGCTGGAACTGATTAAACCCATGCCCTTCGTGCAGCAATGGCTCATTGGTGGCGTTCGCTGGGACTGGAAAATCGGGGTTGCCTTTATTTCGTTCAGCCTCGCAGCCGGGTCATTGGCAGGTCTTGTGCCAGCCAGAGTTTTATCCAGCTTTGACCCCGCTCAGGTATTACGTAGTCAAACCGGAGTACGTATTGTGCGAGGCATCTCATTACGAAAATCACTGATTGTGGCTCAGTTTGCTATTTCACTCGTTGCCATGATTGCCCTGCAGACCATGGTTCGTCAGATGGATTACATGGCCACGGGCGATTATGGTTTCCGACGCGAACGCATCCTTACTCTCCCGCTCAACGATGTCCCGACCCAGCGCTTCACCAATGAGCTAAACCGATTAGCGGGCGTCGAACGCGTATCGGCAACCTCCGAATTGTTCGGCTCGCATGGCAACACTCAGATCATAAAGCCAAAGCGATCGGGGCCGGATTCATCCATGGCGTTCACCTGGTCGGTTAATCACCAATTCGTTCCAACGATGAATCTGACTATCCTGGCTGGGCAGAACCTACCCGTCAGCACAGCCGATACATCCGCCGGTTTGGTAGTGATTAACGAAGAAGCCGTAAAAACATTCCGGCTAGGTACACCCCAGCAAGCCGTTGGCCAATCGTTATGGTTCAATGACAGCACCGAGGTATCGATTGCCGGGGTTGTGAAAGATTTTCGGTTCACTTCGTTTGCCTGGGCTATCAAGCCATTGGTGCTCAGCAACCAGCCCAACCAGTTTCGCTATCTGACGGTCAGTGTAGCGGCCGGAGCCGAAGAAGCCGTACTGGCGGATGTCAAACGTATCTGGAAGCGACTTTCTCCTTATACGCCATTTGAAGGACAGTGGTACGACGACTTCTTGCAGCAGCGGCATTCGCATACGACGGATACCGATTTTATGAGCTTATTAATTGCGCTGGCCTTTTCCATTGCCTGTTTGGGACTTCTGGGCATGGTTACCTACAATACTCAGACCCGCGTGAAGGAAGTAGGTGTTAGGAAAGTGATGGGAGCCGAGGTGCAACAAATCATCTGGCTGTTATCCCGCGATTTTGTGAAGCTTTTGTTAATAGCAGCTGCTGTTGCAGTACCGCTGGGCTATCTGGCAGGGTATGCATTTCTAATCAACTTTGCCTACCACGTTTCCATCGGCGCAGAAACTTTAGGACTCAGCGTAGGGGTATTGCTCCTGTTGGGTGTCTTCACCATCGGAATCAGGACGTACCGGGCTGCGCTGGCTAATCCAGCCGACAGTCTGCGAGCAGAATAAGGTTCCGATTAATCACACTCAAAGTCTATTGTCGCATGAAGTCTCTACTAAACATCGTTTGCTTTATCTGCCTTACGGTCTCAATGGCCTACGCGCAATCGACCACCAGGACGCTGCCGTCTTTCGACAAAGTTGTTGTCAGTCCGCTCATTCGAGTTGTACTTGTATCGGGTAACCAGGAGAATGTTCGATTGGAGTACGAAAACGTCGCACCCGAAAAAGTGAATTGCTTTGTGCGCGATAACACCCTCCGCCTTTATCTGGACGACGCCAAGATTGTGGTAAAACAGGAGCGGGTCTATGACGGCGACAATTCGTCTAAACGTCCAATCTACGGTAAAGATGTGAAAGTGACGGCCTACATCACGTATCGCCAGTTGAACGAACTGGAGGTACGCGGTGAAGAAGAGGCCGTCTGCCAAAGCGACATCAGTAGTGATGTATTCAAGCTTCGGGTATATGGGCAGTCTACCGTAACGCTGGCTTCGCTGCACGTGAACGATTTAAGAGCGCACATTTACGGCGAAAACAAAGTAACTATTCAGTCGGGCAACGCCGATGAGCAGCTGTACCGGGTATACGGTGAGAGCCAGATCGACGCTGAAAATTTGGTCGGCAAGAACGTAGCGACCAGCCTGTACGGCGATAGTCAACTACGACTGTCTGCGTCAAACCGACTAGGCGTAACGGCTTTCGGTGAATCGAATGTCAAGTATACAGGCGGGGCCTACTTACAGAAGGGACTCGTGCTCGGCGACGTTCGCATTCACAAATCAAAGTAATCAGGAAAATTGCTTGATATTGAAAGTTCATAGCCACGTTAGGGTCAGCTAGCATATCATCGTTATGAAAAAACTCATAGCTGATCATAAATTAATACAGCTTGAATGCCTGGTACGACGATCCAACAGGGTTTCCCCCAAAGGCAAGCAGATAGTTAACTAATCAAATTACCCTGAATGGCACCGTGCATAAGAGTAGGTATTGGTTTACTGCGCTCGCGTTCGTAATCCGATAATTGTTCAACGGCTGCCTCCAAAACACGACCAATTTTTTAAGAATATGAAATATAACCAAAACTGAACCTTAGGTTCAGTTCACCAATCAAAACCGTTATGCTAGCTATTGATAGCGTATTTATAATAACTGTCATCTGTATAAAACAGAGATTTAATAAACTTCCCCTGCTCCAAATTGCCTGTCCGCAAATGTACGTCTGTCGTCCGTTTGCGGACATTTTTCTAATGGGCACCCGTAACAGTAACTGACTATCAATCACTTACCTTTCTGGTATAGCGTTTGGGATATTATGCCAACATTCCACTCTGATCCGGTTGACTATGTTACGCAACTACTTGCTCATCGCCCTACGTAATCTTCGGAAACACAAAGCATTCAGCATCATCAACATCGTTGGGGTGGCTGTTGGGCTAGCCTGCTTTTTATTGATTGCGCTGTACGTCAGAGATGAGCTTAGCTACGACCGGTATAATGCCAATGCCGACCGCGTTTACCGCGTAACGCGCACTTTCCTTTCGTCGGACGGAGCGCCATCGTTACGTCTGGCGCAGGCCGCTCCTCCATTTGGACCGTTGATCAAACAGGACTTCCCCGAAGCCGAACAGGTAATCCGAACCCTGGAAACAAATGGACTGATTCGCTACGGTGAAAACCGGTTCGATGAGCAGGATGTATATTTTTCGGAAGCCAGCCTGTTCAAAACATTGAGCTTTGAGTTGGTGAGCGGCAACCCGGATAAAGCCCTGGAAAACCCGTTTTCGATTATGTTTTCCCGGCCAATGGCGGAGAAATACTTCGGCAAAGAGAATCCCGTCGGCAAAACGATTCGGTATGATAATCAATTCGATATGACCGTTACGGGTGTTTATGAATCGTTGCCGGCACAAGCTCATTTTCACCCTCAGTTTTTGGTATCCTTTTCTACGTTGAACGATCCAAGGGCTTATGGGGCCGAGGGGTTACGGACCAACTGGAGCAACAATTCGTTCAATACGTACGTGCTGCTGGCCAAAGGAAGCGATCCCCAACGTATGGAGAAGGCTTTCCCTGCTTTTCAGGACAAGCATGTGCCCAGCGAAGGCGGTACAAAGGCGTCAAAATGGTCGGTGCTGAACCTACAGAAAGTAACCGACATCCACCTGCACTCGCATACCGACTCAGAAATCGAACCCAGTGGCGACATCCGGTACGTCTATTTATTTTCGGCCATCGGCTTGTTCATTCTGCTGATTGCCTGCATCAATTATATGAATCTGGCAACGGCCCGTTCGGCGGGCCGGGCCAAGGAGGTTGGGATGCGCAAGGTTGTAGGGGCCTTGCGCACTCAACTCATTGGTCAGTTTTTGAGTGAGTCTATTTTACTGGTACTTTTTGCCGTGGTGATTGCCATGCTCCTCCTCCTCATCGGCCTACCCTATTTAAATGAGTTTACGCAGAAACAACTTTCCTTCCAGCAGCTTTTCGACCCCGTCTTCCTTGGCATTCTGGTTGTCATTACGTTACTGACCGGATTAGTGGCGGGCAGCTATCCAGCCTTTTTCCTGACCTCCTTCCGGCCCATCGGTGTCCTGAAAGGGCAGGTTGCTTCGGCCATGCGGAACGGTAATCTGCGGCAGGTGCTGGTCGTTACTCAGTTCGCCATTGCCATTGCGCTCATCATCGCCACGGCGGTTGTATACAACCAGATGAGCTACATTCAGAACTACCGCCTGGGTTATCAGAAAGATCAGATTGTTCTGTTATCCGACGTAGGTGATTCAACCACCAATTACGAGACCCTGAAGCAGGAGTTAAAATCTACCGGAATTATTCGGGAGGTGGGCCGATCGTCGCGGGTTCCGTCCGGACGTCTGTTAGACTCGTGGGATGCATCGGCCATGAAAGGCGACAGCATGGCTCCGGTTAGCGTCAACCTGCGGGGGCTGCAGATTGACGAAGATTTTATTCCGACGTATCAGATCAGCATGGCGGCCGGCCGCAATTTCTCGCGCTCGTTCTCTACCGATACGTCCATGATTATTCTGAATGAGACGGCCGTAAAACTGTTGGGCTGGACTCCCCAGCAGGCCATTGGTAAACGCTTCCGCTACGGCCGTCGCGACGGTCAGATCATCGGCGTAACGAAAGATTATCACTTCGAATCGCTGCATCAGAATATGTCGGCGATTGCGATGGTCATGGCCCCTGAACGGCTCAACTGGTTATCCATGCACATCGGGGGCGGTGGCCAACGCGTGGAAGCGGGGCTAAAACACATTGAAGCGATCTGGAAACGAAACTTCCCCGAGCGCCCATTCGACTACCAGTTCCTCGACGCGCGCTTCGACCGGCTTTACGCCCGCGAACGTACGCAGCAGACCTTGTTCAGCATCTTTGCCGGAGTTGCCATTCTGATTTCCTGCCTGGGTCTGTTTGGCCTGTCGATGTTCATGGCCGAGCAACGGACCAAGGAGATCGGCATTCGGAAAGTATTAGGCGCGTCAGAAATCAGCCTGATGGCGCTGTTCTCGAAAGATTTTATGCGACTGGTAGTTATTGCCCTTGTCATTGCCTCGCCCGTAGCCTGGTACGCCATGCACAACTGGCTGAACGGATTCGCTTACCGAACTGATATTCACTGGTGGGTATTTCTGCTGGCGGGCGGCTTAACCGTCTTCATTGCTCTGCTAACCGTCTCGTTCCAATCCGTAAAAGCGGCCCTGGCGAATCCGATAAAATCACTTAGGACGGAATAAAGGGAGAAGGAGAATAAAGAACTTTTATCTCTATTCTTGCCCTCCTTTTACTTCCCTTCTTCCCCCTCCTCCCTTTACTTCCGCTCTTCCCCCCTAAACCCATGCTCCGCAGTTACCTAAAAATTGCCGTTCGGAACCTGGTCCGTAGCAAGACGTATAGTCTACTTACGTTGCTGGGGTTAGCCAGTGGTATGGCGTGTGCTATTCTGCTGGGTCTCTACGTAAACGATGAGCTTACCTACGACCGCTACCATGCGAACGCAGATCGGATCTTCCGCCTTAATCTCCGCATCCAGTGGGCCGATAATGAATATAAACTCGGTATTGCCTCGGCCCCAATGGGACCGGCCATGCAACAGGAATATCCGGAAGTTGGGAACGTACTACGGGTTAAAACAAGCAATGAAGCCCTGCTCAGAGTAGGTGCCAAAGCGTTATACACAAAAGATATTATTTACGCCGACTCAACGCTGTTCAATTTCTTCGACTATGCATTCGTGCAGGGGAATCCGCAAACAGCCCTGGCAGATCCGAATAGTCTGATTCTGACGCAAAAGCTCGCGCTACGCCTGTTTGGTAAAACAGACGGCATACTCGGAAAAGTGGTGACCGTCAAAGAGAACATTCCCTTTACTGTTACCGGCGTAATCAAAGACCCACCGGCTAATCACCATCTGGCCTTCGAGGCTATTCTTCCGTATGCCAATACACTGGTGAGCGGTATCAACCTGAGCAAATGGGATAACTTCAACTCGATGGTCTATGTCCTGTTGAACCAGGCTAACGATCGGCAGAAACTGGTGCAAAAAATGCCAGCTTTTTACCGAAAATACATAGCGAAGGCAATCGGCGACGAAGGTGAACAGAAAGTCAAATTTGACATTTTCTTTCAGCCACTGACCGATATGCACCTGCGTTCTACGCACCTCATGGGCGAAGAGAATGGTAGTAATATGGCGTACGTTTATACATTTTCCGCCATCGGTTTATTCATTCTCCTGATTGCCATTGTCAACTACATCAATCTGGCAACGGCCCGATCGGCCGGACGAGCCCGGGAAATCGGCGTTCGCAAAGCTGTCGGCTCGCTGCAGTTTCAGTTAATCGGGCAGTTTTTGACCGAATCTCTCCTGCTGGCCTTTCTGGCCTTGTTCGTCAGCTTGCTTTTGCTGTATGCGTTCATTCCATTCTTTAATACAGTTGCCGAAAAATCGTTAACAATCGACTTGTGGCATGCACAAACGATTCTGGTGCTCATTGGTTTCGCAACGTTGATTGGGTTAGTCAGCGGCCTTTATCCGGCGTTCATTCTGTCCCGCTTTAAACCCGTTGCTGTATTGAAAGGGGCCTTTACGGTCAGTCGTAAAGGTGCGTTGCTAAGGAAGTCGTTGGTAGTATTGCAGTTCACGATCTCGATCATTATGATGGTAGGGACGATTATTGTGTACCGGCAATTGCAGTACATGCGGCATACGGAGCTGGGATTCAATCAGGAGCAGGTCATTACGATTCCGCTTAAAGCACCGTCGGCTCAACAGTCGGCCACCGCCCTTAAAAGCAGATTATTGCAAAACACCATCATTAAAGGAGTCAGCTTAACCAACGGTTCGATTGGTGGTGAATTGAACGACAAAACCACGTTCAGTTTTTACAAAGGAGGTACTGAGCAGCCCATCAGCGCCGAATACTTTTCCATTGATCACGACTTTCTGGACGTATTGCAGATCAGGTTAAAAGAAGGCCGTAATTTTTCGACCGACATGGCCAGTGATTCGGTGGGCGCAGTACTTGTGAACGAAGCGATGCTAAAGCGCCTGGGCTGGAAAAACCAAACCGTCGGCTTAATCGAATTCGATACGAAGAAAATTCAGATTGCCGGGGTTATTCAGGATTTCCACCTGCGTTCTCTGCACAACAAAATTGAGCCACTTATCCTGGTGCTGCATCAGGATCGGGGCGACAACCTCCTGATCCGCGTATCGCCCCAGAACGTACCGGCGGCTTTGGCGTACGTAAAAGAGGTTTACGAAGCGGTCAATCCAAATCAGCCGTTTGATTATTCCTTTTTAGACCAAACGTTTGCCCAACAGTACCGCGCCGACGAACGCAAAGGCAAGCTCTTTCTGGGGTTTTCGGGCATGGCTATCTTCATCGCCTGTCTGGGCCTGTTTGGCCTGGCTGCGTTCACCGCCGAACAACGTACCAAAGAAATTGGGGTTCGCAAAGTACTTGGTGCAACGGTCGTCGGTATCGTGCGTCTTTTAGCCAAAGATTTCCTGAAACTGGTTTTGGTCGCCATTGTCGTTGCCATACCGATTGCGTGGTACGCCATGCATCAGTGGCTGCAAGACTTTGCCTACAAGATCGACATCGAGTGGTGGGTATTTGTGCTGGCGGGTGCGTTAGCCACTTCCGTTGCTCTGCTGACCGTCAGTTTCCAAAGCATCAAAGCAGCTCTGGCGAATCCGACAAAATCACTTAGGACGGAATAAAGGGAGGAAGGGAACGAGAGGGAGTAAAGGGATAATGAGAATACAGGCATTGCATCTTTCCTTTACTTTCTTTATCCCACTCCACCCTTTCCTCCTGCTCCTCCCCTTGCTCCCTTAAATGATATGCTCCGCAACTACCTGAAAATTGCCGTTCGGAACTTGCTTCGCAGCAAGTCGTTTTCGGCCATCAACATCTTAGGCTTGTCCATCGGCATGACCTGCTGCATGTTGCTGCTGTTGTACATTCGTAGTGAATTATCGTTCGATAAGCACCACGAACACGCCGACAATCTGTACCTGGTAGGTGCCAAAGCAAAGATTGGCCAGAATGCGGGGAGAGAATGGCCTTCAGCCTCGGCTCCGTATGGACCGGCACTCAAAGCAGAATATGCTGAAGTGGCCCAAATGACCCGCCTGTTTCCCCTTAATGAGAAAGTGCTGTTGCAGGTTCGCGAACCGGGTAAACCCGTGACGTCTTTCTACGAAACGAAGGCCTACCAGGTTGATTCCACTTTTTTTGATTTGTTTTCTTATGAGTTTATCGAAGGCAGTCCCAACCAGGTGCTTACCGATCTGCATTCGGTGGTCTTATCGGAAGGGGTTGCCCAGAAGCTGTTCGGTAGCCAGAGTGCTCTGAACAAACTCATTCGCATTGGTGGAGAAGCCGGTGCCGGTGAAGATTTCAAAGTGACTGGCGTCTACCGCGACGCCAGTGCCCAATCGCATATCGACGCTCGGTTGTTACTGCCTGTCCACGCTGGCGGCATTGGTGGTTTTTTGCGGGCAGGGCCGCTGGACTTCGCCAACAACAACATGTTCATTACGTATCTTCGTTTAAAACCGGGTACCAATCCTGAGCAACTGGAGAAAAAGTTTCCGGCTTTTATTGAGAAATACGCCCGAAATGACCTGAAAGCGGTGGGCTTTGATAAGGATATGTTTCTGGTGCAGGTACCCGACCTGCACCTTTATAACAACTTCCAGTCCGTTGTTACGCCTACTAACAGCGTTACGTATCTCTACATTCTGGGGTCTATCGCCATTTTCACCCTGCTGATTGCCTGCATCAACTTCATGAACCTGTCGACGGCCCGATCAGCCAGACGAGCCGCCGAAGTGGGCGTCCGGAAGGTGATGGGTGCGGAACAGGGTGCGCTGGTTCGGCAATTCTTAGGCGAGTCGATGGTATTAACCGTTCTGGCGCTGGTCATTGCAGTGATCCTGGTGGCCGTATTCCTGTCCATATTCAACCAGCTCACCAACAAAGCGCTGTCCGTTTTTGAGTTGTTTGAACCGCAAATCGCGGGGTCGTTCCTTTTGCTGGCTGTACTGACCGGGCTCGTTGCCGGCAGTTACCCCGCGTTCTACCTGTCGTTGTTCAACCCGGCGCAGGTATTAAAAGGAAAGCTCATCAACTCTATGTCGGCCGTGGGGCTACGTCGCGGGCTGGTCGTGTTTCAGTTTGTCGTATCCGTTGGGCTGGTGCTGGCAACGTTTATCATTCAGGAACAGATGCGGTTCATGCGGGAGCAACCGCTGGGATTTGCGCAGGACCAGCAGGTCGCGATACCCTTACGGAGCAGTGAGGCACGGGCCGCTTACAACACCCTTCGGACTGAGGTTCTACGCAATAACCAGGTCGTCGGCGCTGCGGGTACGCAGTTTTATCCGGGCATCGCCAACTTCAGCGACATGGTCTTTCATACACCTGAGCAGACGGTTGACCAGGGGCAGGACGTTCGCATTAACCGGGTGGACTACGACCTTCTCAAGACGATGGGCTTTACGGTTAAGCAGGGGCGTTCGTTCTCCCGCCAATTTCCGGGCGATACCAATAACCGGCTGATCGTTAACGAAGCCACGTTACGTAAGCTGCAGATTGCCGAAAATAAGGCCGTCAGCCAGCGGCTCAATTTCGACTGGGGTGGCCAAACGTATCCGTTTGAGATTGTTGGCGTGGTTAAGGATTTTCACTTCGAGGGCCTGCATCAGACGATTGAGCCGTATGCCTTCATGCTGAACAACCGCCCGAACTTCAACTACATCATCGTCCATGTCAATACGGCCAACATGGCTAATGTCCTGGGCTTCCTCGAGCAGAAATGGAAAGCACTACGTCCCGACGAGCCGTTTGAATACACCTTTTTGAACGAGGATTTTCAGAAGAATTACCAGGCCGAAGCCCGAACCTCGCGCATCGTCACTACGTTCACGATCATCTCCATCCTGATTTCCTGTCTGGGGTTATTTGGTCTGGCCGCTTTCGCGGCTCAGCAGCGCACGAAGGAAATCGGGATGCGTAAAGTCCTGGGCGCATCGGTGAGCAATATTGTTGGGCTACTCGCCAAAGATTTCCTGAAGCTCGTGCTGATCGCCATTCTGATTGCGTCGCCAATTGCCTGGTACGCGATGAATACATGGCTACAAGGTTTCGCTTATAAGATTGATATTCCGCTCTGGGTGTTCCTGGCAGCGGGGGGACTCGCCATTCTGATTGCCTTCATTACCGTGTCGTTCCAGAGCATTAAGGCCGCCCTGATGAACCCTATCAAAAGCTTACGTACCGACTAGTTGCCTTTTAAACACCAGCAAAGCAATGATCAAAAGTTATCTCACCACTGCACTACGCGCCCTCAGGCGAAACTGGAATTATACCGTTATCAATGTCGTTGGCCTGACCTTCGGATTAGCCTGTTGTCTGCTGATCTTTCTGGCCATTCGGTACGAGCTTAGCTACGACCGCCATCACGCCAACGCCGACCGCACCTATCGACTGACGGCTCACTATGAGAACGGTACGACGGGTGGATACGACGTGGGAACACCATTACCCGCGCTGGCTGGCCTGCGTACGGATTTCCCGGATTTAAAACATGACCTTACGCTCACGCACGAAATCGCCGACGTAGTGATTCGGGCCGGAGGCTCAGCGGCTAACAAGTTCAAAGAAGGCCGTGGCCTGGTGGCCTTCGTCGAGCCGGAGTATTTCAGACTGTTCGATTACAATTGGAAGGGGGGTAACGCTACGTCATCGCTTAAAAACCCGAATACCGTGGTGCTCTCCGAACGCATGGCGCAGAAGTACTTCGGCAATGCTGATCCCGTCGGCAAAACGATACGGGTCGAAAACAAACTGGATTTTACGGTAACGGGGGTTGTGCACAATCCGCCCGCTACGACGATCATGCCGTTTGAAGTGCTGCTTTCGT
Organism: Spirosoma fluminis; assembly: GCF_054778895.1. NCBI lineage: Bacteria > Pseudomonadati > Bacteroidota > Cytophagia > Cytophagales > Cytophagaceae > Spirosoma > Spirosoma fluminis. Next base: position 682,537 of record NZ_BAAGZD010000003.1, read on the forward strand.
TTGCCTCGCTGAAGCAATATGGCGCGTATACGGGCTGGGACGACTGGCAGTCGACCTACAGCGGAGCGCAGTTGTACATGACCTTACCCAAATCGTCCGTTGGTCAGGCGGCCGTAGCCGCCCAGATGGAGCAGAAACTGGCCACTTTCGCCAAAAAGCATCTTCGCCCGGAGGACATAAAGAATCTGCACTATGAGTTGCAACCCCTCACCGACATTCATTTTCATACCCGAACCGGCAACTACGCGAATCGCTCGATCAGCCGGGAAACCATCTGGGCAATGGCCCTGATCGGCCTCTTTATTTTAATTACGGCCTGTGTCAACTTCATCAATCTGGCCACAGCGCAGGCGATACGTCGGGCAAAGGAGGTTGGCGTTCGAAAGGTGCTGGGTAGTTCACGTATGCAGTTAGTCCGTCAGTTTCTGGGGGAGACGGGCTTACTTACCGCCATCGCTATTGTGCTGGCATTGGGCGTTGCCTCTATTGCCCTTCCCTATATAGCCGAGCTCTTAAACATTCAGGCCGACGCTTTATCCCTAATCGACCCGATTGTTATCGGCTTTTTATTGCTGCTGGCTTTTGTGACCACCGTCTTAGCCGGTTTTTACCCCTCTCTCGTGTTATCAGGCTATCAGCCGGTGCTGGCGCTGAAAGGCAAGCTTCGTGTTGCCGGCAGCAGGCACCTGACCCTGCGCCGGAGCCTGATTGTGGTCCAGTTTGCCATTTCGCAAATGCTGATCATCGGCACGATCATCGCCTACAGCCAGATGAAGCACTTCCGCTCCGCCGATATAGGCTATACCAAAGACGCTGTGCTGACCATACCGATTCCTGAGCGTAAACCCGGACAACTCGAAAATCTGCGGGCGAAACTTGTCAGCTCACCGGCCATTCAGTCCCTCAGCTACGGTATATCGGCACCGTCGGCCAACGGCAACTGGTCAACCAGCTTCCGCTTTGAAAATGCAGATAAGGAAGAGAACTACAGCGTGGTCATGCGCCCAGCCGATACGTCGTACATTCACACGTACGGTCTGAAGCTGATAGCGGGTCGTATGTACTTACCCGCCGATACCATGCGGGAGTTTGTGGTCAACGAATCGCTCATGCAGCGGCTCGGCTTCAGGCAACCGCAGCAGATTATTGGCAAGATGATCGCGCTGGGTGGACCGAATTCCGTAAAGAAACCAATCGTCGGTGTCGTCAAAGACTTCAATACGTACTCCCTGCACCGGAAAACCGCGCCCAGCATCATCACCTCCCACCGGGACGCCTACAGTACGCTGGGTATTAAACTGTCGGCGCGCGAAAGCAGCCCCGAATCGGTTGGCCAGTTAATCAATACGGTCAGGAAATCCTGGGAAGCCGCGTTCCCTGACTTTGTTTTCAAATACGACTTCCTTGACAAGACGCTGGATGATTTTTACAAGAGTGAAGAGCGCCTGTTCGCTCTCTTTCGCCTGTTGGCTGGCATCGCCATTTTCATCGGCTGCTTAGGCTTGTACGGCGTTGTGGCGTTCATGGTCGAATCGAGAACCAAAGAGATCGGTATCCGGAAAGCCCTGGGTGCCTCGACAACCCATATCTTCGGCATATTCTCGCTGGAGTTTGTCAGGCTGGTTGGCATCGCGCTTGTCATTGCCTCTCCGATCGCCTGGTACGTAATGACCCAATGGCTGAAGGATTTTGAATACAAAATTGCGATCGAGTGGTGGGTATTTGCCCTAACGGGTGTACTGGCGATTGGCATTGCCCTTGTAACGGTTAGTTTTCAGAGTATCCGGGCGGCCCTCCTGAATCCCGTTAAAAGTCTACGAACCGAATAGCCGTCGGAGTAACCTATTACCACTAAGCTTTTTGCAATTACAGTAGAAGCAGAACGGCGAAAGGATTGCTCATAGCAACCTTTTCGCCGTTCTGTGTTCCATATACGTTTTGAGATACGTGTTGCTTTTTTTGTGGACTACTGCAGTTGAATACCCATCCCAGTCTCCCCTAGTGTTTTTGAACTGTTCAGTTTTAGCTCTCCCCCTCCGAGGGGGGTGGAAGGGTATTTGACGGGAGGACGCATGTTGACGTGCAGTACATGAAAAGAGTAACTGTGTCTCAAAAAAAAACAGAACCGTTCAAGCGGGGAGAAGAAAGATTGGTCACACCAGGTCTCTAAAACTACTGGGGGAAACTCCTTTTTCTTCCGAAAAAACCCGACTGAAGTACCGGGGATTGTCAAAACCAACCGCATAGGCAACTTCGGCAATGCTCAACGCGGAATGTTTCAGCAGCTCTTCCGCTTTTTGCAGGCGAAGCGCCCTTAAATAAGGAATTACCGACATCCCGGTCAGCGCCATGGTTTTGCGGTACAACGAGTTCCGGCTCATGCCCATCAACTGGCAGATCATGTCATTATCAAGCGCTACGTTATCCAGATGAAGTTCCAGTGTACTGCGAAGTTTAGCCACAAACTGATCTTCCATCCCATCGGCTCCTGCAAGCGGAGCCGGACTAGCCTGCCCGTTGCCCAACGCCCGCTGACTGTAATAACGCTGTAGCAACCGTCTGGTCTGTACCAGATTACGCAGCACAATGAGTAACTCATCCTGCTGAAAGGGCTTAACCAGGTACGCATCGCCCCCCCGCCGTAGACCCATGATCCGGTCGTCCGCAGCGGCCCGGGCCGTGAGCAAAACAATTGGAATGTGGCTGGTGCGTTCGTCGTTCTTCAGGGTGTCGCAGAGTTCAAATCCGTCTTTAAGCGGCATCATCACGTCGCTGACAATCAGATCCGGTATTTTCTCGAAAGCCAGATCGATTCCCACCTGTCCGTTTTCAGCCCGGAGGATTTGGTAATCCGCCTGGAGACACGAAACAATATAACGGGCTACATCGTCATTATCTTCTACCAGCAGCAGTACCGGCTTATCTTCCCCAGCATCAATTTTAGGTTCGACCTCTTCCAGCGTCTCGGAATACGGGGTAACCGGCTCGCTAACAGGCGTCGTTGTTACCGGAGCCTGCTGGGTCTGGCGCAACCGGACAATAAATTCGGCCCCCTCGCCCGGCTTACTCCGCACGGCTAGCCCACCGTTCATCAGCGCCACTAATTCCCGCACCAGCGAGAGCCCAATGCCCGTTCCGCCCGTTTCGGGAACTGGCTGCGCAGGGTCCGCCGACGGGGAACGCTGGTAGAATCGGTCGAAAATATGAGGCAGGTCATGAGTAGCGATACCAGGACCTGTATTACTGACACGAATAGAAAACCAGGGATCATCGTGGTATTGCGTCGGGCTAACCGCTTCATAATACCCATTCGCCACCGGCTGCCATTTCTCATGGGTGGTCAGTTGAAACGAAATACATCCACCGGCAGGGGTAAATTTGAGGGCGTTACTGAGCAGATTAGTAAGAATATCGCCCAGCTTATCCTTATCGAAATCGGCATCAATTCGCTCCTGGTCAGTCTGAAAATGCAGGTGAATGCCTTTGACAGCAGTCATTGTGTAGAACGACTCGGCCACGTAACGTGTGAAACTGACCAGATCGGCCCGGACGGGTCGCAGATACATTGCCCCGGCTTCCAGTTTGGAGAGGTCCAGAATCTGATTGACAAGCCGCAGCAGATTGCGACCGTTACGCTCAATCAGATTGGCCGACTGCCGCAGCTGGGGATCTGCCCGCTGGCGGAGATTGTCGGCCATGCCCAGAATCACTGTCAAGGGTGTGCGGAACTCATGAGATATGTTGGCAAAAAAGCGGGATTTGGTTTCGTCGAGCTGCCGTAGATCCTGGGCCTGGCGGGCAATAGTTCGGGTGGCCTCGTTGATCTGGGTTTGCAGTCGGACTTGTGCCTTCTGGTGCTGCCAGGTCCGCCACCGGCCCCAACCCCACACTGCTCCCATCACCAGAAACGCCAGTGAAAAGAGAAACCAGCCGCGCAGATAAAAAGGACGCAGTACGTGTACCCCAATCGATAACGTAGTCGACGACATTCGCCCGTCGGCGGCCTGCCCCCGAATCAATAACTGATAGTCGCCGTAGGGCAGGTTACCCAGCCGCAGGTACGGTTCAGTCTGATCGTGCCAGATGTCACCCAGCCCTTTGAACTGGTATGCATACTTGTTTTTCTGGGCATCAGTGTAGTTGAGCAGCGCAAAGTTGAGGGTACTGCTCCGGTCATTGGGCTGCAGCGTGATTTGGTTCGTTTTAATCAGCTCCTCCGTTTTGTCGACCAGTACGTCGTGATCGGCGTCATACTGGCGAAAAGAAACCACGCGCAGGGGTAGAGAGGGCAAGGGCGGCTCCGCTTCAAAATCGTGCGGGTCAAAGGCCGTTATCCCGTTTAGCCCCCCGAAATACAGCCGTCCCTGCGCATCCTGGTAGTGGGCGATGCGGTTAAACTCGTTGTGGGTAATGCCATCCTGCACCGTGTAGGTCCGAGTGGTGAGCCGAACCGGGTCAAACTGCATGATGCCGTTATCACTACTGAGCCAGAGGTGGCCCCGCCAATCAGCATATACAGCATAAATATTATCATTATTCAACCCATCGGCCCGCCTGAATTGGCGATAGTGGCCCTGGTTTTGATCCCAGCGCACCAGACCGGCATTGGCCGCGGCCAGCCAGAATACCCCATGGGAGTCCTGGTAAAAATGTTGGTAACTATCGGCAGGTAGCCTGAAAGTACCCTTGCCGCCCCGCCAGTAGCGGGCCGTAACGCCCTTCTGAGGGTCAACCGTGTAGAACCCCGTCGTGGCACAGAGCCAGATGGTGCCTTGTCGGTCGGCACCAATGTAGAGTACATGGGCCTGGGCTAACTCAGGAAACTGATTGTAGCTCCGGAAAGAGGTAACGTGGTTTGTAATCGGATCAACCAACCACAACCCGGGTTCGCCACCGGCCAGTAATCGTTGGGGATTAGCCGAAAAGGAATGAATGGTCCAGATAGCTCCCGGACCGGGTATGGGCATCACGGTACGTTTCGTTGTTCGGTAATCATAGGCGATCAGCGTATTTTCCTCACACAGGTAGAGCTTACCATCCAGGTTACCACTTAAACTAATCAACGACCGCTGCCTATCCAGCAGCAGGCGGGACGATGCCCCCGAACGACGGCTGGCGACAAAACCTATACCGTTTTCCAGATTCGTGTAGAGCGTATCGCCCACGGCGGTAATGCCGCGGACAGCGGGCTGTTTTCCGTTGCCGGCTTGATAGAACAAGCGCTGAAAATAGTTCTCGCTAATTCGGACCTGGTACAGCCCAAAGCTGGTCCCTAGCCAGAAGCTCCCGTTTTTATCCCGAAAAAAGCTCCGATTATCAATCTGGCCGCTGGCCAGTTGACCGCTTATATCGAGGGCGATCCGACCGGCCGGATCACGCAACTGATAGCCATTCCAAACCAATCCGCTCCGGTCAAAAAAATAAGCGGCCCGTCGTTGCAGCTTATCCGGTTTGATCAGATCAGGAGATTGCTCCTGGCGATGACCCAACTCGTCAATTTTATACAGTTGACCCGCGTTCAGCTTGTCCAGTTCAACCCAGTAAAAGAATTCTGTACCGGCGTGGCGCTGGCCTAAACAGGTATGGATTGGTCCGGGGTGGTCGTAGGTACGTAGCACGCGCCCATCCGGCGCTAGTTCCACTACTTGTTTCTGGTTCGCAATGGCCCAAAGGGTGTTCCGGGGGGTAACGGCCGCCAGCATCAGTGTCGTGTATTGCGGTAGCGACACCGTCTTCAGACCCGACCGGGGATGATACATGTTTAGCTTGGCGGGCTGATCCACGAAAAAGATTGTTCCATCAGAGCCATTCAGTAGCAGCATCTGCGGCAATACCGGAGGATGGTTGCGTCGGGGCTGGTTGAAGCGTTTCTCGAAGGAGGTGGCTACGCCGGTTAGCGGGTTAAAGAGTGTAATGGCTGATTTACCCTCGGGGCCCATAAGCCACAGCAGCCCATCGGCATCCTGAGCGATGGATTGAATGTCATCAAAGTCAAGCCCGTTTTTTTCCCTGGTGTAAGTCGTGAACGTAGCCCCGTCAAAGCGGTTGAGGCCAAACTTGGTACCAAACCACATAAAGTCCCGGCGATCCTGAAAGATAGCGTTCACTTCACGGTGCGCCAGGCCATCCTCAGGACCATATCGCTGAACGGAAGCCCCAAAGTGCTGCGCCCCGGCCAGCGAGCAGAAGCTAAACAAGAGAGCTACAAGCAAGCTGACCGATTTGCTCAACGTATAGTTGTTTAATAGCTGATTCTGAGAACGGGGTACCAAATGTAAGTAGTATCTTATTCTAATACGTATACCAGACAGACATTAGTTGGCTGCTCTCCTGGCGTACGCTGGCTGGTTGCTCGAGTAGCCGACCTGGACATTCCATCAGAGTTGTCCGTTAAAAAATAGACCAACTAGATCATTTTAGTGCCTTTTTGGCCATAATGCACCAAATGTGCACCTATTTGGTCGAAATATGCACATCGGTGTGCTGGCTTCCGGCTAAACTTGCACAGGCATTCGGTACTGAAAAAGCCCCGTTTTTATCGCCCGATTTGGGATGGTGATCTGGCCTTGAATACCCTCGGATCTCCCGCTTTTTTACCCGTACCAACTCCTTTGTGTATGCTTTACCTGTTTGTCCTTTACCCGCTCATGCCCACCATCGACTACCCCGTAAAGGCGGTCAGGAGAATTCGGTAGGCAAGTGAAACCCGGCCTCAACAAACAAGTAGTTCTGAAACATAAGGAGAATAGCCGTGAAGTGACCAATCATCCCCTGGATAAGCCTCGTCCCCAGGCGATGGGTACTTATTCAGGGGATTGTCACTCCCGTAAGTGGCCGATTACATTCTAACTTAACGACGATGAAAAAACATATCCAGGCCGACGAGCAACTCGTCCACGCTTGCCAGACGGCGACCTCATCCCACAGCTTTGAAATGCTCTACCAGCGCTACCGGGATAAGGTGTATCGGACCTGTCTGTCCTTTACAAACGACACCCAGGTTGCCCAGGATTACGCCCAGGACATCTTCTTGAAAGTGTTCCATAAGCTGGACTCCTTTGAGTACCAGTCCAGCTTTTCCACCTGGCTCTACGTCATTGCCCACAATCACTGTCTGGATCAGCATCGGCTCCGCAAGCGGTTGCCCACCGAGCCCCTGGCACCGGACCAGGTCCGGACCCTCTCCGACAGTAACTCTTTTGCTGATGAGGCTGACGAGGATCTACTCCGGCTCATGGAGCGGCACCTGGCCCTGATGTCCCCGCCGGAAGCAGCCTTGCTTCGACTCAAGTATGAGCAGGGCTTGTCCATTGTAGCCCTCAGCCAGCACTATCAGCTCTCGGAAAGCGCCATCAAAATGCGCCTGAAGCGGTCCCGCGATCGGTTGCGGAATCTCTGTGTCGGGGAGGGGAGTGAGTAACCGATGTTTCGTTCACCTCCTGGCGAAGGTCTCACTGTCAACGAGTCAGGTAGACCCCACCCCCAATCATGAATCAATTTCTAGTCTACGTAAACAACATATTCAACCAATCATCGCTATGACGCATTCTTTACCTTCCTTTACCCGTTACCTGGTGCGAGCCCTCAATCTGCTCGTGCTGCTCTTAAGCGTTAGTCTACTGGCTCAGGCCCAAACCATTCGCTACGTGCGCACCGACGGCGCCAACGCCAACCCGGCTACGGCTACCACCTGGGCCACCAGCACCACCAACCTACAGGGTGCCATCGATGCCAGTGCCGCAGGCGATCAGGTTTGGGTAGCGGCCGGTACTTACAAACCCACCTCAACTGCCGACCGCACCATCAGCTTCTCGATGAAGGAAGGGGTGGCTATCTACGGCGGCTTTGTAGGCAACGAAACCGAACGAAGTGCCCGTCCGGCGGTGAACCCCATTACGGGGAATCCCAACAGCACCACCCTGAGTGGCGATATTGGCACAGCGAACAGCAACAGCGATAACAGCTACCACGTCATTTACAACCTCACTATCCTGACAACCACTGCCATACTGGATGGGTTTGTGATTACGGGTGGCAAGGCTGATGGTAGTGGAACAGGCCAAAACTCCGGCGGGGGGATGTATAATAACGGCTTTGGTACGGGTAATAACTGTAGTCCCTTGATTCAAAACTGCTTTTTCCTGAGTAACAGCGCTACAGAGAGCGGAGCCGCCCTTTTCAACGACGGCTCATTTGGTGGTCGTAGCAATCCCGTAATAACCAACTGCTCGTTTGAGAACAATTCGGCTTCCTCGGGCGGGGCAATCTTCAACAAAGGAGATTCCAATGGCTCTAACACCGGGGCCGACAGTAGCCCTGTACTGACCAACTGCTCGTTTCTAAGCAATTCGGCTACCGCAGGTGGGGCTATGGTTAACACTGGGCAGTCTGGTGGCCACAGCAGTCCCACACTGACGAACTGCTCGTTTCAGAACAACAGGGCTACAAATGTGGGCGGTGCTATGGTTAACAATGGCATATATTCTGGCACTAGTAATCCCATACTGACCAACTGTTCCTTCCAGGGCAACTCTGCCACAAGAGGTGGGGCGATGTACAACGATGCGTATGGTGATGGCACAAGCAGCCCGACGCTAACCAACTGCTCGTTTCAGAACAATTCGGCTTCTTCGGGCGGGGCCATGTACAGCAAAGCAATTGTTGGCACGGCCATCAGCATCCCCATGTTAACCAACTGTGTGGTGTTTGGTAATGGAGGGGGCAATACGTTCGCTAGAGAAAGCTCCTCCCCTGTCGTGGCTACATACAGTCTCTTCGAGAATACTGTAGGAGACTATTCAGGTAGCAACAACCTGACTACTGATGTTTCGCCCTTTGTGAGCGCTACTGATGCCCGGCTCAACGGCTGCTCACCTGCCATCGACGCTGGCAATAATGCAGTTAATAGCTCCGCCACCGATCTGGCCGGTAACCCTCGTCGCTACAACGGAGGGATCATCGATATGGGTGCTTATGAGTATCAAGCCAACCCCACCGCTATTACTCTATCTGCTCCAGGTATGAGCACAGCCAGCATAAGCGTAGCTTTTAGCCAGTCCTTTGTGGCTTCGGGCGGCAGTAGTCCCTACAGCTATAGTCAGGCTAGTGGTAGTCTACCCACGAGCCTGAGTCTGACTACGACGGGTGAGCTCTTGGGTACGCCCACCCAGACTGGCAGCTTCACCTTCACGGCCAAGGTCTCCGATGCCACCGGCTGTTCGGCGGTGAGCGAGGCCTATGTGCTGACGGTAAACGATCCCACACCAACCCAGACTGCTTCTACCATCCGGTACGTCAAAGCGGGCGCAACGGGTAACGGCACTTCCTGGAGCAATGCCTCGGGCGACTTACAGGCTATGATCAACGCATCGGCATCAGGCGATCAGGTCTGGATGGCGGGGGGCACCTACAAACCCAGCACCAGCGGGCTGACTGACGCCCGAGCCGCCAGCTTTTCACTGAAAGGGGGAGTCAATATTTTGGGCGGCTTCACAGGGGCGGCAGGCAGCGAAGGTAACGCTGGTGCCCGTACGGCCAGCCCTTCGTCTACCACGCTATCGGGCGACCTGGGCACTCCCGGCGAGCAGGCCGACAACGCCTACCATGTCGTCTTAGGCTCCCTTAATGCTGGTGAAGTAGCGCTACTCGATGGCCTCTGTGTGACGGCAGGCAATGCCAACGGCAGTACTGGTACAGACAAACGGGGCGGTGGTATGTTTATCAGTGGTAACGTGTCCCTGGCCAATTGCCTGGTCACGGGCAACACCTGTATTGATCTTGGCGGTGGCATCTATATGCAGTCAGCGACTAGCGGGAGCTGGGATAACTGTCAGATCACGAACAATAGCGCGCCCCAAGGCAATGGCTCTGGAGGAGGGGGGGTGTTACTGAGTTGTTCTAACTACCAGTTGCGCAACTGCCAGTTTACGGCCAACCAGACGTCCTTTCTCGGCGGTGGCCTCTATATAAGTGCATCAACCCTAATTCAGCTAGTGAGTTGTGTCTTTGATCAGAACGCGGCCACTGCCTTTGGCGGGTTCGGGGGCGGACTACACATCACTAGTAGTAGTAATGCGACGATTGTCAACAGCTTCTTTACGCGTAACAGAGGTAACTACGGGGGCGCCTTGTTAACCGGCAACGGGTCGGTAGCCACGTGCATCAATACAACCATCAGGGCGAACACGTCGGGCGTAGCGGGGGGGGCCGTGTACAGCTTTAATGATGGCAGGATTAACCTGACCAATTGCGTCTTATGGGACAATGGCGGACAGAATGCTGCGGCTGGGTTTAATAATTATTTTAGTTACACGTTGACGCCACCCGTCCCTTTTAATTACCACGACCAGGGCGGTAACATCATCGCCACGTTTGATCCCTTTGAGAGTAGCACCGGCCCGGCCCTCAAGGCCTGCGCTCCCGCTATCGATGCGGGCAGCGATGCGGACAACGCGACCACAACCGACGTGCTGGGCAACGCCCGTAAGGTCCGTACCATTGACATGGGGGCGGCTGAATTTAGGGGAACACCCTACACCCTGTCCGTGACGGCGCAGGCTACGCCCTCGGCGGTTTGCGTAGGCAGCAGTACGAGTCTGCAAGCCACCCCAAGCGGCTCACCCAATGCCCCCTACAGCTATATCTGGGTTGCTCCTGGGGGAGCCACGCTGAGCAGTACCAGTGGTAATCCGGTTACGGCCACGCTCACCAACGCGGGGACACCTAACTTCAGCGTCAATGTAACCGACCGGCTGGGCTGCCTGGCCACCGCCAGCGTAAGCGTCACCGCTAATGCATTACCAACCCAATACAATGTTACTGGGGGAGGCAGCTATTGCGCAGGGGGTAGTGGGGTGGTGGTGGGCCTGTCGGGTTCGCAAACCGACGTGAGCTATCAACTTCGACGTGATGACAATGCCGTGGGCAGTCCCGTCGCAGGCACCGGTAGTGCGCTCAGCTTCGGCAGCCAGACCGCAGCCGGTGTCTACACCGTGCAGGCCACCAATGCCAGCACGACCTGCCAGCAAGCCATGAGCGGTTCGGCCAGCGTAACGGTGAACATTCTACCCACACCGGGCCTGACCAACTCCGGTCCCCTCTCCTTTACCAACACCGGTGTGACGCTTACGGCCACAGCCGGGCAAGGTTACAGCTATAGCTTCAGCCAGGGAGCAACCCAACTGAGCCAACCCAACACGGCCAGAGTAACGACAACTGGCATTTACTCAGTAACGATTACAACCACTGAAGGCTGCTCAGCAACGGCTTCCACCACCGTGAGGGGCGGCAACAACCCGACGATCTGTCGAGGAGGAACGGCGGTGATCAACGTAGCAGTGGAGGGTGATCCGGTAAAGTACGAGTGGTACAAAAACAGCCTCACCACGCCCAAGATCATGGAGACGCCCCAGCTCTTCAGAGGTACCGCTACGTCAAGTCTGACCATCATCAACGCCCAGACCAACACCCAGGGTGATTTTTATCTCAAAGTGACTGATCGCTCAGGCACCATCACCCTCTACGGCCCCTATCGCTTGACGGTTGATGCCAGTTGCCGGGCTCGGGAAATAGCTGGGCTGGAAGTGCCCCTGCGGGTAGAGCTGGCGCCTAACCCAATCCAACAGGATCGACTCAGGGCGATAGTGGGCGGTGCTCAGGGACACGCCTTGTCAGTTGAACTGGTCGATCTGAGCGGTAAGCCCATTCATCAGCAGCACTGGAAGCAGGCAGACACGCAACAGCTCATCGACTGGGATATGCAGGCGCAAGCCAGTGGATTGTACATCCTACAGGTGGTTAGCGAAGCGGGCAAGGGGTTACCAGCACAGCATCAGAGCGTCAGGGTAATCAAGCCTTAAAGCTTTTATATTGACAAATACACAACAAGCCCGGAGCTGGTAACGCCGGGCTTGTTGTGTGAATGAGCACCAACAGGTATTTAAAAAAAGGGAGATGTTCTTAACCCGTAAGTCCTCTTCTAATGAAGTTCAGGAGAAGTAGTTGAAGTACTCGCAAAAGTAAGCCTAATCCTTTACTGACTATCAATCGATTATATCAAGAAGCCGTTTCAATCTATCAAAATGAAGTTCTAGAAATCAGGCAGCTATTTTCAAAAGTCTACAAACCGAATAGTATAAGTAAAATTACGTGTCCGCTGTCGTACGATTTTTGTCCGCTATCGGACATATTACGTATTATTCATGAGATATACCATTGGAAATCAGCAGTCTCTTATCTTGGCACGATACTCGCTTTGTGTAGAAACACTACCTGTCTAATCGAACCGCACGCAACTCTTTTCTAATCTATGAAAATGCTATTTACTCTGGTACTACTTGCGGTTGGATTCAGCGCAGTAGCCCAACGGTCGTCTAGCAAAATCGTTACGACCGACGGTCGGCAGCTTCGTATTCGGGTTGACATGGAGCAATCAGGCAACTCACTGCATTACAACCGGTCGTTCGATGTAACAGATCTGGACGCCAGTGCCGTAAAAGCGCTGGAAAGCAGCATTCTCGATTCACTGGATCAGGCTTTTTCGGGGTCTTACCAACGGGTGGCCGTTCGGAAACGCGAACCAAAGCTAAAGAAAACCTCGTGCGACGACGCGACAGCTGCCGTTGTGATTAACAGTGACGCACAGGCTGCCGATCAGGCGCTTCAGGCAAGTACCGACCCAACCTTATCCCTCAGCGATGTGTCCCCGGCTTCGGTGTTGTTTCGTGAAGACAAAGCCAACGGTCGGCTCTGGATGCAGTACATCTTTAAGAAAGACGGCGAAGAACTGGTCATCGAACGGACGGCGAACGTAGTGGGTAAAACCGAACGCGAAAAGCAGGCTATTATTAAAGAAACTGAGCGCAGCTTTGGTATCACCACGGCGAATCAATAAGCCTTCTTCCACAATTCATAGTTCATTATCTTTTCTCATGTAGGGAAAGTAGGCAACCCTCTCCTCGTTTCGACGAGAGGGTTTTGCTTTTTATACGACTCGCCGGTTTCTGGTGCAGCGATGAACGTTACAACCCATGCTCAATGGCGAAACGTACCAGATCAGTCACCTTGTTGATACCCAGCTTGAAGTGAATGTTTTTTCGGTGCGTTTTCACCGTCTCAACGCTCACGTGCATACGCTCGGCGGTCTGCTCGTTGGTTAGCCCTTCACGAATCAGGCGAATCACTTCTACTTCGCGAAAGGTCAGATTCAGGCGTCGGGCAAACACATCGCCAAAGGGGTCGTCGACGGCCTGAGCCGGATTCGCCACAACAGGATCGAAGTAGTAGCCGCCAGCCAGCACCGCCCGGATTCCGCGCAGCAGATCAGCCGTGCTGACCTCTTTAAGGAGATACCCGTGCATACCAGCCCGCTGTACTTCATCAAGCAGTTTCGCCTGATTATACATGGTTAGCATCACCACCCGAACAGCCGGGTAATGGGCAACGATGGTTTTACCCAGATCGATACCGTTAATACCCTGCAAATTGATATCCAGCAGAATCAGATGCGGATCGGTACGTTGAATAACCGGCAAGGCGTCGCTCGCCTGAAACACCTGGCCACAGACGGTCAGATCGGGTTGTTCGTTCAGCAGGCTTTTAAGCCCATCGTTGAAAAGGCGGTGATCATCAATCAGGAGAATGCGAGTGAGCACTTCGGGCTGCATATATCGGCGCTGAATATGGAATATCCAGAACGATTAATGTGCCTGCTTCATTTACATCCCGCCACAAATTCGCTCCAATGTATTCGGCGCGCAAATTACTATTTTTCAACCCGATTCCCATCTGTTCATAGGTTGATGGCGCGGCCCGGCTCCCTAATCCGTCATCCTCAACGGTTATCGTTACGTAGTCGTCGTAGTAAATCAGTTGCACGGCCGCCCGTCTGGCCTGGGCATGTTTTCCAATATTCTGAATGGCCTCCGACACTATGCGGTAGGCGTTCAGTTCCACCTCCAGAGGCAGTTTGCACTCCTGGCCCGACGTAATAAAGGTAAAATACGTCGGTTGCGACGGCTGGCTGTGAACGAGCTGTTCCAGCGCATTCCGCAGGCCGATTCGGCCGAACTCGGGCGGCATTAAATTGTGGGCAATACGCCGGAGATCATCGCTGCTCTTTTTGATGAGTGGCTGAATGGCGTTGAACGCCTGAATCGTTTCGGGCTCGTGGATGTGCTGGCGAATATCGTTAAGTCGGCGGCTGAGCGTAGCCAGCGTTCCGCCGAGGTCATCGTGCAAATCGGCGGCTATCCGCTGGCGCTCTTCTTCCTGATTCTGAATAATACGCACGTCGGTCGACTTACGCTCTTCAGCCAGGCGCAGGTCAGCTTCGGCTTTTCGTTTTCGCAGTTGTACCAGGTACAGCAGCAAGGTCAGCACCCCCAGCACTAGTACCGACAAACTACTGATAAACATAATCCAGTTTTGCTGAGCCCGGTTTTTATCTTCCAGCGCCTGCCGTTCAAAGCTCTGCTGCTGCAAACGTTGAGTGGTTTGCTGGCGATTCAGCGTTGTCTGCGCCCGTTCATTATCCAGCAGGCGCTGCTGTTCACTCAGGCGGGCCTGGCGGGCCAGAGCCTCGGTTCGGGCGCTGGCCCGTAGCCGGTCTACTTCCGCCTGTTTCTGCATAGTCAGCAATCGCTGCGCCTGTAGCTGCTGCGCCTGCTGACTATGCAGAAACAGGCGATCGAACTCGGTTTGCTTCTGAATCGAAATCAATTCAAGGCTGCGCTGTCCGGTGGCTATCGAATCGCGCATGGCAATGTATTTTTTATAATACAGCGCCATGTTTTTCCAGTCCTGACGGCGCTCGTACAAGGTATAGAGCGCCATATAGGCCTGCTCGCGAACAAATCGGCTGGGCTTACGTATCTGTAGCACTTTATGGGCGTACTGAAAGGCCAGTTCGTCCTGCCCCAGGCCGGTATATACACCCGCTAGCGTACCCCAACTGTTCGATTCGCCCTGTGGACGTATCTTCTCCCAGATTTGTTCGGCTTTCTTAGCATAGTAAAGCGCCTGCTCATACCGCTCGTTTTTGAGGTACAATTCGGCTAAATCGTCATAAACGTAGCCATGTTCAGTCTGCGAGCGGCTTTGCGACAGTAAGGCTTCGGCAGCTTTATAATGCTTTTCACTTTCCGTGAACAGGTTTTGCTGGTTGTAGATGGCCCCGATCCGCTGTTCCACATCGATTCGCAGGCTAAGGTTCAGAGGCAGATTCGCGGCCGGTACATGGTTCAGCAAGCTTTGTGCAGAGGTCAGATAACGAAGTGCCGTGGCATACTCTTCCGAAGCTCCGTATAAATCGCCCAGGTTCCGGTAAATATGATACCGGAGATTATTATACTGATTTGTTTCGGGCAGCCTGGCCAGAAGCTCAACGTTGATTTTCAGGGCCTGGGGCGTGTTGTAGTCAATACCGCGGTAGTATTCTTCCGTGAGTAGTTTACCGATCACCTCGTAGAAACGATTGCCACTCAGGCGGGCCTGACGGCTGAGTTCATTCCCGAAATGCAGCGAGCTATCCCGTCGGCCCGGCCATCGTCGGTACAAGTCTCCTAGATAATGTAACGTCTTAAAACGCAGGGTATCGGTTCGGGCGGTCCGGGGTCGGGCGGTCAGCGTTTGATAGCGCTGTTTGGCCAGTTGGGACAGACTGTCCATATAAGCTTTGTCCGTCCGCCGATCCGAAGAAAATACCGGCAACGACTGCGCCGGGGCTTCCTGGAGCTGGAAAAACAGAAACCCGACCAGAATTGAATGCTTTACCAAACTCATTGCAGATGGGTGGCCAAAACGAATTGCAACAAAAAAAACAGATTTACTCAGTTCAAAAAATACCCCGAAAGCGGTATAGCGTTGTCCGCAATAACAAGGGACCTTTGCTGTATCCAAGCGCTATCCACATCATGTTTAGCCATACCGTTTGACTTTCCCTTTCTAAGTAACTTCCCGTAATCCGGGTTAGATCCGTAGCAGCCCTCCGCTGTTGAATCCCAACGATCTACCCGATACGTATCGTTTCCCAGACGCTTGGTTACCCGTTCAGCGAGCATTCGGCAGAAAACACCTGCCAACTGCTCGCTGAACGGGTTTTTCGTTAAACCAATCTTTGTACCTCCAGCTACGTAATATGTTATTATTTAAATGAATAAATATCATGATTTATTAACATATAAAACCACTAGGCTCTAGTATTTTTGTATGTTAATAAATCATTCATCAAACTTTATGAAACAAAATTTACGAACACAGCCACTGATATGGCTGTTCCTGTTTGTAGGGGTAATATTCAGCGCTATGAATTGTGCCGACGCCTGGGCGCAGGCACCCGGCAAGGTAGTGATCAGCCAGGTGTATGGCGGTGGTGGCGCAACTACTGGGACGCCAACGTACACGAATGACTACGTTGAACTATTCAACCAGGGCGGAACGGCTGTCAGCATTGCGGGCTGGTCATTGCAGTATGGCAGCAGTACAGGCAATATTGGGGCAAACTCATCAGCTATTGTTAGTCTGACCGGTACCATTGAGCCCGGTCACTATTATCTTGTGCAACTTGGATCAGCGGGAACCGTGGGATCGGTTTTACCTATTCAGCCAGACCTGACCACACCCAATCTCAACCTAAGCGCGTCCGCTGGAAAAGTAGCTTTGGTAAACAATGCTACTGGTTTGGGATGTGGCGCTACCGCAACTCTCTGTGACCAGGCCAATTTAGGTAAGATCGTTGATCTGGTCGGCTATGGCAGCGCCAACTTCTTTGAAGGCTCAGGGACAGTTCCTACGCTGTCGAACGCCACAGCGGCTATTCGTAATCTCAATGGTTGTACCGACACCAATAATAACAATGCCGATTTTACAACCGGGACGCCTAACCCGCGAAATTCGGCTTCGCCCGTTAATCTGTGCGGTGGCCCGGCTAGTCCGTCCCTCGTAGTCACTCCATCATCGCGCACGGGCATCAACGGACTGGCTTACGTAGAAGGAAGCGGTCCGGCATCGACCACGATTTCGGTGACGGGTTCGTCCCTGAACGCAGCAACGGGCACCATCACGGCTAGTTCGTCGTCAACGGCCTTCATTATATCACCTACAACGGCAACGTTCTCCGGCTCGGCCCTCTCGGCCAGCACATTTACGGTGCAGTTGGAAGCTGGACTAACCGCAGCAAATGGCCCCTACAGCGGCACGATCACCTTTGAGGGCGGGGGCGCTACGGCCGTTGTTCCTGTGAGCGGCACCGTTACGGCCCCACCCGTGGGCGGTATTACGCCAATTGGAACGGCCCGGACGCTGGTCAACCAGACGGTTACCATCCAGGGAACGGTAACCGCATCAGGACAATTAGGCACCAAACAACTGTACGTTCAGGACAATACGGGCGGGGTTCTGGTCTATAGCGGCTCCGGCACCGACTACACAGCGCAGACCCAGATCGGCGACGTAGTGAAATTGCAGGGACGGATCGAGTTGTATCAGGGCGGCATTGAAGTAAACGGCGTTCAGGCGTTCACGCTGGTATCCACCGGCAACCCGGCTCCGATGCCCACGCCCATTACGCTCGATCAGATTGGTAATTATCAGGGTCAGTTAGTGAGCATTACCGGGGCCAGCGTATCGCCGGCCAGTACTACGTTCAGCAGTGGTAACGTAACGGTAAGCACCAGCGTCAACTCCGCTACCGCTACGTTGCGGATCAGCGCCAATTCAGGACTGGTAGGTGCCGGACAACCGACGGCTCCGTTCAGCATAACGGGTATTGCTGACCGCTTCCTGGCCAACGCTCCAACCACCGGTACCGACAATATTCAGTTGCTGCCCCGCCAGTTGTCGGACGTGCAGGGAGCGACGCCCCCGGCGGCCCCTACCGATCAATACTGCGGCAGTTCGCCGGTTTCGGGAAACCTGACCCAGGATCAAACGTTTGATTTCGCTACGTTCAATACCGAGTTTTTTGGAGCGCCCGCCGGTACGATTGTCTGTGCCAATAGAACACTGTCTTATCAGAATCAGGGACCAACCAACGAAACGTTGCAGGCACAGAATGTGAACAAGGTTCTGAGTGCCATCAACGCGGACGTGTTTGTTCTGGAAGAAGTGAGTGATGAGAATCTGCTGCGCAACAACCTGCCCGCTGGCTATGCCTTGAGCTGTTCGGATCGCTTCTCGTATTATTTCCAGGACGATTGCATGCAGACGCCCGACAATCAGGGCTTCGTATTCGGACCGACGAGCCTGGCCCAGAAAGTATGCGTTGCTTATAAAACCAGCACCGTTACATCTGTATCGGCCTCGGCGCTGCTGTCTGACTACTACGGGTTCCCGACCACAACTCCGGCAGCTTCCGCGCCAAATAACTGGTCGTCGGGTCGGTTACCGTACCTGTTTGTGGCCGATGCGACCATCAACGGCGTCACCCGCCGACTGAATATCATCGGGATTCACGCGAAGTCGGGCTCCGCTACCGCCGACTATAACCGCCGTAAGCAGGACATTCTGGATCTGTATAACTTACTGACCAACAGTTCAACGCAGCCGGGCCTTCTGGGTGGGCAGTTTACGAAAGCCAACATCATCATTGCCGGCGATTTCAACGACAACCTGACGGGCTCCATCGCCACGGGCCAGAATTCGACGTACAAACCGTTTGTGGATGATAAAACGAATTTTGCAGGCTTGACCCTTCCGCTGGAAGATGAGCAGAGCTGCAATACGTTCTTCGGAAATGCCGGATCGAGTTTTCTGGATCAAATCATTATCTCGAATGAGTTGTTTGACGCCTACGTTCCGGGTTCGGTGGGGATTCAAACCTCGTTTTCGGCCATCAGCGGCAATTTCACGAACACGACCTCCGATCACCGCCCGGTGTTTGCCCGCTTTGATCTGAGTAAGATTCCCGCTCCGCTCACCACGACGCTGGTAGCCAGCACCTCGGCGGTATGCGCAGGCAGTCCGGTCAATTTCTCGGTATCGGTTAGCGGTCTTTCTACCGGCGATACGTATAGTTATACGATCAGCAACGGGACGAACAGCACCAGCGCGTCGGGTGTTTCGGCAAGCCCTGCGCAGACCAGCCTTGTGCCTACGGTAACCGGTTCGTATACCGTTACGGTGGTAACTTCAGCCAGCACCAGCGCAACCGCCACCAGCGGTAACGTAGCGCTGAACGCACTACCAACCAACGCCAGCCTGACCAGCGGTACGTTAACCTGCACGGCAACGAGCGTTACGTTGACCGCCAGCGCAACGGGTGGCACCGCCTATACGTTGAGTAACGGCCAAACCAGCCAGACAAACGAAACCGGCCAGTTTGTTGTCAGTACAGCGGGAACGTATACCGCAACGATCAGCAACGCAAACGGATGCCTTGCTGCGGCAACCTCAACGGTCGCTAGCAGTACGCTGACACCAACGGTCAGCCTGAGCAACACGGGGCCGCTATCATTTACCAACGCTAGCGTTACGCTCACTGCCAGCGGGGGCAGTTCGTATACCTTCAGTACGGGAGCCGATCAGCAGGGCGGAGTCAGTGGCGCGACGGCAACGGTCACGACCGCGGGGATTTATTCGGTGACGGCCCAGGACGCCAATGGCTGTACGGCCACGGCCTCGACCACTGTTACCGGCGGTAACAGTCCAACAGTCTGCCGCAGTGCGTCGGCGACGATCAATGTGGTGGTTGTGGGGAAACCACTTAAGTATGAATGGTACAAGAACAGCCTGACCAGTCCTAAGCTTATGGAGACACCCCAGCTCTTCCGGGGAACGGCTACGTCGAGTCTGACTCTGATCAACGCCCAGAGCAATACTCAGGGTAACTTCTATCTGAAGACGACCGATCAGTCGGGTACTGTTACCGTCTACGGGCCGTTCCGGTTGACAGTGGATGCGAGTTGCCGGGCCCGTGAGCTGGCCGTTGAGAAGGCGACAGCGGAGCCGGGTTTAACCTTAACCATTTTGGGCAATCCTTTGGTTGATGGTCAGTTAAAAGCGACGATCAGCGGAGCCGCCGGAAAAGCCGTACACGTGCAGCTTATGGATACACGTGGGCACGCTATCTACCAGCAGCAAGCCATCGATCAGCAGCGTATTGACTGGAATCTGAGTACCCATCCGTCGGGACTTTATACCCTACAGGCGTACACGGATCAGCAGCAGGTGATCTATAAAATAGTGAAACCGTAATACCGGATTGACGAAGCCGCTGGTCAGATTCCGGACGGGTTGAGTCCGCAACATCGGGTACACAATCGGACGAAGCCTGTCCAGTTTCGGACAGAGATGTATAGCCAAAAAGCCGTTTCTATCATAGAAACGGCTTTTTTGTTGGTGGCACGTCAGTTGAGCAACTTAGTTCAGTATCTCGACCGACAACTTCTATGCATTCAGTTCTGACACTGGCTCTGTTAGGCCTAAGCCTGGTAGCCACAGCCCAACATCCGTCTGCCTCATCACTCACTACGTCCATCAACGAAGACGGAAAAACGCTGTCGATTCAGGTAGACGGTGTACGGAACAGTCAGACCATTCATTACAATCGGACGTTCAACACCACTGGCCTGAGCCGTTCGGAACAGACGGCCTTAAAGAATCGGATTCTGGACTCACTCGGCATTGGCCAGCCGCCTGCCCCACGACCACCACTCACCATACAGAACGCGCCCATGCCAACGGGTGGTGCGACGGTACGTCCTCCTCAGCCGCCTGTTCCACCCGATGGCGACGTACCGTTTGCCGATCAGGAAGTCGTTACGTTCCGCTGCGAGTCATGCACGGGCAAAATCAGGCTGATCATTACCAGCGATTCAAAAGATTATTCGCTTGAAAAAGACACCCGGATTGGTGCCGACAACCGCTTTTTCCCGTATGCCCTTAAGCTACAGCCGGGGAACTACCGGCTCGTTTATCACCAGAACGGTGCCCTTCAGATTCAGTCCGCGTTCTCAGTCCGGCAAGGCGAACCCAATACGGTTGTCATCAAATAAATTTTTCTGTGTACGTAGCTGATTTACGGTATGATCCCATTACGTAAAGCGAAGCGTATTGAACAGTGCGGTAAAAGATCCGGTCATACGGCACCAGACGAAATCAAGAGCGTATAGACGTACCGTTTACCTTGTTTCGAACGTACGCTGTTCCGAACGTATCATGGTTTTCTAAAATCAGTATCTTTGATAGATCACACTTGTAAACAGGATGATTTATATAGACGCTGACTTGTCTAAAGATATTGATAGGGTAAAGCAGCTCTCGGTTGTTCCCGGTATTCTTGACGTAATATGCCAGACGACGGGGATGGGGTTTGCGGCTGTTGCGCGCGTAACCGAAGAGCGATGGATTGCGTGTAGTGTGCGCGACGATATTCAGTTTGGGCTAACCCCCGGCGATGAGCTAAAGATAGAAACGACGATCTGTAATGAAATTCGCGACAGTCATGAACCCGTTATTATCGATCACGTAGCCGCCAGCGAGCAATTTTGCAATCACCGCACGCCCTTGCAGTACGGGTTTCAAAGCTATATATCGTTTCCCATCATCCTAAAAAATGGCGAGTTTTTCGGGACTCTCTGCGCTATTGACCCCAAACCGGCCAACCTCAACAATCCGAAGGTGATTGATATGTTCAGCGTATTCGCCGAGCTGATTGGCTTTCATTTACAAAATATAGAACTGATCGAGCGCAGTCAGACCGCTTTACAAATCCTGAACCGGCAACTGACCGACACCATCAACGAAAACCGCCAGTATCGACACCTGTCTAACCACAGCCTCCAGGAACCTCTTCGAAAAATCAGACTTTTTAGCGGTATGCTCCTCGACGCTACCGAGCAAAACGATGTGAATAAAGTAAAGGACCTGGCAAAAAAGGTAAACAGCAGTGCTCAGCTATTTTCCATGATGATCAAAGACCTGTCGGTCTTTTCTACCTTATCTGACGAAGAGGCTGCCTTCGAGACTGTTGATTTGAATACGCTTGCCGCGAACGTACGCGATCAGCTAAGTCCCCTGCTCGACAGCAAACAGGCAACGGTTCATATTGCCAATCTTCCTTCGATACGGGCTGTACCCCCGCAATTGGAGCAGGTATTTTACCAACTGATTTCCAATGCTGTTAAATTCTCAAAAAAAGAAACGGCGCTCGTTATCGACATTTCATGCAACGAGTTAACCCCTGTTCAGGGAACGGATTACGGATTGGTAGAGCAAGAATCCGGCTTTGTCGAGATTCGGATTGTAGATAACGGAATAGGAATTGAGCAGGCTCAGCTCGAAAAGATTTTTACCATTTTCTCGCGCTTGCCCAACAACAAGGAAGGTGCCGGCATGGGCCTGGCTTTATGCCGCAAAATTATCCAGAACCACAACGGGATTATTAAGGCTCAGTCGGAAGTTGGCAAAGGCACAACGATATCGGTTATCCTGCCGATTAATTAAGCCAGGCAGGCCACTCACAGTACTACGTCTGCAATTCTTAGCTACCGACGACCGGTTAGATAACCTCGAACGGGCTCGTCGTATACGAGCAGCACCAGATAGGCGAATGTACTAAGAACAATCGTTCCGCCAACCACAATCAGCAACAGCGACAGGGCATCCGGTTTATGACTGGCCAGATATCCTCCGAAGATCCACATAACCCCGTAGTGGGTCATATAAAGCGGATAGGACAGTTTGCCCAGGAACACACACAGCCTGCTAAATCCGGGCGATAGAGTAGCTCCTGCTCCAGCCGCAATCAGGACCGGAAAATACAGCAGCACAATGAGCAGCTCGGTCAACCAGTTCCATTGACTAAAGGGCATCAGAAAAGCGAGCCCGAGCAGTACCGCCATACCCGGGAAGCCAAGGCTATTCTTAAGAATCCAGCCAGCCCGGTAGATAAGGAGCCCGACCAGAAACGAGTACGCGATCCGGGCACCGCCATCCCAGAACGTAGCCCCTGACCATCCGCCCAGCAGATTGCCCGCCCGGTAGCTAACCAGACAGAGGACAACTGCGGCCAGTACAAGTAACAGAGACAGATACCGACGACTGATGCGGTACAGGACAAGGGCATAGAGGATATTGGCTACGTATTCCCAGAATAGCGACCAAGCGGGCGCATTGAACCCGAACAGGTTAAACGCCCGTTCTTTCATGACGGGCAGCGGAATAAGAGATAGGGAACAGAGAAAGGTCAGCCACAGGTTTGCCCGCTCAGCTAAACTGGGCTCTGCGGCAAAAGGGTCGAAGAGGTACGCCAGCAGGCCGATTACCGATCCTAAAATGACCAATGGGTGTAATCGGATCAAACGGAGTTTAAAAAACGCGGCCAGCCCCAACCGGCGGATTCGGTCGTCATAGGCATAACCGATGACAAAGCCCGATAAGCAAAAGAAAAAATCAACGGCTAAAAACCCGTGGGCGATGAAATTCTGGCTGGCATCGGGATACACCCATTCCATGAAATGAAAGATGACGATGGCTAATGCCGCTACTCCGCGCAAGCCATCCAGAATGGCAAAGTGAGGCTTTGTGCTGAGGGTAGCCGGATGTAATTCTCCCATGCGTATAGGGTTAGGGCTTCAAGTAGTGACAGCGCAAATTTGGTCATACTTCCTGAGTTGACATGGCAAAATTAACAACCATACATATCAAGAGCCCATAAAGACCATGTTTGTGACTGATTATAGGTACGGTTATAGGGTCGTTCACTAATGAGTTAACTGACAAATAAAGAGCTACGCGTCAGCCTTCTATATATAATTCACGTTAATCCTACTCCTGTTCAGAATTGAGAAACAGAGTCTAGTTTTTGTTGTTCAGACCGCTGGAATAACCTTATCATATTGCAATTGATGCCGATTGCATAAGGTTCTTCCTAAGATTAGAATGACAAAAATCAGCCGTTGCATACAACCTATTGAGCGGGCCTGAATTACTCTGTACAATTCGTACCTTTTATCAACAAAATCAGCCTGTTGCATGAACCGATTACGGATACCGTGGATCATTGGCCTGTCGCTCCTGGCAAGTCTGGCCCTGGCTCAGCAACCAGTCGCTACTGGCCTGAAAGGAGAATATTTTAACGGACCTAACTTCAACCGGAAAGCCTTTACCCGAATCGACCCGCAGGTTGCGTTCGACTGGAACTGGCAACTGCCCGCACCGGGTGTGCAACGTGAATATTTTTCGGTACGCTGGACCGGTACGCTCTATGCACCGGTATCGGGCAAATACCAGTTCAGCGCCACCGTCGATGATGGCGTACGGGTCTGGGTCAACGGCAAAAAAGTCATTGACGAATGGCGTAAGCAGGACGACAGCCAGTTTGTCGGCGAAATAGTGCTGAAAGCCAAGCAGTATTATGACCTGAAAGTTGAATACTACAACGACTGGAAAGGCAGCATCATCTACTTATTCTGGAAAACGCCCATACCAGAACGGTATAGTGCTTCTCGTTTTCCGGAAATGATTCCGGCGCATTACCTCTCTCCTCGTAACGCTCGTCCGGCCAAAGCAACGGCGATCGCGACCAAACGGGTTGATAAACCAGCCATGCGTCTGGCTAATAAATCCCGGCCTGGTGTAGACGCTCAGCCGGTTAACACCAGACGTATTGTTACCGACGTAACACCAGCGGCACAATTTGCGGTGGCCACCCCCGCGCCCAGGCTGCCCGAATCGTTTGTCAACCTCGCGGCTGGTGAAACGGTCGTGCTACGTAACGTTTTCTTCGAGCAGAGCGCCTATACGCTCCTGCCCGAATCGTACGCCGAGTTAGACAAACTGGTTAAAGCGTTACTGGCTCAACCCAGCCAGCGTATCCTGATTGCGGGCCATACCGACAACGTGGGCGACGCACGGCTGAATCAGGCTTTGTCGGAAAATCGGGCAAAGGTGGTAGTCAGTTACCTGACCCGGCATGGCGTTCCCGAGGGTCGGCTGGAAGCCAGAGGGTACGGCGGATCGCGCCCATTGACCAGCAATGCAACTGAAGGCGACCGCGCAAAAAACAGACGGGTTGAAATTTCGGTGAACTAGCTAACTTACTTCCTCTTACAACTTGCCTGAACGCTTAAACTTCGTATGTCTACATTCTTTTTCTGGGCGGCTTTTGCGCTGTCCTGTTTCTTTTCTTTCGCGGGTAAAGCCCAGACACCGTTGACCGCCAGTCAGGCGTATGAATATTTACAAGGTGAACGAAAACGAGCCGACGCGGTCATCGGTACGGGTACTAATCCGCCAACGGATAGTTTGCGCAAGGCCGAACAGATTCTCAATAACGCCTTAACGTATTACGCCAAACCCGATGTGCAGGAACTGGCTAAAAACGACCGTTCGCTGTTCTTCCGCAAGTATGATATTCTGTTTGATTTGTCGGCGGTCCAATGCCAGTTGAATGCGTTAGATCAGGCGGCTCAATCATTACAGGAGCCGTTGAAAAGTGACTTTGCCAGTACGTATGCCCGTTACGTTGAGAACGAAGCCGTTTTTGCTTCTCTCCGTCAGCATGCGCTCATCAAGCCGATCCTGAAGCAGCTAAACGCAGCCAGCCTGGTTTTCAATTCAAAAGCGCTGGCTACTCCGTATAAGCCCGATTTAAGTCAGGCCGAAAAAGCAGCGGGCTTATCAAAACTGTGGTCAGAAGCGAAATACAATTTTGCCCATTTCGATAAAATTCCGGATGTCGACTGGGATAGTGTGTATCTGGCTTTTCTTCCTAAAGTGCAGGCTGCCACGAGCACCGTCGCTTACCTTCAGTTGCTCCAGCAGTTTTATGCCCAATTGCACGATGGTCATACGGATGTCTGGACCAAAAGCGGGCCGCTTGCCGACTCCACGGCGTTCCGTCCCCCGCTGGTAGCCCAGCTAATTGACGGTCGCGTGTTTGTTCGGCAGGTTCGGCACGATAGTCTGTTACGTTCGGGAATTGTGCCGGGTCTGGAAATTATGAAGATTGATGGTACGCCTGTCATCGACTACGCCAATCAGTACGTTCGGCCTTACAAGAGCGGTTCCACCCCGCAGAACGTTGACGTGCAAACGTATATCTATGGCCTGCTCCGGGGGCCGAAAGATCGGCCGGTTCGGCTAACGCTTACCGATGCCAGCGGAAAAGTAACCGAGCGCGTTCTACCCCGAAGCGGTTATTCGGCCTTAACGCCCCTGCCATCGTATACGCTGACTATCTTACCCGGCAATATTGCCTACATTCAGTTGTTTGAGTTTGACAGCGATAAAGCTCCCAAACGGTTTGCCGCGGCTTTCGATTCAATTGCCACCACCAGTGCCCTTATTCTCGATGTTCGTCAGAACGGCGGGGGCGACAGTAACAATGGCTGGGACATCCTGGGTTACCTCACTGATAAATCATTTCCAACGGGGAGCTATTCATCCCGCAAATACAGTCCGTTACGTCGGGCGCGGGGTGAAACCATAGTTTATGAATCGGCGGGGTCGGGCCGGTGGCCAGCGAACGGCAAAAAGCTTTACACCAAACCGGTGGTCGTGTTAACCAGTGGACAAACATTTTCGGCAGCCGAAGACTTCTGCGTTGCCTTCGACGCCATGAATCGTGGCAAGATCATTGGCGAACCTACCGGCGGCAGCACTGGTCAACCCCTGGTATTTTCGCTACCGGGTGGTATCATGGCCCGCGTGTGCACCAAACGCGATGCCTATCCCGATGGCACCGATTGGATCGGGATAGGCATTCAGCCCGACTTATTAATAAAACCAACGGTTGCGGACTTCCAGGCTGGTCGGGATACAGTACTTGAAGCCGCTTTAGCCGAATTAAGGGGTAAGGATACGGCGGTTCAGGCGAAGAAAAAGAAGATGAAATAGCTAATCCGTTGGTGGTACGTAGGGGTAAGCCTTACGAAAGCTGTCTTCTGTCCGGTTCTGAACACGAGTTGTTCGGAGCCGGATAGTTTCATCATGAAGCGCATGAATCAATAGCCTGATAATCAAAGATACCGATAAAACGGCACGCCACTTGTCACTGAATCCAACAGAACGTAAGCGCTAACCTGACAGCCTATGCAACCTTCCAGACACGAACTGCATCTTTAGACCAAATAAGCAAAACTATGAAACGCCAACAGTTCCTTCTGACCCTTCTGAGCGCGGGGACGCTCGCCTTAACCTCGTTCACCGCTACCGTGTCGACAATCGTCGATGACAACGATACGCCTTATCAGACCAAGACATTCTCGGGCAATATCAGCGCCGTTCGGGCCGAAACCTCGGGCGGAAGCCTGAGCGTGGAAGGCAGCGCTGGCCGGGAAGCACGAGTTGAAATGTATGTCCGGCCAAACAACTGGAACGGACGTAACAACCTGAGCAAAGACGAAATCGAAGAACGGCTTAAAGATTACGATATTAACATTACCCAGGAAGGCAGCACGATTGTAGCCACCGCCAAGCGCCGGGGCAATGACAACGACCGTGCGACGGACCGCTGGAAACGATCACTGAGTATCGGCTTCAAATTCTATACGCCCCGTAACGTAGCCACCGATCTGCGCACCTCAGGGGGCAGCATCCGGCTGGCGAGTCTGAATGGGAAACAGCGGTTTCGTACCAGCGGTGGTAGCCTGCACCTAAGCGAAGTGGAAGGCGACATCAACGGCCAGACTTCGGGAGGATCGATTCATCTCGACCGTTGCCGCCAGGATATGGATTTGCAAACCTCGGGCGGGTCGATTCACGCGAAAGAGTCGTCGGGCAAAATGCGTCTGCATACATCCGGCGGCAGCATCGAGTTAAATGATCTGAAAGGTGATGTCGACGCTCAAACCAGCGGTGGCAGCGTGCGCGGCAGCGACATCGACGGTTCACTGAAAACCGGTACGTCGGGCGGATCGGTACGTTTAGCCAACGTATCGGGTAGCATCGACGCCAGCACCAGCGCGGGCAGCATTGACATATCCATTAAAAAACTGGGTGATTACG
The DNA here is from genome assembly GCF_054778895.1 of Spirosoma fluminis. NCBI lineage: Bacteria > Pseudomonadati > Bacteroidota > Cytophagia > Cytophagales > Cytophagaceae > Spirosoma > Spirosoma fluminis. The sequence goes on from NZ_BAAGZD010000003.1 coordinate 710,482, forward strand.
TACGACTGAATACCAGCGCGGGCAGCATTCATGCCAATATGCCTCTCGACAAAGGGGCAGACCTGAATCTGAGCGGCAACCGCGTTGAAGTGGGTACACTCTCGAACTTCAGCGGCTCGCACGAACGCGACCGGGTTCGCGGCAAAGTCAACGGCGGAGGTGTTGCAGTTAATATCTCGGCCAGCAGCGGCACGGTTTACCTGAATCGATAACGAGGAGTTCGCGCTAACGCATACATAAAGAGGTCCGCCCAACTGCTTGGCGGGCCTCTTCGTTTATGCGTTCTAATTATCGATTTTTCAGTATGGCATCCTGTTTCGACGGCTGGGCTGAGACATACATTGGTATCTTGCTATTGGTTTGCCTGAACCGATCATAGTCTGCTAACATACGCTTCTCATTAGATAACAGTGGATGATTGAATAAATACGGGAGGTTACCGGCAATTTTCAACTCGTTGAGCACATTAACAATGTTACGAAGATTGGCCTTATCGGTTGGCTTTATGACAATGGCTAATTCTTCTTCAGAGCCAGCCTGTTTGAGCGTTTCGTGTAGCAGCCGACGAAGTCCAGACGTACCGTAGCTAGTTGCCACAATCTCCGCTAGCTCACTTCCATGGTGATACTGTAAGAATTTGATTTGGTCCTCATCCTGAAGGTAGATCATGCATACATGCTTTGGGTATTGATTAATGTCATGTTTACCCGGCCTACCTATATCTTTAATAACTAACGCATTAGGTCTTTGCAGCATTTTCAACCCTACAAAGAATGTAATCAGCAGTAAAGCAACAGACACAAAGGGCGTCATGTCTACACGAGGTATGGGCCGACGTCGGCGGTATGTTTTCATGGCTATCCGTTTTGCTGATTGAAGCGATTGCCACGAGGTTTCCACAAACCGACCCAGGTTTCGTATCTTTACAAGACGTTTGATGCCCTCGTGTTATGTTCCGTTTACCGCAAAAAGCCCCTTTCGCCAGCTTACTTCCTTCGTTCGAAGGAGACCTGTATTTCGATGGATCGCCTGAGCACACCGCCCAGCGGATGCTGTATGCAACGGATGCGTCGGTGTATCAGGAAATGCCGGTGGCAGTGGCTTTACCAAAGTCCGTCGCCGACATCAAGCGGCTTCTGCGTTTTGCGCAACAGCATGAGTTAGGGCTGATCCCACGGGCCGCGGGCACCTCACTGGCCGGGCAGGTTGTCGGCAGCGGTATCGTCGTCGACATCTCGAAATACTTCGGACAAATCCTTGAAATCAACGCCGACCAACGTTGGGTACGCGTTCAGCCGGGCGTTATTCGCGACGACCTGAATGCCTACCTGAAACCTCAAGGTTTGCTGTTCGGCCCCGAAACCTCAACGGCCAGCCGGGCTATGATCGGCGGCATGATCGGAAACAATTCGTGCGGTCTACATTCCATTATCTGGGGCACCACCCGCGACCATCTGCTTGAAGTAAAAGCTGTACTGAGCGACGGTGCCGAAGTGACCTTCAGGTCACTCGACCAGGAACAGTTCGATGCCAAGTGCCGGGGCGAAAACGTCGTCAGTCCACTGGAGCAGCGGCTCTACGTTCAGTTCCGCGACTGGCTGACCAAGCCAATAATTCAGCAGAATATTCGCGAGGGTTACCCCAAGCCAACCGTCAGCCGACGTAACACGGGGTATGCGCTCGATGCGTTAATAGATTTTTTTACTACCCATACCCCCCCTAGCCCCTCCTACGGGGGGGGGAACTTTGAAGGTGAACCCTCCCGCACAGGAGATCCTCACGAAAAAACTCCCCCCCTCGTAGGGGGGGCTAGGGGGGGTAAAGAAAGTTTCAACTTCGCCCGTCTGATTGCCGGTTCAGAAGGGACACTCTGCTTCATCACCGAAGCGAAGTTAAACTTGCTGCCCTTACCGCCGAAGGAAACGGCGCTGGTGTGCGCTCACTTTATGACCATCCGGCAATCGCTCGAAGCGAATCTGGTGGCCCTGGCGCATAGTTGTTCCGCGTCTGAGTTGGTTGATGACTACATTCTGCAACTGACGAAAACCAACATCGAGCAGATGAAAAATCGGACGTTTGTCGAAGGCGACCCGAAGGCGATTCTGATGGTTGAGTTCTTCGACGATACAGAGGAGGGCGTCGCCCAAAAAGCCGCCAATTTTGTGACCGAATTACAAGCGAACGAGTTGGGTTACGCCTATCCGACCTTGTACGACGAAGACACGAAAAAGCCGTGGGCGCTACGTAAGGCTGGGCTAAGCATTATGTATAATATTCCCGGTGACGATAAACCGGCTAATGTGGTGGAAGATACGGCCGTGGACGTTCACGACTTGCCCGACTATATCGACGAGCTTGATCGTATGGCCTGGGAGAAGCACGGCTTAAAGCTGGAATATTCCGCCCATGCCGGAGCCGGAGAAATTCACGCACTGCCGCTTATTAACCTGAAATCATCGGACGGTCGGGCCAAGTTTCGGGCTTTGCTGATGGATACGGCGGCACTGGTTAAAAAATACGGGGGTTCATTATCCGGAGAGCACGGCGATGGTCGGCTACGCGGTGAGTGCATTGCGTTCATGCTCGGCCCCGAAAATTACCAGCTCTGCAAAGACGTAAAGGCGCTTTGGGACCCGCAAAACACGTTTAACCCCGGCAAAGTGGTGAACACCCCGGCTATGAACGAGTTCCTGCGTTCGGAGGCCGACGTAGTTATACCACAACCCAAAACCGTATTCGACTTCTCGAAAGACGGTGGCCTGTTAGAGTTAGCCGAGAAATGTTCGGGATCGGGTGACTGCCGCAAAACCCACATTTCGGGTGGAACCATGTGTCCCAGCTATATGGCTACCCGGCGTGAGCGGGATACTACCCGCGCCCGGGCGAACATGCTCCGGCATTTTTATACCAATCAGGGCAGCCTCAACGGTACGTCTCCATCTGACCACGACTACGAAGCGGTTAAAAACGTACTGGATCTGTGCCTTTCCTGCAAAGCCTGCAAAGCCGAATGCCCATCGAGCGTGGACATGACGCGTATGAAAGCGGAGTTCACCCAGCAGCAGTACCGGGAGAAAGGCGTTCCGATGCGGGCCAGGCTGGTGGGCAATTTCACCCGCCTGATGTCGCTGGCGAGTCTGGCTCCCTGGGCCTATAACGCCATTTACGACACCCCTGCTTTACGTCGGTTAGCCAACCGCACGGTCGGTTTCCATCCCGAGCGGACTATGCCCGAACTGGCTGGTACGACATTAAGAAACTGGTTTTCCCAAAGGAGTAAGAAGCAGGGAGCGAACACTGAGCGTCAGTCCTCCACCCTTCCCACTCCTCGCTCCTCGCTTCTGTTTTTCTGCGACGAGTTCACCAACTACAATGATGTAGAAGTTGGGCAGAAAGCCATTCAATTAGTAGAGCGTTTGGGTTACAAGGTCAGTATTCCCAATCACCTCGAAAGTGGGCGTACGTACCTCTCGAAGGGCCTGGTCGACGATGCGCAGAAAATCGCCATTCGCAACGTAACATTATTAAAAGACCTCGTCACCGACGTAACGCCGTTGATCGGTCTTGAACCTTCGGCTATCCTGACCTTCCGCGACGAGTACCCGGATTTAGTGCCAGCGGAGTTGAAAGCCGATGCCCAACGTATCGCCCAACATACGTTCCTTTTCGAAGAATGGCTCGCCCAGGAAGCCGAAGCCGGACGTATCAATCGTGACGTATTCACCACAGAAACCCGCCAAGTGAAAATACACGGCCATTGCCATCAGAAAACCCTGTCGTCGATGGTTCCGGTGAAGAACGTCTTATCGTTACCTGAACACTATTCGGCACAACTCATTCCGTCGGGTTGCTGCGGCATGGCTGGCTCGTTTGGTTACGAAGTGGAACATTATGATTTGTCGATGCAGATTGGGGAGTTAGTACTCTTTCCTGCCGTACGCCAGACCACGGAGGATGTCATTATATCCGCAGCCGGAACCTCCTGCCGACACCAGATAAAAGACGGCACGGGACGGAAAGCACAGCACCCCGCCGAGATTTTGTTTGACGCCCTCAAGCCGTACTGAGAATATATCGGTACGACTTGAGACGGGTAAACCTTTTGCGCCCCCGGTAGTTTTCCATAGACTAAAAACATTCACAACGATTATGGAAAATAACGCAAACCTTTCCGATGGCGCCAGACAGGCCGACACCGTTTCCAGCGAACACGCGGAAACCATGTTCAGTGCCGATCAGGCCGAAACCAACATGGTGAAGCTGGTGGATGGCAAACTGGTGTCAACCGGTAATACAGACAGCGACGTTTCTGAAGATATGCCCCGCATCCGGCTGGGCAGCGATGAAGAGCGGGCGCTACAGGGTGACGACAAAAAGAAATACGAAAATTCGGACGCAGCCCTACGGGCGGGTACCATGTTTGACCCGAACGTAATGCCAGACGACCCGATAGCAGTGGGTGATATTACGGGTAATCCCGATGCGGGTTCGGATGTAAATACAGGTCTACCGTCGGAAGATACGCCAACCACAAACACGACGCAGCAGGATAACAACGCTACGCCAACCAGTCACTTCGGGATGTGGCAAGTGTCAAATGGCAGCTATATGCTTCATTCAACTCTGCCGGTTCACGACATGATTCCGCCAACGCCGGGTACACCCGATCCGTTACAGCCTGTGCCAGGCATTCCCGAAACACCGCCCTACAACCCCATACCAGGGCCAGAGATTCCTGATCTTCCGGGCACTCCTCAACCTAAAGAACCCGAAATTCAGGAGCCCGATCAACCTGATCGGTCGCATGAGATCAATGGGAGTTCGGTGAGCTGGTCAGGCGGACGTAGTACCAACTACGTTACGTATACATCGGGCGCTCCCGGTCTTATGTCGTACGACAATGTTGAGCCGGGTGAGGCTGTGCCGGGGAATCAGTACGAGGGGATGTCGGCAGGACCAGAGGAAGGCATGGAAGTCGATCCAGACACGGGTAATGCTGCCCGTCCGTACGACCCAAACGCAAAGGATACGGACTCCTACCAAAAAGGAGAGCGCCCCGAAGAAGGTCGTGAAGCCCAGTCGCTGCCCCGCGAATTAATGGACGAAAGCAGCATTGCTGCGCAGGATATGATCTCGGATACCGACCGCTCCGACCAGAAGTCGACAGAGGGTCTTGACCGGAAATACAACGATCCGCAAGCGGCACGCGACATGGCCAGCTAAGCGGAGTATAATGAGTAAGGCGGTGTCGGGCCGCGCTTTGTAGCTGTAATCAGTTAACCAAAGCGCGGCCCGACACCGCCTTATGTTTGCTACTTTAGCCAAAAAATCAATCCCATGAAAAAACTCCTGCTCCCCTGTCTGCTGCTAAGCACCCTGGTGCTGGCCACCCCACCCAAGAAATCAAAGTGGACGTCGCTGTTCGACGGTAAGACCATTAAAGGCTGGCATAGCTACCACAAATCTGGCGTCGTCGGCTGGTACGTTGAAGATGGTGCCATGACCCCTGACGGTACGGGTGGAGATCTGGTTACGGATAAAGAATACGAGAACTTCGAGCTGGAGTTCGAGTTTAAAATTCCGAAGGGCAGTAACAGTGGCGTTGTGTACAAAGTGATTGATAACCCAGACATTAAGTCAACGTATATGTCGGGACCTGAGTATCAGGTTATCGACGACAAAGGCTACGTTGACGGTGACGGAAAACCTTATAAATTAAAGGACAGTCAGTTAACCGGAGCCAACTACGATATGATTCCGCCATCTGACATGAACGTAGCAAAACCGGTCGGTGAGTGGAACAAAGGCCGGATTGTGGTCAACAACAACCACGTTGAGCATTATCTCAACGGCAGGAAATTAGTCGAGTACGAATACGGCTCCGACGACTGGAAGGCGTTAGTTGCCAAAAGTAAATTCGCGAGCTGGCCCTATGCGGCTCCGCACGCAAAAGGCAAGATTGCCCTGCAAAACCACAGCCCCAAAGAGCGCGTCTGGTACCGGAACATGCAGATCCGGGAGTTGTAGAAATAGCTTGAAAATCAGAAGCCCGGCTCTTCCTATTCAGGAAGAACCGGGCTTCTTTGTTAATATTAGTATACCCTCACGACTACAGCGTATCATCCAGCCCGACTACAGCGTACCATCTTAGTAAAACTGCAAGCTATTGGTCTCCCGCCCAATAGTTCTGCCGTGTGGCACTTAGATACGTCTGCCAATCCTCAACGCTAAACGGCCGGGCAGTAAATGAGGTTGCCTCCGCCGAATAAGCCGCCACCAGATCGCAGGGAAGCTGCCCTACCGTTACAACCAGGACTGGTAGGCGGTACAACTCCCCCTGTAGGCGCAAAAAGGACAAAAACTCCAATTCAGATTTACTGTTCCGGACATCACTATCAAGCAGAATCAGGCTAAACGTTTGCAGGTCATGTATGTCCCGGTTGATTTCCTCGACCTTAAGCGCCTGGGTAAATTCAGCCTCCGGAAAACCTTGTTTTGCGGCTTCCTGCAAAGTCGGGGTCAGGTCGGGATCATCGCTGATGACTACTATCGGAAATCGCGCAGGCATACGTTTTTACTTTATTTTCTCCTTTATGTATCAATAGTCGATCTTTCGGCGGTTTTCCTTTACCTCACCTTTCCGCTTCTTTTCGGCGATACGTTCGGCAACGGCGGCTTTTGAAGGTTTGGTGGCTTTACGAGGCTTCGGCTTTTCAAATGCTTTTTCGACGAGCCGACAGAACTTCTTCGTGACCTTCTCTTTGTTGGCAAGCTGGGTTCGCTCAGTCTGGTGAGTCAACACAAGCTCCCCGTCGGTGGTGAGCTTGGCTGCTAGCTTGTCTTCCAGCAGGGCACGCTCCTCGTCCGTCAGCAAAGCTGACTGCCGAACATTAAAGCGCAGTTCAGCTTTTGTAGCCACTTTATTCACATTCTGCCCACCTGCGCCCCCGCTACGAGCAAACTGGTAGTGAACATCGGGTAGTAAGCGGGTTGCATCCATGTAACCTAGTCAGTCAATAGATTTTATATTAAATCACTCTTCTTACGCGAACAATAGCCAGTACGTAGAGTTCTTTTCGTCAAAACTAACTGATTCAACGTTATGGCACATGCTCATCCATCCACGATGCTGGAAGGTACGCTGCAAACTTTACAACAACGTGACCTGCAACCGGCGACGGGCGCTGATTTGATCAAAGACTGGATTTCGGTATTGAAGCATACGGAAGGTGCCGGGACAGCCGCCCAAAGTTTACAGGCGCTTTACGACGAGCTGCACAACCTGGAACCTAACGCAGACAACGTCCGGAATTTGCTGAACCAGGTCGCTCAACAAACCGAACATCTGTCACGCAGCGCCGACAGCACGTACGCCAGTTCATTAAAACAACTCGCCGACTCGCTGCGGTCATTTGCCCAGGATCTAACCCGCGTGTAAGGCACCAGCTCAACTTTATTAACAAGTCAGAACCATGGCACATCACGATCAGAAAATCACAACGATGCTTGACGATACCCTGGCTACGCTGGGCGGTGGCGCACCATCGACTTCGCACGATCATGGCGTTAACTTGATCGAAGACTGGATTGCAATTGTCCGCACCAATGTCAGCACGCAATGGGTGGCTGAGCCACTCGAAAAGTTGCGCGACGCTCTGAACAGGAACGACATGCGGGAGGTTGAACGCGTCATGCGCGACCTGTCAGGCTCAACCGTCGACCTTGCCAACAATGCCGCCGAAGGCGACTATAAGGTGCAATTGCAGAACCTGTCGACGGCCCTGAAAGACTTTGCCCAGGGTATGACGAAGTAATTGTTGCCGTTCATTTGTGGGTATCAATTTCAGGCAATAGTTCACTAAAATCATTATATACCTACAAACATTATCGGACAGCCGGGGTTAAGATTGGGGCCGGTTTACGGAACTTGCCCCAATCATTTTCTAACTCGTCAGCGGTTATTTAATGCAGGCGAAGAGCAACCGACTCCAATAGAATTCCACTAAGAGCTAAACGAAGTTCTTGATCAATATTCAGCGTTAATTCTCGTAAAATCATGATTTCACAAGATCCAAACCAAACCTCATTAATTGAGCAGACAGTAACTACGTTCGACGGAGCCATTAACGAAACAACCGCTACGGACGGACCTTCGTTGATTGACCAATGGCTGAACCGGCTGGAAGATGCAGGCGACGACATGACGGATGACATTGCCGATACCCTGGCGAGTCTGCGGGCCGAACTCGATACGTTACAGCGCTACAACCGGCCCGATGCTTCCCGCATTGCGTCGTTGTTGCAGGATCTCATTGATCAAACACAAAAGGTGGCGGCTACAGCCGAAGCCAGCGCGGAGCAGCAGGAGCTGTCTCAATTGGTTGCCATGCTGGAAAACTTACACCGGCAGGTGGCCAGCGCGCAGTAAGCGTTTCAACTCTCAACTCATACTTCAAAAAACGAATCGTTCACTATGGCACTGAATCAACAGGCAGCAAATCTGGTCGACACGACCGTTAATGCGTTCAATGGCGACGTAACGAGCATATCGCCCATGGACGGCATTTCGCTCATCGACAGCTGGATCAGCACATTACGTAACAATGAACAGGACAATAACCCGATAACGAATGGCCTAAGCGACCTCAAAGCTGAGTTGCAGAGCGGTAATCCCGACGGTGATCAGATCCAAAATATCCTTGAGGACTTGACGGACCAAGTACGTCAACTGGCTAATTCGGCGGATACAGACGTTAAAACGAAGCTAAGCCCGCTAACTGAGGCCTTACAGGGTTTCAGCGAACAGATGGGCGGTTCGTCGGGCCGAGCTAACACGGGCGGTCAGGCCCCGATGACAAGCACGGTTGGTGGCGAGTCGACCAACAGCGGAGCTGGTAGTTCGGGCAACGACGCAGGTGATATTGACTATTCAACCCGCAACGGCGGCACCGTCGACAGCAATGGCATGGACGACCAGACGGGCAGCGAAGGTGGTATGAGTTCCCCCTCCGAAGACTCGTCAGATTCTGAGCAGGATACGAGTGAGTCTTCAGACGACAGGGATCGACCACAGGATGGCGGTTCCTATGGCTCAGGCTACGGTACCGGTTCCAACGGCGACGATTACAGCGACAACTCAGGTACCCAGCGGTCAGGCGTATTGGGCGGCTCAACCAGCAGCGGTTCGAGCGATACCGACACCGGAACCTCCGGCGGCCGGTCGCAATATTAAAGAGTGAATGAGATAAAGAGCGAAAGAGTGCTCTTACATCATGGTTTAATCACTCTTTCGCTCTTTATCTCATTCACTCTTTGCCAATTAAACAAACCCCTGCTCCACGGGTTTATTCGTTAACAAAATTCAGTTCAGACTCAACGTATTTTTATGGCTAACCAACATTCGCAGACATCCGGATCGTCTGCTACGACATTAATTGACGATACCATCCGGGCTTTTGACCAGGGACAGGCGGCCTCTCCGCAAGAAGGCATGTCGCTTATCACGGACTGGTTCTCCTCGATAAAGAACAACCACATTGCCAGCGAAGTTATGGAACCCCTGACTCAGCTACGCAGCGAGCTGGAAGGTGGCGCTCCGGATGCGCAACGGCTCCAGCAGTTGTTGATCCGGTTGGCTGATCAGACCGAACGACTGGCTGGCAAAGGTGAAGGAGACGTGCCTTCGCGGCTGACTTCCTTATCGACAGCGCTCCGCAATTTCGCCGGTCAGTTTTCAACAGCCGTTTAATCCGAGTGTTGAAATCACATAGTCATAGCGTTGTAAAGCGAAGAAGTCTGACTGACCACTCCCAACTCGACGACTGTGTACCCTTTAATTCTTATATTTTTTTAGATTATGCCTTCACACGCATTAGATCAACGCTTATTCGAGCAAATGTTCTCGTCCATTGGTCAGGGGGATACCAGCACCGTTACGCCGACCGATGGAGTTCAGCTTATCAATGGCTGGCTGGAAGTTGTTCAGGGCACCCAGCGCACAGCCGCTATAGAAAGTCAACTCAAAGAGCTGCGTGGGCAACTCCAGTTTGCCAATCCTGATCCCGACCGGATCAAGAATCTGCTGGCAAGTCTGGCCGACAACGTAACGCAGATCGCCCAGGGCTCAAATGTACAGGAGCAAACCGTTGGCAAACTTGAGCAGTTAGCGACGGCCCTACGCACGTTTGGCAGCCGCTTATAACCAAATTTGCAAGACACACTGCCTTCGGACGTAAACCACCAAAGTAATGGGATCAACTATTTTAGAAGAGCGGATGCTTGAAGACACGCTCGTCTTGTTCCGCGACAGCAACCAGACAGTAATTTCGCCTGCACAGGGTGTTATGCTGATCGACGGTTGGCTACAGGCGTTACAGGGTGATTCAAATCTGGGCCAGCTCGAAGCCAATCTTAACAAACTTCGAACGGAACTCCAGGCGTCTCAACCCAATAGCCAGCACATTCGCCAGGTAATGATAACCCTGGCCGATCAGGCCCAGCAGGCGGCTGAAGGGCCAAACGCCGAAGGCACCTGGACGGGCGGCCTCGAAAGCCTGTCCAAGATTCTCCGAAATTTCGCGAGTACGTTATAACCAACCGCTCTCCTTACCGACGTTACGAGCCGTAGCCGTTGGTAAGGAGAGCGGTTTTAATTCACTACCACTATGGAAGGAACAACACTCGAACACCGGATGCTGACCGATACGTTAGGCGCATTTGGGGACGGCAGCACAACAACCTTATCGCCAGAGCGGGGACTCCTACTGCTCGAAGGCTGGTTAAACGCACTTCGGGGTGATGTAGGAGCCGAACGAATTTTATCGGAAGTGGGTCAGTTACGCGATCATCTGGCCTCTGGTAATATCGATACCGACGTAATCCGACAACTCCTGATCAACATGGCCAGCCACACACTCGCCATTTCTCACGAGCCTGTAGTTGATGTCAACACGGCCCATCAGCTTGAGCAGTTAGCCAACGCGTTACGAAACTTTAGCAGCCAATTCTGACATGCTCGACCACGCAAAATCAACCGACCTGCTCGACTCTACGATGAGTGTTCTGGAAGGCGACATCAGTACCGAAACCCCGCAGACCGGCACGGGCATCATTGATCAATGGCTTGAGCAGCTTCGCCGGAGCGACAATACAACGGAGATTATTGATTCGCTCGAACGGGTGAAGACACAGTTGAAAAGCGACCAGATCAATGCCAAAGAGCTGAGTGGTTTGCTTGAAACGTTAGCAACGCAAACCACGGAGTTCAGCACGCTCATGGGTTCGGAAGGAGATATCCCATACCGGCTCGAGGGGCTGGCTTCGTCGTTACGTTCGCTGGCGGGTCAACTTGGCAATGCATAACAGGAGGTATACAGGTGTAGGGTTGTCCAGTGATCTTTGATTAATGTCAGATCAGTTCGACAGCCCTACACCTGTATACCTTACCTTATTTTAGTTGATTCCAGTAAATCAGTACGTTCAAGGTGGCCCGGCCGGAGGCAATCAAGTCCAGGTCGCCATCGCCGTCGAGGTCAGCGGCCTGGATGTCTTCACAAGCCATCCGAACGCTATCATCCAGCGGATAGCCCTGAATGTTGCTTTGCTCCTGCGGAATAAACAGCCGTACGCCCACCTTCTGCTCGGCATTCGGGTTACGCCAGCCCGCTATAATCTGATCGCGGCCCGTCCCCAGAAAATCACCGCACACCAGCGCATGCCCCTGGCTGAGTACGTCAGTCAGAATACTGATCTGCTTTTCGTCTGCTTTCGATTTACGGGCTGAGTAGCCGCCACTTTCTACCTGAATCAGGTTACCGTGCATGGGCTGAATCGTCGCAATGGCCGTACCGTTGTCTAACCGCCGGATTTCCCCGATTCCGTCGACACCTTTATTAAGTAGCGGCAAAGCGTTGCTGGCCGATTCCCGATCAACGTAGCGCCACCGCTTTTTGCGCCACTCCACGATCTTGCCCCCTTCTTTACCGGCCAGTATTACGTTCGTAGCTGGGCCGTCTTCCCATATTTCAAAGTTGTGCGTCAGATGCATCGTTGAGTCGACCAGATGACGTTTCCAGGTCTCCCGCGGGTTCTTCGGCCACTCATATCCCCACACGCGCACACCACGTCCTTCACCATTCTTATTACCCAACCCGTGCAGCGGCACAACAATCAACTGATAACTATTCTTATCCACCTTAGCCCAGCGCATCCGGTGGGTGGTTACTTCGTGCGGCAACCGAACCGGCTCCCAGCGCTGCGTCGGGTCCTGCGGTCGAATCAGGTAAAACACGGCTCCTGACTTGGTCGAGTCATTGGTTTCGGCGGGATTCCAGCCAGCGCCAACGGCTACCTCTACCCGACCGTCGCCGTCCAGATCGCGAGCCGCAATGCAGACGTTATCCTGGGGAGTGAGATTAGCGGCCATTACGAACCGTTTCCAGGGTGACGTTTTATCCCCTGGATTCCGATACCAGACAAACTCTTTCTGATCAGCCATCAGGATATCGGGCCTCCGGTCGCCATCAACGTCGCCGATTGCCAGCCCATAGCCGATGTCAATCTGATTGTCGACAACCTGGATGCTGAATTTTGGCGTCGGTGTCTGACCTAATAACGGCGGAATGGCCAGCAGACAAAGAAATAGGGCGTTTTTCATAGTTCGTTTGTTCTATTGGCAAAGCGGCAAACCAGTTGGTTCTACCGCCAAATACGTATGTGCTCCCCTAGTCGCATAACGCGGTAGGGAGTGCCATACAAATCACAGGCCTGCGCAAATTCAGCCGGGTCAGCTGTGTTGAACCCGAATAAATCATAATGATGCGGAACAACGAGTTTGGCCCCAATGTCACGACCAAGGCGGGCAGCCTCGTCGGGATTCAGGTTACCGGCTACGCGCCGTTCGGGCTTGTTTCCGTTAATGGGCAGAAACGCTACGTCTACTCCAAACGGACGTAATACCTCAACCATACCCTCGTACCAGAGCGTGTCGCCGGAGTGATAAACTTTGTACGGGCCAATCTCAACCACAAAGCCCATGAACTTATTCTGCCCGCGCTCGTCCACCTCCAGTTCGTTATGAGCAGCCGGTACGCCATGAAACCGCCAGCCAGCCACAACCGCCGTTGCTCCGGCGGTCAGACCTATGGGCACCCGGTTAGCCAGTGCATCGCCCAGTCGCTCGGCAATGAACGCCCGATTCGCTTCGGGGATGACAAACTGAATGCCGGAATCACTCGTCAACAAGGGTTTTAACGTATCGGCATCCAGGTGGTCGGTATGGTTGTGGCTGGACGTCACTACGTCGATCTTACTCAGCCGGGCAGGGTCAACTACCCGTTTTGAGATACGGACATGCGGTTTATCGGTATTCGCGTATTTCTGACTGAGCGAGTCCGACAAATAGGGGTCAAAAAGTAACTGGCGGCCTTCGTATTGTAGTAAAAAACCACTCTGACCTAACCACCAGATGTGCAGAAGATCAGGTTGGCTTTGAGCAGCCGCAATGTCAGCGATAAGCGCATCGTCTGTTTGAAAGGCGGGTTTAAGCATAGCTGTCAACGTAATAAAATCGGCTCAAAGTTGAAAGATCTGACCTTATTTTCATCATCGGCTTACTAGAGACTGCGTAATAAGATATCGTCAACCGCGACTCGGCCCGAAGTTAACGGATAACGGCTACCGATGCTCCGGCTTATTCATCAAGCAAATTTCCCCGTTTGATACGTAACAGGCTTACGTGCGTTATTATTCGGGAAGGGTCGTTATCTTTGAATGAACATAACGACCCGATTTCTGAAAAGCCAGCCCATTCGTGATGAACCCGCTGAACCTACTTCTACATTTATTCCTGCTTACCCTGCTTGCATTGGGAAACAATAGCCAGGCGCAGACCTTAACTATTTCCGGCGAAGTGACCAAGCCGCTGACGTTACAGGCCGCTGATATAAAAGCGATGCCTCACACAGAAGTAACCGGTAAAGATCACGATGGCAACGAACACCGATTCGCTGGCGTACCGCTCGTCGATCTGCTGAAGCAGGCGGGGGCTAGTGTAGGCAATGAGCTACGGGGCGCTAATCTGGCCAAATATGTTCTTGTCACAGCGGCTGATGGCTACGAGGCTATTTTTGCTTTGCCAGAACTCGATCCGGCGTTTGCTCTTCGTACGATTCTGTTGGCCGATCGTGTCGATGGCACAGACCTTCCGGCAGGTACCGGACCATTCCGAATTATCGTTCCCGACGAAAAAAAGCTCGCCCGCTGGGTCCGGCAGGTCAAAGCAATCGAGGTAAAACTCGCTAAATAAGTCTCCACTACGTACGTGCGCCAGGACCATCCAAACAATGGCTGTTCATCCCTGATTTATGTTCAGAACGCTTCTTTTGCTCTTATTTACATCAACCGGTTTGGGGGCGCAGTCGCTTCGGGTAGCCGTGGCCGCTAATGCTCAGTTTGTGATGGAATCGCTGAGCCAGGCCTTTACGAAACAGACCGGCCTCAAGATTGAATCCATCGTTAGCTCGTCCGGTAAACTCACCACTCAAATTCAGCAGGGTGCTCCCTACGACGTGTTTTTGTCTGCCGATATGGACTACCCCAATGCCCTATACAAACAAAAGTTGACTACAGTCGCTCCCGTTGTTTATGCGTATGGATCGCTGGTTTTATGGACGCTGGGCAAGCTGCCACTTTCGGCGGATTTAAAGGTGTTACAGGACCCATCCGTTCGGCACATTGCCATTGCCAATCCAGCCACCGCTCCATATGGCGAAGCAGCCGTTTCGCTGCTAAAATACCGGAAGCTGTATGACCTCGTGCAACCACGTCTTGTTTTCGGCGAAAGCATCTCGCAGGTCAACCGCTACGTCCTGTCGGGGGCCGCTGAAGTAGGCATCACGGCGAAGTCTATCGTACTCGACCCCAGCCTGAAACAGCGTGGCCACTGGATTGACTTACCCCCAAGGGGTTATTCACCGATTGCACAGGGCGTGGTTGTGTTGAAGCGAACCACTCAGCCCAAAGCCGCTGAGCAGTTTGTTCAGTTTTTGCGCAGTCCAGCCGCCCGACGTATTTTGCAACAGTATGGGTACAATTCTCCCAACTCCTGATTCAACCGTTTTCCTTATGCCGATCGACTGGGAACCCATCTGGCTCACCTTACGACTGGCCGGCATCACTACGTTCCTGCTCCTGATCATTGGCATACCGCTGGCCGGTTGGCTGGCGATCAGCCAATTTCGACTCAAGCCAATAATCGAAGCGCTTGTTAGTCTGCCGCTGGTCCTGCCGCCGTCGGTAGTTGGTTTTTACCTGCTGTTGGCCTTCAGCCCAACCAGTAATCTGGGAACTTGGCTATTGCAAACGTTTGATCTGCAACTGGTCTTTTCGTTCGAGGGGCTGGTCGTTGCGTCGTTGCTGTATAGCCTTCCGTTTATGGTTCATCCCATTCAGGCGGGGCTTGAAAACTTGCCCGCATCCTGGCGGGAAGCAGCTTATACGCTGGGCCAATCTCCTGTTCGAACGTTATGGCGCGTGTTGCTGCCTAACTGCAAACCGGCTTTATTGACCGGCATTGTCTTGTCGTTTGCGCACACGATTGGTGAGTTCGGCCTCGTCCTGATGATTGGCGGCAACCTGCCGGGGCAAACGCGGGTAGCGTCGATTGCCATTTACGACGAAGTTGAGCTGCTGCATTTCGACACGGCTCATGCCTACGCGGCCTTATTGCTTGGGTTGTCGTTCGTCATTCTGGTACTCGTTTACAGCATCAACAAGCGCGTTACGGTATGATCGAGGCTGACCTTACTCTTGCCCGCCTGTTTGCCGAAGGGGCCGGTGAACTGCACATCAGGCTGGAACTGGCAACGGGAAGCCTGACCGCCCTGGTTGGGCCGTCTGGTTCGGGAAAAACAACGTTATTACGTTTACTAGCCGGGTTGGAAACGCCCCAGCAGGGCCGAATCGCCGTGAATAATATTGCCTGGTTAGACACCAGTCGGGGTATCAACTTACGGCCACAACAGCGCTCGGTAGGGTACATTTTTCAGGATGCCGCTCTGTTTCCCAACCTGACGGTTCGCGAGAACATCCTGTTCGTAACCCCCCGCGGCCAGCAGGCACTGGCCGACCAACTCATCGACGCGACCGGGCTTGGTCCATTCGTTACGCAAAAGCCAACGGTTTTATCGGGTGGACAGCAGCAGCGGGTTGCCCTGGCCCGCGCGCTGGTTCGACAGCCGAAGTTACTGTTGCTCGACGAGCCATTTGCCGGATTAGACACCGATGCAGTCCAGACACTACGTCATCTCCTGCTCGATCTGCACCGCAGGTGGGGAACGACAACCGTACTGGTTACGCACGACAACGCCGATGTGCAGGCCCTCGCAGATCGCGTCATTCGGCTAAAACAGGGCCATATCCAGTCCGACGAAGCCAACGTAAACCGATCCGCACTACCTCAGCTGAACGAACGTATTCGACAGGTTTGGTTTGACGAAGCGCAACAGCAGTGGGTTCTCGAAACCGATACGGTACAGCTCCGCTCCGCTAACCCGGAATGGGGTAAGCTTTCAGTAGGTGATCCTATTGAACTGTCCTGGAAATAAAAGTTTACTCCTTCGCCTTGAGCCCACTGACCCGACCAACTACCCAGTCGAAGAGTTTGTCGGGCAGCAGGCGGGGCAGCGCCCAACTTGTTAGGCGGTTCGGTACCAGTGCGTACCGGGTGCCAGGATTCGGCGTTTCGTGAATCTGAACGATTCGCTCACCCAGATAATCACTTGAAAAACCACGGCGCTCAGCCGCCCCAACCTGTTTCAGGAACCACTGCATGGCTGGATAATATACCGTGTGTTCATAGGGGCTGATGTCAGTTCCCTTGCCCCAGATAGGCGTCTGAACAGCTCCCGGCCCCACAATCACGACTTTGATGCCGTACAGGGCCAGCTCCCGGCGCAGACTGTGCGACATGCCTTCAACGGCGTGTTTGGAGCCAACGTAAGCACCCATGAACGGAATAGCGATCTGGCCATTGACCGAACTGATATTCTGAATACGTCCCGGCTGAACAGGATGGTTGTCGCGAGCGCCCAGCAGCGGCAGAAAGGCCTGCGTCACCTGGATCAGTCCCAGCACATTTATTTCAAAATGCTGCCGAATCACATCGATGGGCTGATGCTGCAACGGCCCACCAATGGCAATACCTGCGTTGTTGATTAATCCGCCTAAACCACTACCCGCCAGGCGATCAGTCAACGTATCAGCCGCCAGCTTCACCGCGTCGGCATCCGTTACGTCAAACACGAGCGGAACAAACCGATTCCCTAATTCGGTCTGTACTCGTTTGGCATCGGCCGGGTTGCGCACACTACCGAAAACGGTGTAGTTCCGTTGGCAGAATTGTCGGGCGGCTCCGTACCCAATACCGGTCGATACGCCGGTGATAAGAATGGTTTTGCTGGTCGGTTTCATACCGTAAACTTACCGATAATCTTACTCAACAAACGTTTGGAAAAAGACGTTATTCGTGAGGCTGGCTTACCAAAACCACCGGGCCAACTGACTCAACCATGCAAGACATTGAACCGTTCTACGGCTGGGAGAAATACTACGTAGCGTCGGAAGACGAACGGTCGCCGTTTCACGAGCGCGAGTACAATCTGCAACAGTATGAAAATAACATATATGGCTATTACATTCATCCGCTCTGGGATGAAATAGGCTCGGAGACGCTTTATTGCAAGATTCTGTTCGCCAATTACGACCGGCAGTTCGTTGTGATCGAACTCTTAGGCGAGTGGAACGATACGTTGCACAACGACATCATGTATCTCAAACGGCAGGTTATTGACCCTTTAGTTAATGAAGGCATCAAGTATTTTATTCTCATCAGCGAGAACATTCTGAACTTCCACGGCTCCGACGATGCCTATTATGAGGAGTGGTTTGAGGATGTCGAAGACGGCTGGATTGCGGCCATTCACTCACCCGAATTTATCGAGCGCGAGTGGAAGAAATACCACCTCGATTATTACATCAACTTCGGCGGCACACTCGACATTGCCAACTGGCGAACCCTTAAACCGGCCGGGCTTTTCGAGCTGGTCAATGGGCTCATTGTTCGCCGGTTGGGGTAAATGGGGAGAAAGGGGACGAGGGGGAGAAAGGGGAAGAGAGGAAATAAATAACAGAAAAGGTTGTGAACATCGTTTTTACTAATCCCCTTCATCCCCTTACTCCCCTTCATCCTCTTTTTCCTATCTTTACCCAAACCACTATTCAATTACATATTCAATGGAAAACAGCGAGAAATCGAAAAATACCGAACAGGTGCAGGCCGCGAAAGCAACGGTTGCCGAAAAACTCGAATCGTTCAAGACCGAAGCCGGTCAGCACCTTAACTCGGCGGCTGCTCACCTCGATGAATTGAAGGATCAGTTGGTTGCCAAAGCGCAGGAACTGGGTAAAGACATCGACATCGAAGGGTTGAAAGCGCAGGCAACGCAGCACTTCGAAGCCGCCAAAACGGCCACCGCCGAAACCTTGACGAACTTACAGGCCCAGGCCGAAACGACCTTTGCGGCAGCCTCCGCCAAAGCCGATGAATTGTCGGACGTTGCCGAAGATAAATTTGACGATATGAAAGCCGAAGCGGCCGTACAACTCGAAGCCGCTCAGGTGAAACTCGATGAACTGAAAGCCGAAGCCGCACTTCAGATTGAAGCTGCAAAAGAAAGAGCCAAAGGCATCTGGAATCAGTTGTTCGGCGAGTAATCCGTTTTAACGGAGCAAGCAAGGAGGTTGTGCGGAGAACCAAACCTTTACCGGGGTTCTCTGGGCAACCTCTCTGTTTACCCGTAAATTTGCGCCATGAGGCTTTCGCTCCGTAAACCGACTCAGTCGTTACACAAGGCATACGCTAAACAGTCCATTTCGCCCGACCGCATGGATACGTTCCGGCGGGCACTGGCTCGATTGTTTTCACGACTGGACGAAGCTGAATCGGAAGACTACCAGAAAACGATTGTAGCCGGTTTTTTCAGCGAAGCCTTCTCCGGCAATACGTTCGGGATCAGCGCCCGTGACCGAACCGACCTGTTCATTCACCATAGTCAAAATAACCAGGATCAGCCCGGTATAGATTTTCCGGCTATGGCCAGCCCAGGAGTCATCATTAAAACCAAGAAAGTGTTTGCGGGCGAGATGATGACAACGCTTAAAAACAACGTCAGGGCGCTGCACGAACTGATTCTGTATTATTTTGACGAGCAGGAACGCGGACCAGACGGCGGCCTCCGCCACCTGATCATCACCGACGTATACAACTGGTTTGTCTTCGACGAAAGCGATTTCCGACGCTTCTTCTATGGTAACCCAAAGCTCTGGAAGCTGTACCAGATCAAACAGCAGCAGAAAAAAGACGACCTATTTTTCTACAGCGAAACGGCCCGGATTCTGCGCGAACTGGACGAGGAAGTCCCCGTTACGTGCCTGAACCTGCGCGAAATCGCCGAAGCACTCGACTGGCCCGCCGAGAAAGGTAATCAGGCCTTAATTCCGGTGTTTAAGCTGTTTTCGCCTGAACATCTTTTAAAGCTTCCGTTTGCCAATGACGCCAACACGCTCAACCGGCGTTTTTACGATGAACTACTCTACATCGTAGGAGTACACGAAACGTTCGAAGGTGGTCTGAAACGGATTCAGCGGCTTCCCGAAGGCGAACGGCTCACCGGGTCGCTG
The DNA here is from genome assembly GCF_054778895.1 of Spirosoma fluminis. NCBI lineage: Bacteria > Pseudomonadati > Bacteroidota > Cytophagia > Cytophagales > Cytophagaceae > Spirosoma > Spirosoma fluminis. Next base: position 730,219 of record NZ_BAAGZD010000003.1, read on the forward strand.
CTGGAAAATACCATCAATCGATTGCGAACAAAAAACGTATTGACTGGCCTCGACAACCGGAACCAATACGGTACCGACGAAAACAATCAGCTCGTCAACGTCGGGCTGGAGCTGTGCATCACCTGGATCAGCCGGCTGCTGTTTCTTAAGTGGCTCGAAGGTCAGTTACGGCGTTTTCATCAGCACGACCGATCAGTTGAGTTTCTGACGGTGCGCTCCATTCCGAGCTTCGACGGGTTGAATGAGCTGTTTTTTGACGTACTACCCGTACCCGAACACCAGCGGTCGGCTTCGGTAACGAATCGTTATGGTCCGGTACCCTATCTGAACAGTTCGCTGTTTGAACGGACTGCGCTCGAACAGAAAACCTTATCCATCAATGCCCTTGAAGATGGGCCTGAGCTACCCGTATTCAGGCAAACCGCGCTGAACGATTGGCCTGTCAACTTCCAGACGGCTCGCCTGCCAACGCTTCAATATTTGCTGGCGTTTCTGGATGCCTACGATTTTTCGACCGACGGACCCGCCGAGGTGCAGCCCGATAACAAAGCGCCGATCAGCGCAGTCGCGCTCGGACTCATCTTTGAAAAGCTCAACGGTTACCGCGCCGGCTCGTTTTTTACGCCCGGCTTTATTGCTACGTACCTGGTGGGCGATAGCATTCGCAAGGCCGTTGTAACGCACTTCAACGAACGGTTTGGCTGGACCTGCGCCGACATTACTGCCCTCAATGAGCGCCTGGACGAGGTTTCCGTTCAGGAAGCAACCACCGTTGTCAATTCGTTACGTATCGTGGACCCGGCCGTCGGCAGCGGACACTTCCTGGTGGCCGCACTGAATGAACTCATCGCGTTGAAAGCTGAATTAGGAATTCTGGTCGACCGCGAGGGCAGGCGTCTACATCATCAGGTTTGGGTGGTTGAAGATGAGCTGATTATCACGAATGAAGATGGGGAAATTTTTCAATACGTTGCCCCGGACATCCGTAACCCGAACGGCACCATGCGGGTGAGTAGCTTTCAACAATCCGACGGTCAGAGGTGGGCTGCTACAAGCGAAACCCAGCGCGTTCAGGAAACAATATTTCATGAGAAGCAGGCAATTCTTGAAAACTGCCTGTTCGGCGTCGATAGTAGCCCAACCGCTGTAAACCTTTGTCGGCTGCGGCTTTCGATCGAGCTGCTCAAGAGCGCGTATTATTACGTCGGAGAACGGGGAACTTTGACGCTGGTGACGTTGCCTGATCTTGATATGACGATTAAGACGGGTAACACGCTGGTGAATCGTTTCGACCTAAGTTTTCAGATGGACACCCTGCGCAATCCGGGTCTGCGCGACAAATACCGGGCTGCGTTTCAGCAATACAGCGCCGATGTTCGGGCGTATAAACACACAACTGACAAAGCCGAGAAAGAGCGTCTTCGCACTGGAATCCACCACTTTCAGGAGTTGCTCAGCCAGATGGCCTTAACTGAGCAGAAAGACTACGCGGACATTCGTCGGCTCGAAACGAAATTGGCGCAGTCGGCTCTACCCTTCAATTTTGTTAATCACAGTGCACAATTTCAAACGCTTACAGAACAGCTGGAGCAGAAAAAGCAAGCTTTTGCTCACAAACAACGCGTGTTTAACCAGGCATTCGAGTGGCGGTATGCCTTTCCGGAGGTGCTGGATGAAGCGGGGAACTACGTCGGTTTCGACCTGGTAGTAAGCCATCCGCCTTGTGGAAGGCCGATTGGTAGTACAGCAAAAAAATACCTTAACAATACGTATAATGCTACGGCTGACTTGTACTCGCTGTTCCTGGAACGCGGTTTGCAACTCGTAAAGCCGCAGGGTAGGTTAGCCTATATTTTGCCGACCTCCTGGCAGACTGACAGCGATCAATATCCGGTCCGAAAGCTCTTGCTGGAAAACGCAACCCTGGAAGCTGGCATCGTGCTTCCCCGCTCTGCTGTTGAGGATGCGGCTCCGGGGCTCGGTATCTATCTGATGCGAAAGGGCCATCAGGAAGCCTTTACGTCGGCGGTATTTACGTTTGCTCCCGACGGCACAATTGCCGGACAGCTTGCATCGGATTTACCGTTCACGTCGATACCATCTTCGGCCTGGACAACTTCACCGGGTCTGGAGTTGATTTTTGATCGTCAGATCATCGCCATAAAACAGCGGCTAGCGGGCTGTCCCAAAACGATCGGCAACATCTCAACGGCAGCCCGCGGCATAACCGTCAATAGGAAAGACGTTTCTGACCACCAGATCGACGAGACATACGTACCATTTTTCTCCGGTACGTTAACCCGATACGCGTCTCCCCTGCCGGATTCATTTGTCCACTTTGGAGAACGTCCATCTGCGTCGTACGCACTCATGAGCAGCGAACGCATTCTGGTTAAGCAAAAGTTAGGGCAACCGAGTCGCCTAATAGCCAGTTGGGCAGAAGGCAGATTCGCCACGAAAGTCGATGTATACGCAATTATTATTACGGACCCCGCTTTTTCGACTAAATACGTGCTGGCCATAATAAACTCGTCGCTGGCTACGTACCTGAAAACCGCCGGGCTATTAAGTACCGGCAAGCAGTCACAGTCGCAACTGACACTGAACGACATTCGGTCGATCCCCATTCCCGATGCTACGCTCGAGGCTCAGGCACCATTGATTGCATTAGTCGATAAAATCCTATTGGCGAAACGTGCTGATCTCAAAGCCGATACCTCGGCGCTGGAAGCCCAGCTTGGCGAACTGGTATTGGATCGGTATGGACTGACGGCCGAGGAGCGAGCAATTATTAGTCCGGTAATCCCAGACAAAGCGGTAGACCCAGAAGCCGGAGAGACACCAAACCAGTAACTCATTTACCAGGAGGAGGTAGTTAACTTGTCGTGTGACGCGGGCTACTATCGATAGCCAATACGGGCGCCACTCCGGTCTAAAGTTGCGATTCCCGGCCCAAAGCGCTAAACTTGTCTTTGTATTGCACTGCTTTCCTCCATCGTGAATTCTATTCAAGTTTTTGCCCCCGCCACCGTTGCCAATGTTGCCTGCGGATTTGATATTTTCGGTTTTGCCGTAGACAGTCCCGGCGATCAGGTTACGCTGACTACCCGCGAAGAACCCGGCGTCACCATTACTGACATCATTGGCGATGAGGGTCGATTGCCCCGCGAAACCGAACGAAACACGGCGGGCATTGCCATCCAGACATATCTAGAGCACATTGGCCGCACGGACGTAGGTGTTGACCTCGTACTGCACAAGCAGATGCCCTTGGGCAGCGGCTTAGGGTCCAGCGCTGCCAGCGCCGTAGCCGGGGTCTACGCGATCAATGAGCTGCTGGGTCGGCCACTGCCGACGGTTAAACTGTTGCCCTTTGCGATGGAAGGTGAGCGACTAGCCTGCGGCTCGGCCCACGCTGACAACGTAGCGCCTTCGTTGCTGGGCGGGTTTGTGGTGATCAGGAGCTATCATCCGCTCGACGTAATCCGCATTGAAACGCCAGCGTCTTTGTTCTGCACCCTTGTCCACCCCGACATTGAGGTCAATACGAAAGACGCCCGGTTTATTCTCAAGAATGAAGTTTCGTTGAAGAACACGATTACGCAGATGGGCAACGTAGCCGGTTTAATCGCTGGTTTAATGACGCCTGATTACGACTTGATCAGCCGCTCGCTGGTGGATGTGATCATCGAGCCAGTACGGGCCATCCTGATTCCGGAATTTCATGAGGTGAAGCAGGCCGCGCTGGACAATGGCGCGCTGGGATGTAGCCTGTCAGGTTCAGGCCCGTCTATGTTTGCTCTGAGCCGCAGTGCGCAAACGGCCGAACGTATTGGTCAGGCCATGCAGCAGGCGTTTTTGTCAGTGGGTATTACCAGTGAAACGTACGTTTCCGAGATCAATCGGCAAGGGCCCAAGGTGCTGGCCAGTACGGTGCTGGTTTAAAAAATACGAGAGCGAAATTTACAACTGCTCCCACTCCAGCCGCCAGTTTTCAAGTCGAGTCGGTAACGTAACGCCAGGCTGACGAGGCTGTTCGGTAGCCACCAGTTTGAGCGCCGTTGTCTCCTGCGTCTGCGCAGCCGTTAGCTGGTCGGTACGCAGAAAAACCCGCCCGGACGTAGCATCAATAATCTCAATATGGGCGTGAATCACATCGCCGACGGCAAAGGTCCGCTCATTGAGAGTTACGGGCTGCACAACTTGGAATACGCACAACTGGCCTTCCTTAATTGGCCCTTCGCTTAAACTACGGGTGATCAGACGCGTTGCTGGTGGGGGCACAGTGGCAATCGCTTTCGGCTCCGGCTTCGCTTCAACCGAATCTGTCGCAACCGACACAGGTTCAGATTCGGCCATTACGTCCTCATCCGTCAGCAGCACTACGTTGGTGGTAGAGTCAGCCACAAAGGCAGGTAAAGCGTTTTCTTCCGAACTAAGTCCCGCTGCCATCGCCGTTTCGTCCATGTCGAATGAGGCCAGAATAGACGCCCGTTCGGGGGCATCCATGGAACCCGGATTTTCGCTGAGCGCGGCCAGGTGGCGACTGCTCAGCCGGTCCCGGTACACATGTGGGCGGGTTAGTAACTCTTTCACAGCCACAGCCTGGAACAGATACGCTTTTGTTTCCGAGGCCCGATACGGTAACGCCATCGGATGCCGATTGGGGTACTGCCGGGTTAATTGCTGAATATAATTCGGACCGGCGTTATAGGCCGTGGCCACCAGCATCCACGAGCCCAGCTGGTCATACAATTCACTCAGGTAGCGGCAGGCCGCGTGTGTAGCTTTTTTGAGATTGAACCGCTCGTCGCGCCGGTGTGACACGTTCAACCCGAGTGACTGCGCAGTTTGCGGCATCAGTTGCCAGAACCCAGCGGCCCCTTTGCGGGACACCGCCCGGTTGGTGACGGCGCTTTCCAGGAGTGGCAGAAATTTGAAATCCGACGGAATGTTATATTGCTTCAGAATAGGTTCGATGAACGGAAACACTACCGATGCCCGGCGCTTGAGCAGGGTTAAACTGCCTGCCAGAGCCGCCTGACGATTCAGCGTCCGTGTCCAGCGTTCAACAATATCCGGATGATTGGTCGGGATGTTTTCTCCGCAGAAATCAATGACATTGTCGGCGCGCACGGCTACCGGCTTTGCTGAACCTGAACTGAAGTCTGTGGTGGAGGTCTCCGAATGCAGCGCGATGAAGTTGGTGGCTGACTGGGCAACGGCGGAAAATTTCGGGAAAGAGCAGCCGATTCCGGCTACAAACAGTAGTAGGCGTTTCGTCATGGACGATAAAAGGTTACGGTAAGTACGCTACTAGCCGCTCACTTGAACGACTCAATACTGGCGGCTTCCTCTCCCCTATCTGTCCCGCTGCACTAATCCAGCAGCCGCAAAACGAAATTTTTTATCGCATTATGTTTAATGACCTTAACCAGCCTTCCATTCTGATAGATGTACTCATCTTCCCGGTCGTCGAGCAGGGCGCGATACATTCCCGCTGAGGTTCGGCTGAAGGTAAAATAATCACCAAAATACTCGGCGTATATCTTATTTTGGCCGGTAGGCTCGTAAAAGTACAAAGATGAAGTTGGAAAATCAATATTATTTCGTTCAATCGCCTGGTGTTTATACTTATACTGGTTGGCAACGATGTCGTAGTGGTCGATTTTCCACTCGGTTCGCGATGCATAATCGCCCCGATTCGTGTGCGCTTCAACGGTCGATAGCATCAGTTTCTGACCTACAAACTGGTTGATCACTTTGTAGTAAATCGTTACGGTATACACCAGCAGATGCACCTTTACGTCGCTGATGAGCGTATAGGTTGTGCGGTTGTCTCCCTGGGGTTGGCGCATCGCCGTCATGGTTCCGACCCGAATGCCCGCGACCTCGATCGCATAATGATGCGTTTCGGCCGGACTTACGGGCGCCTGGGCAAAGGTTGACCATCCGCTATTGAGCAACAGCAGAATAAATAGGGCGATCTTTTTTAGTAACATGGATAAGGCATGGGTTTCGCGACCCCCAACGTAACAGCAAGAGCTGAACAGATACCTGGCTCAGGACACTGTTTCGGCAAAAATAGTATAGGAAGGGGTGGTTTAACAAAAGTCGCTCCGCCGGGTTGAGTGTTTCCAGTACGCCATTAATTTTTCGTCTGTTTAACGACTAAACCAGACCAGACTTTTTGCCGGACGCTGGCCAATTTGCTTCAACACAATATGCATACTCGTTTCATTACGTTATTCCTTGGTTTCGTTCTTACATCGTGTTTCAGCTATAGCCAGTCCGCTAGTGGGCAACGTACGGCCGGGCAGACATCAGTTCGGTACGCGATCATTCCCCGGCCCGCTCAACTGGAGCCACGCACCGGAGAGTTTGTGCTGAGCCGCACGACTACCATTCGGATTCCCGAAGCGCTGCCTGAGCTAAAAGCGATTGCCGATACGTTGGCCAGCCAGCTTAACCGGGTTAGTGGACTTGGCATTACGGTTCAGAACATTACCAAACAGACCTTACCCGGCAACTCAATTCAGTTTATTACCTCTCTGGATACAACACTGGGCGACGAAGGGTATCGGATTGATGCGACCAATCAGCTCATTACAGTTGACGCGAACAAACCGCAAGGCTTCTTCTATGCAGTCCAGACGCTGTATCAACTCCTGCCTCCGGCTGCTTTACGCAAAGAGCCTGCCGTTGGAAACCAGATGCCAATAACCTCAACTACAGCTTCTCAGGCAGTAAATTCTTCACTCCAACCCTTCACAATACCCGCCTGCCGCATTCAGGACCGGCCTCGCTACGTTTACCGTGGTCTGCACCTGGACGTAGCAAGACACTTTTTTCCGGTTGCGTTCATCAAGAAATACATTGACCTGATGGCGCTCCATAAGTTCAATACGTTTCATTGGCACCTGACCGACGATCAGGGCTGGCGGATTGAGATCAAAAAGTACCCAAAGCTTACGCAGGTTGGTGCTCAACGGCGCGAAACCATCGTTGGCCACTATGACGAGTACGACCCGCAGGTTTTTGACGGAAAGCCTTATGGCGGTTTCTATACCCAGGACGAGATTCGCGAGGTCGTACGGTACGCAGCCGCCAAATACATTACCGTGGTACCCGAAATTGAGCTGCCCGGTCACGCGCTGGCCGCGTTGGCCGCTTATCCGGAACTGGGCTGTTCGGGTGGGCCGTATCAGGTGGCGACAAAATGGGGCGTCTTCCCCGACGTTTTCTGCCCGTACGAGAAAACGTTCACCTTTCTGCAAGACGTTTTGACCGAAGTAATGGCGTTGTTTCCCGGCAAGTACATTCATATTGGGGGCGACGAATGCCCCAAAGAAACCTGGCGGACAAGTGCGTTCTGTCAGCAGCTCATTAAGCGCGAGAAACTAAAAAATGAACATGGGCTGCAAAGCTATTTCATTACGCGCATCGATAAATTCGTTACGTCTAAAGGCCGCCGGATCATTGGCTGGGACGAAATTCTGGAAGGTGGCCTCTCGCCCAACGCCACCGTTATGAGCTGGCGCGGCACGAAAGGCGGCATTGAGGCTGCCCGCCAGCGCCACGATGTGATCATGACACCGGGGCAATATTGCTACTTCGACCACTACCAAGGCGATCCGGCGCAGGAGCCTATGGCCTTCGGCGGGTCGTTACCCCTCTCGCTGGTCTATTCCTACAATCCAACACCGGCTAATCTATCAGCCGCTGAAGCTAAACACATTTTGGGCGCTCAGGGCAATCTCTGGACAGAGTACATTGAAACGCCCGACCAGGTCGAGTACATGGTCTGGCCACGGGCGGCTGCGCTGGCCGAGGTCGTCTGGACTTCGCTGAATCTGAAAAACTACGACGATTTTACGCGTCGGCTACTAACCCACGTCGAACGGCTGGTTAATTTAAAGGTCAACTATGCCCGGACATTTTACGACGTAACGCCTTCCGCAAAGCCGCTTCCGGAGGGTAAGGTGGACGTAACGCTTACGGCTAATCCGCTGATTCCGGAGATTCGCTATACGGTCGATGGGAGCGTTCCTTCGGGCGAATCGCCCCGCTATACAGCCCCTTTGCGGCTCGACCAGTCGGCCACGGTCCGGATGGCGACCTTTTCGAATGGTACGCCACTTAGTCAGGTCGCTAAAATCCAGAAAGAATACCTTGTCTCCAAAGCTACGGGCAAGACCTACAAGCTGCTGAGTGCCGCAACCACCGGCCGACCTGACCGAAATTTTAGCCTTACTGATGGCACTACCGGCGGCATGGGCGGGTATGAGCTAACCAAGGTGGTGTCGTTCGCCAACGACTTCAACGCCGTTGTTGATTTAGGGCAATCGCAATCGGTCGAAAGTGTTCGCGTCGGATTCGTAAAATACACCGCCCGGAATCTGTGCCTGCCCGACCGGGTTGACATCGCCGTATCCGACGACGGACAAACCTTCCGACCCGTAGCCAGCGTGAAAACCAATGCAGCTGAAGGAGGCAAACGAGGTATTGCCCGTCTACCATTTGACTTTACACCTACGACCGCCCGGTACGTCCGAATCCTGGCGCACAATGTCGGGCGGGTTCCGGCGGGGCTGCGCAACCCGGGCAAACCGTCCCAATTAGCTGTCGATGAGATTGAGATCCGATAAGCCTATATAGCCAATATGTTACGCCAGCAGCTGTAAATAGGAAAAACAGCCAATGATTAGTTGGTTTTTCAGCTATTCTGACGCTTATTGTACTCCATATTTTAATATTTATGGCCGAACAACTCCTAACCGAAGAAAAAACGGACTTCAAACGATCGCTGAGCTTACTCGATTCCACCCTGATTGTGTCGGGATCGATGATTGGCTCGGGCGTTTTTATTGTTACGGCCGACATGGCCCGTAATCTAGGTTCATCGGGCTGGCTGCTCATGCTTTGGGTCTTAACGGGGGTATTAACCGTAGCGGCAGCCCTGAGCTACGGCGAGCTGGCTGGTATGATGCCTAAGGCGGGTGGACAATACATTTACATCCAGCGGGCCTATGGTCACCTTACCGGTTTTGTGTACGGTTGGACGGTTTTTACCGTTATTCAAACCGGCACCATTGCTGCTGTAGCCGTGGCCTTTACGAAATACACGGCCGTATTTATTCCTGCTTTAGGCCCTGACAATGTGTTGATGGCGCTCGGTCCGGTGAAGATTTCGGCAGGTTCGTTGTTCGCCATTGCAAGCCTGGTGCTGCTGACCTGGCTGAACAGTCGGGGCGTTCAAAGTGGCAAACTCATTCAGAACGTTTTTACCTCGGCGAAGCTGATTGCCCTGCTCGGCCTCATCGTCGTTGGCATTACGTTAGGACTTAAAAGCGGCCAGTTATCGACCAACTTCGCGAATGCCTGGGATGCCAGTACCACCAGCGCTACGGGCGAGATTATCCCCCTCGCGGGTATTGCCCTTTTGCTGGCCTTTGGTACGTCCATGGTTGGCTCACTCTTCTCGGCCGATGCCTGGAACAACGTAACGTTCATTGCGGGCGAGATCAAAAATCCGCGTCGAAATATTCCCCTGGCTTTGTTTTTCGGCACGCTGATCGTCACAACCATCTACTTTCTGGCGAACGTATCGTATCTCTCGCTCTTACCGCTGAAGGGCTTGCCAACGGCCACCGATATTGTGGGACGAGGCATTCAGTTTGCCGAAGCCGATCGGGTAGCGACAGCCGCCGTTTCAACGATCTTCGGCGACATCGCTGTGGCGTTTATGGCCGTGCTGATCATGGTTTCGACCTTTGGCTGTAACAACGGCCTGATTCTGGCTGGTGCGCGCCTGTATTACGCGATGGCTAAAGACGGGCTTTTTCTTAAGCAAGCTTCTCACCTGAACCGAAATGCCGTACCCGGTCGGGCCTTGTGGTTGCAATGCATCTGGGCATCGCTGCTGTGTTTATCGGGCACCTACGGCGACCTGCTCGACTACTGCACCTTCACATCGCTATGCTTTTATATCGTTACAATTGGCGGCCTGTTTCTGCTTCGCCGAAAAGAGCCCGATGCCGAGCGGCCGTATCGGGCCTTCGGTTATCCGGTGGTGCCGATTCTGTATATCCTCGCAGGTTTAACCATTTGCGGCATTCTGCTGTACACAAAAACGTTTAACACGGGTATGGGTTTGTTGATTGCGGGTCTGGGCATTCCGGTATACTTCCTGACAAGTCGGAGTAAATCAGCCACTGAATAGCAGGAATCGTTATTTACAAACAGATAAGGCGGCTTAGTTATAAGCCGCCTTATCTGTTTAGGTTAGAGCCTTGCTAGGCGAACCGTTCCCGGCCCCGGGTGTCGACGATACGACCACCCTCGCCATCAATATCCGTAGCTGGTCGTTTGGACAACGTATTGGGCGAATTCAAATGCGCCCCATTGTATACACCTACGCTCAGCCGCTCTACCAGTTCGCTGCCAAGCCATCCCGTAACGCCGGCAATCAGAAACGCAACAAACGACAGGGTCATGGCAATACTCGTTGGTAGATAGCCCGGTTCGTCGCGCCGGAACAGCCAGCTAACCGCGAATAAAATCAAGACGATTACATTCCCTAAACCATGCACTAACCCAACCCGTTTAGCCCGCGTTCCTGCCGGAATTGCAAACCAGTCGATCCAGCCCGGTACGGCCGCAGCCAATCCACCGATCAGGCCCGCCACCAGCATCCAGTATGATACCAGCGCAAACGTAGAGTTGTCGCTAACCAGGTAAACAATATCGAAGATAACCGCCGTAGAAAGTAACCCCAGCGGAAATACGATCATAATAGGGTGGGCTGCGTGGCCCGCCAGTTTCGCTCTGCTTTCCATAGTCGTTGAGTAAGTTAACATCCTCTATAACGCCTGATTCAGAGCAATGTTCACGGGCCTGAGGCAGTGGAAAACTACCCGCCCATCTTCGACAGAACGAACGCGAGCAGAAAACCGACTACCGTAATCAGCCCGGCAAATTCGTGCGTTTCCTCGAACGCTTCGGGTATCATCGTATCGACGAGCATGGCTAAAATTGCCCCGGCCGCTACGGCGGTTGTAGCGGCAGTAACCTCGTTCGAATAGTGCTGAAAGAGGGTGTATCCCAGCAGGGCGGCTGCGCCCGAAACCAGCGCAATAGTGGCCCAGATCCCCATTACGTAGGCCATCGACCGACCCGCTTTTTTCATCCCGGCCGCACTGGAAAGTCCTTCCGGTATATTCGACAGGAAAACAGCCACGACCGCAACAACGCTCACTCCTTTACCGCCCAACAAACTCAGCCCAATCACGATCGACTCAGGAATCCCGTCCAGCAAGGCACCAACGGCAATGGCTAACCCACTCCCCTGCTGCTCCTGCTCGGATGCCTGCTGATTACCGGATCGCTTGCGGTGTTTGGCACCTTGCTTCGACAAGTAATAGTTGGCAGCGGTATACACGGCCGCTCCGCCGATAAAACCGACGGCGGTAGCATCGAAGCCGCCAGTGCGGTAGGCTTCGTCCATCAGATCAAATGCTAAAGCCGAAAACAATACGCCACTGCCGAAGGCCATAACGCTGGCAATTAACCGCTGCGGAACGTTTACAAAGTAGCCTGTGGCAGCGCCGATGAGCAGCGCCCCGCCAGATAGTAACCCCCATAATCCGGCTTGCAGCCATTCAGGAACCATACGAATAAATCATGTAGTAACTCTCCAGCTCAACCGTGGTGGTCAGCGTTTGTTAGAACTAAAAACGAAATGGATAATAAATCACAAAACAGAAAACGTTTACTGGTGAGTTAACGGCTCACAGAAGGTTTCTTTTTAATGGGCAGTTCGAACTGCCAGCTAGTTGAGATCGTTTATTAATATAGTAGTACTATGGTATATAATCATTTATTCCGTTTCTTCTCGATAGGACTGTTGGCTGGCTACATGGCTGGCTGTACAGGTGTGGGCCCTGCCACTACGTTGTTCCGGTCATCATCGCCCCACGAACAATACGGCCAATCGCTCAAAGCCGCTAACCTCGATCGGACCGCCTTAGGTACTGACTGGCTGTCGGCCAGCGACCGGGCGCTACGTGACTCACTCAAGATAACCGTTCCCTACCGGGAGAGCGGGTACTTTGCCGCTACGAAGGCATTCTCGGCTGGCTACCGGCTCGACGCACAGCGGGGCGATAAGTTCCTGGTGAAAGTCGAGACCCAGGGGCAGAAAAATGTGCAGGTGTTTATTGACGTATTTGCTCTGAGCGACCGCCGAAACGCCGATTTGATGGCCTCGTCAAAGGCCGACACCAACGTACTGGCCTGGGAGCCCCGCCGAACTCAGACGTACCTGATCCGTATCCAGCCCGAACTGTTACGTAGCGGCCGGTATACGATTTCGATTACGCGTGAGCCCGCTCTTAGCTTCCCGGTAAAAGGAAAAGACAGTCGGCAGATCAGCAGTTTTTTTGGTGCCTCACGCGACGCTGGCCGTCGTCGGCATGAGGGCGTCGATATCTTCGCTTCAAAAGGAACGCCCGCCCTGGCGTCGATCGACGGCATTGTCTCCGGTGTCGGCACAAACAGTTTGGGTGGTAACGTGGTATTTGTGTCCGACAACGACCGGAATATTCGGCTTTATTACGCTCACCTCGACCGCTGGAATGTCAGCAATGGCCAGCGCGTATCGGTTGGTGATACAGTAGGCTTTGTGGGGAATACGGGCAACGCACGCACTACGGGTCCGCACCTGCACTTTGGCATTTATGGTTATTCAGAAGGGGCGGTAGATCCCCTACCCTTTATTCGACTTGGCCGTGGCCCGGCCCGACAAAAGCTGCTGTCCGAATCCCGACTGGGTGATTCGCTACGTATCGCAGCGGCTCGTTCGGCCGTGCGACTGGCACCGGGCAGCGATGCGCCGGTTTTACGACAGTTACCGAAGTCGGCGGCACTGACGGTGCTGGGTGGTACCGAAACCTGGCTGCGGGTTGCGCTCCCCGACGGCCTGACGGGTTACGTAGCGAGTACGACTACCGAATCCGTTAAACGCCCGTTGCAACGGCTGACGCTTTCGGCTCCCGGCGATTTATTAGACGCGGCCGATCCCCTGGCGGCTACAATCGACACCCTGGCCAGTGGTACGGTCGTTGATGTTCTGGCCGTTTCGGACCGGTTTCAGCTCGTCCGCAGCGCTGATCAGAAAACGGGCTGGTTGGCCAGGGCATCCGCTCAATAATTCGTCAATTAAACTTGTTTAGACTACATCTAAATTAACCACTGGCTGTTATCTTTGTGGTACTGCAATAACGAGCGTAATGACTAACAGACCAGTTTCGTATCAGGAAGTATTTAGAACGGACAAAGGAGTAGTTTATCAATGCGATACGACGAACCGGCTGATCATCGAGTTTTGGGATACGCACACGCCCATGTCAGCCCGTGACTTTTCTCATTTTCGGCGGATGGTACAAACAGTCGATGTGCGTCAGATGGCGCTGAGCACCGATAACGCCCACGACGTTGAAATCCTGACTCCTCCCCGCTCCGAACGCTGCTACGTTTTAACGCTTTGCGAAATTATTCACCTGCGGGAGTTGCTGAATGGGGCCAATCTGATGCTGGAACTGAATAGTATCCTTCGCGAGAGCGGCTGCTCTACCCTGGCTTAGTTAAATTATTCTGTTTCTAAATTTAGTGGTGATTCAACCGGCCATATAACATGAGCCGGTTTTTTGTTGTTACTTTGGTATCAACATGTTGCACCGAACGCAGTATCTATTATGAAAGATTTAGTAAGACTTCGTACGTCGATAAAAGAACCCGTTGAAATGGTTCTGAATCAGCAGATTCAGATTGAGATGGTTTCGTCATCGAAATATTTAGCAATGGCAGGCTGGTGCGATCGGAATGGATTTGATCATTGTGCGGGCTTTTTCTATAAACAGTCGGAAGAGGAGCGCAACCACGGCATGCGCATTTTCCATTACCTCTGCGATCAGGGCGGTACGGCTTATTCGCCTGAAGTTCCGGCCGTTGGTCAGGAGTTCGACTCGTTACGGTCTGTATTCGAAACGGTCCTGGATCAGGAAGTGGCCGTTACCGACTCCATTAACCGGGTTATCAGCGTTTGCCGCCGGGAGAATGACTACGCCACCGAAGAATTGATGAAGTGGTTTGTGAAAGAACAGGTTGAGGAAGAGTACATCGCCCGTCGGTGCCTCGAGCTGATCGATCAGATTCCGGCCGATCAGGTGTATTATCTGGATAAAAAATTGGCCAGCGTTACGTTCGATGGCAACCCATTTGAGTAAGTACCAACCTTATTATACAAAAAAACGGCACTTCAATCTGAGTGCCGTTTTTTGTTTGCTATGGTTCGTGTTGATTTAATGATTTAGCTGATTTACAAACGTAAAATTTATATAAAGCCATTCCAAATTATTAGTCGGTTTATTTATACGCATTCTAAATAAATCGATCTTTAGCGTATCTTGCCTATGTACTGGCCTGTCGATCATGCATTCATTTATTCTACTTACTGCAGCTCTGTTACTCGGCGTTAGAAGTTTCGCCCAGACGACTCCGAAAACCGACGATGTCAAAGCGATCAGGAGTCAGTGCGGCTGTCACGAAGTCGTTTTTCTGTACGCCGAGACGTTTGCGCCCGAAACGAGCTACACTTATAAAGACAGGTATTCTGCCAAAGGTCTGGAATGGGTATTTGTGGACGAGGAACGGCCCGGGAAACTTGTGATCCAGCATCTTTTGATTGTGGGCGACACGATCATTGTCAAGCACTGGCGCGAAGACTGGCGATACGAGCATACCCGCCTGCTGAAGTTTGAGCAGAACGCGTCCTGGAAGCGCGTAACGCTTACGCCTGCGCAAGCGAAGGGGCAATGGACACAGAAGGTGTTTGAAGTGGACGATAGCCCACGTTATGATGGATCAGCGACCTGGATTCATGCCGATGGTCGGCATTATTGGGAAAGCACCGCCGACGCGCCCCTGCCCCGGCGTGAATACACCAAACGTAGCGATTACAACGTAATGCGCCGAACGAACCATCACGAAATCCGACCGGATGGCTACGTACATGAGCAGAACAACGACAAGATTATCCGCACTGAAGCGGGCGATCAGTTGCTGGTATCCGAAAAAGGATTGAACACGTACCGGCGCACAGACGAGCGCAACTGTGAGGCCGCAAAAACTTGGTGGGCCGAGAACCGCGCCTACTGGGCTGACGTACGGGCAGTTTGGGATGATCTGTTAACCAACCGTGAGCGTGTTGCCCTGCGGGGGCAGGTGAAAGGCAATGTGCTGGGCCGGGAACTGGACGAACTGGCCGCATCAGCCCGAAAAGCCTCCTACAATTCAGCCAGCAGCCGCCAGCTTATCCGCCAGACAATCGAGAAGTATCTTAAATAACGATTCCGGAATTTGTAGTCAGTGGCGGGGCAGCACAACCTGACTGACAACCCGTGTTGTATCCGTTGGACGGCCGGTATTCCACGACGTATCGAGGGGAGCAGCGGCTTCCAGGGTATCGCAGTCTTCGAGCCGTTCCTGCAGGTCCTTGATCTGGCTTTCCTGCTGACTTAGATTACGTTGCAGGTCAATGGTAGCGTCTTCGAGCCGTTGGTGTCGGTTGTAGGCGACCCACAGCAAGGCTGTAATGCCCAGCAGGAGCACAACCACTACAGTCAGCAGGGAATAAATGGCTCCTCGACTTCCAATAGACATAGTAGGACAGAAAGCCACAAATAAACAAAAAGCTATGGCTATAAAAAAACCTACCACTCGTTGGAGCAGTAGGTTTTGAAAGCGGAACGTTACGCTTAATTACCGGGCTGCACCGTAGTCCTGGCCGGCGCTTTCGGGGAAGTTTTTCATGATGCTAACCACCGTTTCGCGGAACGTCTGATCACGGTCGCGCTCCTTATTCCGGTTGTTCATCTGACCCGTAGCCCAACCCTGCCAGATGATGTCGTTCGTACGGGCATCCGATACGTTAACCACTACCCGGTTCTCTTCGTACTGCCGTGAATACACGTTATTACCCATGCCGCCGTACCACCACGAGTAAGGCGAGTACATATTGTTGGACTGGATTTGCTGACGATCGCGCGAGTCGGTAAAGAAGCGAACAATCAGATCAGCTTCGCCCTGCGTTACGGGCTTATAGCCACGAGCCTTCAGCGATTGATCCAGCGCATCGGCAATACGACGCTGGTTCAGGTTGCTGCCCACAATTGGGTCAGCGTTACGTTGCCGGTCAGCTTCGATCCGATACGTAGTGAATTGCCGCACATTTACTTTCGAATCGTAATCGTACTTGACCGTAATGGCCGGGGCGCAGGACGCCAGCGTACCGACGATGAACAAGCTGCTAATTATGCCTTTAATCTTCATTTGTTTTGGATCATTAAATGGTATCAAACCTACTACTAAACGCTGAAGAAACAGCCATTCGTATATGATACATTAATAACTAAAAATGGGGGCGCTTGGTTCCTGTTTTTCAGGATATACATCATTGCATTCAGAGGGTTAAAATGCTGTTTATGAGCGCAATAGACAGAATTAAGGTTAGTATCCCTGTGTTTACTTGTATACTATATAACCAGCATAAAACACATTCAGTATATAAAGACGGAAACGGAATTTGCTTACTAATCTGCGGATAGTCAGCGGCTAACCGGTAGAATAGTCGATGTATCTGATTTTATCCGTATAGTTTGTCCGCTCCAATGATACGTCTAACGGATTTGCGCTTTTTTGTCTGGTACATTATTACCTTGTCGATAAGCAGTTGCGTATATCCGGAAGATTTGGTTACAGAGGGAACGGTTAACGTAGTGGTCGTTGAATCCAGCATCACCAACCTTAATGAACCCCAGTTGGTACGGCTAAACCGCTCAAAAGCAGACCCGTTCACGGGCCGCTTCGGTACGCGCCCGCTAACCGGAGCTACCGTTGACGTACTAGTCGACTCTGTTCAGCGTGTGCGCTTTTCCGAAACGGATTCAGGCCGTTATCAGGCTCCAGCTTCCTTTGTCGGTCAAATTGGCCACCGGTACCAGTTGCAATTTACGCTCAGGGATGGTACTCACTACGAGTCAGACACGGAGCGAATGCCCGCAGCCCCGCCTATTAGTCGGCTGTATGAACGGTTTAATCCCACCAGTCTCAGTCAAGGTCTGTTGAACAGTTCCATGTATAGGGCGGCCAACGACATTTACATTGATTGGCAGGATCCAACCGACCAGGCTAATTACTACCGGTGGGATTGGATATTGTGGGAAAAGCAGTTGTGGTGCCGGTCTTGCCGGGGCTCCTACCTGGTCTATGCAATTGACCCGGTTACTAAGCAGTATACAAACCGCTTACTGGAAGACTGCTATTATCCCGATCCAAACTACGAGCCGCCATACATTGATTATGAATGCCGAACCGAATGCTGGGAGAAGCTCTCTAATTATAACCTTATCATTTTTGCCGATACGTACACGAATGGCAGAACTGTAACGGGAAAGCTGGTCGCCCAAATTCCTTATTATCAGTACCAGCCCTGCCTGGTCGAAATCCGGCAGAGTGCGCTAACGGCGGAAGCGTACGGCTATTTCAAACGAGTTCAGGACCAGACGCAAAACGCGGGTGGACTGACGGCTACGCCCCCCACCGCCCCTACTGGTAATGTTCATAACGGTTCTAATTCCGGAGAAGCTGTAGTGGGTTATTTTGCGGCATCGGCCGTATCGGCAGAGCGCTACCTGCTTGACCGCCGGGAGAACACCGGCAATGCGCCCGGTTTGTTCAGAGCCCTGAACGCCAATCGCGACCCTACGCCTGAGCCGCCCGGCCTAATTCCATATTACCTGCCCCGAAACTCAGTGGGTCGGCCACCAACGGCCGTGTGTGTAGAGAGCGACAACCGAACACCGAACAAGCCTCAGGGTTGGCCAAACTGATGCCGGGTTCATCAGGTTCATTGTACGGGCAAATAAACCACGAATGTAGAACCTGCATTGGGCTGGCTGTGGGCGCTTAAGTAGCCGCTATGGTTGTCCACTACTTTTTTGCAAACCGCCAGGCCTATACCCGTACCCGTGTATTCATTACGGCCGTGCAATCGCTGGAAAAGATTGAAAATTCGGTTCGTGTGTTTTTCCTCGAAACCAATTCCATTGTCCTGGATGCTTACCGCAACGTAGTCACCCGAGGCATTCGGGTACAGAGTCTGTATTTCAGGGTCGCTAAGCAGTTGGGCACTGATGCGCACAGAAGGTATCTGATCGGGTGAGGTAAACTTCAGGGCATTGCTGAGCAGGTTCTGAAACAACTGCCGAAGCTGCAGTCCATTGCCCCGAATCGTAGGTAAGGCCTCCACGTCAATAACGGCGGCACGGTCCTCAATAGCCGTTTCCAGATCGCCTATCACCTCGTTGATCAACTGGTTCAGGGATACGGACCGGAACGAAGGTTTTTCGGTATTCAATCGGGAGTAGGCGAGCAATCCCCGAATCAACTCCTGCATCCGGCCCGTGGCCCCCTGCATTCGCCGGATTATGTCCTGTGCGGTAGGATCGAGGGCGGGCGCATACTGCTCCGTCAGCATGGTGCTGAACGCTTGTATTTTACGCAGCGGCTCCTGTAAATCATGGCTGGCTACGTAAGCGAACTGCGCTAATTCAGTGTTACTTCGGTTCAGTTCATTAATGTTGCCTTCCAGTTGTTGCTGGCTGGTTCGAAGCTGGCTTCGGCTCTGGCGTAACTCTTCGTTGTCACGTAACGTTTGTTCCACAACCCGCTGCGCGTGAATGTCGGCCATAAAGCCGTTCCAGTGGATGATTCGCTGATTCGCATCGCGCAAAGGAGAAGCCGAAACCATGTGCCAGACGTACTCATCCGTTTGCCGGTGCCTGAGCCGCCATTCACCCTGAAACGGCGTACTGCTCGCTACCGAATCAGCCCAGGCCGTACGAACAGAAACATGATCGTCCTCGTGAAAGATGGTCAACCACCCTTTCTGGTTTAACTCGGGCAACGTATCGTCCAGGAAATTGATAAAGCCCTGATTGGCGTATACCAGCCTGTTGTCCGACGTTAGCGAGAAAATTAACAGCGGCAGCGAATTGGTCATTTGCCGGTACTGATGCTCACTTATCTGAAGGCGGTCGGCCAGCTCCTGCAACTGACTGTTCTTTCGCTTAATATCATCATAGGGCGACGCGGGTGGCTCGTGAGCAAACAACCGCTTCCATCCTTCCAGACGCGCCACACTTACCGACTGTAAATCCGAAACGTTACACATGAGCTGAATATCCGTGCCCTGGTCCGTTACGTCTACAATTAATTCGTCGACCAGCCGACGGGCATTGTTCAGCGCTTCCTCCGCGGCTTCCGACTGGTACCGTCGCCGATCCTGCAATCGAACGGCAATTCGCCACCCTTTCTCATCGTCTGCATGCATGCCTAACTTCAACGAGCTGTGCCCTCCCCCAGCCAGCGCCAGCCGGGCCACTTCTGAAACGGCCGTAGCGTAGGTCGTTTGCGCAGCCAGTGAGAATCCACCTAATTCGGCTAGCTTCATGCTCCGCTTATGGACCAGAATTAGGTCCATTTCGTTGTCCAAGTTAAGCCTTGTTAATTCATGCATATACTTAATAAATGCGGGCAACCACTACCGACATGTCGTCAGTTCGACGAGCAAATTCTTTATAAATAGCAGCCGCTAATACAATAGGTTTATACCGGCTAATGTTTGGATACCGCGCCGGATTCCAGCGAGTCTGTATACCATCCGAGGCCATAACCAGACAATGACCAGGTTCGTAGGGTAATTCATGTTCCAGCAGGGTTCTTGGCAAATTATAACCCAGAATCCCGTTTTGAGGTATATAGTTTTTAAGCTGATTAACCCCCGCCAGCTGCGTTTTAATGTTTCCGACTCCGCAAATTTTCCATTTTCGGCTGTTAAGCTCAAAAATCGCGCCCGTACCAACCAGCCCGCGCGTTCCTATTGCAGCCCGATGGATAGCTGTTAACCACGCGGCCGGGCTAAGGTTACGTTGTTGACCAAGTGTTCGAAGCGCTAACTGAATGGCTCGTTCTGCCAAATCACCGTGGCCCAATCCATCACCCAGAAAAACCGCTAGTCCCGCAGTCGTTACTCGGGCATAGGCACCATCTCCGCAGGCCGTTTCGCCGGCTTTAGGCACAATCACGCACTGAACATCGGCCAAGAGTACTTTATCCGATAGTTTTACGGGCTCCTGATATACGTGCACCAAACCGATGGTACCCCGATCGGGTAATGAATACAGTTGAAACAGATCGGCCAGCCGTTTGATAGCCCCCAATCCGTGCCCCAGCGATCCTCCCGTCGAGACGCCGTCGAGCATCATCCGGCTGGGGTCAACCATGCCTGGGCCTTTATCCAGACTGATTAACTCGATACCTATATTTGTGCCGTTGTGCAGAGGCCGTACCAGCAATTCACCTTCCTTAGCATACTTAACTAAATTGGAGGTCAGTTCGGCTATAATAATATCAACCTCGCTGATCTTTTTAGCCGAAAACTGAAGTTGATTCGCTAAGGCACGCACCTCACGCTTAATTAGACTCAGATAACTTCGATCAGTAACCGGATATGTACGGTGGGGCGTGTTATCCATTGGTCCATTTTAGTATGGTCACCGTTGTTCCTTTACCCACCTCGCTGGCTAACGTAAACTCATTGACCAGCCGTTTCGCGCCTGGCAAACCTAGTCCCATCCCTGCTCCCGTAGAATAGCCCGTTTCCATGGCCTTTTCTATGTCAGCAATGCCGGGGCCTTTGTCCATAAATATGATTCTGAAGCCATCTTTGTCGGCCTGCCGCACCTGTTCCAGCCGTGCGTCTCCGCCACTGGCGTAGTTAATCATATTTCTGGCCAGTTCGCTGGCGGCCGTGGTCAGCTTAGTCTGGTTTACACTGTTCATACCCAATCGACCAGCCTGATCCCGAATGTGGCTGATGAACGGAATTACGTCGGACTCCTGTCGAACACTGAACGTATTGGCTGTTAACACCTCAATCGGCGTCGTATTGAGCATTGTCGCTAGACCCGCTGATCAGGTCTGTCTTTAGGCGAAGTAATTCCATGCCTTTCTCTATGTTGAGGGCTGTATGTATGCCTGTGAGAGCCAGCCCTAATTCAACTAACGTAATGGCTACCGCTGGCTGCATACCAACTACAACGGTTTCGGCATCCAAGACACGGGCCATGCTGGCAATGTTGCTCAGGATACGCCCCATGAATGAATCGACGATAGTAACGGCCGATATATCGATCAACACACCCTGCGCTCCATTTTTAGCAATCTGACTGATTAAGTCAGCTTCCAGATCAAGGGCCAGTCGATCATACAGGTCAACTTGTATGGTGACCAGCAAATACTGGCCGATACGTAATATGGGAATACGGTTCATGCGGGCGAACTTTAGGAAGGAAAGGAGCTGGAAGAAACTTTCCGAACCTCTAGCTGCATGATTTTAAACGCATGTTTAAGCGCACTGGCCAGTGTTGCCTTCGTAACTACGTGCGACAGGTCGATACCCAGGTGTACAATGGTTTGGGCAATTTCAGGGCGAATGCCGCAGATAATGCATTCAGCCCCCATCAGGCGGGTTGCATTAACGGTTTTAATTAGGTGCTGCGCTACCATCGAGTCGACCGTTGGTACGCCGGAAATGTCCAGTATGGCAATGCCGCTACCGCTTCGTACGATTTCCTGAAGCAGATTTTCCATGACGACCAGCGCCCGGGAACTGTCTAGCGTACCAATGAGCGGCATCGTCAGAATACCATCCCACACCTGCACGACGGGCGTAGAGATTTCAGTCATCTCGTCAGTCTGCCGCGTGATTACTTCCTCTCGTCCCTGAATGAACGTCTCAAACGTAAAAATGCCCAGGTTGTCGACAAATTTGCTGATTTGAATAATATAGGTCAGCAGTTGCTGAGGATCTTTACGTTCCTGCTGCACCACTTCCAGCAACGCATCTTTTAAACTGAAGATATAAGTTCCGGTTTCGCGGGGTGTAAATCCCTGACGGGCGCGAGAAAGTGAAATGCCGGACAGCAGATCGAAGAGCGGGCCAGACGTCTGAGGGTCAACCGTGGCTAAACTCTCATCGGTTAGCACTTCCAGGAGCGTATCTAATAATTCTTCCGACTGCGTTCGCAAGTCATCATTACTCATCAGATCATCCCGTAGCCCACTATCGGCTAACTGGTTCTTCATCCATAAGGTCAGGATTTGTTTCTTCTTCTGGCGAAGAATGCCGACAAGTGAGTCGCTCATAAATTAGCAATGAATATCTATCAAATGTACTAAAAAAAGACGACCCAAGAGAGTAACCCGTAAACGAATATGCGGTCAAGCAGCTAGCAAATGGCTTGATAAGTGAGGGTAGTTAATGGACTACCCTCACTTATCAAGCCAACTTAGCGGCAAATGTTGACGGATTCGTAAACAGGCCTAATAATAAAAACCACCACTTAACCCAGTGGTGGTTTTTGAACTACTCGAATCAAAAAGAAAGCTAGGCACTTGCCAAAGCTTCAGCCCCACCGACAATCTCGAGAATTTCGGTGGTGATAGCAGCCTGACGTGTCCGGTTGTATACCAGACGTAATTCCTTCAATAGCTCACCCGCATTTTCGGTCGCTTTATCCATCGCCGTCATACGAGCACCGTGCTCCGAGGCATTGGAATCCAGAACGGCCTTATAGAGCTGAATTTTCAGCGTCTTCGGAATAAGTTCGGTGATAATTTCTTCTTCCGACGGCTCGAAGGTATAATTGATGGCGGAGGCAACGGCACCCGCCGGCGCTTCAGCAGCAACGATCGGTAGCATCTGCTCGGTACGTACAATCTGCACAGCCGCGTTCCGGAATTCATTGTAAACAACCTCAACGGCATCGTAACGACCAGCTGCGAAACCGTCCATTGCTTCTTCAGCGGCAGCTCGCACGGTAGCAAAACTCAACGAGCCAAACGCGTCGACATGCGTTGTGTTTACTTTAAAACCACGGCGTTGAAACGCTTCCGCTCCTTTTTTGCCGATGGCCATAATTTCAACGTTGCCCGAACGAGCCTGTGCTGCGTACTTTCCCTCCATAAGGGCCAGGGCGCCCTTTACGGCGTTGGTATTGAAGGCTCCGCACAAACCGCGGTCGGAGGTGATCACAATGATCAGCACTCGGCCGATAGGCCTTGCCTGCTTGTACGGACTTTCAGAGGCTGTTTCAGCACCGGCCGATACCGTACCCAGCATCTGACTAAGCTTCTGCGCATAGGGCCGCAACTGCGTGATGCTGTCCTGTGCCCGACGCAGCTTAGCAGCCGCCACCATTTTCATGGCTTTGGTAATCTGCTGGGTCGAGTTTATCGATGCAATACGAGCGCGTACTTCTTTTAAAGATGCCATTCCTATAAGGAGTTAGTTGTTAGGAGATGGGACGGGGCCGCCCGTGCGGTGAAAATACTCCGCAAAACAGAGTGCGACAGCATGTCAACCGGATGGATTTTCGCTCCTTGCTTCTCGCTCCTAACTACTTAAGATTAATAATTTGCCGATAAGTCAGCCGCTACTTTCTTGAGGGTTGCCGTAGATTCGTCGCTCAGCTTGCCCGCCCGCAGATCGTTCAGGACGTTCGGGTGCTGCGCGCTCAGGATCATGGCGAACTCGCTTTCGAAAGCCTTCACTTTATTGACAGGCACCTTATCCAGCAGACCGTTAGTCGATGCATAGATGATGGCGACTTGCTGCTCTACCGGCACCGGCGAATATTGGGGCTGCTTCAGCATCTCCTGATTCCGGCGTCCGCGTTCGATCGTCAGCTTCGTCGAGGCATCAAGATCCGAACCAAATTTAGCGAAGGCTTCCAGCTCGCGGAACTGAGCCTGATCGAGCTTCAGCGTACCAGCTACTTTCTTCATCGACTTGATCTGTGCGTTACCACCCACGCGTGATACCGAAATACCTACGTTAATGGCCGGACGAATCCCTGAGTTAAACAGGTTCGACTCCAGGAAGATCTGACCGTCCGTAATCGAAATTACGTTCGTTGGAATATACGCCGATACGTCACCAGCCTGGGTTTCAATGATCGGCAGCGCCGTCAGCGAACCACCACCCTTTACCTTGCCTTGCAGCGATGGGGGCAGGTCGTTCATGTTCTTGGCGATCTCGTCGTTCGAGTTGATCTTGGCGGCCCGCTCCAGCAAACGGCTGTGCAGATAGAATACGTCACCTGGGTACGCTTCGCGTCCGGGTGGGCGACGTAACAGCAGCGACACTTCGCGGTACGCTACAGCCTGTTTCGACAGATCGTCATAAACGACCAGTGCCGGCCGGCCGGTATCCCGGAAGTACTCACCGATAGCAGCACCCGTAAACGGCGCAAAGAACTGCATCGGCGACGGGTCAGATGCGTTTGCCGACACGATAACCGTATAGTCCATCGCACCAGCCTTCCGTAAGGTAGCTTCTACCTGCTTCACGGTAGATGCTTTCTGGCCGCACGCTACGTAGATACAGAAAACGGGTTCGCCTTTTTCGTAAAACTCCTTCTGGTTGATGATGGTGTCAATGGCAACGGCGGTTTTACCCGTCTGACGATCACCAATGATCAACTCCCGCTGGCCACGACCGATCGGAATCATCGCGTCGATAGCTTTGATACCTGTTTGCAGCGGCTCGTTTACCGGCTGGCGGAAAATAACACCAGGGGCTTTACGTTCCAGCGGCATCTGGAATAACTCGCCCTGGATGGGTCCCATGCCGTCGATGGGCAGGCCAAGGGTGTTTACAACGCGGCCAAGAATACCGTCGCCAACGTTTACGTAGGCAATCTGATCGGTACGCTTCACCGTGTCTCCTTCTTTGACGTCCGAATAATCGCCGAGCAATACAGCCCCAACGTTATCTTCTTCGAGGTTCAGAGCCATGGCCTGAAGCCCATTGTCGAACGACAGCAATTCGCCGGCCTGCACTTTCGAGAGGCCGTAGATACGCGCTACGCCGTCACCGATTTGCAGCACCGTACCGACTTCTTCGAGTTCAGCCTCGGTTTGGGTTCCGGCCAATTGCTGGCGCAGGATGGCTGATATCTCGTCGGGTCTTACGGATTCCATATGTATATGATGATAATGAACGATTGATTTTAGGCCGCAAAGGTACAATTAAAATTTGATAAAAACTTGCTTTCGCTCACTTTCAGATGCTGAATCTTAGACTTTTCCAATAATTGATCGCCAGCCGGCCGAACCGTTGACAGCCCGCAAAAAACCGTTCGTATAAAAGTGAGCTCGGCGGATAAATCCGGCCGGCAGAAGAGGTCCGAAAAGGCATACATTTGGGATTTCTGGTACTTGCCCGGCAGCCAATGAAATTTTAGTTAAAACAATATTTACCAAACTTTTCTGTCATTCATTTACGTTTTACTAGTAAATTACCTATTCAGTTTATCACCTGTTTCGTTCGCATGAAGTTCAACCCATGGATGCTGGCCGGTATGGTATCAGCCGCTTTTATCGCTAATACAGCCACCGCTCAAGTTAAAAAACCAGCTGTTTCAAAACCTGCCGCAGGCAAGCCAGCCGCAGCAAAACCCGCCAGCGGTGCAACGCTGACCTCTTCGCAAGACTCTATTAGCTACAGCATTGGTCTTTACATGGCCCAGAGTCTGAAACAGCAGGGTATGACCGACCTCAACAACGGATTGGTGTTACGTGGCCTGGAAGACGCCCTGAAAGGTCAGAAATCACAACTCTCTCAGGAACAGGCTGGCCAGGTCCTGAACGCATACGGGCAAAAGCAGTATGCTGCCCGCAATGCCGAGAATCTGAAAGTGTCAGTTGCGAACAAAAAAGTGGGCGATGCTTTCCTGGCCGAGAACAAAACCAAGACCGGTATAACAACCACCGCCAGCGGCTTGCAGTATTCGGTTGAAAAAGAAGGAACGGGCGCTAAACCAACCGCTACCGATCGAGTTAAGGTACATTACACGGGCAAGTTGCTGGACGGCAAAGTGTTCGACAGTTCCGTTGAGCGCGGCCAGCCTGCGGAGTTTGGCGTCAATGAAGTGATTAAAGGCTGGACGGAGGCATTGCAGTTAATGCCCGTCGGCTCAAAGTGGAAATTATATATACCCGCTGACCTGGCCTATGGCGACCGGGGCGCTGGTGCTGATATCAAACCCGGCTCAACCCTGGTGTTTGACGTAGAGTTGCTTGATATTGTTAAACAATAACCGAAGCGTGAAAGAACGAACGACCGAGAGAGCGAATTTGGTAACCAGATAGCCGTCGCTCTTTTGCTCGTTCATTCGTTCGCCATTAATCTGGATCGAATGAAAAAGTATCTGGTGTCCCTTTTGCCTGTGCTGATGCTAAGCTTTCAGCCAGATTCACCCTCGGGAGCGCATACTCCGGGCAGTACGTTCCTGCGCGATGAACCAGGCTCATCGCTTGCCGATGAACTGAAACCATCAGTATCGCAGGAAAAGGTAGAGTCGTTGGTGGCGAAACTCCTGACGACGTATCATTATCGCAAGGTCCGGCTCGATGACTCGCTCTCGTCGGTGGTTTGGGATAATTACCTGAAAGAAGTAGATGGCAATAAAACCTATCTGCTGGCGTCTGACGTAGCGGCATTTGAAAAGTATCGCTATCAGATTGACGACGCCCTGATCAATGGTGACCTTACGGCGGCTTATGCGCTCTTTAATGTGTATCGCAAGCGGTATGAACAACGCAGCCAGTTTGTAAAAGAACAGCTCAAAAAGCCGTTTACGTTTACAGCCGATGAGACCTTTAACACGGATCGGGAAAAAGCGCCATGGCCGAAAACGGTAGAGGAGCAGAACGAGCTGTGGCAAAAGATTTTGAAAAATCAGGCGCTGGAACTCAAGCTGGGCAACCGGAAAGACAGCGCCGTTGTGGCCACCATGACCCAGCGCTATAATAACCTCGATAAAGCAATTCGGCGGGTTAAGAGTGCTGACGTTTTCCAGATGTACATGAACTCGTTTGCTGAAGCCCTGGATCCGCACACCAATTACCTGTCTCCAACCAGCGCCGATCGGTTCAACCAGGAGATGAGCCAATCGCTGGAAGGCATTGGGGCTATGTTGCAGGAAGATGGTGACTATATCAAAATTACCAGCGTTCTGCCGGGCGGCCCGGCCTTCAAAAGTAATCAGCTGAAAATAAACGATAAGATTGCAGGCGTAGCTCAGGGCGATAATGGTCACATAGTAAATACTATGAACTGGCAGGTTGATGAGGTTGTCAAACTCATCAAAGGTCCTAAAGGAACGGTAGTGCGACTGCAAGTCGTATCTCCCGATGCCATCGCCGGTGCGCCACCGAAAGAGATTCGTCTGGTTCGGGAAAAGATCAAACTCGAAGAGCAAACGGCCAAGAAAGAAATCATTGAGGTTACGGATAACGGCAAAGCGTTCAAGATTGGCGTGATTAACATCCCCATGTTCTATCGCGATTTTGAAGGTGCCCGTAAGCGGGAACAGGGATTCAGCAGCACCACTACTGATGTGAAGCGGCTTATTGACTCGCTCAAAATGGAAAAAGTAGCGGGTATTGTGATCGACCTGCGCGACAACGGCGGTGGCTCACTAACCGAAGCGATCAATCTGACGGGCCTGTTCATTCCGAAAGGACCCGTAGTTCAGGTACGTGAATCGACCGGAGAAACGGAAGTCTATACCGATCCTGATCCTTCGGTTACGTACGACGGCCCAATGGCGGTGCTGGTAAACCGGTTCAGTGCGTCAGCTTCTGAAATTTTTGCAGCCGCTATTCAGGACTACAAGCGGGGCATCATCGTAGGGGGTCAAACCTTTGGTAAGGGCACTGTACAAACGCTGATCGACCTAAACCAGTGGTTACCTAAAGAGCCCGAGAAGGTTGGTCAGGTGAAAATGACGATTCAGAAGTTCTATCGCATCAACGGCAGCAGCACACAACACAAAGGCGTAACGCCCGACATTCAGTTGCCAGAAGCTTTCTCGGCAGAAGAATACGGCGAAAGCTCCCAGCCAAGCGCGCTACCCTGGGATCAGATTAATTCGACGCGTTACGAACAGTCGCGCGGTATTGACGACAAGCTGCTGAGTCGCCTGCGCGATCGGTTTGATCAACGTCTTAAATCCGATCCGGAACTGAAACAGTTAGCTCAGGATTTGGCCGACTTCAAGAAAGCGAAAGAAAACAAAGTCGTTTCTTTGCAGGAATCGAAGCGCCGGAAAGAGCGCGAAGAAGCCGAACGGAAACGGGCCGCTTCGAGCAAAGTATCGCAGATAACAGCTCCGATTGATGAAACCGGAACTCCGTCTCCGAACGCGCCTAAAAAGAAGAAAGACCTGTATCTGAACGAAGCAGGTCTGGTTCTCGCCGACTATATTCTGGCAGT
Source organism: Spirosoma fluminis (assembly GCF_054778895.1). NCBI lineage: Bacteria > Pseudomonadati > Bacteroidota > Cytophagia > Cytophagales > Cytophagaceae > Spirosoma > Spirosoma fluminis. The sequence goes on from NZ_BAAGZD010000003.1 coordinate 758,681, forward strand.
TAATAAATAAGCTGACGTAATAGCGTCTCAACACACCCCGCGCAGCAAACTGTTGTGCGGGGTGTGTGTTTATAAAGAAGTTATGGAAAGAGCCGCTCGGACACACGGCTCATTTTAGCAATCAGTTTATGTGGTATTTCCTCATCAAGCAGCACACGCTTGACACTAGCCAATATCAGTCGCTGCAAAAACGGGCTTTGTTAACGGAAGTTGAACTGTTCAACGAACCTTACGAAAACTGGTACGTATTCACGATTGAAAAAGAAAATTATCCGGATTTTATGGATTTCCTTGACCGCGCCGGTATCGCATACGACCTGGCGACGAGTCGGCCAACCCGCGACGAATTACTAACCAGTATGCAATAACAGCTTAGTGCAATAAGGACGTAGCGCCGTTTACCGCCGGAAGCTGGTTTAGGTCAATTCGTCGCACCCGGCGGAAGAACCGCCACGTCAGCAGCACTGCGGCAATGGACAAACCAGCCAGCAAGCCGACCCAGACGCCGATGGCATCCATGCCGAACCAGAAGGCTAAGGCGTAACTCAGCGGCAAAGCAACCACCCAATAAGAGAATAATGTAATCAGGGTTGGAACATTCACGTCGGCCAGACCGCGCAATCCGCCCAAAGCGACAACCTGGACGCCATCGGAAAGTTGAAAGAAGCCCGCCATAACAACCAGCGAAGCGGCAATGTGCATCACATCTGGATTGTCCCGAATATACAACGTAACGAGCCAGTCGTTCGCTGTCAGGAACAAGATCGCAGTCAGGCTCATGAAGCTGACTGACAAGATAAACGCTGCCATTCCCGCCCGCCTTATCTCGTCCCGCTGCCTTCGTCCCAGCGCAGCCCCAACCCGAATGGCCGCGGCCGACGAAATTCCTGTTGCCATCATATACGTAACTGAAGCCATATTTATAGCGATCTGATGAGCGGCCAGCCGGTCTTCACCCAATTGGCCAACGATGACTACAGCTAATGAGAACGTAGCGATCTCAAAGAAAAAAGTCAATCCCCCTGGTATACCCAGCCGAAGAATCGTCCATATATCGTCTGCGCAGGGCAGTTGATTTAACACCACCGTTAGATAGGGCTTAAACCGAGAAGCCCGGTATATATAAAGCAGCATGGCTCCCGCCATGAACAAGCGCGACAGTAACGTAGCGGTTGCCGATCCCATCACGCCCATCTCCGGAAAAGGCCCGACACCTGTGATCAAGAGATAATTAAACAACGCATTAACGGCCAAAGCCGAAAGTGTTATGGCCATCGCCACGCGTGGATACCGCAATCCATCGCAAAGCTGCCGGGCAGCAACGAATACCAACAACGGAATCAGCGACGCGCTTAGAATCAGTATGAACGGCTGAGCCAGTCTCGATACGTCGGCGGTTTGGCCTAACAAACCGAAGTTAAACGCCAACAGCACCGACAGCCCGCCCAGCACAACACTTAGCAGCAATGCCACCCGTAACCCAGCCCGGAACAATCGGTTTACGCCAGCGACATCGTGCTGGCTATCGGCTTTCGAAATTAAGGCAGCCCCAACCGCCAGCCCACCAACGCCAATGCTCGACATCAGAAACGAGATCGAAGTCGCTAACCCAGCAGCGCCCAGCGGCACAGCGCCCAACAATTGCCCAACAAACAGGTTATCAGTCACCCCCATTAGTACCACGCCCAACTGAGCGATAATAATTGGGATACTTAAACGAAGGGTATCGGTAAATTCAGGCCGGTACGTCCGGTATATAGCGCGAAGGGCAGAAAGCATAGACAAAATTAACAGAATCTGTCCCAGCCCGGTATCTGCCGACTGGCCGTTGCCTGGAATCACCAAAAACTGACCATCTTTACTCACGTTAAGAGCACCTTCAGCCGCAATTGCAGAAAAGCAGGCCAAAGACATATTTCGCAGCAGGGCTGCAAGTGCTGGCCGATTCATCCTCTGCTTTGCCCTTCGCCCATTCCTTCGTACTTTTGTTTCTTTATCACTGACCAGTAATGCCCTTGAAAGAATACGGCAGTAGCATCCAGAAATTAGTTGACAACATGGTCAACATCGAGGACCGGGAAAAGCGTACCCGTTACGCTCATATCCTGGTTGAATTGATGCGGCAGATTCATCCGAACATGAAAGATGGTCAGGACTACTACAATAAGTTGTGGGACGATCTATACATCATGTCGGGGTTTACGCTGGATGTTGACAGTCCTTACCCTCCCCCATCGGAAGAGGCTCTGGGCAAACAGCCTCAGCGGGTTCCCTACAACACCCATCACCTGAAATTCAAACATTTCGGACGTAACGTCGACCTACTGGTAGCCAAAGCCGTTGCCATGGAAGACCCCGACGAACGGCGGGCGTTTGTGTCGTACCTGACCCGGCTCATGCGTACGTTCTATCAGGCCTGGAACAAAGAGTCCGTTGAAGACGATACGATCTTCCAAAGCTTGCTGGAAATCTCAAACGGCCAGCTCGCCGACGACATCCAACTTATTCGCGAACAGGGCTTGGTAGAAGCGACCCCGCGCGAACGTACCGGCGACCAGACCCAGCCCCAGCGAATCGGTGGAGCAAACTACCGTGACCGAAATGAGGGGTCAGGCGGGGCAAATCGTAATTTCAGCAACCGCAACAACGCCAGCCAGGGGCAACGTAACAACCCCAACAACCGCAATCGCAACGACCGTGATGGCGGTTCAGGCCCTAACCGGAACTTCGGCAACCGGAACAACAATAACCCCAACCCCGGTCAGCGGAACGGCAACAATAACCGCAACAACGACCGAAGACGGCGGTAGCATTTTGGTCGTGTATAATGGTTGATGAATACGGGCTGTGCAGCTTTCTCTCAGCCTTATTCATTAACCATTGTTCATTTACTAGTCTGTATTATTTCATTAACACCGGAAATGGCATCTTTCAAAATAACAGGTGGGCGTAAGCTCAAAGGCGAACTGATTCCACAAGGCGCAAAAAATGAGGCTCTGCAAATCCTCTGCGCCGTTTTGCTGACCAAAGAACCCGTTACCATTTATAACATTCCCAGTATCCGCGACGTCAATCAATTGATTGATCTCCTGGGCGATCTTGGCGTGTGGGTAACGAAAATTGGCGAAAGTGCGTATCGGTTTGAGGCCAGCGATGTCAATCTGGATTACATTGAAACCGATACGTATAAGCGGAAAGCCGCAGCTTTGCGGGGTTCCGTTATGCTGCTCGGCCCGATGCTCGCCCGGTTTAAGAAAGGCCGGATTCCACGGCCCGGTGGCGACAAAATTGGTCGCCGACGGCTGGATACGCACTTTCTAGGCTTCGAAAAACTGGGGGCTCAGTTCAACTACGACGCCAACGACGGAGGCTACTATCAGGTCGACGCCCGTAACCTGCGGGGTACGTATATGCTGCTCGACGAAGCCTCAGTAACGGGCACGGCCAACGTCCTGATGGCCGCAGTTATGGCCGAAGGCACAACCACCATTTATAACGCTGCCTGCGAGCCTTATCTGCAACAGCTCAGCAAAATGCTCAACGCCATGGGTGCTAAAATATCCGGTGTTGGCTCAAACTTGCTGACCATTGAAGGCGTGACGGAACTACACGGCACCGAGCATACCATGCTGCCCGATATGATTGAAATCGGTTCATTCATTGGTATGGCCGCCATGACCCAGTCGGAGATTACAATCAAAAACTGTCAGATTCCGCAGTTGGGTATTATTCCCGATCAGTTTAAGCGCCTGGGCATCCAGATGGAGTTTCGCGGAGACGATATTTTTATTCCAGCGCAGGAGCGTTACCAGATCGACTCGTTTCTGGATGGCGGTATGATGACCGTTTCGGATTCACCCTGGCCCGGCTTTACGCCTGACCTGATGAGCATCGTCCTCGTTACGGCTGTGCAGGCGCAGGGAACCTTGCTGATTCATCAGAAAATGTTTGAAAGTCGACTGTTTTTTGTGGATAAACTCATCGACATGGGCGCGCAGATTATTCTCTGCGACCCGCACCGGGCTACCGTGGTGGGCTTAAACCGGCAGATGCCGCTGAAAGGAATCCGGATGTCTTCGCCCGACATTCGGGCGGGCGTAGCGCTGCTTATCGCGGCTATGTCGGCAACCGGCACAAGTATTATCGACAATATTGAGCAGATTGATCGGGGTTACCAGAATATCGACAGCCGGCTGAATGCCATCGGGGCCGAGATCATTCGGTTTTAGTGATTGATACATATCGTTATACCAAAAGGCCGCTGTGAGCACCACAGCGGCCTTTTGGTATATTGGGCTGCTTTGCTTTATTTGCCATCGCTGTTTGTTGACCACAACGTAACAGATTTACGAAAACACGTTCGTATTCGATCCTGGATGCACAAAGACAACAGAATCATCAGAATGGGATTAAACCATTTTCTACTTTTCTTGTCTTTGAAATAAATTCCTTACCATAGTCGTCTTATTACAGACAATAATCAATACACACGATGAACCGTATTCAGTCAAACTTATCGATCTGGTTAATAGCCGCCCTGGTATCAGGCGGGTCATTAGCCGCCTGCGCGCAGGCGACTTCGGGCGCAGGAACAGCAGCCAGTACGCCCAGCGATCCGGCTAAAACTGCCCTGTTACAGCCCATGCAGCAGATGGTTACGAAGCTGAAGAAGCTACAGGCGACGGGCGATCCCGACTTTGATTATGCGTTCCAGGCAAAAATCCACAATCAGGGGGTGCAGGACCTTTTCAAACAGGAGATTCAAAGCGGCAAAGATACTTCCCTGAAACAAATGGCTCAAACCCTGCTGGCGGATGCTCAGAAAAACCAGGGAATGCTTGAAGAAACCCTGAAGCAGGTGAAGCCATCGCGGCCGAACCAGGCGTTTGCGCAGCAGCAAAGCCGCAATATTGAAGCGATGAACCTGAAGCTTCAGCAAACGGGTACCAGCGATAAACTGACTGCCGACATTGATAAAAACTTCACGGCCCTGCTGATCGACCAGCGTCAGGATGCCATCGACCTGGCCAATACGTATCTACAGTACGGTAAAAACACCAGCCTACGCAACTACGCGCAGGAAATGGTTGCTAAAGCCAAGCAGGAAATGGACAGCATAAAAGCGAAACAATAATGCGCTGCACATAAAAAAGGGTCAATACGTAAACAACGTATTGACCCTTTTTTATGTGCCTGAGGGCTGAATTACATCAGGAACGGAGCAACGATTTTCAGGACGTCTTCTTTCGAGAGCGGCTCATCCCAGGCTTCGGTCGCGTTTTCGTAAGGCACACCAGGGATCAGGGCCGAAACTTCAAGGTGCCGTACCGCTTCATCACCGGCGTACACGGCTGATGGAACACCAGGGCTCATGTTGCCGGTAATCCAGCCTTTTTGACCACGCAGTTCACGTACACGAGCGGCATGGCGTGCTTCCACCGAGTGAATCTGTAAAGCCGCAGTCAGGATCGGATCATTGTTGATAAGTTTAGGTGCCTGACCTTTATAAGCCCGTACGCCTGTATCTTCAAAGGCCTGCGACAGCGTTAAGAAAACCTGATAGTTACTGAATGGCAGCGGGAACATGCCTTTTGCCGTGAAGTCAAACATTGGTTTCTGCACTGCCTGACCACCGAGCACTGACTTAAGCAACTTAACGTGCGCATTTTCGTGCTTTTGGATTTGGCCGTACACAACGCGGGCTGTACCGGTTAGCAAATTCGGGGTATCCATACCCACATTGTAAAACTCAGCTTCCAGATACTCCAGCGTTAACGCGAAATTGAGTACATCGACAACAACAGGATCAAGTGCCTGCCCATAGGCTTTGTTCAGCGCCGATGCCAATACGGTAGGCGCAGCCACCGCAGCGGCCTTCCGGCCAATCATATTGAACATGTGACGGCGCGATACGTGCTTCAGGCGGTCATATACCTCGCCATCTACTTTTTCTAATTCGGAAATTATATTCTGTAAGTTCATCGCGTTGAGATCGTTTAAACGGTTGGTAGGTTATTAATCCGGAGGTCTTCTTTAATGAATTTTTTTGCTTGTGGCAATACCTGATTGGGTAGAAGCGCCCGTTCTAAACCGGTGTTTGGATCAATCACATCATCACCCGCAAAATCTGCACTGCCCGGACTAATCAGCTCCCGAATAACAGCAGCGTGACGAGCTTCAACGGATACGATAATTCCCGAAATACCTAAATTCGTTGCGTTTGTTAACAGCTGGCCTGCTCCGTTATAGGCGGCCGTAGCCAGATCAGCAAAGTTTTTAGCCGTCATCAGAACGCTGTCGCGGCTATTGAAATTAACACTGCTGTAATCGAGCGTCAGCGTAGGAATAGCGTAACTGCCCAGCACCGTTTTAAAGAATTCGCGGTGTGTAATTTCCTGATTGCGCAGGTCAATAAATACCTGCTTTTCTTTTTCGGTAGCCCCATCGTAGAACCGGTCGGTTACCAATTCCAGGAAACGAAGTTCAGCCTGCTCCAGCGCATACGCGTAGTTCAGTACGCCGATGTCGCCTGCACCTAAATCGATAATATCTCCTTCACGCGCACCCGCCGACGAGCCGCCCCCAGGTCCTGCCAGTGGCTCAGGCATCTTATCGGTACAGGCACTCATAATTAACCCTGTTGTCGTGGCCACGCCCACATAACGCATGAACATCCGACGTCCCGCAAACACCGGAGAAATAGGTAACACCGACAGAGACTGCTTTGTCGGAGCTTGGCCTTGAGGTAGTTTTTGCATAATATTAAAAACGTTTGGTTGAGTATTGCGCCGATCATTCGGTTAGCAGAGTAAGTACTATTTGTTCTCAAAAACGTTTTAGCTTGTGTAGGAAAAAACTACCCGATTAAAGACATAGTTAGGGAATGGCCCATGCAAAGACCATTTAATCAATAGATTAAAAAAATAGAACTTTTACCGTCTGGTTTTACGGTAAACAAAAGGCTGAATAATAGGCCGTATAAGGCTCCAGAACCACTTTTAAACCTCATTCAGGGTCTTCCCCTTTCCGGTTCTACACATTCTGCATGGTACTTAATTTCCGATAGAACCCTTCGTCCAGTGACAGCAGTTCATCGTGCCGACCGCGCTCAACGATACGTCCCTGATTGACCACCAGAATTTCGTCGGCATGCTGAATGGTGCTAAGCCTATGCGCAATTACCAGGGTTGTTCGGTTGGCCATCAGGCGGGTCAGGGCTTCCTGCACCAGTTTTTCAGACTCTGTATCCAGCGCCGACGTCGCTTCGTCCAGGATCAGGATCGGCGGATTTTTCAGTATAGCGCGGGCAATACTAATCCGCTGCCGCTGCCCACCCGACAACTTGCCGCCCCGGTCGCCAATAACGGTCTGATAACCCGCCGACTGGGCCATGATAAATTCGTGCGCATTCGCGATTCGGGCCGCTTCCATTACCTGAGCTTCTGTGGCGGCACTGCCAAACGCAATGTTGTTAAAGATCGTGTCATTAAACAAAATGCTTTCCTGAGTAACAATGCCCATGAGGCTACGTAACGAAGCCACTGTGCAGTCGCGCAGGTCGACCCCATCGATTAAAATCTGACCCGCTGTCGGATCATAAAAACGGGGGATTAGGTCCGCAATCGTCGATTTTCCGCCACCCGACGACCCCACCAGGGCGATGGTTTTGCCTTTCAGCAACTCAAAGTTGATGCTACGTAACACCGGTACGTCGGTGTTGTAGGCAAACGAAACATGCTGCACCGAGATACGGTCGCGGAATTTCGTTAAGGGCACGGCCTGGGGTTTGTCGCCAATGGCAGGCTGCGTATCCATCAATTCGAGCACCCGCTCGCCGGAAGCCAGCCCGCGCTGCGATCCGCTAAAAGCATTGGATATATCCTTGGCGGGGCGGGTTACCTGCGAAAAAATGGCGATGTACGAGATAAATTCAGCCGCCGACAAATCCGACTGCCCACTTAAAACCAGCGAACCACCGTAGAGCAAAATACCCGCTACCACCGCTACGCCCATAACCTCCGAGAATGGTGAGGCTAGTTCGCGACGGTTAGCCAGCGAACGTACTGCCTGCCGATAGCCCTCGTTTTCGGTCTGGAACTTATCCAGAATAAACCCTTCGGCGACGAAGCCCTTAATGACCCGCATACCGCCAAATGTTTCGTCTAACAAACTTACCAGGCTGCTAAGCCGCTGCTGACCTTCCTGTGCATCACGTTTCATGCGCCGGACCAGTGTAGCAATGAATCCGCCTGATATCGGAATAACAATAATGGCGAACAGCGTCAATTGAACGGAAATGCTCAGCAAGGCAATAATATACCCGATTAACAAAAAGACTTCTTTCGACGCTGCCGAAAGCGTATTCGCAATTGAGTTCTCTACTTCCTGCACATCTGTTGTGATGCGCGACATTAGATTCCCTTTACGTTCGTTCGAGAAAAAGCCCAGGTGCAGATTCAGTGTACGACTAAACACGGCTTCGCGCAACCGGGCGACCATCCGGGCTTTGAAGGACTCCAACTGCCGGATCGACAGGTATTTGAATAAATTATTGAATAAGACGGAGATGACAATGACGACACAAACGAATTGAAGTGCACCCACCTTCCCATATTCCTGAAAGACCTGCGCGAAATAGTATCTGAACGCCTGCGTTGGCGAAGTCGTGAACGAAGGAGCAGGCTGACTCAGAAACGCCCGCATCTGTTCGGGGTCCACTTTATCGAACAGGATACTAAGTAGCGGAATTAGCAGCGTGAAATTTAGCACGCCAAACAAACTAGCCAGTAACGACGTCAGGACAAACGGCGTCAGGAAACGGCCCAGTGGCTTGGCATAAGAGAGTAAGCGAAGGTATGTTTTCATTTGTCCTGCAAAGATACCGCCTTGAAATGGGATTTAAGAGACTAGATCAATACGCCCAATTTCTTAAAGACATCGCCTTATGTAGCTGCATTTTTGTGCACGGTCTCCATACTCATGTCGCTTAGCCTGATCAGGCTGGAAAAGACCTATACAATTGTGAATTAACCAAATGTGAGTTGTAGACAAAACGTAAGCCGCTGTTCAGGCTAGTTTGATAACAAACTCACTAATTCTTTAAAGCAGACCAGGTGCCGTCAACTTTTGATACAGTTTCCAGTATTCGCTCGCTACGTTTGGCCAGCTGAAGCCGGCGGCTCGCTTTCGCAATCGCTGCTCACGTAATGAGTTTTGTCCGAAATCATTCAGGCCGTCGTGTACGGTTTGCGCCATGCTCTCGGGCTCAAAGCTCTCGAAGTAATACGCTTCTTTACCGCCCACCTCGGGCAAACTGGTTAGGTCAGAGATAAAAACTGGTTTGCCAAAGCTCATCGCTTCTGCTACAGGCAAGCCAAACCCCTCAGACAACGATGGGAACAAGAAGGCCTCACAATGGGCGTAAAGCCAGCTTTTCGTCTGTTCGTCTACCGCACCGGGCATGATCAGCCGATCTGCACTACCTAATTTTTGAGCTTGCTCACGAATGTGCTGCGCGTAGGGATGGCTATCGGGTCCGGCCAGCACAAGTTGGTAATCAGGAAACGCTTCGAGCAGCGGGATCAGCGTATGAACGTTCTTCTTCGGATGGATAACACCCAGAAACAGGAAATAAGGCTTGTCATTACTACCTAGAAAAGCAGGTGGTTTATTGGAGTCTAATACCCGTTTCGTATCAATGGCTACTCCGTTCGAGATAACCTGCAACGACTGGCCCGGCCGAAGGCGAAGATGATTTCTAACCTCCGAAGCAGTATAGTCCGAAATAGCCACCAGGGCGGATGCCCGTGCCGTTCGGCTTTGGAGACTCGCCAGTTTGCGGCTCTTTTTTGCGGCTGAGTAATCGGTACGCGCCAAGAAGTTCAGGTCATGAATCGTCATAACCAGCTTCGCCGAACTCCGCGGCAGATACGAAGAATCCTGGTGCAGGCAATGCCAGACGTCGAATTGACCTGGAATCCAGAATTTCTGTTGCCAGGATGCTTCGCGATACGTAACCGACTCACCGAAGATGCCGACCTGTCCTTTGGGCACCAGAAATGTTAGGTTCCAGTCTGGCGGGCACTGGCTGACAAGTTCGTAGCCGAGATGCAGACACACCTGCCCCAGACCACTGTTTAGATCCCGCAGGCGTTCGGCGTCGATAAAGAGAGAAGGCATTGAATTTTCTAATTATTTCAAAATTAGAAAATAATAGAACAAACGACGTATCTATCCGCTTACCCAAGTGCTTCTGCCAAATCCGGTTTAGCCAATAAATCCCGCTTCGGACGTACTTTTGCACTATGACTTTACAAAATGACTTGCTGCTCCGCACCGCACGGGGCGAACTGACCGAACGTGTGCCGGTTTGGATGATGCGCCAGGCCGGACGCGTGCTGGCGCAATACCGGGCCGTACGCGAGCGGGCTGGTAGTTTCATTACGTTGGCGAAGACACCTGAGCTAGCCGCCGAAGTGACCATTCAGCCGGTCGATGCCTTTGATGTCGATGCCGCCATTATTTTCTCCGACATTCTGGTGGTGCCGGAAGCGATGGGCCTGCCTTACGAGATGATTGAAAGCCGGGGACCTGTATTTCCCAAAACGGTTCGGTCCTCGGCCGACCTCACCAGCCTGCGCGTGGCTGATCCCGAAACCGACCTGGGGTACGTCCTGGATGCGATCAAGCTCACCAAAAAAGAACTGAATGGCCGTGTGCCCCTGATCGGGTTCGCCGGTGCTCCGTTCACCATCTTTTGTTATATGACCGAGGGCAAAGGCTCGAAGACGTTTTCGGTTGCTAAAAAACTGCTATACACCGACCCACACTTTGCGCATACGCTGCTGCGGCAAATTACCGACAGCACGATTGCGTACCTGAAAGCACAAGTACGTGCCGGAGCCGATCTGGTTCAACTCTTCGATTCGTGGGCGGGTATATTATCACCTGAACAGTATCGAACGTTTTCGCTGCCATACATCAAGCAGATCTGCGACGCACTCGGCAGCGAAGTCCACGACGGCATTGTTAACCACGCACCGGTTCCGGTAACGGTTTTTGCAAAAGGAGCCTTCTTTGCCCGGCAGGAAATTGGTGAGCTGAGCTGCTCAGTTGTTGGGCTGGACTGGAACATGGACCCGGCCGAATCGCGGGATCTGATTCCGAATAAGGTGTTGCAGGGTAACCTGGACCCTTGTGTTCTCTACGCGGACTTTGCGCAGATCCGGTCGGAGGTAAAACAAATGCTGGATGCGTTCGGCCATCAACACTACATCGCCAACCTGGGTCACGGCATTTATCCGGATACGGACCCCGATAAGGCCCGCTGTTTTATTGATGCGGTGAAAGAGTTAGGCCTTAGCCAGGGGAACACCAACCTTCTGTAACGCAGCTTTTCTTCGTCGGGCCTTATGCGAAATTATATAATTTCGCATAAGGCCCGACGCTGTTTTAGGTTAAAGTGGCTGACGCCAATTCCTTTTTATAAGCGTCTATCTGATTCGGAAATTAAGGCCGATGTTCGCTCGCCAGGGGCTGGCATCGATGGTTGATTGCGTACTATTCGTTAGGACGCGCTCCGAACCGGCCTCCAGTGACCACCGATTACCCAGCCGATAGTGTACGCCCAACCCGGCATTTGTCTGAAACGTGCCGGTATATTGAGGAGTCCCACTGCCGTATTTATTGGGACCGTTGGCATCGGCATAGTACCGACTTTGCCCGTACGTGGCGCCAAGCTGGCCGAATACAGCAAACCGACGGGTTCTGAGGACGTAGTACCTAGTGGACAAACCACCGCCCATAAATTTGGTTTGAGAGCCGCTGTTTATATCGTACCGACCTTCCAGAGACACCGACCAGCCATCTGTAAGGAAATATTGCAGCCGGGGTACTACGTGTCCGGAGTTACCCACGAACCCGCCGTAACCTCCACTTACGCCCACTCCAATGTTAAGCCGTCCCTGGCCTAACAGATCTTGTTGTTTATCATCGAAAGATGATTAAGCCCAACCTGATAGCGGTAAAAAAAACGCTAAAATCAGCACACACTTTTTCATAACAACGAATGTTTATCTTTCGCTGTAAAGATACGTTTGCGGCTAGATCGGTTCGGATGGGTTAACTTCTTTTAACAATTGCTCCCTTTAGTGAGCTAGCCTTTCTTTCAAGTCAAAACCTGAATGCACGTTATTATCCTTAACCCCTTATTCACCCATCAGTGGGTTTCAGGCGAATGTCGCGGTAAAACACAATCGGTAAACCGTCGGCATCCTTTTCTAGCGGATCACTTCCCGATTGGTCAATAGCTTGCTGCCTTATCTTCACGTAATAGGCAAAGTCAGAAGGAGATACAAGCAGTACTTTTTGATCGGCGTCTATAGCCTGCCACTCCGCTGACTGCTTTTTCAGGATGTCATCCAATTCATCGTAGAACTCTTGCTCAGCTCGCTGTGCTATCGATATCATTGTGTCGTTGTCTAAGATCCTCCAGTCAGCTATTCATGCGTAACTCACTTCACTACGCTGATTTCAGGTATTGAGAGCTTAGCCACTTCGTTGACCAGAATAGGTTTATCTGATTTTAGTCGGGTTAAAAACGGAGTAACATCGTTTCCGTATTTGCGGATGCTAACCGCCAGCAGCAGAATTCCACGCTGGCCTGACTTCGCTTCGACCAGTTTATAGCGATAGACATCCCGCTCAATTAAGTTAGTCTGCTGATTTGAGCCAGTGTTTCCAATCAGGCAATCAATCATCTTTTCGCCGGTAGCGGCATTGTTGAATACCTCCGCTTGAACAATTGGGTACGTTCGTTTTAAGTTTTCCAATTCACGAATCTTGGCGCTTACCACCTGATCGACCGTTGCTTCAGTCACCACAAAATCGACGGTTACCATCGACTTATAGGTCGGAAATCCATCGCCAGCGGCCAGGTATTCCTGTTTGTAGAGCGACGCATCCGGGTGCGCTGACCAGGCCAGTTGATAGGCTGTTTTCTGAACGGTAATCGGCCCCTTAATGCCGAGATAATTGACAAAATTCTTTTTTCCCTGTCCATACCCCGCCCCCGATAGCAGAAGTAGGCTAATGAGACTGATAGCTACTGAATTACGTTGCATAGTGTTGCTTCATGATGAGCAGAACGGTGGTCGTTACGTTGCAAAAGGATAGCGCTGGAATTGCCATTCCTTTCGCGCAACGTACCAACGTGCTTTCTACTTGCTGTAAAGTTGGATTAGAGATAACCCAGCAACAATTATTTGGGAATGAGCCGCTTGATTAGGTATGTCAGCCGTGGTTAATACTGGCTGAGTCGTTCTGAGGGAGTCAGGCACCGCCTAGTCTGTTCGGTGGAGAAATGGCTAATAGGTTAAAGTATGACTGCCAGACAATCGGCTTCACAACAACTTCCTCTAACCTGATTATATAAAACGGATGGGGCAGGAGTCTGCGCCATCCGTTTACCAAAACCATATTAATTTATAGCTTCTCTTTCGCTTCTTCTTTTAGCTGTATTTTATCAATCGGAATAACGCCCACTGATTCGCAGACCAGGCCCCCGCCCAGGTTCGATAAACCAGCGATAATACCGGGCGATTGTTTTAGAGCAACGCAGCAGGCGGCAATGCTGATAACCGTGTCGCCCGCGCCCGATACGTCCGCAATCTTGCGATAATGGGCTGGAAGCCGCTGTTTTTCCCCGTTGAGATCAATAAACACCCCCCGCTCTGACAGGGTAATCAACGCTCCTTTCAGATTTAACGTCTGGATCAACTGATCGACGGCGGCCTGAAATTCATCGGCGTCATCAACGTCAAAATCAAGCTTCAGGCCCTCACGCAGCTCTTTCAGATTTGGCTTAAACAAGGTTGTATTCTGGTAGCAGAGAAAATTACGTTTCTTCGGGTCCACTACCGTCGGCACTCCTTGTTCATTGGCGAAATCCGTTATTTCGGTGATCGCTTCCTTGCTCAAGACGCCTTTATCGTAATCTTCGAAGATTACGACATGGCAGGTCGGTATAAGCTCTTTGGCTTTCGTAATGAGCTGCGTGCGTTCGTTATCGGTAATGAACCGGTCGGTTTCCGTATCGACGCGTACTACCTGTTGGGAACTGGCAATAATTCGCTCTTTAATGGTCGTAATTCGCGTAGCGCTGCGGATCAGCCCGTCGCAGTTCAGGCCACGATCGCAAAGTTGCTGCTCTAGTTGGTCACCCGCGCTGTCGGTGCCGATCACCGAACAAATGATGGCTTCGGCCCCTAATGCCTGTACATTGAGCAGTACGTTGCCAGCGCCCCCCAGCCGCAGTTCACGCCGGTCGACGGTCACCACCGGAACCGGAGCCTCCGGAGAAATGCGTTCCACCCGCCCCCATACGTAGGAATCGAGCATTACGTCGCCAATAATCAGAACACGCAACTTATCGAATTGCTCAAACAACTCGTCGAGGGTAATGTCAAGGACCGGGCTCATATATGGTAATGAGCGAAAAGCGAAAAGTGAAGTTGACTCGCCGAAGCGCAGCAAGGCCATAGTAGGCATCACTCTTTCGCTTGTTCACTCGTTGATATTTCGTGCAAAGAAACGAAAACAGGAAGCTATTTCCGAAGGCAGGTGCCTGGTTCGACGGAGCGGACTGCGGCTACCAGCCGGTGATGATCCCTACCAGCCATTCGGGTTTGATGAACAAAACCAGGAGGGGCACAACCAGCGCAACGGCTAACCACGTAGCGGAACGCGGTACGTAAGTGCCCGTGGTACGTTCTTCGCCTGAAACCGGACGGAAGAACAGCAGGAACGGTATTTTCAGGTAGTACACCAGTGAGATCAGGGCGTTCAGTAAGCCGATGACAAACAAGGCGAGCAACCAGGCATTGCCCGTACGCTGGTAGCTCTCGTACAGAGCCGAAAATGATAATAGCTTCGCCGTAAAGCCGACCGTTGGTGGTAGGCCAGTTAAGGCCAGCATGACAACGGTCAGGGCAATGGCTAACAAGGGCTGTTTCGCCCCCATACCCGCCAAGTGGCTCATAGTCAGATCGCCCTCGTGACCACTGGCTTTGGCTAACAGATCGACCAGAAAAAAAGCGGCCAGTGACATAAACAGATACGTGCCGGCATAGAATAAAACGGCTTCGAACCCGGCCTGACTTAGCGCGACCACGCCAACCAGCAGAAAACCCGCCTGCGCAATGGTCGAGTACGCTAGCAGTCGTTTAGCATCCGTCTGACGTAACGCCGATAAGTTACCAATCAAAATACCCGCCAGCGCCAGCACTGCCAACGGCGTTTGTAATGCCATAGCCGTGGCTCCTGCCTCACCCAACGACTCCACGGGCAGGGCGGTAACAAGGCGCATCAGCACAAGAACGGCAGCCGCCTTGGGCGCTACCGAAAAGAAAGCCGCTACGGGCACTGGCGCAGCTTCGTACGCGTCGGGAGTCCAGATGTGAAAAGGCACGGCCGCCAACTTGAATAACAAGCCAGCCAGCGTTAGCAACAGCGCTACGGCCGCCACAGCCTCGTCCTGTCGGGCAAGTTCAGCGCCGAATACGGTAGCGGTTATGTCGAGTGTACCGGTTATGCCGTAAAGTAAGGACATACCATACAGCATAACGGCCGAGCTAACGGCACCGAACAGAAGGTATTTAATCCCGCCCTCCGAAGCTTTCCGATTCGTGGCCAAAGCCGTCAGCAGGTACGAGCAGATCGAAACTAGTTCAATACTTAGGTAGATGCTAAGCAGATTGACCGATACTGTCATCAGGAATAGTCCTAATGTCATCGCAATCAGCAGAGCATACCATTCAAGGGGAAGCGTTGGTGTTCTGTGGGTTGAAGCCGCCAAAAACTCGTACAACAACACCAGTAAGGCGGCCAACGCGATGAGGACCTGAAAATAAACAGCCTGATTATCAACAAACAGAAGGTGCAGGAACAAAAAACCGCGCGTTGGCAATAAAACAGCCCAGACACCCGCCACGACAACCGATACCCCGCTTAAAATCGCCAAAACCCGGCGTGCCGGCGCCCAATTGGTTTGAAGTAGCAGCAGTTCGGCCACCAGCAGTCCGCAAAAAGCCACGGCCAGCCAGGCTTCAGGACCGAAGCCGCCCAGGCTGCTGATAATATCGTTTAATTGGTCGGTGAGTGACAATGTAGTGGTGGGTTGTTAATCAGGTCGTGGGCTATAGTGGCGATAGGGTCAGTGCGGCCAACCGGCCAGCTGATTAGCCCACCGCCCCTTACAGCATGCCGTCGCGGTCAGGTTGACCTTCGTAGCCCCGTAGTTGAATCGGCGGCTGTTTTTTACGCAACCGAATATTAAGAAACTCAACCAGCAGCGAAAAGGCAATGGCAAAATAAAGATACCCTTTTGGTACGGAACCCACTTCCTGATCGAAGATAACCACTTCCGATAAGTGCGCCCCTTCCGCGACCAGCATAAAGCCAATCATGATCAGGAAAGCCAGGCCCAGCATCTGAATCGTGGGGTGTTCATTAACAAACCGGCCTACCGGCCCGGCGAAGAACATCATGATCAGGATAGACAGCACAACGGCGATCATCATGATAGCGACATTCTGCGTTAAGCCAATGGCCGTCAGGATCGAGTCGATCGAAAAGACAATATTGGTAATGGCGATCTGGGTGACAACACTCGTGATGGTTGTTTTACCTTTTGTACTTCCCTCCTCGTGCTCTTCTCCGCCCCCTTCGAGCTTATGGTGAATTTCGGACGTGGCTTTGTAGAGCAGGAACAGGCCACCAGCGAACAAAATCAGGCTCTGCCCCGTGAAGGCCGCCCTAAACCAGCCCGCATCCAGGTGCGTAAACGGCTTGCTAAGGGAAATAACAAAGGAAATACCCAACAACAGGATCAACCGAAACGCCATGGCCAGGACCAGTCCAATATTTCGGGCCTTCGCCTGATCCTGCCGGGCCAGCTTGTTGGCGGCAATGGATATAAATATGATATTATCAATCCCTAAGACGATCTCTAAAAACGTTAGGGTCAGTAAACTGATAATGGATTCAGCAGTAAACAGGTCGCTCATGATTTGGACAAAAGTTGCACAAAACTACCGGCTCCCGGTCGGGTCTGCAACATCTAGTTCAAGAAAGAACGTCCTGGCGGACGAAAGGTTAGCCCATGGCCTGAACGGAAAATAGAGGGTTAGGTAAGGAATTCGGGTCCAGGAATAAGATTAGTGATATTAGACTTACTCCTAATGCCTACACCCTATTTGTAATTAAATTCAACGAGCAGGGGCACTACGTTACCCGCAGCACCCGGCTTTACGTCGAAGGCAATCTGATCATCGCGGTAGCGAATCTGGTCCTGCTTGATGAGCTGATCGCCCAGAACTTCGCTGATGCGTTTATCAATTGACCCTTTTTTGCGGTCGAGGCTTTTAACCAGACCATCCAGATTAAGAGGTCGCTTGGCAAATAAGATCAGCAGGTAATCTTTGCCCTTATGCTTTTCCATCACAACCGAGCTGTTCTCACTCGGATAAGCGATTGTCGTGTTCGGACCAAGCAAGGGGCTGGTCAGTTCGTCAAATGGAAACAACTTATCAAAGTCACCCTGCTTGTTGGTAGTCAGAGCGTAGACGTAAGCGTTTTCTGAGTTGCTTAAATAAAATTTGAACCGCGTACCTGAATCATACGGCTGCGTTGTTCGATACGGCCGGATGTCGCTGGGCGCTGCCTCATCTGATACTACTTTCAGGTCGCGGGTTACTTCCCGGGTTACTTCCATAGGGGCACCATTGTTGAGTTTAAGTTCAGCCGATCCCCGCCGACGTTCTTCGGCAGCAGGTTTACCGCCACCGCTGGGCCCATTCACAACGACCACTCCGGGCCGGTTGCCCGATTCAACTTCGGCTCCATACACCTGAAACCCGTTGATGCAGAACTGCCCAAAATAGGCATACGGAATCCAGCAGAACCCTTTCTCACCCCAGCCGGTATTCCAACTGTTCACAATCCGAAACGCGCCACCGTACTGTTTATCGTTATAGCCCACTACGCAAAGCGCCTGGTTATACAAAATATCATCAGCCTTCTCGTTAGGAGCGGGTTCCCAAACGGCCCTGGCCTCTTCGAACGACAGCGGGGCACCAATGCCCACGACCACGGGATTCCCTTCAGCAAGGGCTTTCTTAACCGCCTGCACTTTCTGATCGGGAGCCGTTTCGGGAGTGAATAACTGCTGGTAATCGCCAATGCGAAACTGCGACGCTTCCTTTACGGCCACGGCCGGAATAGCCTGGTTACAAAGGGGGTATCCTAGATTTTTCAAGCGCGGCACACCGTCTTTCTTCAGCACATCCAGAGCTTCTTCAATGGTACCGCCCCCCTGACAGTTAATATCTTTGGGGTCCCGAATCTTGTCATAAACAAAGGTGGGCGAAAAGCGCGATTCGTCAATCTTTGGCTTCTGAACCAGGTTCCTGTCCTTACTCTCCATAATGGTTCGCAGGTAGTAGGCAGTAGCAAACGCAACCGATGTTTCCTGACGGCCCTGATCGCCAACGCTGGGGCAATATTGCTCATACGATACCTGCGTGGGCAGGTTGATAAAGCTTTGATTGGCCAGGGGCGCTTTATTCATGACCGTCAGCGAGCGGGTACGACTGAATTTTAAACCACCGGCGTATTTACGTACCGAAGCGGGTTTGTTCTGCCCTTGACCCGAGAGGCTGACGAAGCTTATCAGCAGCAGAACAATTAGGCGTATATGACGGAAAGATTCCTTTGGTTTCATGGGCATAATACGTTGAAATGATCAATACTCGTTAGTCGCGTAACAGCTACGGAATGGTAGCATTTGCCAAAAATTTCGCCTGACCGGCCTTGAGCAAGTCATTTGCTGGCCGCTACGCCAACCCCGCCCGGCCAGATCACTCCTTCTCTAACTCCACCTTAACCGACTTCAGTAACTGAATAGTCAGGGCGCTGCCACCCGATGCGCCAATATCGAGCCCCGGCGTATTTCCCTGCACCAGAAACGTCATCAGCCCCGGTGCTACCGGTATCTTATCTACGTCCAGATTTTTATCGACGTACGTATGACGCCAGGGGGTTCGTTCGGGTACCGACAGCCCAACAATCCGGTAGCCCGGCGGGGCGGTGTATACTTCTTTACGATCCGTTACTTTCGCCAGCGTACCACCGGGATCTTCCGTTTCAAAGTACACGCCCAGCACAACCTGATGGTCGCGGACGATCATGAACTGCGCCGATATGTTAATCTCGGGGCTGTTCTTGCCGAACTCGCCACTTCCTTTTATGAGCAAGGGCTTAAAGGGGCCGTACATCCCCGCATTAATTACGGGCCCGGCTTCGGCGGGTGGCGTAGGCGGCTTAGGCTTTGCCCCGCCCCCTCCGTCGGGTTTAGGCGCTGCGGCAATATTCTTCAACTCGGCACCTGCCGATGCCAGCGCGGCTAATAAGGCCGCTTTCTTGGATTCCAGCTGAATTTTCTGCGAGTTCAGGAGCTGCAGCCCTTCGTCGCCTTCTTTGCGTGCATTTTCGTATTCAGCCGCCAGTTGCCGATAGCTATTGGTCGTAGCCATAAACAACGGCTTCGGAAACTGCTGGTCCAGCGCGCTGGTGTTGGCATAGAAATTTCGCAGCCAGTTGTCGGTTAAGGGTGCCCCCTGTTCCAGGTTCACCAGCATTTTGTCGGTACCGGCCAGCTGCTTCCGATACGCCACAAGTTCCTGCACGGTCTGGCTTTGCTGTACATTGGTAAGTTGGGGAATCAGCGCCAGGGATAGCCACCAGCAAAGGGCTACTACCAGCAACAACGTAACGTAGAAGCCCAGAAACTGGCCCCATCGCTGCGTTCGTTCAACTTGGTTAAGTGGTTTCATAGAGTCGAAAAATCATCGTTACGGTTGGGCCGCTTTTAGCGCCCGCATGCTTTCCAGGCTCGACTGTTTAAGCATCAGTTGGGTCTCCAGACTTTGGACATCAACTTTCAAATTGGCGATCTGATCGGTGAGCTGGAGCTTCGTGTCGGCTTTGGTTTGCCGGTCGCTGGCTTGCAGGGCCACCGTTCCCAGCATTTTGTTATAGTTCCGACCGGTCACCTGCGAAAGTGATCGAAATACCGTATCAGCTTTGTAGCCCGACTCCATCCGGGCGATGGCTTCCTCCTGCTTGAAACGTAGCGCCGAGAACTCACTGGCCTGTTCAGCAGGATCGGTTTTCTTCAGTTTTATGTGCAGGCTATCAGCCTGGCGAACATCATTCAAAAATTGCTCTTCCTGTTCGACTGAAGTGCCCGTTTTTGCTGATTCGCCCCGTTCGCCAAGCGCGTACATCAGGGCGCCGATTCCTCCGCCAAGCAGCAACGTAACAAGCAGGAATTTGATTAACGATTCATTCATAGCGTTTTCTGCTGATTAATTCGTGTACGTAACCGGCGCTTACCGCCCCCAGAAACTGCTTTTGGTCCCGTTCTTGGCCGCGGGTGCATCCTGCCGGTCCACGAAAAACTCGTCTTTGTCTTTCTCGACGTAATTCAGCTGGCTCAGCTTGCTGTAGAGCGCAATCACTACGTCGCACATGCGCGTAATGGCCGCAAGTGTAGGCTGGCAGTCGGCGTGGGTATACTCGGCATCGAGCACCTCCTGCATGGCTGACTCAAACTGCACGGGACTAACGCCACACCAGTTTTTGAAGTAGTTGAACATGGCTTCTTTCTCCCGGTCGGGCGTACTGCGGATCATCAGGGTTATCGCTCGGGCGAACCGCATCCCGAATTCAGCAATAAAAACCGGCGACTCATACGTGCCCCGCAGTTGAAATGCGTCCAGATTATCGGCAATGGTACGTACGGTGGCATCGGCAAGATACCCGATTGTCGTTGCCAGGAGATTGGGCTGTCCCGAACGGGCATTGGTCCGCACCCGAACAATAATGGCCGTGGCATAACCGGCAATTTCGCCCATCTTACTGCCAATGGTCAGGTAATGCTGCTGCATGGCCGGAAAAACCCCAACCATCCGGCAGGGCGGCAAATAATCGGCCGACAAGTTGAAAACCCCATTGGCGAGCGTCAGCCGCCCAACGGGCAAGTGAAACGCGGCCGACAATGGACTCGCCAGCGCCGACTGCGGTACGGCCCCTAAGCGGTAGCCGGGGGTCGTGAACGGGTAACGCAGCGGCACCTCGTCGGGATCGGGCTGCCCCCAGGGCTGGGGTTCAAACGGGTTTATGTCAATAACGGCATAGCCGGTCGACTGGCTCAATCTCATCCACTCGTCACGAGCGGCACTTAAGGCCAGCCGTAAGGGGGGCTGCGACGCATCGATTTCGATTCGGGCACCACCGGGCGTAACAGCCCGGCAGGCCGTCAGAATCAGTTCATGACCGTCGCAGGTCAACGCCAGTGGGCTGTCTTTACCCGGCGCGGGCGGCAGTAAACCATACGTTAAAGGGGTAAGCAACATCCCGCTGGTATCGCGCACAGCGTCGCGAAAGGCATTATCGTTGCCCAGCAGATGAGACCGGGTAATTTTCATACCATCGGCCCAGTTTATTGGCCAGTACGTGAACTCAGGTAACATGGGGTCCGGTTGTTTAAAGGGAGTGGGTAAAGTTGTCAACGAAAGATCTACATCAAGATAAGCAACTGATTATATGCATATAACATCAGTTTTCTTACGATCACTTCATTTACGTTTCAGTCACTGCTCACAAAGCTTCGGGCAATAATGGTATCGTTCGCTTTGATGCCATTGCGCATGAGTGTTAAGGAAGGGTCCAGGAATTGCTTCGACAAACCACCCATAGATTGCTTGTAAAATATCCACCCCAACAGGCTGCCTTCGTGGTTGTGTTCATGGTACAGGATTGGCTGCTCTGGATTTTCTTCAGCGTTATGCGAATAGATCATGTAATGAAACAGATCGTGCAGGGTCCGGTCGATGGGCGCTTTTACCGTATACGTGGCCAGGTCGGTAGCATCCGGCTCTTTGGCGACCCGAAAATTCAACCGCACCGTATCGTTTAATTCAATCAGTGGCACCGCCCGGTCGACGGGATAAAACCATTTGCGGTATATTTTCGGCGGAATCGATAACCAGGCTCCATAGGCATACAAAAACAATAAGGGCAGCACAAACGGGATTAGTCCCGAAGCTAGCGCGGGTAAGAACCGGTCGGACCGCTGCATCGTCTGGAACAGGCCCGTGAACGCTCCGGCGAGCAGCATAAGCATGGCTACGGTCAGCAATAATTCTGACCAGAAACCACCTTCTGCTGCGTATAAAAACATCCGGCGCGACGCCATCACGTGCAAAATGCCCAGTACCAGCGCCAGGCCCTCGATCCAGTAAAATACCGTTACCAGCAACTCCGCTTTGGCAAAAGCGGCCCCTAACCCAGCCGCCAGCGCTATAGCGCCGACGCCATACATAAGCATCTTCTTGGTCAATACGTCTTTCGCTGAGTGCCGCACGATTAGGCCAACCAGGCAGAAGACAGCCATGATAACGTAAAGCGAAACGGTTAGAATAACATCGGTTTTCATAGAGTAGTCTAGAGTGTCATTCGCCAATTGGTTACACTATAGTCGTCATAAATTCTTTAGACGCTAACGGGTTATGAGCAAGCGGTTAGTTTAACGTGGTCGTGAGCCCCAGCCGCCCGGATGAACCCAGGTCCGACAACACAAATCCACCGTTCATCTCGTCGGGCAAAACCTCTATTTGCCAGTCGGCATCGGCGGGTAACAGGTACCCGGCTAACATACTGACATGCCGCAAGGCAGCTCCCCCCGGCAGAAACTCCCGCAGTTGTTCGGCCGTCAGCGGCCCAAACGCCAGGCGAATCAAGCCTCCGTCGTCGGTTATCGTTGTTGTTTGGGGCAGTACGTAGTCTAACCCCAGCCGACTTTCGCCCAGTCGGGCCGGTTGCCAGTCGGTAGCGGAATCTCTACGTCCTTCGATCGGTGCCGGCAGACCATGTTTGATACGTACCGGTACGTCCAGGAAGCGGCTGAAATAATACGCCGTCCGTTCCCAGTTGCCCACCGTCTGATGGGCATTGGTCCAGACCGACAGTAAGCACGCCCGCTGTGAATCCGTAAGCCCCTCCCCGGCCTCACCCAGCAGATACGCGTAGAGCTCCGCCCAGACGGGGCCGGTTGTTTGGGTCAATGTTTGGTTTTCCTGCTCTTCGATCTGAATCCGTTGCCGATACGTCTCCTGCTCGAACGGCAACCAGAACGTTCGGTTGTCACGCTCCTCCTGGCGTAACCGACGGGACTCGTTAACCAGTGCCTGGCTTCCTTCGCCATCTTTTACTGCTCGTGGCGGGTGCGACAGCGCTTCGGGAAGCATATCGTATACCCCTTCCCGGCTAATGTCTACATAAGCAACTAACGGCCCATGCGTAACGCCCGTTTCGGGGTCCGCGTCAAGGGCGGTAACATTCAGAATGTCGAACTTGTAGGGGCGGCTGAACGTCCCCTGTGGACGCACGATCAGATCAAGGCCTCGTTTTTTTTGTCGGGCGGCCCAGACTTCGGCCCGAATATCGTAGTGCAGCGGTCGTTTCATAATTCAATCGGCATGACACGGATCGGCAGCACGCCCGACCACTGTTCTTCTAATAACACCGTAATTTCGCGGCAAACCTGCGCCTGATCTTCGGGCAGTAAACGGGCACCGGATTTGAACGTGAGTCGAACATCCAGCGTACGCGTCAGGCCCTGGCGCGGATCAGCATTGACCGCGAAGCCTTTCTGGACCGTTACCCCCTCTACAGCCTCCGGAGCAGTACCCAGACAGATAGCCCGGATGTCTTCGGCCGTTAACGCCCGGCCACGCGTCAGCAAGGCCTGCCGAAATACGGGTAAACTAGCCGCTGGCTCAAGCCGGGGCGTTCCGCCCAGCAGAGGGCTCAGCAACATCATTCCCTCCCGCCGAAACTGAATCGCCATGGTATCAATGCGCGTACCGCCCGGCAATCGATTCGCTTTTTCGGCCGACGTAGCCCAGTAGTTGACGAACAACACCCCGTTGGCCGGAGCATTGTTGACGATCAGAAACGGAGTGGGGTCCGGTGTAATCCGGTCACCATTGGGGGCAGTAGGCATCCCCTGCCGGATACGTTGCAGATTCTTGTAAATATCTTCGATATGGCTCCGCATTGAGTCGTAGCCCATCGCTACAAAAGCGGCACTTTCGTCGCGCAGTTGATCGAGCACCTGACTGACCAGCGCATAGGCATCACGAGCATCAAACCGGCCTACCCCCTGCTGCCGGAGTGCATACGTCCGACGGTCGGCGGCAACAGCCTCGCGCGAACTGGCACCCGCTTCGGTAAAGGGAGTATACGTATTTCCGTCGCTGTCGGTGATGTCGGCAATTTCGAGCAGGGGCCGGTCAATGTTGAGCGGAAAGACATTGAAAAAATCCGTTAACCGGAACGTAGAGCGAGTCAGTTGACGATTCAAAACCGGGAAAGCGTTCAGCACACAATCCGTCCGGCTGAGTACGTCTGCTGTAAACAAAGGCGACAACTCGACGCGTAACCAAACAACCGGGGGTAAACTGGGCAGAATGGGCTCGAAAGCCTCAATCAAGGAGGCCGGTGCCGGGGTGCCAGGGGTATATCCACGCAATGACTGCCCCCCTAACGTAATGAACTGCGGACGGTAATACCGCTGGGCGTGCGCTTCGGCGGTTCGGATTGGTTCGGTAGGCGCATCGTCGGGCAGGGAACCGTATCCATTTATGACCGGAATCGACGTATCGCCCAGAAACCAGCGGCTTTGCGCGAGTGCCTGCGCGTATTGCTGCGGATTGAGAATGTTCTTCCAGTCGAAATAAAACCGCAGGCTGGCCGACTCCGGTAACGGGCTCAGCACCTCAAGGCCAATCCAAAGTAGATAATCCGGAAGCCGCCGGTGCGGTGGAGCCTGACCAATGGGCAATCGGTTCTGAAACTCGTCGATGCGCCACAGCTGCGAACCGGCCGCCAGACAGGCAACCCGCCCGTTCACCAAGGGAAAACGGCCCGCGGCCGATAGCCCGATTTCTTCGCCTGTTTGTGGATGCCGGGCCGTCATTACGTCATCGCGACGAACCTCGCCCACAGGTTCGAGCGAGGCTGCGGTCATAACGGCATGAGCGGGCCGGGGACCTGTAACAACTTCCGGCAGCAAAAGCTGAACCAGTCGTTCCAGAATGCGGCTGCGGGATTCATGAACGGCCTGATACACCCGCTCCGACTCGGTGGCCAATGCGCCCATCAGCAAATCGACGAGGGGATCGAAGGCCGTAGTTTCCATCTGCGCGTCTGTATAGCCCCACTGGCGGGCGGCCTCGCGGAGCATCCGGTTCTTAATCTGATCGCGGGTATCAAGCATGACGTTCAGTTCAGGGTTAATTCAGGTACGCAGTAGCGTGGTGGGTGTAAGCGGTTTGTTAGGGTGCGTTACGTTAACTACGGGATCGGGGTCTATACACCCAGAACCGTCCGGTTACGGTCACCGTCTGGCCACCGACGTTGCCATCCCGCAAATACAACTGATTCCGTTGCACGCGTCGGCTGCCGTTTACGTTCGACTCCAGCACCGTAACAACGCCCCCCGTGCCAACCGATTCGACAATGGCGGTATGGTGAGGCCGTTCCTGCCAGGATGAACTCGTATCGCTGCTCAGGTCGTAGCGGTAATTCCGAAACTGAATAATATCGCCCGGACGTACGTCGGTAGCCTGCACCTCATCTCCCCATACGTAGTCGGCATCGTCAACGACGTTATCGTCGCCCATAATGTTTCTGGACGTCTGGGCTCCCGCGTTTCGTAACGCAGTTTCTGCGAACGTCCAGCACTCGCCATTGCCAACCTGGTTGCCCCGGCGGCCCCGAGCGAAATTGAGAATACTTTGCGCTAGTCCTGGCATTGGTGTCGGAAAGGGTTTAGGTCTTTAAAACAGGTTTCAGCCGTATTTTACGCGGTTAACTAATCACTGGATACGGGGCTGAAGTAGATCACAAATTCCATGTCCGGCATGGTCTCACCGGTTTCAATCAGCGTTCCACTGACCCGAATCGTCAGTCGTTTCCGCAGACGTAGCACCTGGCCGTCGCGGTCCTGCTCCACGGGTTCGTCGACTTCGAGCGAAACGCGCGTATAGCGAATCCGCTTTTCGTACTGACTGATCAGCCGCACAAACGCGGTTTCAGCTTCACTTTTCCACAGCGTTGGATTGGTGATGTTCGCAAAGTCCTGGTCCCATACCATGCAGCCCATTTCAGGGTCATAGCGACACTCTCTCAGCTTGGTCGTCAGCAGCAGATTGATGTGCTGACGAATCGCGTCAAGCGTCAGCACCTTTGGTATGGGCTGTCGGCGCATCAGGGCTGAAACCGGAGTTTGAAGCGAGTAAGAAGGCATAGTCCTCTACGTTTAAAACTTTGTGGGTTTACAAGCATCACATCATCACGCCAACTGACCTGCCCTCTACCTACCGCATTGGTAATGTTGTAGATGGTGGGCAGGTCCGCAAAACCAAGCTTCATGGTATAAGCCATACTTTGTTTTGGCTAAGCAATTCTATTGTTTCAGGAGCACATCACTTATGGGACATCGATGACTATTAATCAACAACCTGTAGCTGCAACCCTTTGTCTCTGGCAATAGCAGTCTGCTTGACCTGATAAGGCAATGCATTGTATTTAAACTGGTACAACTCCTCTCCGTTGATGTCAACCGCATCAACTGGGTAACCAGCGGGTGGAATAATTATGCCGACAGTACTAACCAGGTCTTTACTAACCGAAACGACATTCCCCATTCCATGATTATTTTGTCTGCGAATCCGGACGGGATAAGGCAAAGTCCATTGGCGCTGATAGCGGGAACGCCCTTTGATGATGTGCGTATAAAACGAAGGAGGAAATGCCCATCGCTTTTTTGGATCAAGTGGTTTAATAAACAGATTTGCCTCAATTTCATTGTTGGCGTTGAGTAACAGTGGCAAATAGTCCCGGTCTATTTCGGGGTTATTATTGACATACCGGAAGCCAACATCCGTTACGTAAATATCAGCCGCCTGTAGATTGTCGACTGACAAATCGAGTATCATTCGCTGCCCATCAACGGTAACTCGAATGGTTGTACTCACCCTCTTTTCAGTCCACATTATTTCTATAGGTTGATATACATACCAGTTTATAACGATCAGCACCAGACTATTCATTGCCAACCAATCCATACGCATTTTTGTCAAAAAGGCTTACCGGATGTGCTGTAGGAAGGCCGTTGTACAGGCGGTTGCCCGGTAGCCGGCGAAGGCCATCCATTGTTAGCATAATCTTTTCTCAGTTTATTTTCAGTGTAAGGCTGCCCCGTCGTATCGGGTAATGCTTCGCCATTTCGTGGATTACCAGGTTCATTGTACGTCTGAGCCGGTAATCCAGTTGTATTTCTTTCTTCAGAAACAGCAGAGCCATCTGAATCCGGAGTTTCATTGGGTACTGCACCAGTGGCATTGTGCGTAGCGTGGATAAATTCGTGTCCTAGAACAATGTCTGAACCGGGTTGAAAAGCAGCAGGCGCTGGATGCCCCGGTGACGAGGGAACTCCGTGCATGGCTGGACTCCAGGCGATGGTTGACGAACCAGGTGTAGGACTGTCATACTCCGTTGTCGCATTATTTGGATCGTTTGGGTCATTGTAGTTCTGGAGCACCACCTTGTTACCACTTGCCTCAACAGCCGAAAAAGCCCGCTGCATAGTTGGCGTTGTATTTAACCGGATCAGCCCCTGCAAGGCCTGCATCTGGAAATCCGGATTGTTCGGATCAGGCGTAATCTCGATAGCTGGCCCAAACATTATGTTTCCGTTCGGCAGCAACGTAACGGCTCGGGTTGGCCCCATCGACGAGTCGCCTATGAGCACGGTTGGCAGCCCCATTATGATCGTTCCACCGTGGGCGGTTGTATCAAGCTGACGAGCCGCTGGCTTTTTGCCGATAAACACACCGGCCGAGCCTTTAGCAATCAGATTCGGCGCGGGCGACGCGCACAGGCACGGGGTCGCTAACGTAGCAGCAGGCATACTTCCAATCAGCACGGTTGGTACGCCCGGCGGCAGAACCGTCCCGCCCACATGGGGCTTGGGGCCGTCGGACATCGGGCAAACGTGCGGGTCGTTGATGCGGGCAGCGGGTAGTCCCATTGGGTTCGAATCCGTTAATTTATTTGAACAATGGCCGCTTTAAGTGCAGCCAGTACACTGCCTTCCAGGCTAAGCTGCATTCCTTTTACGGTTGCCTGCCCCTTGGCGTCTACTTTAATGATGGTGCCGTTCAGATCGATATTGGCGTCGGAGGTCGCTTTTACGCTTGCTTTTCCGGCCAGTTTCAGGTCCGTCGTAGCGTCGACACTCATGTCCATTTCGGTCTTGATCTCGCCTTTCTTAGCGTCGACTTTCCATTCTTTCCGGGCCTTCATGCTGATGGTGTCGGCATCCATACTGATGCTGCCCGCACTCAGACTAATCGAGCCCTGGCTCTTGATACTGATGTGCGTACCGTCGAGCGTGAGCACAATCATGTTCTTTTTGTCCTTGTTATAAATGGAGATGGCTTCTTTGCCCGGCTCGTCGTTCATGACGATGTGATTGCCCCCCCTCGTAACAATGGCTTTCCTGTAGTTCTGGTCGGTATACCACGCGTTTTGTTTCATCTGACTATGGTATGTAACCCCAGCCACGACCGGACGCGCTGGATCGTCATTCTCAAACATGATCATAACCAGCGTATTCACCTCAGGCACGAAATAGTGACTTTTGTCTTCACCGGCCATATAGGCGCTCAGGACCGGTGCCCAGGCAGAGCTTTCCGAATCGTCCTGCGCCGATTGCCAGAAGAACTGTAACCGAACCCGGCCCATGTGTTCCGGATCATCGACATGGCTTACCCGGGCTATCTGCGGGGTAGCCCGCGGTTTCGTAAAGCTGGGATTGGCCCGGAATTCAACGCCCGCCGGAATGGCCTCAAACTTATTGGAGTACCCCCCGCCCAGATCGGCTTCGTGGCTGATGCTGATGATGCGGTATTGGCCGAAGCTTTCGGTACGTTGCCCCGGCAGGCTGCTCCGTTCCTTAATGTCGATGACCGCGCCGACCTTTAAGCCAATTACGTTGCACGAACCGGTAAAAATTACCGCATTCGCCACCGACGCTTTCTTTTCGTACTCGACCTGCTTTCTAACGTCCGAGTCCGAATACACCGGCACGGGCGGATACGTAAACAAGCGTTCCGGATAGAGCCGCTCGGCCGTATCGATCAGAAACTGCCCATACTCGCCCAGGCCCGATACCCGTACGTCGGCGGAGTGGCTGCGCTCCTGCTCGCTCTTCCGGGAGTTCCAGTCGTCCATAAAGAACTCGCCCCCCGGCAGGTCCATTTTCATGTCGAACGCGCTGATGTCATCCCCATAGCGGAGTTCAATAGGAGCTTCGCCGGGCACATCGCCGAACACCACTTTGGCCCCGTCGAAAAAGAACCAGTTGCCCGTAGCCGCGGCAAAGCGGTGCAGAAAATTATAGCTGCTCTCATCGAACTTAACGATGTATTCTTCTTCTTTCTCGTTACGTGGACTTACGTCGGGCCGGAGCAGGCTCTGGTCGTATTCTTCCAGCACCTTCCTGACGATGGCCCCGTGTTTCTTCTTGTAAAACGCACCGTAGCGGGAGCCCTGCTCCAGCAATACCGAAGCGCTGTACCCCCGAATAACGACCGAACTGCCCCGCGCTGCCTGTTTGGATAGATATAGCTGCGTAATGAATCCTTTGAATGTAAACGACTTACCCGTATCGGGCCGGTACTTAATCGAAATCAGAATCTCTTTCCCAATAAACTCTTTCGACTTATTGATCTTCATGCCGTCCTGCCCTTCGACCTGCTCAGCCGGCACTGTCAGTTCGAATGTATGGTGGCGGTCGATCCACTGATTGATTTTCAACCGGGAGAACAGGGAAAGCTGTTGACCGCCAATTTCGATGCGAACGTCCGAGAGCTGATTCATAATGAAAGCGTTAAAGCCAATTGCAGGAATGTCGGCTGAAGATTAGTTGGCGGATTCTTCTTTGGTCGGACGAACCTTGTCGGCCCCGATCCGGAATGTACTCCGTCGGCTGGCCATGCCGTCACCATCTTTTATGATGCGGGAGCTGCCCACCGGAATGAGTTCATCATCGGGATCGGTTTTGCTTTTCATCAACAGGGTTGTGTAAAAATCTTTGATGCCCGTGTCGGTAATCTCACCGGAGAAAAGCCGGACTTGTTTCGAGGTTGTGTTTCCCGACTGCGAGTTAATCTCGGCGAAGAAGGTAAACTTATTCCCGTTGCCAGCCAGAAACCCACCTACTCCCGCTCCAACCGTACTGCCATTTTTGGTATCGACCTTAGCGCTCTGATCGCTGCTGTTCTGATTGGAGAAGCGGATGATCAGGTCATTAAACGATTCCCCAATCTGCGAATCGTCGTCGGGGCCGTAGGGGCTAACCAGCTCATGGGGCGACGAAACAAAGATGCCTTCGATATTCGGGGGCTGCGTGCCTTCGTTTACAATCATCCCCCGGGCCCGCAGGCCGTCGATTTCGTCCTGCGAAATAATCGCCCGGACCTTTTCGGAAAAGCCTTTTGCGGGGTCGTCATCTTTTTTACAGCTATTGAGTCCCAGCGCGCAGACGGCAGACATAAACAGCACAGTTCGAACGGAAGTACGCATGGTTTTATGGGATAAGGGTGTTGATAGAATTTACCAGTAGGCACGTACCTCCGGTTCTTTCCAGCAGGTAATGATGAATAACAGGCCATTGAATGCGCTTCAATGGCCTGTGGCTTAGTAGGCTGCCCACTTGTTTTCGTGCGAGGCTCCGTCAATCGACAGCTTACGGGCGGAGATCACCACACTGGTCGACATAGGCGTATTGTTACGTGCATCCATGCTCTCCGAATAACCCGTCAGGAAGGCATCTTCAAACTTAAGCTCTTTCATGGGCGAATCTTCGTCCTGCTTAAAGAACTTGATGGTGCCGCTGAACTTAGCGTTCGGATTAATCATCAGTTTAAAGGCGTTCGTGTCTTTGGTCGACTCGAATTCGGCGTTTACCTGGCCGCCCATTACGTCGGAGGTGGGTTTGCCGGTGGTGTAATCCGTGTTCTGACCTAGTGAAAAACTGCAGTGTAACAAACGGTACTCGGTGCCGTCGAGGTCAATAGTCGCTTTGAAAGCCATGGTTGTAATTGGTTATTGGTTTTAGTTTATGTATTAAGTAAGCGTATTAAAGAGGTGCGTTAGCAGTCGATTACGGATTGGTTTACTGCTGCTCGACGCCACCCTTCCAGTCGTTGGCGTCATCGCCTTTGGTACCATCCAGCCGAACCAGGAAGTTCTTAGCGGGGAAATACGGCTTGATATGAATGTCCAGGTGAATACGATCTTTCACCTCTTTGTCGCGCTCGAACCTGAGAATCTTGAAATCCTCAATGATCTTGTCGGCCCCCGTAATGCCGTTCAGAAACTTTACAATCTGCGCCCGCAGGTCTTTCTCGTTGTCGTAGGTCCAGTTTTCAAACGCCCGCCGGTTCAGGAAATCGATCAGGACTTTCATGATCCAATCGAATACCCGCACGACCGAATACGTCTGTAAACCCTGGTTATCGCCGTTGAAAAGTGTTTTGGCCGAGTAGGCCATCACTTTGTTGTACTCGTTCACCATCGGCACCAGCCCCATCTTTTCGAGGTTAGCGATCTCACTCTTCTTGAGTTCGAAGCGGACGCCATCCACCTCATTGAGGGTGCCGTTTTTGCTGCCCGCTACCGGTTGCTGCAACTGGGTTTTGTAAATCTTGCCAGCCAGTGCGCTGGAGGGCGGTACGTAGAGCGGTTCTTCTTCGCCTAAGTCCTCGTAAGCTTCGCGGCCGACCAGGTAGTTACAGGTCATCATTACGTTTGCTTTGTACGCATCGGCGCTCGTCATATCCTCATCGGCGAAGAGTTCCATTACATCGTCGGGCGAATCGAGGTGCCGGTAATCGGTAATCATCATCACCTTATTCTCATGCGCCAGCCGGGCCCACTTGTCCACTACTTTCTTGGTCCCCAGATAACCCGGCATGACCAGCATCGAGTAATTGTTCCGCAGGTCGAGCTTGTCGTAATTCTGGCGCAGCTCGTTCGCGATCTCATCGAAGAACAACGTATTGTCCAGATCCTGAATCTGTTCGGCGTCGGCGTTAACGATGGACAGGTTTTTCACCTTTTCGGTATCCGCATTTTTATAAAACAAGGCTACGGACCGGTAGGCCGTTTCGAGGTCTTTGGTCTCATCAATGGCTTTTTTCAGATTCCGACGTAACGTTTCGGCGGCTACTTCGGCTTTCTGCTCGGACTCACCGATCATGTCGGCTACGTTCTGATGCCCATCCAGCAGTTCGGTCCAGGTTTTGAGCCGTTTAGCCAGCGCTTTCCGGTCTTTCTCGCTTCCTTTTTCGGTCAGGAAGATGTTTTTCCGGGCTTTTTTGCCGGGGTTCATGTTCTGCGCTCCCTCAACGGTCGTTTCCACAAACTCAAATCCCCCGAATCGCGCGAGCTGCTGACTACTATCGGCCAGAGTCTGGGCGGGATTCGCCACTTTAACGCGTTCCTTAACGGCCTTACCGTTTTCTAATTGATCTGGTGATTCCATGGTACGTAGCGAGTGGGGTTAAGCGTTAGCGTCTTCGAGTTCCTGAATCATGGCCCGCAGTGCCGTCAGATACGTTTCTTTCGCAGCGGGGTCGGCCAGAATTTTCTGCAATACCTTATTCGATTTTAACTGCTTGATGAACTTCTGGTAGTCGTCCTGCTGGGCGTTCAGCCCCTGCAGAAACGGGCTTTGTGCAGTGATGCCTTTCTTGCCGAAATCGCCCAGGTTATTGAACCGTAAGCTTTCATCGACACCCGCTCCGTCAGCGTCTTCAAACTCAATGTCTACCTGGGGTTTGAAGCGGGCGAAGACAGCGTCAACCGTTTCCAGCTTCTCTTCTACTTTTGGCTTAAACGGCGCGTCGGCCGTCAGTTTCTGCACCAGCATGGTGCGGTTCTTCTGAATGTCGGAGATTGCTTCGTTGGCGTCGTTGCCTTTTTTCTCCTGGCCACCAATACCGTAGTCCATCATAGAGTTTACCTGTTTAGAATGTATTGCTTGGTTAATTACTTTGTCGAAATCTTCCCTTCGCAGGGAAACAAACGGTCGTTACATTTTGAAAGAATGTTTGTCCGGTCACGGATGAATGCGCGTTTCGGCCACGAAGCTCCAGTTCCCTGATAAACTACCAGCCCCTACGCCCGGCGCGCCAAATCCCGCCCCGTAAATCGGCTGCGAATAGAAATACGCATTCGTGGTAATTCCCCAGGGCGAGGCACTGATATACATGCCACCGTAAGTCACGCCAAAGGCACCAGCCCCTGTATACGTAATCCGTCCAGCAGCTCCGTTGAGATCATACGAGTTGAACTCCCGCAGGCCACAGATGTAAGGCGTTGTCCGGTAGAGCTGGGTCCAGGGCGACGATACGGCACCGAGGTTAGCCGGATTCACAACACCCGAGGCATTACCGCCAAGACCGATGCCAAGGCCCCCGAAGCCGTAAATGCCACTCACCCCAGCGCTGCGACTATAAAAGATGAATAAGAACGAGCCGCTAGCGACCCCTGCGCCCGCGGCAGCCTGCCCTACGCAGCATACCTGCCAATCCGTTGTTCGTGTAAGCCATCCCATTGTTGTAAAGCGTTTGGTTAGTTGACTGATTAGTCGGCTTTTACGGCACTATGGAAACACTATTGACCAGCTCTTCGATATTTTAATCTCCGTTCAGGCGTTACGTCTGGTACGGACCTAGGCGGGAACCGTGTCAGACAGGATTGAACGTCAGTTCCCCGGATTCGCCCGTCCTAACGGCCAGGTGGCTTCCTTTGCCCAGTTCACCCGCGACAATCATGCGCGACAGCGGTCGGCGCAGGCGGTTGCGGATAACCCCCCGTAACGGCCGCGCTCCATACTTGGGCGTGTAGCCCTCCAGAGCCAGTTGCCGCCGGGCGGCTGCGTCGATGTCAACCGTAATGCCCTGCTTATCGAGCGCCTTCAGCAACGACTTGAGTTGAATATCGAAGATGCTCACGATCGCTTCTTCCGAAATCGGCTGGAACGGAACG
This sequence comes from Spirosoma fluminis, assembly GCF_054778895.1. Classification (NCBI taxonomy): domain Bacteria; kingdom Pseudomonadati; phylum Bacteroidota; class Cytophagia; order Cytophagales; family Cytophagaceae; genus Spirosoma; species Spirosoma fluminis. The sequence continues at coordinate 792,926 of NZ_BAAGZD010000003.1, forward strand.
ATTTCGGTGAGCCGCCCCAGAAACTCGGGTCGGAAGAAACGACCCATGATTTCCAGCAGCTCGTTCGAGGCAGCTATTTCACCTTTAGCCGCTTTCTCCACTACGTAGTCACTGCCAATATTTGACGTAAACAGGATAATGGCGTTCGAGAAATCGCCTTCGCGGCCCAGCCGGTCGTGCAGGTGCCCTTCATCCAGAATTTGCAGGAAAATATCGAACACCGACGGGTGCGCTTTTTCAATTTCATCGAACAGCACGACAGCAAAGGGCTGCTGCCGGATTTTGGTCACCAGCAGCCCGCCTTCTTCATAACCGACGTAACCCGGAGGGGCACCGTAGAGCAGGGCAGCGGAATGTTCTTCCTTAAACTCCGACATATCGAAGCGGATGAGCGCCCGTTCGTCATTGAACAGAAAGTCGGCCATCGCTTTGGCCAGCTCGGTTTTGCCGGTACCCGTAGGACCCGAAAAAAAGAACGAGCCAATGGGCTGCCCCGGACGGCTCAGTCCCGAACGATTCTCCAGAATGGCATCCGCAATAATCTTCACGGCATGGTCCTGCCCCACCACGCGCTGCTTGAGGTGCTCATCCAGCGCCAGCAGTTTATCCCGTTCCTTTGATTGTATCTTTCCAAGCGGAATCCCCGTACGGTTCGCCACGACAGCGGCCACTTCGGCGGGCTCAACCTTATCGCGAACCTGTTCGCCCAGCGCCTGCAGTTTGTTGAGCACAACAGCCAGATGATCGGCAAGGGCATCGGGCAACTCGAATGAATCCGTCTGGAGATCCTCCTCCAGCTGGCCCAGTAGTACGGGGCTCAGTCTGTTTTTGAGCTGCCGTTCAAACCAGCGAACATTACCCATATAGGTTAGTGGATCAGCACCCTGATTTTTTTCGCGTACAGCCGAGAGTTCGGTACGTAGTCGATCTATTTCGGGCTTGGTGGTTTCGGCAGCCATTTTCATGGCTGCCATCGTGCGATCGATCAGATCAATAGCGGCATCGGGCAGCCGACGGTCTTTCAGATAGCGTTTTGCCAGCCGAACGGTTTCGGAAACCGTTGTATCCGCTACGCCGATCTGGTGGTGTTTTTCGAACAGGGGTAGAATCGTCTCCACCATTCGGGTGGCCGTTAGCTCATCGGGTTCTTCGACGGCGAGTACCTCGAAACGTCGGGCAAAGGCTTCGTCTTTTTCGAGGTATTTGCGGTATTCGTCGTTGGTTGTGGCCCCAATGAGGGTCAGTTCACCACGGGCCAGTTCGGGCTTGAGCAGGTTCACCGTTCCGACTGCACCCCCGTTCGGATCCATCAGGACGTGAATCTCGTCGATAAAGAGTAACGCTTTGTCAAACTGTTTCAGATCGGCCAGAATCCCTTTCAGCCGGTCTTCAATTTCACCTTTATACGATGCGCCGGCAATCAGCGATCCCATATCGAGCTGAAACAACTGCGCGTTTTTCAGATGAGGTGGTACGTTTCCGGCAACAATCTGCTGGGCCAGCCCTTCTACCAAAGCGGTTTTTCCGACTCCCGGCTCGCCAGTAATGATGACATTGGGTTTCAGGCGACGGCCCAGAATTTCGATCATCTGCCGCGTTTCCCGGTCCCGTCCAACGATTGGATCAAGCTTTCCATCCCGAGCCGACGCCGTTCGGTCCGTGCAGAATTTAAAGAGCGTTTTGCCAGCGGGCGCTGCTGCCCCATTTGTTCCGGCGGCCGGTTGCCCGGTATTGGCGCTGCTACCTCCCGTTTGACCGCTGATGGCCTGCTGGAAGCCAACATCGAGCAGGGCTTTCTCCAGGAGTTGATTCTCGGTCAGTGGAAACGATTTAAGCTGATCCCGCGTGAAGGCGACATCGGGTTTGCACATCGCAGTCAACACCGCAATCGGCGTTAATTCATTCTCCCCCAGCTTCATGCGTACTACGTCCGACACCTCCATTAATGCCCGTACCTGTTTATCGCCAGTCGGCTCCTCTACGGGTCGGGCCGATTTTGGGTACGTTTCCACCCGGATGTCCGCCCAGTCGCGTAGGTAAGGCACGTCAATGTCCCAGACGGCTAACTGCGAGGCTAGTCCTACGTCGTTGTGTAACAGTCCCGTGAGCAGATGACCGGGGGAGAACGTCAGGTGCTGATGCTCGCGGGCAATAGCCTGAGCAATGCTGACCGCCCGGCGGAGTTCTTCGGTATAAGTAAGGGTTATCATGGTGTGAAGGGGTTTATTCGCACCGATCGGAAATCGAACGTAGCAGTTTATTCACCGTAGGCAAAGTCTCTTTGAGCGAATGGCAAATTCGCTGAGCAAACGGACCAAACCTTTGAATAACAATGAATTAATTTACATATATCAACCTGAGCGCTTGTGCGCTTTATTTGCTGTAGGTAATCCAGGTCAGCGTGATCGAACGGCCGGTGAAGCTGTAGCTGTCGACGTGAAAAACGCCGTTTCGACCTTCATTCGTTACGTAGGCAATGCTGCCATTGGCGTTCGGGTTGCGCGCTGGCAATCCAATCTCGAATTGCCGGGTTGAATAGGTGAGTACGGTTAGCTCCTGAAACGAAATGGCGGATGGATCGAGCACAGTGGTTAAAGCGTATTTGGTGCCCGAGCTGGGGATAAACAGCAGGTTGTTGGATTCCGTTACGTTCCACTTCACATCCCCCGCCGACGCGATGGTCTTTCCCGCATCAAAATCCCAGAATCCATTTTCGGCGATGGTAATCTGCCCCGACGAAAACACGTCGGGACCAGGGGTATTAACGCCTTTAGGTTCGACATTCCATTTCGAACACCCGGTCAGTACGCTACTTAGCAGCAGCAGAATACATACAATAGCTTTCATCTCAAGTCGAGTAGGGTTAAGACACGTATTGATCGTACGACCTGTTTACTTTTTCCGGAAGTAAAAGTCATTCGTCAGCGACGAGGAAACCCAGGGGCGCTGACGACCACCGGTTTGCTCCGTTACTTCCCGGCCTACCCGTTTGAATACGTCCTCAATGGGAATGTTGGGAACTTTCAAATGCTTCAGCAAGGCGGATGTGTACAGGCCATTACGTCCATTTCCGTCGGCTGCGGTTTTGCTGGGCGAGGTCGCGTAGGCAATGTAAGAGCCATTGGGCGCGTTCATACTGGTTAGTCCCCCGTCGTTTCCACCCCGCACCAGGCTGCGTTCGAACGGATTGTTGCGGCAGGCATCCAGCACAATAATATTGGTACGCGTGCGGGCGTCGTCCATCTTGGCCAGTACCCGGTCGGCGGGTTCACAGTCAAATTCAATGTCGCCGGCCGTTTCGGGCTTCGCATCAATCGGAACGAGGTAGTTATGATCGCCCACCGCCACCCCATGTCCGGCGTAAAAGAAGAGCCCAACCTGATAATCTTTCAGTTTATAGCCAAAGTCATCAACGGCCTTACGCAGTTTCTTTTTGTCGAGGTCCGTATAGAGCATTACCTCAAAACCGAGTTCACGCAGGGTGGCTGCCATATCCTGGGCGTCGTTGACGGGGTTGGTCAACCGGCTAGTGGCGGGATAGGAGGAGTTTCCAATGATGAGCGCAAGCCGTTTTTCGGTCTCGGCCACGGCGGGCTTCCGGTAGGTAACTTCCAGCGAAGATGTCAGCTCGCCCCCACCCGTCAGATACGCAACCAGTTTAATTTTATTCTCGCCTTCGGTCAGTTGAACCGACTGGCTGAACGGCTGCTGACAATCGGTATCGCGCTCGACCTTCAGGTCGCGGGCGCTGGGTTGGAGTTTATCGTTCAGAAATAAGGTATAGCGAGCTACGGGCTTGGCCGACGTAACGCAGGCTTTCGCCATAAACGTAGCCGCCGATACGGTCTGGTCGGCACCCAGGTTACTCGTCCAGTCGATTCGCGACGCGACGGGGGAGCCTGCTGACGTAGGCGTCGTAAACAAGGGCATAGTGTTCAGGCGCGTGGATGGGCTCTGAAACGTGGCGATCGGTTTCGGTTGCGCCAGTGCTACGCCCGTTAGCAGACAAAAACCGGTGAAAAGTAGTAGCGTTTTCATAAGTAAAACGGGAACTGATGCTGTTAAAATTTATGGCTGAGACCGATGCTGGTAACCTGACTACCCGACTGAATCAACAGCGAGGTTCGGGCTGGCTTTGGCTTGCCAACGACCATGTACACGACGTTGGCAATGGCAACCACGGCGGCCGCTCCGGCGACAATGGTGAACGTAGTCTTGTTCTTATCGATCTTAGCTTTCAGCTCGTCGAAGCGCGCCTTATCGGCGGCATTATCGGCGAACGGTTTGCTGTTGTACTCGTCAGCGTCTTTGTTTAGCCCTAATGCGATTACCGTCGCATAGCCAGCCAGTCCACCGGTTGCTACCCAGCCAATGATGGGCACTATCGATTTTTGACGAACAACGGTACCAGGTTCAGCTACCCGATCAGCCACGGGCCGGGTAACGGGCTCCGTCAGTGGCTTTTTGGCGGCCTTGGCAGGATCGGCGACCGACACCATCCGGGCTACCCGCAGCAGCACTTTTACGTCTTCATTCAAGCGGACGTTATCGCGTACTACGTCCCAGGCGACCAGTTTATTCTTACCGGCTTTGATGCCCGCACCCACGTCGCCGTTTACGCTCACGGGCCGGATGATACGTCCCGATGCGGTTTCGAGTTCGATATAGAGTGAGTCGTCGGGCAGTACCTGAGGCAGCTCGTATTCAATAATCACTTTCCGAACCGTTGGGTCGGTACGCAGCCGGACATTGCTGGCCGACGTTTGTGCCCAGCTCAACTGGCTAAGCAGTGAACCCGCAAGAAATAATAAGGCTAAGAGACAGCGTTTGAGAGACATGACTACGTAAGGGTAAGCGTTGAAAAAATCAGTTTGGGGTGAACTCCCACCAGTCGGCGTTTCGGAGTCCGAAGAAAGCTTTGCTGCCAACGCCGATCCCAATGCCGGTTGTCGGTGATGGGTGACGCAGCGCTGATGAAAGTTGCGGGGTGAAGTTGCCACTGGCGAGGTCCATGACCCATACCTGACTGCTGCAATCGGTGATATACGCTTTGGAGCCGACCACAAACGCGAAGCCCTGCATGCGGCCACCGGTGTCGTTATCGCCGGAGCAATCGCCGAAACTGGCGGGCAGTAATGCAATCTGTTTCAGTTCGCGCGTCTCTACGTTGTATCCCCAGATCTGACGGCTGTTGAAATAGCGGCTATAGGGCAAGTTCGACCCCACGGCATTGTAATATTTGGCGGCTAAGCCACCCCCGAAGTACACCCATTTGTCGTACTGAACCGAAAAAGGGCCCGATCGCGCAGCTCCGTAAATAACGCTGTTGTCGTAACCTTTGTCGTTGAGCGGAAAGGAAACATCCCAGGTATTGCTGGCCGGGTTGAGCGCGTAGACCGCGTTGTAGATGTTGGTCTGGTTAACGTCGTTATTATACGTTCCGCGGCCAAACATCGTAAACACCCGGTTGTCGTACACGAACGACAAAGCACCGGCCTGTTTGTTGTATTCACCCTGCCCTCCCGCGCGGGTTACCGGTGGGTTGGCCAGTTGCCGCCAGGCGTCATTCGCCGGATCGTATTCCCAGGCATCCGCCGTATAGCTGCCCCGCCCAACGGCCGCACCGAACATGATATACGCTTTGCCGTTCAGCACCGCAACGGTTGGCTCCGAGCGTCCCGTACCGGGAAAATCTTTCTTCTGCGCCCAGAGGTTGGTTTCCGGATCATATTCATACAACTGCTTAAAGTAATAGTACCCTTCAGCGCTGGCGGGTTGGGCCGCCCCGCCGACGTACACCTTACCGTTGATGGTGAATAAGGGATTAAAGGCGTAGGCTCGCTGAGTTGGCAGGTTGGCGAGCTGCCGCCAGTTGTTGTTTTTCGGTCCAAATTTTGTGCGGAAGCTGACAAAATCCTTACTGAACGCGGTTTTCCCCGCTGCGTCTTTTGCGTAGGCAACGGCGTAGTAGGGCGAGTTTTCGATGAGGTCTTTTGCTTCAAAATTAACCGTACCATCGCCCGTTAGCGCAGCCGTTACAGCCCGCCGGAGGGGAGCGGCCGTTCCGGCCTGAATGGCGCCGATCTGGCCTGGATCGGGCGTTAGGATAACCCCGTATTCGCTGACAGCCGGTGGCGTTTCCACTTTAAAACTGATGGTAGCGGTCAGATGCCCCAGCGCCGTTGGCTTCAGGTTAAGCAAGGTGACTGCGCCAACGCTGGTAACGGGCTTGGGATCGACCGGGTTAGAATCGCCCGGCTTAATCTCTTTCTCCGTTACGTTCCATTTGGAACAGGCGGTAAGCAACAGAATAATGCTAATGAACGTATAGAGTGTAGTACGCATAACAACTTATATGACTAAGACAAAGAGAAACAATTCAGCATAAATCCTAAATCGTTCATATTTAGCTTTTTACGTTTTAAAAAGTAATGAGCTAAATGAACGGAGAAAACGGCTTCGTTCGCGAATGCTTTGAGCGTTCGGTCAATAGATATGAGCCAATGGCACAGGTTGCCGAAACAGCGGGTCGATACGGTCTGGTAAACGTCATTCCAGTTGGTGTTTTGCTAGTCAAGAGGTACGTAGTGGCAGATTGAGTGGCTCCGGTACCTAATTGATTTCGACGGATTAGTCGCAGCTTTGTTAATGCAGGAAACAGATGGCAAGCGTTTTTACGAAGGCGACCGGCTTCTGGCAGCACAATATGTCCATATGAGTATACCGACAGCCTTCCGGAACGGATCGGTTACGGTCAGTGCAGTAAAGAGCTTTAGCGCCCGCTAGTAACATATTTCCCCCGGTACTCGTTATGGAGAGAGGTATCGCTGCTGACCAGCAACAGCAAACCAGCCCCGGTCAGGCTGGCAAACCCATTCAACTACTGTGTCGAAGTCTATTGTTCGTGTTTTACTTGGTTTGCTTGCCCTCGTGCTTCTGCTGGTGGGGTTCGTGGTACTTGTTGTCACGACGCCCTGGGGACAGCAGTTTGTGACGAAGCAGGTGAATAGCTATCTGGCCCAGAAACTTCAGTCGCCGTTTCGAATTGGCCGCATCCGGTATTCGATTCCCGACTGGATTGAGCTGGATGATGTTTTCTTTAAAACCCCCAAAGGCGATACGCTGCTTGAGGGGGGCCGGATGCGCGTTGACCTGGATATGTGGGGGCTGCTCAATAATAAAGTCGCCATCAATCAGATCGAATTAGAGCGGGTTCGGGTGAACGTGAGCCGCACGCTTCCCGACACCGCCTTTAATTTTCAGTATATTCTGAATGCGTTCGATACCGGTACGGCTCCTGAACCAGCCGATACAGTATCCACGCCCATGGCCATTAACCTGACGGGCATTACGCTGAAAGATGTTCGCATCAAGTACCGCGATGACGTAGTGGGAGCCGACGTAAATGCCTATGTCGATAGCCTGCGGACCAACTTTGATCAGACCGACGTTTATAAATCCATTTATCATTTGTCGGATGTGAGTATTGATGGCCTGAACGTAAACACGCGGCTGTACGAAGGCTTACCCACACCACCTAGTCCACCCGGCAAGCCCGGCGACTCGCTCGATATTGGGTTAGGTAAGTGGCAAGTTAATCGGGCCAAATGGAACGTACAGGTCGAGACGGCCGACTTCAAGACGCAGGGCTCCATCGGGAAGCTGACAATGGAGTCCGATTATTTTTACCTCGACGGGGCTAAGATCGGCTTACGCTCCCTGAATCTGGCCAATGCCGACATTGCGGCCATTCTGACTAAGCCAGCCAAAAAAGCGACGGGTCAATCTACAGCTACTTCGTCTACATCCGATGCCAGCGCACCGGGCTGGCAGGCTAAACTCACCAACGTTCGGTTCGCCAACAACCGCATCCGCTTCGACGACGAGACAGCGCCCCGGCAAAAGAAAGGTCTTGACTACAGTCATCTGGATTTGCAGAATTTAGGCATTAACGGCCGATTCCTAAGCTATGCCGACTTGGGCAAACGTGGGCAGCAGATTAGTGGTCAGCTACGCAACGGTCGATTCCGGGCCACCAGTGGGTTCGTGCTGCAAAGTCTGAACGGTGATTTAGTGTACACCGACAAAACAACCAGTCTGAAACGGCTGTACATTCAGACCCCGACCTCGCTGATTCGCGACCAGCTTGTGTTACGTTACGATTCACTGGGCCAGTTAAGCAATCCGCGCTTTGCAAATCGGGTAAGTGTTCAGGTGAATCTGCGCCAGAGCCATTTATCGGCCGAAGACGTATTGCAATTAGCGCCGTTCCTGACCGACACCCCACCGTTTGCCGGTAACAGAGGTGTCGTTTTCCGGGCTAACGCGCAGGCAACCGGTACGTTGGCTGCGTTGAACCTGCCCCGGCTGGAGTTAGACATGCTGTCGGGAACGCGCATTCGGGCAAAGGGCCGACTGACCAACGTTACCGATCCCAACCGGCTGGGTGTGAATATCGACATCCAGGAAGCCACCACCCGGCTGGCCGATATCAACCAGTTAGCGCCCAAAGGCTCTATTCCATCGTCGATTGCCTTACCTCCTTCGCTCCGGCTCTCGGGCCAGCTACGGGGTGCTCTGGATAACCTAACGCTCGATGCCAACCTCAATACCGACTGGGGTACGGCCGGGTTCGACGGTCGCCTGGCCGGGTTCGTGAGTGGGAAAAATCAAACCTATCAGGGTACGCTAAACCTGAACAATTTTGACGCGGGTAAATGGCTCAAACAAACCGGTACGGTTGGTAAGATTACGGGTAGAGCAACGGTAAACGGTCGTGGGATTGACGTCAATACGTTAACCACCCGCTTCGATCTGGCTGTACAGTCGGCCGAACTGAGTGGCTATCGGTACCAAAATCTCGATGCCGAGGGCACACTTTCAAATGGCAATTTAAACCTGAAGGGAGCCTTACGCGATCCGAACGCGAATCTGGCGCTGGACATACGAGCGGGGTTGAAAGGTGAGTTTCCAAGCGTGGAAGGCGAAACTGTCATTAACGAACTGAACTTACAACCCCTGAAGCTGTATAACGACCCGCTGTCGCTCAAAGGACGTATCGTGCTCAACATGACCTCTACAGACCCGACTAAACCGGTCGGTATCATCTCCGCGGGTGATGCAGTCGTTACGTTGCAGGGCAAAAGCTACCCGGTTGATTCCCTCTACGCCCGACTTGGCGCCAACGGAGCCAGCAAAACCGTGGTTGCCCAGTTGCCCGGTGCCCGGGTTAATCTGGACGGCCAGTTTGAATACACGCAGTTGTACGACATTCTGGCCGGAGAAATCAGCAAGTACATCGCCTTACCCGCTTTAACGTATAAAAAGATTCCGCCCCCGTATGCCTTCTCCATCAGCATGAAGGCGTATCAGAACCCGCTGTTCCAAGCCTTTGTCCCCGAGCTGACCCGTCTGGATACCGTCCGGCTGAACGCTTATCTGGACAGCCGGAACACCGGACCGACTCGCGACACAACCCTTTCGGCTACGTTACGTACTGGGGTTATCGTTTACGATACGACGACTATACAAGGAATCCGCATGACCCTGCGCGGCATCGGCAACGAACTGCTTGTGAACGGACGTATCGACGGCGTCCTGTACGATGGTATTACCATCCGACAGACCGACCTGACCGGCACAGCCGCCAACAACCAGTTCCGGTTTTCCCTTATTAATAAAGACTCCATCGACCGGGACCTTCACGGGCTTGCCGGTACGCTTATCGTCGACCAGGATAACTACCGATTCAAGTTTGCCCGAAACGGCTTACTGACCAATTACCAGCGCTGGGATACCGACACGAGCGGATTTGCGCAATACGGCAAAGACGGCGTTCTGGTGAGTAACATTCGTATTGAGCAGGGCGACCAGACGCTGGAAGTGAGCAGTACGGAACCGTATGGCAATGCGCCCATTCGGGTGACAACGCGCGCGATTGAACTGGCGAACCTGGCCCGGCTCGCTAACCAGGACACGACCTTGGCCAGTGGTGAGCTCAACGGAACCGTCATTGTGCGCGACTACATCACCGAAGACAGTCAACTGGCCTTTACTGGTTCCATTTACGTCGACAGCCTGCAGGTCATGCAAAAACCCATTGGTAACCTTACGGCCCGGTTCCGGAACAACTCCGACGGTCGTATTGAAGTTAACACCGCCCTGGCTGGGGCGTATAACGACGCAACCGTTACGGGTTATTACAACCCCGAGAACGTTAAACAGGCCCTCGACCTGGCGATCAACCTTAAACGCTTAGACGCCCGAACTATTGAGGCTTTTAGTTTTGGTGAATTGCGACAGGCCAAAGGCAAACTTACGGGTGAATTCAGCGTAGCCGGGGCGCTCGACAACCCTCAACTTGATGGCAGCGTCGCGTTCGACTCTGTAGCGTTCAATATTAAACAGCTGAACGCTACGTACCGAATCGACAATGAGAAACTTGCCTTTAATGGCCAGACCATTACGTTAAACGACTTCAATGTTCGCGATACGCTTGGCCGCACACTCACCACGGATGGTACAGTAGTGCTGAAAAACTTGCCGGATGCAACCTATAATCTCCGCGTCCGGGCCGATAATTTCCAGGTGCTGAACGCGGCCCGTAAAGACAACGACTACGCCTACGGCCAGGCCGCGGTCAGTGCCGATCTTCGGATCAAAGGCACGGGCTCCAACGCGTCGATCAACGGGAAAGTGAAACTGGAAGACGACAGCAAGATCTCCATTGTGTTGCCTGATGAGTCGCTGGCGGCTGACACGGGCGATGGGATCGTTAGATTCGTTAAGCACGGTGACTCGCTGGCGCTGGCGAAATATTTATACCGCCCGAAACGCGACAGTCTGGCCCCGCGGCTGGCCTTCGAGCAACTTACCAACTCCACAATCTCGCTTGATCTTGAAGCCGATGAGCAGTCGGAGCTTACCATTGTGGTCGACGAACTTAACGGCGATTACCTACGCGCCCGTGGGAATGCGCAGTTGACTGTAGGAGTCAATGCCGCCGGACAGGTAAACATTCTGGGCCGCTACGACGTAACGGAAGGGGAATATTCGCTGACCTATCAGGTTTTAAAACGTCAGTTTGAGATACAAAAAGGTGGCTATATCCAGTTCACGGGTGACCCGCTTAAAGCAAACATCGACATTACGGCCGTTTATAAAGTATCGGTTCCTCCGGCCGACCTGATTGGCAGCGAGTCGACCACGATCGACGCGGCACAGGCACAACGTAAATTACCGTTTGAGGTCGCCTTATCCATCAGCAACAACTTAGCCGCGCCAAAATTAGGGTTTGATATCCGGCTTCCAGAGTCCGAAGAAAGCGGTATCAGCTCCTCAAATGCTTTTGCCACGACCATCGAGAATAAACTAAAAAATCTGCGGCAGGACGAATCACAGATCAATAAACAGGTATTCGCCCTGTTGATTCTGAACCGATTCCTGCCCGAAAATACCTCTGATTTCTTCTCGGGAAATAACAACAGTGGAGGCTTGAACACACAGGCGGAGAACATTGCCCGGAATAGCGTCAGCAAGTTGATTTCCGATCAGTTGGGGCGACTCGCTTCGGGCGTGCTGAAAGGCTTCGACGTTGATTTCAACCTGCTTTCTCAGGCGGGAAGCGCCAACACGGGCGGGGTTACCAACGGGGCCAGAACCGACCTGAACGTTGGGCTGTCGCGCAGCTTCCTGGCGGGGCGGGTTACGGTTTCGGTCGGCAAAAACTTTGTGCTGGAAAATGCAGCCGGGGCCGCTACGGCGAACAACCAGGTGTTCGATAATTTATCCGCCAATTACAACATCACCCGGGATGGCCGATACGTATTGCGGGCGTACCGACGTAACGACTACCAGGCTATTCTGGACGGTTATATCATTGAAACGGGTATTGGGTTCGTGATCACCGTCGACTACGATACCCTGGCCGACATATTCCGTAGATCGCCCGGTCCCACATCTAATTAATTGTATGCTTGTTCAACTATATAAAGTTATTGCGCTGTACCCGGTCAGTCGATTGGTAAAATCTAGCTTCCGCTGGCTTTGCTTCGGTGCGTTACTGTCGTTAAACGCCTGTAATATTGCCAAGCACCTGCCCGCCAATGAACGGCTCTACATGGGTACCGATGTTATTGTTCAGGCCGATTCAACGATTTCCTCAAGTGACCAGTCAGCGGTACAGACGCAACTGCTGGAACTAGCCCGGCCCAAACCCAATTCGCAGCTATTCGGCTATCCCATAAAAGTAGGCCTTTATTATCTGTTCGGAGAACCCAAAAAGCCGAAAGGCTTCCGGGCGTGGTTCCGGCGGAAATTTGGTCAGGAGCCCGTGCTGGCGAGTGCCAAAGCCATTTCGTCTAACATACCGATCTGGGAAGCTACTTTACAAAACCAGGGATACTTCGGTTCGCAGGTGACCGGATCGATAAAAGAAGAAGGCTACAAAGCGCGGGGCGTGTATGAAGTAGACCTGAGGCCACGCTTTTACATCGACTCGGTCGCTTTTCAGAAAGACACCATACCTGAGCTTAGTGCGCTCCTGAAAGTGCTCTCGGCATCGGCCCGGCGAACCGTAATCAAAAAAGATCAACCGTATAGCCTTGATAACATCAAGCTGGAGCGCGAACGAATTGGCCAATTCATAAAACAGCGGGGATTCTATTACTTCATTCCCGATTATCTGATTGCGTTAGCCGATAATGATTCGGCCGCGCATCGCACGAGGCTCTATTTTGCCATTAAACCCGAAATGCCGAATGCGGCCGGGGTGCCGTATTCCATCCGGAACGTATTTATTTACCCGAACTATAATTTGTCGACGGCGCAGGCCGATACCAACCGCCGTCGGGCGTATGAATCCACCGAACAGTTCCGAATTGTGGATTCGACCCGGCAATTCGACCCCAAACTGTTTCGGGACGTAGTCACAATACGACCCGGTTCCCGGTACAGCAGCCGTCAGCAGGATCTGACGCTGTCGCGCCTGACCAACGTAGGGGCTTTCAAATTTGTCCGCAACCGGTTTGACCCCGACGTAGAAGGCGATTCGGCGGTTCTGGACGTTCACTATTACCTGACGCCCTATCCGGAAAAATCAATGCGCCTAGAGCTTGATGGTACCTCCCGGTCCAACAACTTTAGCGGTACGCAGGTCATTCTTAGCTGGCGCAACCGAAATGCTTTACGGCGCGCTGAGCTACTCACACTGAACGCCAACGCCGGTATTGAATTTCAGGTTGGCGGAGGGCGTGAAGAGCGGGCCACCAACTACCGATTTGGATTGGATGCAACCTTAAGTTTTCCCCGGCTGGTGAGTCCGGTTAGTTTTAAATATGACCGGCGCCAGGCTTTACCGAAAACCAACCTGACAGCAGGCTACCAGACAATCATACGGGGAGGTCTGTACCGCATCAACTCGTTTTATACTACGTTTGGCTATTCCTGGCGGCAGAATCAGCAGATCGAGCATACGTTCCAGCCCTTCAACGCAAACTATGTATACGTACCTCTTGAGCGTGTTGGTGATCGTTTTCGAGATATTCTGATAGACCCGGACGTACCACCCGTAATCAAACAGCAATACCAGAGCATTTTAGCATCAGACCAATTAATCCTTAGCACGTTATACACCTTCGTCTATAACTCGCCCCCCCGGGCAAATTTGCCTACTAACTATCGCTTAGCGTTCAACGCCGAAGCCGCTGGCAATGTAGCAAGCCTTTTTTTCAAGAAAGAGGTTCCAGCCTATGGACGAAATGGCATATTTGGTGTGCCTTATGCGCAGTACCTCCGTTTTGATGTAGATGGCCGTTTGTACCGTCGTTTAACCCCAAATTTAACCTGGGCCAACCGCCTGTTTGGCGGGATAGGTCTCCCTTACGGTAATTCCAAAGATTTCCAGATACCATTTACCAAACAGTATTTTGTTGGAGGTAGTAATAGCATCCGTGCCTTCCGGCCCCGCGCGATCGGCCCCGGGCTTTTCACGCGGGATACGCTGCGTAACATTGCTCCGTTCCAGGAAGGCGGGGGCGACATCCGGCTTGAAGCGAACACCGAACTACGGCTGAAGTTCAACAAGTACCTCGAGGGAGCCTTTTTTGTGGATGCGGGCAACGTATGGACGTACTACGACGCGGCTCAGTTCTCGGCAGATGCTGGCGCGGCCCGGTTTACGCCTGATTTCTACAAACAAATCGCAATCGGCACGGGTGTCGGTATCCGGATTGATTTATCGTATTTCCTCATACGCCTGGACTTAGCAACGCCACTTCGCAAACCTTATAAAACGGAAGGCAGCGAGTGGGTCATTAATCAAATTAATTTCAGCAACCGAGACTGGCGTAAACAAAACCTGGTCTTTAATATCGGCGTCGGCTATCCGTTCTAGCCTTGTCATCAATGATCATTTGCCATAAATAGCCATTGTAGTGGAAACCACTGACTGATATAAAAACAATAACGAATGACCTCTTTACTGGCTTTGTCGCTGTTGCAACACGGGCTTTAATACGTTCCAGACCGTATTGGCGACGATTTTATGACCCGCTGGCGTGGGATGAATACCGTCGGGTTGGTTGAGCTTCGGGATACCGCCAACTCCTTCGAGCAAAAAGGGAATCAGCACGGCTTTGTTTTTATCAGCTAACTCTTTAAACAGTTCCCGAAACTCTTTCGTGTACGTAGTACCGAGGTTCGGTGGGATTTGCATCCCTGCCAGCACAATCGTAGCCTCCGGACTTTTGAGCCGAACGGTGTCCATGATGGCTTGCAGGTTTTCGCGAGTCGCCTTGAGGGGTAGGCCCCGTAAGCCGTCGTTGCCGCCCAACTCAAGCACAAACACCGCCACCGGCTGTCGCATCACCCAGCTAATGCGGCTCTTTCCACCTGCCGTTGTTTCGCCACTGAGCCCGGCATTTACAACCTGATAGTTAAGTCCAGCGGAATCTATCTTCTGACCCACTAATGCCGGAAATGCCTGCGACGGTTCAACACCGTAACCCGCCGTGAGGCTATTGCCATAAAACAAAACAAGCTGCTTCTTACCCGTCGCAGCCGGACGCGACTCGGTTGTCGATGCCTTACTATCCGCCGTGGTTGATTTCGATTCGGTTTTTGAGTCAGATGAGCCGCAGCTCCAGACCGTTAAGAGCAGTACGAGGCCGCTTATCACGGAATACGACGTTTGCGTTAGTGTCGAGAACTTCATTGTTTTTGTGTCGGTTACGCTAAAAGCGCCTAGGTGTTAACAGCAGAGTTAAGATAATTTATCCCGTTACGTCTCACCCTAACAGTCTAAACCGGCTTATTTGTTTAATACGCGGCTGCGAATTAACAGACCGTAGTCCGAAAACGCATACAATCCTTGAAACATGAGCATTCTGCGCGTCGAAAATTTAACCAAGACCTACTCAAGTGGGGGCCGCGATCTGACGGTCTTACATAGTGTTAACTTCACCCTCGAACCCGGCGATACGTTTTCTATTGTTGGCCCATCGGGCAGCGGAAAGACGACGCTACTTGGTCTATGTGCTGGCCTGGACCGGGCATCATCGGGTAGTGTGTACCTCAACGACATTCGGTTAGATACACTTTCCGAAGACCAGCGGGCCGCCATCCGAAATCAATACGTCGGCTTTATCTTCCAGAATTTCCAGTTACTGCCCACGCTGACCGCTCTCGAAAACGTAATGGTTCCGCTGGAGCTGCGGGGCGAAAAAGGAGCGCAGAAAACAGCGCAGGAACTACTCGACCGGGTTGGTCTAGGTCAGCGCGGGCACCACTACCCTACCCAATTATCAGGTGGAGAGCAGCAGCGCGTTTCGCTCGCCCGGGCCTTTGCGAACCGACCAAAGCTTTTGTTTGCCGACGAACCCACCGGCAATCTGGATGCCGACACCAGCGCAACGGTTGTTGATTTACTCTTCGAGCTTAATCGCGAAGCCGGGACAACGCTGGTTCTGGTTACCCACGATTTAGAGCTAGCCTCTCGCACACAGCGTGTGATACGTATCAAAGGCGGCAAGGTCGTGGACGATACTAAAGAGCGAACGAGTGAACGAGTCATAGATTGATAAACTCCTCATTTGCCTTTTTTCGCTCTTCCGCTCATTCACTCCGCTTCGGCGGTCAGATTTCGCTCTTTATGAACCTCTCCTGGCTTTTCAAAATGGCCTGGCGCGACAGTCGCCGTAGCCGCCAGCGACTCCTGCTGTTTATGTCGTCCATTGTGCTCGGCATAGCCGCTCTGGTTGCGATTAACTCTTTTGGCGACAACCTCGCCCGAAGCATCGACGATCAGGCCCGTGAGTTGCTTGGTGCGGACCTGACCTTATCCTGGAATCGCCCCCCTTCGCAGAAAACCCAGCAGTTGCTCAAAACCATTGGCCGCGACCGCGCCTATGAAGTATCGTTTGCATCGCTGGTTTCCATTCCCAAGAACGGGGGTGTCCAACTGGCGCAGGTGAAGGGATTGGAAGGTCGTTTCCCGTACTACGGTACGTGGGAAGTCCAACCAACTTCAGCAATCAACACCTTGAGACAAGGCAACAGCCGCGTCGCCCTGGTTGACGATGCGCTGCTCGTGCAGCTGAATGCCCAGCCAGGCGATTCGGTTCGAGTGGGTAATCTGTCTTTCCTGATTGCGGGACGCGTGACCAAAACACCCGGCCAGGCCGCCATTGCAGCCACCGTTGCGCCTACGGTTTTTATCCCGAATCAATTCTTATCCAGTACGGGCCTGCTGCAACGCGGCAGCCGGGTTGCCTATAAATACTATTACCAGTTCGCGCCCGGTACTGATGTAGAGAAGTATGTTAAAACAATCAGCGGTCGGTTAGACAAAGACGGCGTCAGCTACGACACGGTGGCCGAACGCAAGCGCCAGACCGGTCGCTCGTTTGGTGATCTGACCAAATATTTGAGCCTGGTCGCTTTCGTAGCCCTGTTGCTCGGCTGTGTGGGCGTAGCCAGCGCGGTGCAGTTGTACGTCAAAGAGAAAGTAGCTTCGGTGGCTATTTTGCGGACTCTGGGGGCAAGCGGCCGACAAGCTTTGCTGATCTATTTGCTCCAAACCGCCCTAATGGGACTGATTGGCGCCGTGATCGGTGCACTACTTGGGTCGGTAGTGCAATTGGTGTTACCTCAAATATTTGGCAACTTCCTGCCGGTTGCAGTTGAAACCACGTTATCTGGCCAGGCTATTTTAAGTGGCATTGGCACGGGTTTATTGATCTCGGTCCTGTTCGCGTTGCTGCCCTTGCTGGCCATCCGGAATGTATCTCCGCTACGTACCCTTCGCAGTTCGTACGAAGCTGACCTGAGCAGCCGCGACCCGTTCCGGTGGCTCGTTTATCTGCTCGTCATCAGCTTTATCGTTGGTTTCTCGTACCTACAAACGCAAAGCTGGCAGTTAGCGCTTGGTTTCACGGGTGGACTAGCCCTTGCGTTCGGCATTCTTACGGCGCTTGGTCTAGGACTTATCTGGCTGGTCCGGCGGTTCTTCCCGGCTTCGTGGAGTTACGTCTGGCGACAAAGTCTGGCCAACCTGTACCGGCCGAATAACCAGACGCTCATTCTGGTCACGTCCATTGGCCTGGGCGCTTTCCTGATTGCTACGTTATACCTCACACAAGGCTTGCTGCTCGGTCGGGTCGAACTGTCGGCGAGTGGTAATCAGCCCAATATGGTGTTGTTCGATATTCAGAACGAACAGCTTAGCGGGGTACGCTCATTGGTGAAGCAGCAGAAGCTGCCGATTTTGCAGGAAGTACCGGTTGTAACGATGCGGCTATCGGACATCAACGGGCGCACATCCGAAACGATCCGGAAAGATACGTCGCAGAAGGTGCCGAACTGGGTCTTTACGCGTGAGTACCGCATTACGTATCGCGATTCGCTGATCTCTTCCGAGAAGCTAGCGTCGGGTAAAGCGCCCTATCAGGCCGACGGCAACATCTATGTCTCCATTGAGAAAGGCTTCCTGGACCGAATGCACCTGAAACTGGGCGATACATTGAACTTCAACGTGCAGGGTGCTCCCATCCCGGTTATTGTGGGCGGTACTCGGGAGGTCGACTGGAACCGCGTGCAGACCAACTTCCTGGTCGTTTTTCCTTCGGGTGTGCTGGAGCAGGCTCCGCAGTTTCACGTATTGATGACCAAAGTTTCCAGCAACCAGGCTTCGGCGATATTGCAGCGGGGGTTGGTCAGCCGTTTCCCGAACGTATCAGCCATTGACCTCGGCCTGATCCTGAAAACAGTCGACGAAATTCTTGATCAAATCTCGTTCGTGATCCGCTTCATGGCGTTATTCAGCATTCTGACGGGTTTGCTGGTACTCGGCAGCTCGGTGATCATCAGCAAATACCAGCGGCTGCGCGAAAGTGTTCTGTTACGTACCCTGGGGGCCAGTCGAAACCAGATTTTGCGAATCACCGCCCTGGAATACGGCCTGCTCGGTCTGCTCGCGGCCTTGTCGGGTATTTTGCTTTCGATAGCCGGAACGTGGGGGTTAGCGAGGTTCGTCTTTGAAGTACCTTACCGGCCTGACCTGGTTCCGCTGGTCGTTATTTCGGCGGTTGTAACAGCGCTTACGATCCTGATCGGCGTATTCAACAGCCGGGAGGTTTTAGTACGTCCACCGCTCGATGTACTACGCAGCGAGGGGTAGGCACTTGTTTTTGTTATACTCGCATTGCTGACGCACGGCCCGCTATGCCGTACTGTGCGTCAGCTTTTTTGTAGCTTTATAAAGCCATAAATAGTCACTGACGAACGTCCGAATTATTCAAGACAGGTAGTATCGAAAAAGCTTTTGATCTATTTAGATGACAGGCATCCTCTATCTAATGAACAAGATTACTTACCGAACCGTGTGAACAAATTAACTTACATCACTGCACTTTACATCGTCCTCTTCATAAGCGATTTATCAGGCAAGAAGGCTACGCCTAACCTGGTAACTAGTGAAACGTATGACGTTGCGTTCGACACGCTGACCCTGTTTGATAAAGCGAGAAACCGGCAGATCCCGGTCGCGTTTTATTCGCCAAAAACAGACAAGAAACCAGCGAATCAGCGCGTCGTCATTTTCAGCCACGGATACGGGCAAAATAAAGGTGGTGACTACGTAGCGTATTCATATCTAACCGAATATCTGGCGTCGAAAGGCTATTTCGTGGCGAGTATTCAGCACGAACTGCCCACCGATAGCTTAATGCCTTCTACGGGTGTTCCACAGGTGGTCAGACGCCCGTTTTGGGACCGGGGAGCTGACAACATTTTGTTTATAATCAACGAGTTAAAAAACTTGAAACCCAACTTAGATTTCAGGCACATTACGTTGATCGGCCACTCGAACGGAGGAGACATAAGCGCTCTGTTTCCGCAGAAGTACCCCAACATAGTCGACAGAATCATTACGTTGGACAACCGACGCATGGCGTTGCCCAAGGTGAAAACTTCGAAGATTTTTTCCCTCCGTTCCAGCGATCAGCCTGCCGACGAAGGAGTTTTGCCAACCGCCGAAGAGCAAAAGCAGTATGGAATAATAATCATTAAGCTTTCGAATACGACCCATAATGACATGGACGATCACGCGAGCGCTGCCCAGCGGCAGGAGATTAACGACTATGTGCTGACCTTTCTGGAAAAGTAGCGATTGCTACTATGATTTCCTTTCTGCTAGTGATCCTGATATTTGTGGTGCGGATGCTCTTAAATACCTGAACGGTGGTTACTATAATAGCCCAACAGCCGATAACGCCTTTAACCTCTGCTTATCGGCTGATAATCGCCGTATGTTTTAGTGTAGGACTATCGGCCGTTAGTCTGCAAATATCGTTTGGCCAAAAAACCGGTCAACTGACCATCAAGGTACTGGACGAAGCAAACGCCAAACCAACGCCCGTTCGGGTTCGGCTCACGCAGAACGGACGTCCGGTTAAGCAAACACCTGCTGAGGCCGTAGCCGTCATGTACGGCTTGTGGGATCACGAAGATGGGTATGCGTTTCAGCCCGACAGCGCGTTCTACGTTGCCGGACAGTTTCGGCTGTCGCTGCCCCCTGGTACGTATCAACTGGCCTTATCGAAGGGGTACGAATACCTTAAGCAACAGCACACGCTGGTTGTTACGGCTGGCAAAGCACTCCAGAGAACGTACCGCCTGAAACGCTGGATCGACATGGCCGACAAAGGCTGGTATTCAACCGATGGTCATATTCACCTCCGCCGATCACCGCGCGAGAACCCGTACATCATGACGTGGTTAAAGGCCGAAGACATCCGGGTAGGTGCTTTACTACGTATGGGCGACTTCTGGGAAACGTATTACCCGCAGTACGCCTACGGCCAGAAGGGTACCTATCAGGAAGGCAGCTACCTGCTCACCAGCGGACAGGAAGACCCCAGAACATCAGAACTGGGGCACGTTTTTGCGCTGGGAGCCGCCGACCGCGTCCGCAAGCGGGATCGGTATTATTTCTTTGATGAGATTTTCGACAAGGTGCATCAGTTGGGTGGTTTAACTGGCTACGCGCACCAGGCCGAGACGTTTCACGGCTACCGGGGGCTGACACTCGACGGGCTTCGGGGCAAAGTCGATGCGTTTGAACTGCTTCAATTCTGCGTTGATGGCAATCCGCTGCACACTCAGCATTACTACCATTTCCTGGACCTGGGTTTTCCGCTTACGGCTACGGCAGGCTCTGATTTTCCGTGGTGCGGACAGGATCATGGTCACGGCCCTCCTGAACGGACCGCGCAGATCGGCAACGCCCGCTTTTACGCCTATATCGGTACTGATAAGTCATTTACTTACACGGCCTGGCGTTCGGCTATTCAGGCGGGTCATACGTTTGTTTCCAGCGGCCCGATTCTAGACTTACGCGTGAACAACGCTATACCCGGCGACATGGTCGATCTGAAACGGGGCAGTGCGGTCAACATCATAGTTCATGCCTATGGTAATGCTCAACAGGTGCCGCTCGATACCCTTGAGCTGGTGAGTCACGGGCAGGTTATTGGCCGAGTGACAGCTAAAGAAGCTAATCAGTCAGCGGATCATCTATCACTGAGTTTGACGCTTCCGTCGGTGGAGCAGGGCCAGTGGGTTGCCGCCCGCTGTTCGGCGGGTCCTACGCAAGCGGCTCACACTACACCTGTTTACGTTACTGTAGAGGGGGGCAGTTTTTATAATCCCAAGACCGCCAGTCGCTATCTGGACCTCAGCGAACAATACCTTCTGGAGATTGAGCAGGTTACCGAACAACCTGGTATCGACGTTGAACAGCAGGCCTGGCGCTACAAAGAAGGACTCAAAAGCCGCATTGCAGAGACCCGCCGGATTATTGAGGAGTTGCGGAAGAAGCTGCGTTGACCCGTGATTTTCCGGCACTGTGTACGCAGAACTACGCATTTTTGAAAAGCCGTGAATCCGCGTTAAAACCTTGCTGAAACAGAGGAGAACTTTGCGCCACCAAAATACTCTTAATCGATCCTCTTTTTTATCATGGAAAAAGCATTCTGGTTTAACTCCTGGGAGTTAGAAGGTCATTACACCAGCTTTCATCGCAACGATATCCATCCCTACGTGCTCAAGCATTTGCCGCCTTTCGAGCTGGAAGGCAAATCGGTACTGGTTCCGCTCTGTGGCAAAACCATCGACATGCTTTATTTCAGCCACTTTGCTCAGCGGGTTGTCGGCGTGGAGTTTGTTGAGAAAGCAGTTATTCAGTTTTTTGAAGAAAATGGTTTAGCCTATACCCAACGCGGTCGCCGTTTTGTATCGGGCAACATCACCATTCTGTGCTGTGATTTCTTTGCGCTCACGCCCGAGGACATTGGGCACATCGACATTGTTTACGACCGGGCGTCGCTGGTGGCCCTGCCCTATCCGATGCGTTTACGGTATCTGCACACGATCGAACGCTTAACGCCGGTCGGTACGTTAACTTTCCTGAATACGTTAGAATACGCGCCAACGCGGGATACTCCGCCGTTCAGTATAGCGCCCGAGGAAGTAAGCAGCTACTTCCCTAATTACGTCATTGACCATATCGAGAGCCCAACCCTGCCGAATCATGGCATGGTACGTAAGTTCAACCTGTCGTATCTGATCGAACACGGCTTCATCATGCGGAAACTGTATGATTCACCCGTGCACATCAGCAAAAATGAACTGGCCGAAGTCGCCTGACAGCGCAACACCACCTCCTGCAGACAGCCAACAACAGCTACTTAATGAACGTTTATCAATGCCTGGCTTCAGAAGCCAGGCATCATCTGTTTTATTACTTCCACTGCGTAACGTCGATCACATTGGGGCAGAAGTCGTACTCTTCCGGTACGTTCGAGCCGATCAGCAGCAGTTGATTGGGCGTAAGTTGGCGAACCTGCTCATGGTACCAGGCTGCCCCCTGCCGATCCAGGTTGGAGGTAGGCTCATCGAGAATAACAATCGGCACATTGGAGAAAAACGCCAGGCCAAGCTTAACGCGCTGCTTCATACCTGACGAAAAATATTTGATCTCTTTATGGCGAGCGTGGCTTAGTAATAGCCGATCGGCAACCGCCTGCGGGGTTAATCCCGCTTTAAATGGCTTAAATGTCTGGTGAAACGTCAGCAGTTCATCCAGGGTCAACTCTTCGATCAGTTCGAGATAGGGAGCCGCCATACTGATCTGCCGAAACCAGTCGTCGGGCTCCAGGGACTGCCCATTCGATGAATAGGTAAGGCTTCCTTCGGTGGCGGGCAGGTTTCCGGCCAGCAGTTGTAGTAAGGTCGATTTACCGCTCCCGTTCGGGCCGACAAAGGTGTAGCTCGTTCCGGCGGTGAGCGTTACGTTCACGCGCCGAAAAATCCACTCGTTCCGGTATTTTTTACCCAACTGCTCGGCAACTAGTTTCATAACTGAATCATACAAAATGAATAATGGATAATGGCCTCGGTCGAGCATCATTATCCATTATCCATGTAGGGCACCTGAGGCTTATGGTACGTAACGTTTAATCGCGCTCTCCATTTGAGGAGGGTCCCCGCATAATACCCCGCTCGGAAGCCCGAATGAAATTCACGATTTCATCGCGCTCGTCGGACGGCGGCAGCTCCAGTTCGATCTGCGTGAGGGCATCGGCATTGTTCAGCCCACGCATATAGATATAGCGGTAAATCTCCTGAATGTGATTGATGCGATCGCTGTCGTATCCCCGTCGACGCAACCCAATGGAATTGATACCGGTGTAGGAAAGCGGTTCACGGGCGGCTTTTGTATAAGGTGGAACGTCCTTACGGACCAGCGACCCACCCGAGATCATGGCGTGCGCACCGATGCGGGTAAACTGAAGCACCGAGCTTGACCCGCCAATGATCGCCCAGTCACCCATGTGAACGTGCCCCGCCATCTGCACATTATTGGTGATAATGCAGTGATTACCAATGCGGCAGTCGTGGGCAATGTGGGCATAAGCCATAATGAGGCAGTCGGTACCGATTTCCGTTTTCCAGTGCTCTTCGGTACCCCGGCTGATGGTGGCATATTCGCGGATGGTGGTGTTGTCACCGATAAACGTCCGCGTGTATTCATCCTTAAATTTTAAATCCTGGGGAGTTGATGAAATAACGGCACCCGGATAAATTTTAACATTCCGCCCGATCCGTGCCCCCTCGTTGATGACTGCGTGTGAGCCAATCCACGTTCCTTCAGCGATCTCAACGTCTTTGTGGATGATGGCAAATGGCTCAATCACCACGTTCTGCGCAATTTTCGCTTCGGGGTGAATATAGGCTAATGGTTGAATCATTACGTTCTTGTCATTGATGGTCATTCGTCGTCCTTATCGTCATTGATTGCGGTGCTACCGACCAACCAAATGACCAGAAGGCCAATGAATGCCTATTTCTTTTTTACCAGACTGGCAATCATATCGGCTTCGCACACTAACTGATTACCGACGTAGCCCCGCCCCTGCATCTTAACAATACCGCGCTTCATGGGCGAAGTAAACTCACACCGGAATATTACGGTGTCGCCGGGTAAAACGTTGCGCCGGAACCGGCAATTTTCGATACCAATCAGATATGGCCAGTAATTTTCCGGATCCGGAACGGTACTCAGCACCAGAATCCCACCCGTTTGCGCCATTGCTTCGAGCTGCATAACCCCCGGCATAACCGGGTTCCCCGGAAAGTGGCCCGGAAAGAATGGCTCGTTCATCGTTACGTTCTTGATGCCGACTACGCTGTTCTCGTCCAGGGCGATGATTTTGTCAATCATCTGAAACGGGTAGCGGTGCGGCAGCAGATTCGCAATCTGGTTGATGTCGAGTACGGGTGGCTGCTTGGGGTCGTACTGAGGGACCTGATTAGCCGCGTTCTTCTGAATGAGTTTCTTGATTTTTTTGGCAAACGCTACGTTAGCCGCATGACCCGGCCGTGCCGCCAGAATCTGGGCTTTGATGGGCCGACCGATCAGGGCCAGGTCGCCAACCATGTCCAGCAGTTTGTGGCGTGCCATCTCGTTAGGATAGTGCAGCTGAATGTTATTCAGGATGCCTTCCTGCTTGTTTACGCTTACTTTCGGCTTATTCAGCAAATCCGCCAGATAATCCAGTTCGCCATCCTTTACCTCCCGATCAACAATCACAATGGCGTTGGTCAGATCGCCCCCTTTAATCAGGTTCTGCTTGTAAAGCGCTTCAAGTTCGTGCAAAAAGACGAACGTCCGGCAATTGGCGATCTGCTCCGGAAACTGCGTGATGTCGTTCAGGTAAGCGTGCTGGCTACTGATGACGCGCGAGTTGTAATCGACCATCACCGTCAGTCGGTAATCGTTTAGCGGCAAAGCGGCCAATTCAATGTCTTTCTCGGGATTCCGATAATGAACGTATTCGCTCACCTCGAAATAGTTGCGGGTTGCGTTCTGTTCTTCAACCCCGGCGTCGCGCAGGGCCTCAATAAACTGAATCGACGAACCATCCATGATAGGCGGTTCAGGCCCATCCAGCTGAATGAGAATATTATCTAACTGGAGGCCGACCAGGGCCGCCAGCGTATGTTCGACGGTGTGAATACGCGCTCCGCTCTGTTCAATGGTGGTACCCCGCGACAGGTCTACGACATTGTCTACGTCAGCATCCACAATTGGCTGACCGGGCAAATCAACGCGTTGGAACTTATACCCGTGATTCGTTGGCGCGGGCAGAAACGTCATTGTTGCCGAGACGCCCGTGTGCAACCCCACTCCCGATACGGAGACAGCCTTCTGAATCGTCTGTTGTTTCGTAATCATAATAAACAAGTTAGCGAGTGGTAAGCGTGCATTACGTACAGCGATACAAACTTATCCGTTCCTAACTCTTCTCGTTTTTCTTTTCAAGGTCAAAAACACGCCGTTCCAGCTCCGGCAACCGCCGAAACACGGCTAATGAACGCATACTTTCTTTCAGGCCAAATGCCGGAGAACTGTTGATGGCTGTGCCTTCTTCAGTAACATTTTTTCCGACGCCCGACTGGGCACCGACTTTCGTTCCGTTGGCAATGGTCAGATGACCGGCAAAACCTACCTGGCCGGCAATAACGCAGTTCTCACCAATTTTTGTGGACCCCGAAATGCCCGTCTGCGCGGCAATTACTGTGTTCTTTCCAATCTCAACATTGTGAGCGATCTGGATCAGGTTATCCAGTTTCACCCCCTGCCGAATAATGGTCGACCCCATCGTCGCGCAGTCAATCGTCGTACCGGCTCCAACATTAACAAAGTCTTCCAGAATCACGTTGCCCAGTTGCGGAATGGTCTTGTAACTCCCATCCGGTTGCGGAGCAAACCCAAAGCCCTCGCTGCCAATCACCGCATTTGGATGAATGACGCAATATTGGCCAATCTGGCAGTTGTCCAGAACGCGGGCACCCGCATGAATAATGGTATTGTCGCCAATCTGCACGTTGTTACCCACATACGCATGGGGGTAAATTTTGACGTTACGCCCGATCTTACAATTCCGGCCTACGTACGAAAAAGCTCCCCGATACACCTGCTCACCGCATTCAGCCCCCTCGCCCAGGTACGCTGGCTGTTCAACCCCTACCCGCGAAAAGTTTAGTTGTCTATGATACTCTTCGAGCAGACGCGTGAAGGCTGAGTAGGAATTTTCAACAAAGATTAACGCAGAAGATACCGGCTTTTTAGGCTGAAACGACCGGTCGACAATCACCGCAGACGCTTGTGTAGTATACAAATGCGGTTCATATTTGAGGTTCGACAAAAACGAAATATCGCCTGGTTGCCCTTCCTCTATTTTGGCTAATTTAGTGATTGCCAGTGTATCATTCCCGGCTACCTCGCCCCCCAGCAGTGTGGCAATCTGCTTGACTGTAAACTCCATATACGTATGACGGCCGTCGCAACACGCCCGATAATGGCGAGCGATTGGGCCGCTAAGGTAGCTAACAAATTGCACTTTTCCGCAATTCGTCCCGGAACTCAGCGAACTGTAGGGTAAGGGGTCTGTGTGCCCGAAATGAGCTATCCATACGTTGCTTATTGCACCACCGCCTTAAATTCCAAACCTTTTGCCCAGCAGACGTAATAGCGACGTACAATATTGGTTAGCACCTGAATATTCGACAAATCAGACGCATCGGCAATGTCAATGACCTTACCCGATTTTAGCTTGATATTTATTCGCTCCTGCGACGGCAGATATGCTGCGTTCGTTGCCTGGCCTTCCACCAGAAAGTAGGATAAACTCTCGTCTGAAATGCCCATTCGGCGGAGCTGATCTTCCAGTTCGTCCACCAGTTCAGCCGCAAACGGCTCGGTCGATAATATAATCTTGAACAGGTTACGATCCAGGAGCATCCGACAAAGCGTGGACAGGATTACATCGGGGTGTAAAGCCCATTGCTTTATGCACGACCAGATGTCGTAATCGTCCAATTGAGTAAACGCGTTAAGGTACGTTCGGTTGGTCTGAAAATCGGCCAGCGTAACACTTTCCCGCAGAAACAGCATGAATGCATCCGGCGCGTAAACGGGAGTTGAATAAGTTGAACCGCTGAATAGGGAATCGCCCTGACGAACCAGAAACCGCGCCCGACGTAACATCTGAACCAGCATCGACTCACAGCAGATTGAGGTTTTGTGCAGATACACCTGCCAGTACATCAACCGACGAGCGTTCAGAAAATTTTCAACGCTCAAGATACCTTTGGCTTCCACCACCAGCTGGTCGTCGACCAGATCCAGCATTTTGATAATCCGCTCGGCACCGATAGCGCCTTCGGCCACCCCCGTATAGTACCCGTCCCGATTCAGGTAATCCATACGGTCCATATCCAGCTGGCTTGAAATAAGCTGATGAAAAAACGGCCGTTCGTAGGTTCCTTCAAACATCTGGATGGCCATGGTTAGCCGTCCGCCGAACTGCTGATTTAACTCATGCATCAGCAGCAACGATATGGCTTCGTGCGGCACGTTATCGAGCAGGCAGCATTCTAACACGTGCGAAAACGGCCCATGTCCAACGTCATGCAGCAGAATAGCCACCTGAGCGGCTTCGCATTCCTCGTCGGAAATAAAATGGCCTTTCCCCCGAAGCGTGTGGGTAGCCTCGCCCATCAGGTGCATAGCGCCCAGTGCGTGATGAAACCGCGTATGCAAAGCGCCCGGATAGACGTATTCCGACAGGCCAAGCTGTTTAATGCGCCGTAGCCGCTGGAAATACGGATGTTCGACCAGATCAAACAGCAGATCCGACGGAATCGTAATGAAGCCGTAGACCGGATCATTAAGAATTTTTTTCTTATTGGGCGTTGGCATGTAAAGCGCTGCCAGACAGGTTTGCAGCTGGCCGTCATACGAAATAACCAGTTTTAGGGTCGAAAATCCTGTTCTGCCTCTATTTTGGTCTAAAAATTTTCGTAAATTTGCCCTGCTGAAGCTGAGCAATCGGTCAGCAATGGGCTTGTAACTCAGTTGGTTAGAGTGCCTGACTCATAATCAGTAAGTCCCAGGTTCGAGTCCTGGCTGGCCCACAGCCTATTCGTTATAAGTCCTTGCAAATCAACGTATTGCAAGGACTTTTTTTATCATGTTGACGGGTTAGCACGTAGTTTCCAGGGAACACTCCTCAAACAACTTTGTCTTTCCGGAGAATGACGGGAATACTCAACCGTAGAATTATGCTCTCGTCAGGCGAAGTCTTCCGTGGCTGATTAGCTTCCGGTCGTGTACCTTCAACGCCGGTCCTCTGCCAGCCCATTAATCACCGTTACTTACGGATGATGCGTTTCGACAGGCGTTCTCCACCCACATCCAGGGTGCATACATAGGTTCCTGTGGGTAAGTTTCCCGTCCGCCATTCCACCTGATGCTGGCCCGTTTCCTGTTGCTGGTCGACCAGGTTGCTGACTAACCGCCCCTCGGCATCGCTGATAAACAAACGGGTACGACCTGTTTTAACTAACTGATACGTAATCCGCGTTACGTCATCAAACGGATTGGGATGGGTGGATATGCGCATCGACTCGGTCTCCGTTTCCCGCCAGGCCAATTGAGAAACTGCTTCCGGGTACGCGGTGAAAACGGAACCGGGTTTAACCTCAAATCCAGTCAGAAGGATAACCGTTTTCCCTGCTTTATACACAACGGGTTTAGCCGACGATACGGTGTTACGCGCAATCAATGTCGCAGTTGCCTGTTCAAGCAATCGGGGCTGGTACCCTTTCGCCAGAATCCGGTCAGCGGCTACTGGCTGAGCTATACATCGTAAGCCCTGAAGCAGTAGGGTAATTAGAAGTAAAAGCTTACTCATGTCAATTACGTTTGTTTATCATCAGCGTTTCGACCTGTTGTTTCAGCGCCTGATTTTCTTTCTTCATCTCGATCAGATACAAGGTTAGTTCTTCGATCTTCTCCAGCAGTTTCGCGTCGGTCTGGTGCAGATCGTTGCCTTTTTCTACCATTTCTTTAGCCGATGGTACGTCTGGCAGATGCTGGTTCGCTTTAATGTACCGCTCAACCTCCTCCAGTGGACGTAACGAATAGGCAGGCGCAAACACCTTATCCGACCAATCGTCCGTGTTCTTGACGGCTACCTTAACTCGTTCGGTCAGAATACCTTTGCTCACAAATAGATTGTACTCCGAAGGCGTAGTCGTAATACCCTGCCCGATAATGACCGCTTCGCCCTGTGTACTTTCCAGATAAGGCCCTTTACGTTGCCAGAGTGATTCAGTCGCAGCCGAACGACCTGAGCCATTGATACTTCCTAGTACTACGTCGCCCTGAGCGTTCACCGTTAAGAATTTGGTTTGATTGAGCACCGATGCCGTCGAGCCAGCAGTAAGGTTGGTTAGCCGTAATCCTGAGGTACCAGACGTACCTGAAACGACTTCCAGCTTGGCAGCCGGAGCCGACGTACCAATGCCTACGTTCGCATCGCGGCCAAGAATTACCGAATTAGAGGCTGTAGCCTGCGCATTATAGCCCAGAACTGTAACGTTCTGCAGGGCGGAGCCTGTTGGAACGCCAGCGCTGTGACCTACAAACGTGTTGTTACTGCCGTCGACGTTTTCCATCCCGGCGTACGATCCAATGCTTATGTTATTGGCCCCGCGCTGATTTTTACTGCCGGCTGCCGAGCCAATGTATACATTGAAGTTCCCTTCCGTATTGGCAAAACCAGCCCCATTTCCAATAAAATTATTATTAGCGCCTACGGTGTTGGCTTCGCCCGATGAGCTACCAATAAACGTGTTATAATTGCCTACGGTATTGCCGAATCCTGCCCGTTGCCCCAGAAATAGGTTCGCGGTGCCGTTGTTGTTGTTAAATCCGGCCGTAAGCCCGATAAATACATTGGCGCTTCCAGTCTGGTTGTTACGACCCGCCTGATACCCCAGAAACGTATTCTGACTCCCCGTACTGTTGCCATATCCGGCCTGATGGCCCGAAAAGAGATTGAAGCTGCCGGTCGTATTGAAATGGCCGGCGTCGAGGCCATTTAAGACGTTAAAACTTCCGGTTGTGTTGCTGTAACCAGCGTAGGCACCCGTGAAGACGTTGAAGCCACCCGTCGTATTTGAAAAGCCGGTTTTGCTGCCCAGAAAAACGTTATTTGAGACAGTATTATTGAAACCGGCCGAATCGCCCAGTGCTACGTTGTTGCTACCGGTTTCATTGGTGTACCCAGCGTGAACCCCTACATAGGCGTTACTATGCCCCGACTTATTGAACAAACCGGCTCTTTCTCCCAAAAAGGCGTTATAGCTGCCGGTCGTTGTATTAAAGCCCGTTAACCAGCCAACAAACGCATTATTAACACCGGTTTCGTTTCGACCGCCCGTCTGCGAACCGACAAAAACGTTGTTATAACCCGATCGATTGTTAAAACCAGCCTGATTCCCCACAAACGTATTTTCTCCGCCCGTCAGGTTATTGTACCCTGTTGAACTGCCCAGAAACGTATTCAAGCCGCCTTCGGTGGTCGAAAAGCCGGACTCGTGGCCAATGAACACATTAGACTGAGCGTTAGTGGTCCGATAGCCCGCGTTGAAACCATAGTATGAGTTGAAGGCTCCCGACGAGTTTAACGTACCGGCGTTGGCACCGGCAAAGGTGTTTTTGATGCCATTGGTATTGGTTGCGCCCGCACCATTACCGATAAACGTGTTCTCACTTCCTTCGGTGGTATTCCAGCCCGCTGAGTTGCCCACAAACGTATTGTAATTCGCGTTCGTGTTTGAACGCCCAGCCTTATAACCAATAAATGTATTCAGACTGCCTCCTGTATTACTTCGGCCCGTTTCGAAGCCTACGAATACATTACCAGCACCAGTGAGGGCCAGGCTAGCCGCCTGAATACCGACCACTGTATTTTCGGAACCCGGACTTGGAGAACTTGGCCCGGTCACTACGTAGTTGTTTTGAGCGCATACAAGGCTCGATGAACTTAGCCAGAGCAGACCAGCCAATAGCCGCTGGTTGTGTAGTAGTGTATACGTGTTCATAGATCAGAATGGAAGGATTGAGAGTTTAATACAATGGATGAGAACTCCACCAGAAATTGAGAAGCAATCCGACTAATAGGGATTGCCAAAATGTTGCTGATCAGCCTAATCGGACAGGGTCAGCAGGTGCTCGCTACGTGTTACACAAACATACAATGCCGTCAATTTTCGTTATTAGATATGTCTCAAATTTGACAGAAAAAGTCCTAAAATGGATAACTTATTTCAACAAAAATTAAGAAGTAAATATTATCAATTAATTCATATACAACCAATTGTGTATTTTATGTGACTTGTTAAATGCCTTTTCGCTACATAGACGCACTTTTAGGATTCTGCCAAGGAGATGTTCGTACTGCGATGCACCCGGCTGGACGCAGGCATTTAGCTCACTAAAGGTTATCCATCAACCTGGTTGAATCACCCACGGCCAGAAACGTAACAAAAAACCCGTCTCGGTTGAAACGGGTCAGTTAAAAGGAAACGCGTAAAGATCCTTAAACCGGATATTGCCATTCTCCACGGTACACACGGCTCAAAAGTTTGTTAGCCTCTGGATCGTTCGGAATCTGCTGACCATCCCAGGCAACGCTACGTCCCAGTTTCATCGACAGCATACCCAGCAGCGCCATATTGGTCGAGCGATGCCCAATTTCAATATCGCTGACCGGCATTTTGTTCGTTTTGATACTCTCCAGGAAGTTGGCCCACAACTGCGCAATATTCTGATCGTCGGGTTTGTTCAACTGGGCATCCTGATGAATAACAGGTTTCTTAGGATCTGAGGGATAAAAGGTCCAGCCATCGAGCCAGCCCATATGGAACGTACCTTCGGTTCCATAGAAGTACACGCCCACGGCCTGCTGAGGATGCGTTTTTTCGGCGGTATTACCCGCAAACGCCCGCTGCTCCCACAGGGCTGTGAACCCTTCAAACTCATACGTAGCAACCTGATGATCGGGTGCGTCGGTACTGTCTTGTTTAATAGCGCGCCCACCCGTCGAGTAGACTTTGCGCGGGTGTTTTTCTTCCGTCCACCACAGAATCTGGTCCAGCCAGTGAATACCCCAGTCGCCGAGGGTACCGTTGGCGTAGTCCAGGTAGTTGCGCCAGCCTCTTGGGTGCATCGTCCGGTTGTAAGCACGTAATGGAGCGGGGCCGCACCACATATCCCAATCCATTTCTTTAGGCGCTTCGGTGTCGGGCGTGGGCTGACCGGCTCCCCCACCGTAATACACGAACGCGCGTGCCATGCCGATCTTGCCCGCCTTTCCCGATTTCAGGAACTCCATACCCGATACGTTATGGGGCGATACGCGCCGATGCGTACCCACCTGACAAATTCGACCCGTATCGCGGGCGGTTTTCACCATCGCCTTGCCTTCATTGATGGTGTGGCCGATGGGTTTTTCAACGTATACGTGTGCACCGGCTTTCATGGCGGCAATGGCAATGAGCGGGTGCCAGTGGTCGGGAGTGGCGACGATAACGATTTCGGGCTTTTCGGCCGTCAGCATCTCGCGATAATCCCGGTAGAGCTTCGGTTTATCAGATGTTAATTTACCGAGTTCGTCGCTGAGGGTTTTGAGCTGGCGGGTATCTACGTCGCAGATGCCCACTACTTTCGATTCGCCCGCCTGCACGGCGCAACGCAGGATGTTGGTACCCCACCAGCCCGAGCCAACCAGGGCGGTACGGTATTTCTGGGCGGGTTTACGTGTGATAAAAGCCCGAACCTGCACGGGATCGGTAATGAGCGTAGCACTGGCTAACGCAGACGTTTTCAAAAATTCAGAACGGTTCATGGGTAATACGATCGTGAGTCGCTACCAAAAGAGCCGGGTCACTTTTCTTTACCCTATGCCCGCTAAGAACCGAGGCTCAACAGTAACGGCCTGCCAGAAAGCGCCTGAACGAACAGAACGGTCACAACCGCTGCGTACAAACAGGCCGCAATCATCACCTGACGGGGACGACGCGCCAGATAATAGCCGTAGAGCGGCAAGAGTTGCAGCGCGTGCATGCCGAAGAAATGCGCTACGCGTAAATCGCCGTTTCTGACGCTCCAGTTCGTGACGGGCAGACCCGCTCCGCCATCCGGCGCACCAACCGTATGCGCCAGTCGGGACGCCATCATGCCTCCCTCAAACGCAAAAACGACAAAAAGCAGAATACCGAGCCGGATTCCCCACAGGTACGAAGCCGGAACCGCACTTGTTTTCAGCGTGAAGAAGAGAACGCCAATATACCCCGTCCAGAGTGTAAACGTAGTAATGGCGATGCCCATCGCTGAAAATAATATAGCATCACGTACCGAGCTGATGTTAAAGTGCGATAACTTACCTAAAGCGGCCTGGCCAACGATAATTACCATCTCGAACGTAAGCACCAAGCCTACCATCCAGGCATAGATAGTGGCCGTTCTGGGCCGATTAAGCAAGGGCAGATAAAGGGCCATTGTCCAGCAGAACAGCCAGATCGAAACAAAGAATTTAGTGGGTTTAATGAAGGCGTTGATGCCCATTACCTGTTGGGTTGTCAACAACACCAGTATGGCACAAATACCCGCGCCAATCAGGCAGATTACCCCAAACCAGTACAGAACGGCATTTCCGGTACGTAGCGTTTTAAGCAGTGTTTTCATGGCTAAGCCGATAATTGCCGTGTCCAAACCAAACGGATAATCCAGTAGAGCAGCAAGCCAACCGGCCCTACCATAAAGCAGGCCAGTAACGGAACGATAATCAGCCAATGAGGAATCTGTTTCTCCTGCGCGTCGCGCAGCACCACCGAACCAGCTATTAGATCAAACGCCAGATAATGCACCCACCCTGCCAGCATGACGCCATCGCCCCCGGTAGCAAATAAATTCTTTACGCCTGGCAGCGATCCAAAGGCCGAAAAGTCAACCGAACCACCACCGAACAGATATATGATATAGATAACCGCCAGCACCACGGGAATCAGGTACGATCGCACCAGCCACTGCGTTACGTGCCAGCGCGGGGCTATAATCATCAGCAACCATTGGGGTAATACCAGCGTACTGGCAAACTGAAAAACGGCTTCAGGAGTCATGGGGTTGGGATAGGAATAGTCGTATCTGAAATCGGTTGATCAGGGTGTCACTCTGGCCTGCCCTAGCACCCGAAGTAGATTTCCGCCCCAGATTTTGGCAATATCAGCTTCGGAGTACTTCCGGCGCATTAATTCAGCGGTCAGGTTTTCGATCTGGCTGACGTCCTCCAGCCCGTTAACGCTCCCTCCCCCATCGAAATCACTGCCGATGCCTACGTGGTCGATCCCGGCAATTTTAACAATATGGTCGATGTGATCGACGATGTCGGACAGGCTCGCTCGCTCCGAGGCATACACTTTGGCGACCGAATCGCTCTGAGCGGCTATACGGGCTTCCATGTCGGGAGTGGCCACCTTACCTACTCTCGACATGCGAATTTTGGTCTTTGCCGCCCGGTGCTCGTCCGATGGTTTTTTCAGGTAATCGCTCACAAAATTCACCTGTACAACGCCCCCCTTGGCGGCTATAGCCCGAATCATATCGTCGGTCATGTTCCGGGGGAAATCGCATAAGGCGCGGCAATTCGAGTGCGACGCAATAACAGGCGCTTTCGACAGGGCCAGGGCGTCGTAGAAGGTACTGTCCGCTATGTGGGATACGTCGATCAGAATACCCAGCCGATTCATTTCGGGCACCACTTTCTTGCCAAACTCGCTGAGACCGCCATACAGCGGCCCATCGGGGTCGGTCGATGAGTCGCCAATCAGGTTGTTGGCGAAGTGCGTCAGCGTAATGTAGCGGCAACCCAGGTCATAATACGTTTTGAGCATGTTCAGCTCGTCGCCCACCGGGTACCCATTTTCCATCCCGATAAACACGGCCCGCTTACCCGCTTTTTGAATCCGGTAAGCATCGGCGGGGGTTAAGGCCAGCTCGGCCTGATTGGGGTGTTTCTTTAAGGCATCGTGAATAAGTCTGAACTGGTTTAGCGCGTTTCGTTTCGCTTCGGCATGACCTTCGGGCGTTCGAGGCCCCTGCGACGTATAGACCGCGAAAAACATGGCATCCATTCCGCCCTCTTTCATTCGGGGAAAGTCAATCTGTGACCCGTCGCGTTTGGTATTGTGCGCCACCCCCACATCGAAGTCCGGTGTCTGCATCATAATCGGCGCATCGGCATGTGTATCAAGCGTCAGTATACGCTGGTGAAGCTGGTGTACTTGCTTAGGCGTAGGCTCGTCTTGTACGGTCGACAGGAGCGTGAAGAGAAACGGCAGAAATGGAAACAAGGCACTGGTCATAAGCACTACAAATGGTTTGTCCGGATATTTGGTGTGTCAAACTACGGAAAGCCGAGGCAAAACGCAATGATTCAGCGCCATAACGGGCTACAGCTGCGAAACTTTCCCAATGGTCAGCCGGTTTGTGAACTATCGAAAGAGTGAAAGAGTGAAAGAGCGATACAAAATAGCTACTTTTAACTGCTTCACCCTTTCGCTCATTCACCCTTTCGCTCTTTAATGAATGGCCGTTGTACCTTACAAAGACAAAGACACCTCCAAGCGCGAGCAGGTTGCCGAAATGTTCGACAACATATCGCCGAAGTATGATCTGCTTAATCACGTACTGAGTGGCGGCATCGACATTCTTTGGCGTAAACGGGCCATTCGCGAACTGCGGCCGTATGCCCCCAAAACGATTCTGGACATTGCTACCGGAACGGGCGATTTTGCCTTGGAAGCCCTCGCGCTCAAGCCTCAGAAAATTGTTGGCGTCGATATTTCGGAGGGTATGCTGGCGGTCGGCCGGGAGAAAATGAAGAAGCGCGGAGTCGATACCATCATTGAGATGCGATCAGGCGATTCAGAACGTTTACCATTTACAGACAATGAATTCGATGCTGTCATCGTTTCGTTTGGTGTGCGCAACTTCGAGAATCTGCTCAACGGCTTAACGGATATGTACCGCGTCATTCGCCCCGGTGGGGTATGCGTAGTGCTCGAATTCTCGAATCCGCGTCAGTTCCCATTTAAACAAGTATACGGTTTTTACTCCCGGACTATCCTGCCGCTTATTGGGCGCCTGGTAAGCAAAGACGCATCGGCTTATACGTATCTGCCCGAATCCGTTCAGGCATTTCCCGATGGTCCTGACTTCCTGCGCATCTACGAAGCGGCTGGATTCACCAACACCAGATGGATACCCCTCACCTTCGGCGTCGCTTCAATTTACATAGGTCAGAAAGCAGGTTCCTAGTTGGCAATCGGCTGTTGAATTTACTGGCCATCCGGCTTAGCCTGGCTTTGCTGGTTGGTATGCTCATGAGTGTACCAACACAGGCGCAGACCTATAAGTACGTTCGTAAGCATCTGGAGCGCTACGATGATAAGACCATACACTACGGCTTTTTCTTTGCCGCGCCCATTACGCGGTTTAGTGTTGGCTATAGTCCATCCTTCCTGCAGGCCGACTCAGCGTATCGAATTTATTCACCCAACAAACCCAGCTTTCGGGTTGGCTTCGTCGTGAACGCCTTCCTCGATGACCGGTTCGATCTTCGCCTGACGCCTTCTGTATCGCTGTTTAGCCGTGAAGTGAAATACGACTATCCGGGCGGAACATCGAAAACTGAAGTACGCGAATCGACCTGGCTGGATTTTCCGCTGCTGGTCAAATACAAATCGGAGCGACGTAACAACACGCGCATGTATCTGCTGGCTGGTGGCGCCTTCAGCATTGAAACAAACGTCCGCCGGAAGGAACAGCAGGGTACAAGCCGACTCAGTACGGGCACGATGGACTTTGCGGTTGAGTACGGGGTTGGCTTCGAGCAGTTCTTTGAGTTTTTCAAGTTTGCACCCGAACTCCGCTTCTCGCATGGCCTTGTGAACCTCTACCGCCCTACCAGTAATGCAGCGGGTATTGGCATTAACAAGCTCACCACGCATACGGTAACCTTATATCTGAATTTTGAGTAAGCTAAGCTGCTTTGGTTATCAGCTCCTTGCAAAATTTTTTAGATTTTTTTGTCCCAAAACTTGCAAAACGGCGAATCAGGAGGCTATATTTGCACTCCCAAACGACAACAACTAAGCCGGACGGGGCATCAAAAGGGAGTTTAGCTCAGCTGGTTCAGAGCATCTGCCTTACAAGCAGAGGGTCGGCGGTTCGAACCCGTCAACTCCCACCACTGAAAATCAAGCACTTAACACATAATGTTAAGTGCTTTTTGTTTTTGGTTTAAACAGTTTACGGCTCACTTCTAGAAACAGGAGAAGTACAATCTAATCAACTCTTTGTGACTCTCTATTTAACAGGCTGGTCGGGCCGCCAGTAAGGTTCGTTAGCTGCGATGAACTCGACGGGTACTTCCGGGATAAAGCCCTTCAACCACTCGGTGCAATACTTCATCCCGGCCTGCTCAGACAGTAAGTGCCCCATGATGATCAAGGCTTTTTTCTGGCCTGAGGTAATGGCGTCCTGCACATATTCCACCAACTCCCATTCGTGGGTCTCCCCGACCACTAATACGTCTGCCTGCGCCAGAAACGGAACACCCGGCATTAGGCTGACGTTACCCCAACTCGCCATTACCCGCCTGACCGGTAGCTGCGGATCGCCGATAACCCGCATGGTACGTATGTTCAGTTTGGAGGCCATTCCCTGCGCAAATCGGGCCAGTGTTGTTTCCGGAAACGTAAACAGACGTAAATTTTCAGGGTCGTTATTCTTCTCCCAGCCTAGTTCGCGAATCATACCGGTAGCAATGCCGTCGGGTTTGTGGGCGTGCCAGTGATCATGGAAGTGAAAAACGGCCATGCCCTGCTGCTGGATAAAATCCTGCTTGCGCTGGTAAAGGGCATCGTCCTGAATGGGCTCGATCCGGTCCTGGTGCGAGTAGAACGTTGGCTCATGGGTAATCACCATATTCAACCCCTTCGCGGCCGCCCGCTGAAGTGCGTCGAGGGTAGCCATCATCGTACAGGCGATCCCTTTAACGGGTATGTCAGTGTTACCAGCAATCAGCTTATCGACGGTCTGCTCACGCCAGGGTACGCCCACGTTCGCTTTGATACGGTCGATGATTTGACCGGCCGTAAGCGACGCCGGCGTAAAGGCAGGCAAAGCAGACACCATCGGAAGGCCAAGCGAAGCCATTAGGAATGAACGTCGTGATACGTTATAAGTACGCATAAAGGAGAGTATGTCAACACGGTTAAGAGTTATCTTAATTCAGTGAAACCACTGTTGAACTTGTTCGTCTTCAAAACGCAAATGGGTAGTTCAGCGGCTCAGATTGCAGGAAAGAAACCTAAGAATGGGCTTTGTAAACATACATCATTATGTATTGATTTGCTGGCAAACACTATAAAACGCCTTACTTAAACCAGTTTAATGTTAGCGGCTTTAAACCTGATTATCAACTGCTGCAGTAGCCTGCTTTTCAGTGCAGGCTCCGAATAGATGCTTTTTATCCAAACCTGCACTTTTAATTCGACGGTGTCCCCGCTTAGACCCGTAACCATTACTTCCGGCGGCATAGACGTTAACGTATCATCCAGGCGATCTACTTCGCTCTGAATGATTTCACGGACCGCTTCCAGATCTGCATCACTCGTCACTTTTAAGGTAAATTCCGATTTGAGATACGTAGCGTTCGACGACCAGTTCACCAGCCGATTGGATAACAGATCGCCGTTTGGAATAATGACTTCTGAGCCTTGCCCCGTAAGCATCTTGCTGGATCGAATGCCAATAGTCAGTATCCTGCCTTTTTTGTCGGCCAGTTCAATGTAGTCGCCAATTCGAAACGGTTTTTCGAAGATTAAAATGATTCCCGAGACAAAGTTGCTGACAATGGTTTGCATCCCCAGCCCAATGCCCACACTGAGCGCTCCCAGCACGACCGTGAATTTATCGATCGAGATCCCCGAGGCCACGACGGCCAGCAACACTCCACCAACAATAATCACCAGCCGGATCAAAGCCAGTACGGAGCTGATCTGATCGACCTGGTCACCGGCTTCCGGAAGTTGACTTTCCCCAAAAAATAAACCGATATTTTTCTGGAGCAGACTTGCCAGGTAGATGATGATGGCAAACGACAGGACATTGCTCAAACTGAACGTAACGCTGCCAAACGTTCGCGGTTTGTTGAGAATATCGGCGATAAAATTAAAGATGCTGTCGGCGATGCCCAGGTTGATAAAGAACACCAGTAACCATAAGCCAACGGCCAGCAAAACGAGTCCTTTCTTAACGGAACGACGAATGTGGTCGACGTTTACGCGGGAGAAAAGTCCCTGCGAACAGGCACTTAGTTTGATCTGTAATTCAAGCGCTTCCAGAACGATCTCGATAAATATGCCCAGACCCGTTATCTGAATTAACGCGATTACAGCCGTGGTGCTGAACGTTTTGGCCAGACTGATCCGCCCAAATAGGTTTAGCACAATGGCTAATCCGTGCAGTACCAGATACAGTCTGGTAACGGGCCGGATAATGCGCGTACTAATGGTTTTGTGATGCAGATGTCGGGCATAGACCATGCCTAAATACAAAAAGGCTATGTTCAGAGCCATCAGCCAGAGCCGCAAAAACACCGAATCGTTTACCAGCGTATTGGTGACAATAAGCAGAATGTACAACGCTCCATTCAGCAGCCACAGTCGTAACTCCGGCCGGGTGATCTGGTTCCAGATGTGAACAGTTAACACCAGTAAGAGCAGAAATTGTGTAAGTTCTATGTACAGAGACGGTGACCCAGGCTCGAAGAGAGGCACCAAATTCAGCAGAAAAATCAGCGAGGCAACAATCGGAAGAGGACGAAGGTTGTCGACAGTCAGTGTGCCTACCTTTTGACTTACATCCGGTTCACGAGCCCTCTTCAGGTTGCTGAAAACCCAAACGAAGAAACCAGCAGTAAGCAGAATCAGCAAAAACCGGTTGTCCCAACTCGACGCAAAGAAATACTTCAGAATCTTCTGCTGGCCCTGATAACTTGACTGGGCCCCCGCCTGGGTATTGGTCAGATCGGGCCAGAACGGCGCATCCCACAAATACGGCGACTCGCGTTGAAAGGCATCCTCGGCCGATTTCTGGAGTTGCTCGTTCAGAATTGATTGTAGGTTGCTGATACGTAACGAAGTACCCGACACATCGGCCAGCAGGCGGCTAACCGTATCGAGCTGAATGCTTGTCCGCGTACCCGCCTGCTGCAACTGAAGTTTCAGACTGACTAATTGATCGAGGTAAAGCTTCTTTTGGGTTGTGTCGTTGCTGGCTACGGTCAACAGCGAATCACCGCTTAACGCCAGCACCTGATCGAGTCGGCTCTGTAAGTCGTTGTTTACTTTCGAGAGAGCCGTTCGCCAGGTTGTCAACTTTACGAGCGCATCGTTCAGAATAGCACTGTAATTGGACAGGTTTTTCGTACTAATCGTTTGCCGATGGTTCTGCACGTCTGACAAAACCGGCGCTACGTTCGCTTTCACGTCGGCCAATCCGACACGAATGCGGTTTACGCCATTACCCCTCTTCTCAGCGGTTTTGATTTCGGTAATAACCGACTGCGCTTTTTGGATTTTGAACAGTAACGTATCAGGAATACTTTGTCGACCCGACGGCGTCAGAACCTGAGCGGTATCCTGGGCACTTAGAGGCCCGGCAGCCGCAAACACGAATAAGCTTACGAGTACTTGAACAAACCAACGTTGACTAACCATACTACACAAACCGAACTTGGTACTATAGGTAAAAACGGCTGAGCCCGGCTCATCAACCAGAATCTTTTTAAACGGAACCGGCCGCTGAAGGTTATCTATTCCAGATTTGCGTCAGTAAACTGTTCGTTTTGCCAAGATTCAATGAATAGCCATCCGAAAACAAATACACTCATAAATCGCTGTCGCTGATAAACAAGAACGCCGTTTCTTTAATGGAAACGGCGTTCTGAGTTATATGCCATAAGTAGGAGATACTAACATGCAATAACTATTTATGGATTTGTAAAAGTTCTCTTAACTTGACAGGCACATATTGATACGTGAATAGGTACGTAATACCTGTATCTTGTGGTCACGATGACAAACTACAAACAGACTGAATATGAAGTCCTGCGCCGACGATGTGCTGCCCTCCATCAACAGGGCTGGAAACAGGT